>SYIK01000001.1 GCA_005798905.1 Bacteroidota bacterium | reverse complement strand
TCGCTAACAATTTCATTAAAGCAAAGTGCTGCTTCATTATCAGAAGTAATTGTATCAGTTGGTAGCCGTAACACACGTCGTACTATTACTGATGCACCATTACCAATTGATATTTTTTCAGCAAAAGATCTTGGTAGCACTGCACAAGCAACATTTGACAAAGCGTTGCAGTACAGAGTTCCTTCATTTAACACGGTTCAAACACCGGTAAATGATGCATCAGCTTTGATGGATCCTTATGAAATTAGAAACATGGGACCAAGCCGTACATTGGTTCTTATTAATGGAAAACGTAAAAACACAAGTGCATTGATGTATATCCAAACATCGCCAGGTGTTGGTGAGTCTGGAGCAGATATTTCTGCAATTCCAACAGCAGCAATTAAGCGTGTAGAAATTTTACGTGATGGTGCATCTGCACAATATGGTTCTGATGCGATTGCTGGTGTAATGAACATTATTTTAAAAGATAAAAACGATGCGGGTGCTGTTACAGTTAATACTGGAATTACGCATAAAGGAGATGGAGAAACTTTTGGAATGACTGTAAACAATGGTGGAAGTTTAGGAAAAGGTGGTTTTCTTAACTACACTGTAAATCTTCAAAAAGTAGGACAGGTAAGCCGTTCAGGAATTGTTGACGCAGCTGGCGAAGCATCAGATTTTGGTGCAACACTTTCTGAAGTTCAAGCATTTTTGAAATTAAAACCAGATGCTGGTAATATTAACGGAGCACCTAAAACTACTGCTGCTAAATTTTTAGTAAATGGTGCAGTTCCAACTGGAGAAAATGGTGAATTTTATTTTAATGGAGCATTTGTTTATAAGAAAGTAAACAGTTATGCAAATTATCGTACTCCATATTGGAGACCTACCGATTACGGTTTATTGCACACTCCAGGTACACCTTACCTTGGTTATGTTCCAACATTCGATGGAGATTTGAACGATTACAATGGAACAATTGGTCTTAAAGGCGAAAAAAATGGTTGGAATTCTGATATTAGTTTTACTACAGGTGGAAACACAATTTCTTACATGGTTACTAATTCTGTAAATAGAGATTTGGGTACAAGAAGTCCAACAACTTTCAGACCGGGAGGTTACGAATTTTCGCATCATGTAGGCAATATTGATATCTCTAAATCAGTAAGCGACGCATTTACAGTTTCTTTTGGTTCTGAGTTCAGAGCAGAAACGTTTAATATTCTTGCCGGCGATACTGCTTCTTATCATGGAAGAGGTTCTGATTCTTTTGCTGGTATGAAACAAGAGAATTCAGGAAAATCAACTCGTTTCAACTTTGGTTCTTATTTAGATCTTGCTTACGATTTTTCGAGCGATTTCTTAGTGAACGCAACAGTTCGTACAGAAGATTATAGCGATTTTGGAAATGCATTTGTTTGGAAATTAAGTTCTCGTTATAAATTGAATGATGGAAAAGCTACTATTCGTGGATCTCTTTCTACAGGTTTCAAAGCGCCATCACTTCACCAAATTTACACACAGATTGTAAACTATAGCTTTGTTCCAGGGCAAGGAATTCAACTTTCTGGTATTGTAAATAATGTAAGTCCTCAAGCTTATCTTTTGGGTGTTAAAAAATTATCACCAGAAAAATCAAACAACTTTACGTTGGGATTTGGTTATAATCCATCTCCACGCTTTAGCATGACATTGGATTACTACAACATTAAAGTGAAAGACAGAATTGTATTAAGTTCAAGAATTTCAAAAGGTTCTACTCCGGCATCTGCGCCGTTGAATGCAATCTTAGATCAAAGTGGTGTTGGATCTGTTTCATTTATGATTAATGGTATCAACACAAGTACTTCAGGTTTAGATTTCGTATTCAATTATCGTAATTCAAAATTGGGTAATGGTAATTTGAATTGGAGCCTTGCTGGAAACTATACAATTTCAAATGAACTTGATAAAGATGGTGGTATTAACAATCCTACATTAATTAAAAATGCAGGACAATCTATTTTTAATTATACGCAAGAGTATTTGTTGCTTTCATCTCGTCCTAAATACAAAGCTATTTTGGGGGCAGATTATACAGTAAACAAATGGAATATTAATTTTAATAACACTTTATTTGGACCAACTCAATTTAGAAATGATGGGATGGACCAAAATTTAAAAGTTTATTTTATTCCTAAAGTTGTTACTGATTTAGGATTTGGCTATAAGTTCTCTGATAAAGTTGCTGCTTCATTTAGTGTCTTAAACTTGCTTAATGTAACTCCAAAATGGGAGTTCCGTGCAATGAATTCTGCAGGAGAAACACTTTTGAAAAGTGCTGCTGAAGTCAAGAATCAATCAAATTTGATTACATTCAATCAGCGCTACGATATGGTTACTTATGATGGCTCTCATTTTAGCCAACATGGTACTATTTTGCAAGCAAGCCTTACAGTTAATTTCTAAGAAATTAAAATCAACTATATCAAATCCGTCAGTATTTACTGGCGGATTTTTTTTGTCTTTCATAAATTGTTGTAGCGGGCTTCATTTTTTATCTTCGTTTTATGTTGCAAAAATTATTCATACAGAATTATGCCATTATTGAAGAATTGGAAATTGACTTTAGTGGCAAGATGAATAGCATTACCGGCGAAACAGGAGCGGGAAAATCAATTATAGCCGACGCGTTGGGATTAATTTTAGGGCACCGTGCCGACTCGTCGGTGCTTATAAACAAAGAAAAAAAATGTATTGTTGAAAGTATTTTTTTAGCAGAAAATACAGCTTCGATTGAAAAGTTTAAAAAAGAAAATGATTTTGATTTTGGCGAAGAATTGATTTTGAGAAGAGAAATAATTTCGAATGGAAAATCAAGAGCGTTTATAAATGATACGCCTGTAAATCTTTCTCAATTACAAGAATTGAGTTCGTTGTTGGTGGATTTGCATCAACAGTTTGATGAGTTGCAATTGAGCGAAAATATTTTTCAGCGAGAAGTAATTGACGCACTTGCCGGTAATGGTTTACCACTGAAAACTTATCAAGAAATTTATTTTTCCTGGAAATCGGAATTGAAAGAATTAAACGAATTAATTGAAAAAAAATCACAGTTTGATAAAGAAGCAGATTACAATCGTTTTCAATTTTCTGAATTAGAAGATGCTGATTTTAAAGAGCAGGAAATAGAGAATATTGAAAATGAATTGAAAACATTGAACAATGCGGAAGGAATAAAAAATGCATTGTTAATTGCATACAATGAATTAAAAGATAAAGAATTACCGATTGTACAACAAATAAAAATACTTTCAAATTCACTGAATAGTTTTGCTGCAAACCATCCTTCAATTTCAAATTTAGCAGAAAGACTTTTAGCTGCTCATATAGAATTGCAGGACATTTCAGACGAATTAGCGCAATTGTCCAATCAAATAAATTATGATTCTGAAAAAATTGAGTTTTTAAACAATCGGTTATCAGTTGGGTATAAATTATTTAAAAAACACGGCGTACAAACTACAAATGAGTTGCTTGAAATTCAGCATCAATTACAAGAAAATTTACTTTTTGTTTTGAATTTGGATGAAACCATTCAGCAAAAAAAGAAACAAGCTGAACTGTTGTTTGAAAAAGCAACTGAAAAAGCGAAACAGATTTTTAACCAACGAACTCAATTTGTAAAACCAATTGAAAAACAGGTAAACGAATTATTGAAACGAGTTGGAATGCCCAATGCCAGTATGCAAGTTTTGGTAAACTGCGAAAATGAACTGAACGAATTTGGGATGGATAGCATCGACTTTTTATTTAACGCCAATAAAAGTGAAAAACATTTACCCATTCGCAAAGTTGCCAGCGGTGGGGAGTTAAGCCGATTGATGCTTTGTGTAAAATCATTAGTTGCGCAACATATTGATTTAGCAACACTTGTTTTTGATGAAATAGATTCGGGTATTTCTGGCGAAGCTGCAAAGCAAGTTGGAATTTTATTGAAAGAATTAGCAACAAAGCGACAAGTGATTTGCATTACGCATCAACCGCAAATTGCAGGAAAAGCGGATGCTCATTTCTTTGTTTACAAAGAATTTGTAAACGATGTTATTAAAGCAAATATTCGCAAACTAAATAGCGAAGAGCGAGTTAATGCAATTGCAAAAATGATTGGTGGCGATAAACCAACTGTAGCTGCGATTGCCAATGCAAGAGAAATGGTGCTTCATGAAACGGACAATAAGTAATTGCTGATAATAACTTCTTATTTTTACACCGAAAAAAAAATCGAATGGGAAATAATTTATTAAAAGGAAAGAAAGGAATCATTTTTGGCGCATTAGACGAAAAATCAATCGCTTGGAAAACAGCATTGAAGTGTTTTGACGAAGGTGCTCAGTTAGTATTAACAAATGCCCCTGTTGCACTTCGAATGGGCGAAATAAATAAATTAGCAGAAGCCGTTAATGCACCTGTGATTGGTGCTGATGTGGTAAATATGGATGATTTGAAAAACTTGTTTCAGAAATCAATGGAACATTTTGGAGGAAAAATTGATTTTATTTTACATTCCATCGGGATGAGTTTAAATGTGAGAAAAGGAAAACATTACACCGAATTAAACTACGAATGGAATCAAAAAACATTAGATATTTCTGCCGTTAGTTTTCATCGTGTATTGAAAACAGCTTGGGATATGGATGCGCTCAACGAATGGGGAAGCGTAGTTGCACTTACTTATATTGCTGCCCAACGAGTTTTTCCTGATTATAATGAAATGGCCGATGCAAAAAGTTTGTTGGAAAGTATTACAAGAAGTTTTGGATATCATTACGGAGTAAAAAATAAAGTGCGCATAAACTCTATTTCACAATCTCCAACAAGAACTACTGCAGGAAGCGGCGTAAAAGGATTTGACGGATTTATGAATTATGCAGAAAAAATGAGCCCACTCGGAAATGCAAGTGGAGAGGATTGTGCTAATTATTGTGTAATGATGTTCAGTGATAATAGTCGCATGGTAACCATGCAAAATCTTTTTCACGATGGAGGATTTTCTTTTACTGGCGTAACGCAAGCAGTAATTGAACAAATGGAAAAGTAATCCGATAAAATTTTCTTAATTACTAAGCTATTTTAATGTTCATCTTCATTGAACATAAAATCGCTGTGGCTCGGATAGTCGGGCCAGATCTCTTCGATGCTTTCGTAAATCTCGAATCCTTCATCTTCTAATTCTTGCAAATTTTCCACCACTTCATTGGGTGCGCCCGAACGAATAGCATAGTCAATTAATTCATCTTTTGTTGATGGCCATGGGGCTTCTTCAAGATACGAGGCAAGTTCTAATGTCCAAAACATGGGCTATTTTTTTAAAAATATTAAAAGTGAAAACCGCTTCAATTTTGCGCAAAAGTAATGTTTAAAGCGAATTTTTCAAATCTACTTTTTTTAGGTCCTTTTTTTGGACTTTTTTTTATAAAAAGGTTTAAAGATATTTGATAACTCAAATGGCTTAAAATCAAATGTTAACAGGTAAAGAAATTCATAAAAATTATGGGGCTATTCAAGTATTAAAAGGAGTTAATATTTCAATTCAACAAGGAGAATTGGTTTCAATTATTGGTCCGTCCGGATCGGGAAAAAGCACGCTGTTGCATATTTTGGGAACTTTAGATAAAGCCGATTCCGGAATTACAACTATCAACAATGTTGAAATAGAATCTTTATCAGGTAATAAATTAGCTGCATTTCGCAATAAAAATATTGGGTTTGTTTTTCAGTTTCATCATTTATTGCCGGAATTTTCCGCATTGGAAAATGTTTGTATTCCGGGATGGATTGCAAAAAGAAAAAAGAACGAAGTAAAACAAGAAGCAGAAAAATTGTTGCAAATTTTAGGTTTATCCAATCGCATAAATAATAAGCCGGGTCAACTTTCGGGTGGAGAACAGCAACGCGTTGCAATTGCAAGGGCATTAATCAATCAACCAAAAATTGTTTTGGCAGATGAGCCAACGGGCAATCTTGATTCTGCAAGTGCAAACGAATTGCATCAATTGTTTTTGGAATTAAGAAACCAATTCAATCAAACATTTTTAATTGTAACGCACAACGAAGCATTGGCTCAATCTTGTGATCGTATTTTACACATGAAGGATGGGAAAATTTCTGAGTAAAAATTAAAGTCTGGGTTTCCAAGGAATTTCTTCAACTTTTAATTGCAATGCAATAAACCTTGCCAATACAAATAAATAATCACTCAGCCGATTCAGATATTTGATGATTAACGGTTCGATAGTTAATCCGGTTTCTTGCAAACCAACTACGCATCGTTCTGCGCGGCGGCAAACGCATCGTGCAATATGCAATTGAGAAATTGCAATATTTCCGCCCGGTAAAATAAATGATTTCATTTCGGCAAGCGTTTGATTCATAAAATCAATTTTATTTTCCAATAAAAACACATCGGATTCTTTTAAATCGGGGATTAAAAGTTTTGTTTCTTTTTCGGGGTCGCAAGCAAGTGCAGAACCAATCGTAAACAACCGATCTTGTATTTCGGAAAGTGCATTTTCAATGTTGGAAATTTTTAGATGATCTAAACAAAGTCCAATATGGGAATTCAATTCGTCGATCGTTCCATAAGCTTCAATTCGGCTGTTCGATTTCAAAACTTTTGTTCCGCCAATTAATGAAGTTTTTCCTTCATCTCCTGTTTTGGTGTAAATTTTTTGTGCCATAAACAGTGCTAATTTATCGAAAAAATTTAATGAGTAATTGTAGCAACCCTCTCATTTTTTGTATCGCTTTCTACTAAACCATCTCGTAGTCGAATAATACGGTGGGCGTAATTTGCAATATCGGTTTCGTGTGTTACCAATACAATTGTATTTCCTGCAGTATGAATTTTTTGAAAAACTTGCATTATTTCATAAGAAGTTTTTGTATCTAAATTTCCGGTTGGTTCGTCGGCTAAAATAATCGAAGGGTTATTTACAAGTGCTCTTGCAATAGCAACTCTTTGGCATTGTCCGCCACTTAGTTCATTTGGTTTGTGGTGATGACGGTCTGTGAGGTTCACCATTTCCAACACTTCCATCGCTTTTTCGCTGCGTAATTTTTTATTCATTCCGGCATAAACCAACGGCAGTGCTACGTTTTCGAGCGCTGTTAATCTTGGCAATAAATTAAATTGTTGAAATACAAAACCGATTTCTTTATTTCTTATTTCAGCTAATTTATTGTCTTCTGTTTCGCTAATGTTTTGTTGGTTGAGTGTATATTTTCCGGCAGTCGGCGTATCCAAGCAACCAATGATATTCATGAGTGTACTTTTTCCGGAGCCGGAAGGCCCCATCAACGCCACATATTCGTTTTTAAAAATAGAAGAAGTAATTCCTTTTAATACAGGTAATTCCATCTTTCCCATGAAATAACTTTTACGAATATCTTCGAGATGAATTATTGTATTTGGCATTGCCGATTTGTTTTTAAGAATTAAACTTGAACAAATATAATCCAATCCTTTTTTTTCATAACTAGTTTATGCTCGATGGTTAAATGAAAGGATTTTCGGTTTAGAAGATGTTTGCAAACACGATAAATGGGCGATTATGCGAAATAGATTTTAAATTACTCTTGTTATCTTCGCCCTCTTTTATCAGCAATTGAATATGATGGATGCAAAAATTGTCATGAGTGGTATTCGCCCAACTGGGCTACTTCATCTCGGAAATTATTTCGGGGCGGTGCAGAATTATGTCCGTATGCAACAATCCTACAATTGCTTTTTTATGATTGCTGATCTTCATTCACTAACCACACATCCAGATACCAAAGAGTTGAAGGAGAATGTTCATCGTGTAATAGCCGAAAACATTGCTTGCGGTCTTGACCCCAATTGCGTTGCATTTTATTGTCAAAGTCATGTTCAGGAAACTTCGGAATTGTATTTGTATTTGAATATGCTTGCATACAAAGGTGAGTTGGAAAAGACGGTAACATTTAAAGAAAAAGTTCGCCAACAACCCGAAAATGTAAATGCAGGATTGTTAACTTATCCTGTTTTGCAAACCGCAGATATTCTTTTACACCGCGCTTCGTTAGTGCCCGTTGGAAAAGACCAAGAGCAACATTTGGAAATGGCACGAAATTTTGCGAACAGATTCAATCATCGCTATGGAGAAATTTTTCCCGAACCACAGGCTTTTAATTTTGGTTCCGACTTAGTAAAAGTTCCCAGCTTGGATGGGTCTGGTAAAATGAGCAAAAGTGAAAATCAAAATGCAACTATTTATCTTGCAGATGAAGATGACGAAATTCGAAAAAAAATAATGCGTGCAAAAACAGATAGCGGCCCTACGGATTCTCAAACACCAAAACCAGACTATATTGAAGCAATTTTTCTGCTTATGAAATTGGTAAGCAAGGAAGAGGTTGTAAATAAATTTAACGAAGATTACAGCAAATGCAGTATTCGCTATGGAGATATGAAAAATCAGTTGGCAGATGACATGATAGAATTTATTTCTCCAATAAGAAATAATGTGAAGGATATTTTGCAAAATAAAAAATATCTTCAACAAGTGATGGAGCAAGGCGCGGAAAAAGCACGAAAAAGTGCAAAAACTACAATGGAATTAGTTCGACAAGCAATGGGACTAAATTATTATTGATAAAAAACAAAGAAGATTTTCAAGAAAAATAGTTTTATCTTGAATGTTACTTTTATTATATTTAGAATCTTGAAATAAAATAATGGCTAAAATTAAAAAAGTAAAACACATTGCCGTAGCAGGAAATATTGGTGCTGGAAAAACTACGTTGACGGAATTGCTGAGTAAACACTATAAATGGATTCCACAATTTGAGGATGTTGATCACAATCCGTATCTATTCGATTTTTATGAAGACATGCCGCGCTGGAGTTTTAATTTACAGATTTATTTTCTCAACAGTCGTCTTTCTCAATTATTAGAAATTGAAAAAGGAACAGAAACGGTTATTCAAGATCGAACGATTTATGAAGATGCACAGATTTTTGCACCCAATTTGCACGAAATGGGATTGATGAGCAAAAGAGATTACGATAATTATTACGAATTTTTCAATACGCTGAACCAGATGGTGAAACCACCGGATTTACTTATTTATCTAAAAGCATCCGTTCCCACTTTGGTTGGGCAAATTCAAAAAAGAGGTCGCGAATATGAAGAAAATATTCGTCTCGATTACTTAAAACGATTGAACGAATATTACAACAAATGGATTGATAAATACAAAGCTGGTCCACTTTTGATAATTGATATCGACAATAATAAATTTCCTGAAAATGAAGAAGATTTGGGAGATATTATTTCTAAAATTGATGCTAAATTGTTCGGGCTTTTTTAACGATAATTGGAATAGGAATTCAGTAGGTTTAGTTGTTGTGTAATTTTTTCAACCCATTCAAATTGTCTTTGTTTGTTGCGACTGTGGTTTGTTTCATTGTCGTATAGTTTTTGAAATTCACTTTCTTCTGTTGTTATTTTTTCAAAAATTGTATCCAAGTCATTCCGGTAATTAGTGCTATTGAATTGATATTCTACAATACTTTTTTTGAGTTTTCGTGCAAAAATTTCAGCAATATCAAAATGACCTTGTTCGTGTTGAAGTATAAAATCTGTTTTTACAATTCCCCAAGAATTGTATTGATTGAAATGACAATCAATACTGTGGTTTAATTTATTGTTGGAATAATAAAAAGAGAAACCGATATGCGTGTTTGTAACTGCTGCAAGGGGAGAATTTTTCGGAGGCGACGCTTTAAAGTCATCCCAAACTAATTTTCTTTCGTGCGACCAATAAATAACTAAATTATTTTTTTGCGCTAAAAGTTGAATGCAGAAAAACGAAAAGAAAACGGATAGCAAGTATTTCATTAGCTATTAAACGAAAAACCGCTTGCAAAATTATACTCGTGGCGCAGCTGCCAATGTTTCTTTGGAAACTTCCGATTTATATTTTTCAAAATTCTTAACAAATAGGTTGGCTAAATAATTAGCTTTTTCGTCGTAAGCATTTTTATCTGCCCAAGTATTCCGTGGGTTTAAAATTTCGTCGGGAACATTGGGACAAGTTGTCGGCATTGCAAATCCAAAAACAGGATGGGTTTCAAATTGAACTTCATTCAGTTTGTTTTCAAGCGCAGCTGTAATCATAGCGCGGGTAAAAGATAGTTTCATTCTGTTTCCAATTCCATAAGGACCACCACTCCAACCAGTGTTTACAAGCCAAACATTTACTTGCTGTTCTTCAATTTTTTTACCAAGCATTGCAGCATATTTTGCTGGATGTAATGGTAAAAAAGGAGCACCAAAACATGCGCTGAATGTAGAACTTGGTTCTTTTACTCCAGCTTCTGTTCCAGCTACTTTTGCAGTATAACCACTAATAAATTGGTACATTGCTTGCGCTTGTGATAGTTTTGAAATTGGAGGCAAAATACCAAACGCATCACAGGTTAAAAAGAAAATATTTTTTGGTAGGCTGCCAACGGAAGGGACTAATGCATTTGAGATAAAATGTAATGGGTAGGAAACTCTTGTATTTTCAGTTATCGAAGCATCTTCAAAATTAATTTTATTGGTATTGGGAAAGCAAACAGTATTTTCAACTATTGCTCCGGGTCGAATTGCATTGAAGATTTCAGGCTCTTTTTCTTCTGACAAATTAATACATTTAGCATAACAACCTCCTTCGAAATTAAAAATAGTTTCGTCGCTCCATCCATGTTCATCGTCGCCAATTAATTTTCGATTGCTATCGGCACTAAGTGTTGTTTTGCCAGTTCCGCTCAAGCCAAAGAAAATTGCAGTATCGCCGTCTTTGCCCACATTGGCACTGCAATGCATGCTTAAAATATTTTTTTCTTGCGGTAAAATATAATTTAGAATAGAAAAAATTCCCTTCTTTATTTCTCCGGTGTAGCCAGAACCGGCAATCAAAATAGTTTTATGTTTAAATGAAATTAGCGAAACATTTTGTTGACGAATTCCACATTCAACTGGGTCAAGCATTAAGTCGGTGCATGCAATTAGTTGCCATTGCGGATCGAAATTATTTAATTCTTCTTCCGATGGTCGAAGAAACATGTTGTATGCAAATAAATTACTCCAAGGTTTTTCCGTCGTTACTCGAAAGTTGAGCCGATAGCGCGGATCTGCACAAACAGCACAATCACGCACCCAAACTTCAGGAAGTTTTGCTAAATGAGTTTTAATTTTTTCATAAATAATTGCATAATATTTTTCATCAAGCGGCTGATTGAATTCAATCCAGTTTACAGTTGAAGCAGAATATTCATCATGTACAATAAACTTATCTTTCGGACTTCTTCCGGTAAAGTTTCCTGTGTTAATTAACAAAGCACCGGTATCGTTTAATAAACCTTCTCCAATTCTCAATGTTGCGTTTATCAATTCTTCTGGAGATTGCTGATAATGAATTGTTCCTTCAAATTTTAATTCTTTATTTAGTTTATTTTCTGAACTAATTAATGAAGACATATATAGTTTTTGAAGTATGAGAAGGCAAAGGTAGGCGACGAGAATTAGATATTCAAAAGGCGAGTTTTGTGCAATTTTTTAACGAATTTATTGAAATAAGAAAACAAAAAAATTCATTGATTAGCAGTACTATTGCAAGTAGAAAAAAACTGTTTTATGAAATATTTACCTTTAAATGCACAAATTTTTATAAAAAATCGGGAACGATTTATAAAGGAAATGTTGCCCAATTCCATTGCCATTTTCAACAGCAATGACGAATTGCCCATGAATGCTGATGCGCAATTCAAATTCAAACAAAATTCGGATTTGTTTTGGCTTACGGGAATTACGCAAGAAGATACCATGCTTATTCTTTTTCCAAACAATGCAGAAAAAAAATACAGCGAAGTGTTGGTATTGGTTCGCCCAAATGAATTAAAAGAAAAATGGGATGGAAAAAGATTGCGCAAAGAAGAAGCGGTTGCCATCTCCGGCATTGAAAATATAATTTGGGTTGACAGTATCGATCCTTTTTTACAAAAATGGATTCATTGGAGTGAAAATATTTATTTGAATACAAACGAACACGACAGAAAAGCAAATTGGATTGCGGTAAAAGATTATCGTTATGCAGAAGAATTGCAAAGAAAATATCCTTTACACAATTACAAACGAAGTGCAAAAATTCTTAAAAAATTAAGAGCTGTTAAATCTGCATTGGAAGTGGAGATTTTGCAAAAAGCAATTGATATTACCGACAGCACATTTCGCCGTTTGTTACAATTTATAAAACCCGGTGTGATGGAGTTTGAAATTGAAGCCGAAATTTGGCATTCGTTTTTATCGCAACGAGCAACTGGCGCAGCTTATGGAAGTATTATTGCCAGTGGCGACAGAGCCCGAACGCTTCATTATATCGCTAACAATCAAGAATGTAAAACCGGTGAAATGTTGCTGATGGATTTTGGCGCCGAGTACGGTGGCTATTGTGCCGATCTTACAAGAACCATTCCGGTAAATGGAAAATTTACTGCAAGGCAAAAAAAGATTTACAATACTTGTTTGAATTTGCACAATCATTGTAAAGAAATATTAAAACCAGGAATTTCCATTATAGATTACCACGATAAAGTAGGTGATAAAGCAACTGAATTGTTTTTGAAAGCAGGTCTTTTGAAAAAAGGTGATGTAAAAAATGAAGATCCTGAAAATCGGGCTTATAGAAAATATTTATACCATGGCATTTCTCATCATTTAGGAATTGATGTGCACGATTTGGGAACAATGACTGATCCCATTCAACCCGGAATGGTGTTTACAATTGAACCCGGCATTTATATCGAAGAAGAACAAATGGGAATTAGAATAGAAAATAACGTTTGGATTACAAAAAATGGGAATAAAGATTTGATGAAAAATATTCCGATTACGGTGGAAGAAATTGAATCGCTGATGAAACGATAAACTGTTTGATTAATGAAAAATATTCCCAATTTTTTTACTTTGCTCAATCTTGTTTTTGGTTGCGTTGCAATAATTTTCATTCTTCAAACCGGTGAAACCATTGTATTTACTGACACGGAAGGATTTGTGCAAGTTCGCCTTCCAGAAAAAATTACATGGGGAGCATTATTCATTTTTGCAGCAGCAATCGTAGATTTTTTAGATGGGTTTGTAGCGCGATTATTTAAAGCCACTTCCGCAATGGGAAAACAATTGGACTCTTTGGCTGATGTTGTAAGTTTTGGCGTAGCGCCGGGTTTAATTCTTTTCCAGCTTTTGCGAATTAGTTTTGCACAAGAAGAAAATGGATTGGATATTTCGATATGGTGGTTGTTGCCAGCTTTGCTCATTCCTTGTGCAGCTGCGTGGCGCTTGGCAAAATTTAATATTGACGAATCGCAACATTTTTCATTTAAAGGATTACCCACACCGGCTGCCGGCATTACTATCGCATCGTTTCCATTGATTTGTTGGTTGCAGATTTTAAATATGCAAACATTATTGGTGAACAAATGGGTGTTGTATGCCGTCATTATTTTACTATCGGCATTAATGGTTTCCACTATCCAGATGTTGAGTTTGAAGTTTAAAGATTTTAGTTTAAAAAATAATTTATCTAAAATCATTCTTTTGATTTTTTCAACTTTAGCAATTGTATTATTACAATGGTTAGCAGTTCCGATTATCCTCGTTGGATATGTTGCGTTATCTTTGATTTTTAAATCGAAATAAAATGAATTATTCTGTAGAAATAAAAGTAATGCCATTGAAAGAATTGCTCGATCCACAAGGAAAAGCGGTGATGGGTGGGTTGCAAAATTTAGGATTGGAAAATGTAGAAGATGTTCGTGTGGGAAAAAACATAACCCTTCAAATAAATGCTGCATCTGCCGAAGAAGCAATAGAATTGGCAACAATTGCAAGTAAAAAATTGTTGGCAAATCCTGTAATGGAATATTTTGAAGTGTTTGTTAATAAGTAAATATCGATTTGAATAGTTAATCATTCATGCTTTATCTCATCCCTTCACCAATTGGCAACTTGGCCGATATTACACTTCGAGCAATTACTATTTTAAATGAAGTGGATTTGATTTTAGCAGAAGATACAAGAACATCTTCTCATCTTTTAAAGAAGTATGAAATTGTAAAACCACTTACACCGTATCATCAACACAACGAACATCAAGTAGTAAAACATTTATTGGATCAATTGCAAGCCGGAAAAAAAATGGCTTTGTTAACCGATGCCGGAACTCCCGGAATTTCTGATCCTGCATTTTTATTGGTTCGAGAATGTATAAAAGAAGCAATTAAAGTTGAATGTTTACCCGGCGCAACTGCGTTTGTACCCGCATTGGTAAATAGTGGAATACCCACAAATCGGTTTGCATTTGAAGGATTTATTCCTGTAAAAAAAGGAAGGCAAACATTGTTGAAGCAATTGGCAGAAGAAGAAAGGACAATGGTTTTTTACGAGTCGCCGATGCGATTAGTAAAAACATTAAATGATTTTATTCAATATTTTGGAGAAGAAAGAATCTGTTGTGTAAGTAGAGAAATAAGTAAAATGTTTGAAGAAAATAAACGCGGAAGTCTCAAAGAAGTGAGTGCTTATTTTAAAGAGAAAGGTGTGAAAGGAGAAATTGTAATTGTAGTTCAAGGGAAAAAATAATGGGGTAATTATAGGTTATGAGATATTTTTGGGGTATACGCTATTATTTATAACTTAGTAGCATATAACGTAAGATGTATGTAAACCAAGATGCGTAACGAGATTAACAAACTAATCAGTATAGACCTAAGCCCACCTTTCTTTATAGTCATTTTAACAACCTTTTTTAAAAATTTATAATAATCACTATGAAATACATATTAATAATAATAATGCTATTTTTCTCTACCTTTTATATTGGTTGCGATGACAAACCTCTAGTTGTAGATCCCCACAATAAAGATTTAATCAATGTATCATTAGATGAATTAAAAGCTACACTACCTGGTAATTGGCTTTTAACTTGGGAAACAAGATGTGGCTTTTTGCCTTGTTATAATATTTATTACACAGCAGGGCAGCAAGATGTGTTTTCGTTTTTACCGCTAGACACGGTTAAACGTGTAACTGCTTCAGGAGTTACATTGGTGTACGACAAAGCTACCATTACAAGATCTACACCTGATAACATTTGGTTTTACTCAATGGCTGGGGGGTTAAGAAATTGGGCATTTTTAAAAATTAGAAATGATACATTAATTGCCGAAATTGATTACTCTCAAGGAAGCCAGTGTTATTTAGTCGGAAGCCATAAAAGTTGTTTTTTGTTTTAGGTTACATACAAAAAAATAATTCTGATGTATAAAAAAAGTCTGTTTATACTAATTGGTTTTTTTATTGTTCAAACTTCTTTTGCACAGTCCGATCGTTGGCAGCAAAAAGTGAAATACACGATGGCTGTGGATATGAATGTTGCAACTAATCAATTTACCGGGAAACAGAAATTGGAATATTGGAACAATTCTCCCGATACATTAAAAACAGTTTTTTATCATTTGTATTTTAATGCATTTCAACCCAATAGTATGATGGATACTCGAAGCTGCGAGTTGGGAAAAAATTTAATAAACAATCGACCCGATTGGGATGCAAGAGTAAAAAATAGAATACACAATTTAAAACCAAATGAAATTGGGTATCAAAAAATTCTATCATTAAAAATGAACGGAAGAGTTCAAAATTTTCAAGAACAAGAAACAATTTTAATTGTAAAATTGGATAAGCCAATTCTTCCAAAATCAAAAGTTGTTTTTGATATGGAATTTGAAGCACAAGTTCCATTGCAAATCAGAAGAAGCGGAAGAGATAATCCCAGTACAAATGTGCGTTATTCTATGAGTCAATGGTATCCAAAGTTGTGCGAGTACGATTACGAAGGTTGGCATCCAACTCCATATATTGCTCGCGAATTTTATGGTGTGTGGGGAGATTATGATGTAAAAATTACGATTGATAAAAATTATATTTTGGGCGGGACAGGTTATTTACAAAATGCAAACCAAATTGGATTTGGATACGAAACAAAAATTGAAAAATTAAAACAGCCAGCCAGCGATAAAAATACTTGGCATTTTATAGCGCCACAAGTTCATGATTTTATGTGGGCTGCCGATCCTGAATTTAAACATTTGACAAGAAAATTACGCGATAGTCTTACACTTCATTTGCTTTATAAGCCGAATAAAAACAATTCAAAACAATGGGAAGATATTTTAGATAATGCAGAAAAAGCATTTCCTTTTATTGAAAAAACTTTTGGCAAATATTCTTATAAACAATATTCATTTATTCACGGAGGAGATGGCGGAATGGAATACCCAATGGCTACTTTATTGGCAAGTCCCGGTGCATGGTTGCACGAATGGATGCATAATTGGTACCAAGGTGTATTAGCTACCAACGAATCCTTGTATGCGTGGATGGACGAAGGTTTTACAAGTTATGCCGAAGATAGAATTACTGCATTTTTGGATTCGAGTAATGCATTTGCTTACGAAGGAAATTATAATGGGTATTATAATTTAGCAAAGAGTGGAAAAGAAGAACCCTTGTCAACACATGCCGATCATTTCAATTCAAATTTTGCTTATGGGCAAGCAGCTTATTCAAAAGGTGCAGTTTTTATAGAGCAGCTCGGTTATATTGTTGGTGCTTCTGTTCGAGATAAAATATTATTGACCTATTATGATCAATGGAAATTTAAACATCCAAACATCAATGATTTTATGAATGTTGCAGAAAAAGTTAGCGATCTAAAATTAGATTGGTACAAATTGTATTGGGTGAATAGTACCAAAACAATTGATTACGGTATTGATAGTTTGTGGGAAGAAAACGGAAAAACAAAAATTAGGATAAAACGAAACGGGAATTTTCCGATGCCAATTGATTTGCAATTAACTTTTAAAGATGGCAGTAAAGAATTACATTATGTTCCATTGGATTTAATGTATGGCAAAAAAGTAAATGAGAATTCAACAATAAGCAATCTTATTTATGAACCGTGGAAATGGACACATCCTGTTTATACTATTGAAACAAACAAAAAGTTAACGGAAATAACATTGGTTGAAATCGATCCATCTCATCGATTAGCGGATGTTGAAAAAAAGAACAATAAATTGGAGTTGAAATGGGATTAAAAAAATACTTCTGAATTATCTACCATACAATTTATTAACTGCTTCAACACGAGTTGTAACATGTAATTTTTTATAAATTTGGTAAACGTGTTTGCGAACAGTTTCGATATTAATATCAAGTTCTTGCGCAATTTCCTTGTATTGCATTCCTTTTGCTAATTGCTTTAATACCATATTTTGTTTTGGCGAAATTTCCATTAATGGATTTATTTGGGAAGGAGAAGGTGGAGGTGCGTGATGAAAAATGTCTAAAACTTTTCTTGCAATCAAGCTACTCATTGGCGAACCTCCTTGATGAAGCTCAGTAATACTTTCAATCATTTGAGCAGGTGAAGTTCTTTTTAACATATAGCTTGTGGCACCGGCTGTAAGTGCTTCAAAAATAGATTCCTCGTCATCATAAACCGTAACCATCATAAAATTGCTTGCTTGCATTTCGGGTTTCAACTTTCTTACGCAATCAATTCCTGATTCACCTCTTCCTAAATTAATATCCATCATTACGATGTCGGGCATCAATGTAGGTAACAATTCAATTGCTTCTTCTGCATTTTGCATTGCACCTAAACATTCACAGGTGCCTGAATTGGAAATAATTTCTTGTAAAAGTCCTCGAACGTCATCATGATCTTCTACAATACAAACTTTTATTTTGTCCATTTTCAAATATCCGTATTCGGTTTCAACAAAACAATACCACTTATCGGTAGGTTTTAAAAAATTAGCGAGGTAAAAAAAGTAAGTATTTTTCTTTAAAAAAGGACTCTGAAAAGAGGGTTGCTATTTCTATTATTTGCGGCCGGGCTCGGCTTTCCTGAATTTCTAAAGCTAAATCTCCCCCTTTTAGGCAAATCAATCCCTTTTTGTTTGGTTGTTCTACCTTGCCGATTTTTAGTAAAGGCTTGCTCCATTTCCATAAATCTGCGAGAGGGGCAACGGCCCTTGAAACGACAAAATCAAAACGCCGACCTTTAATTTCTTCAACTCTTGTATGTTGTGTAGTTATATTTTTTAAACCAAGTGATTCGGAAATTGCTTCAACTACTTTCAATTTTTTTGCAGTACTGTCAACTAAATGAAATTTAACTTCTGGGAAAAAAATAGCAAGCGGTATCCCGGGAAATCCACCTCCTGTTCCAAGGTCAATTATTTCCATTCCAGGATCAAATTCAAAAACAGCAGCAATGGCAAGTGAATGAAGAACATGTTTTTCGTAAAGTCCATCAATATCTTTTCGAGAAATCACATTAATTTTTTCATTCCAATCTTTATATAAATTTTCCAATAAACTAAGTTGTTGCAATTGCTGCGGAGAAAAATCAGAAAAATATTTTAATACAATTTCCATTTCAAAGTTTGTAGGTTAATTCCATGTGGGACGTGGTTTATTCCACAAGGAGGGAGCAAAAATGATGTAATAAATAAATAACCACAAATCGTAAACGAAAAAGAAAGGCCATAAATCTTTTTCATTTAATTTTTGAAGAGAAAAATAAAAAATGATAAACTGAACAAGAAAGCGAATGGAAAAGAAAATTAGTGCCAATTGCCAACTGTAAAAAATGGTAGCCAATAAAAACAATGGGTAAAAAAGAAATTGCGAAGTGGCATAAAATGCCAATAAAAATTTATGTTTTGGTTTATAAAATTGCGCAGTAGAATAATGTCTTTTCTTCTGACGAAACCATTGCTGCCATGTTTTTTTAGGAATAGAAAGTGTGGTAGCATCCTTATCAATTACGACTGCTGTATTTTTTTTTGTTGCAACTTTATTAATAAATAAATCATCATCTCCGCCGGGAATATGATTCATTGAACTAAACCCTTTGTTTTGAAAAAACAATTCTCGTTTGTAAGAAAGATTTCTGCCCACTCCCATATAAGGTAGTCCGGCAAGTGCGTACGAAAGATATTGAAGTGCAGTATGAAAAGTTTCGAAACGAATAAGTTTGTTCAACAATCCGGGAACTTTATGATAACTACCGTAACCAAGTACAATTTCAATTCCTGGCGCATAAGCTTCTTGCATTTTTTGAACCCAATTTTCACTCGATGGAACACAGTCTGCATCCGTAAGCAACAACACTTCATTGTGTGCTTCTTTTATTCCAATGCTCAAAGGATATTTTTTACCACTTATTAATTTTGCTTCTTGTGTAAGTTCTACAATTTCTAATCGATCTTTAAATGTTTTTTTCAGTTCTTGTAAAATATATTTAGAATCATCCAACGAATTATCGTTTACCACAATTACTTCGTATGTAGAAGGATATTTTTGAACTAATAATCCAGGTAAGTGACGGGCGATATTTTTATCTTCATCACGGGCACAAACGATTACAGAAACTGGATGTTGTTGTGATTTTGTTTTCTTTTTTGGACGATAAAATGCAACACGGCTGAAAAACCAACCATAATAAAACAGTTGCCCAATTGTTACAAAAGCAAAAGTTAAAAAACAAAATTGTGTCCAATCAAACGCTTCAAAAAAAGTAAGATTCATAGTTAAATTAGTCCGCGAAAATAAGATAGATGTAGTATTTGAAAATAAATATGAAAAAACTGTATTTCTGTTTTGGTTGAACTACTCCCTTACATTTGCGTATGCCAACTTTAAAATTTCAATTACAAAATACTGATACACATTCCAAAGCAAGGGCAGGAGAAATTAGTACGGATCATGGAAAAATTCTAACTCCGGTTTTTATGCCGGTTGGCACAGCAGGCTCGGTAAAAGCGGTAACAAATCAACAATTAACCGAAGAAGTAAAAGCACAAATAATATTAGGAAATACCTACCATCTTTATTTACGGCCAGGAGTAAATGTAATTGAACAAGCGGGTGGATTGCATCATTTTAATAATTGGGAAAAACCACTTTTAACGGATAGTGGAGGCTATCAAGTATTTTCATTAGCAGGAACGCGAAAGATAAAAGAGGAAGGTGTTACATTTCAAAGCCATATCGACGGTAGTAAACATATTTTTTCACCGGAATCGGTAATGGATATTCAACGAAGTATTGGTGCTGATATTATGATGGCTTTTGACGAATGTCCACCCGGTGGAAGCGATCATTCATATGCAAAAAAAAGTATGGAGTTGACACATCGTTGGCTCGACAGATGTATTAATAGATTTGAATCAACCCAAAATAAATATGATCATTCGCAAAATCTTTTTCCTATTGTTCAAGGTGGAGTTCATAAAGATTTAAGAAAAGAATCTTGCAATTTTATAAGTTCAAAAGAAGCTGCAGGAAATGCAATTGGAGGATTAAGTGTGGGTGAACCCGAAAATGTGATGTATGATATTTGTAATTTCTGTTGTGAACTTTTACCGCAAAACAAACCGCGTTATTTGATGGGAGTTGGAACACCATGGAATATTTTGGAATGTATTGGGATGGGAATTGATATGTTTGATTGCGTAATGCCCACAAGAAACGGACGCAATGCCATGTTGTTTACAACAAAAGGGATAATCAATATTGATAATAAAAAATGGGAAAATGATTTTTCTCCGATTGACGATGGGCTCGATTGCGCTACCAGTAATAATTACAGTAAAGCTTATTTACGGCATTTAATGAAAGCGAAAGAGATTTTGGGACTTACTATTGGAAGCGTTCATAATTTGGCATTTTATAATTGGTTGGTAGCGGAAGCAAGAACCAAAATCATAACAGGAGAATTTGCTGCTTGGAAAAATGAAATGGTTGTTCGGCTAAAACATCGATTGTAACAATTTATTTTTTGAAATTCTTCACAATATTGTTGTAGATTATTTGTTTACTTCGCATCTAATGTTGAAAATTGACGTATACATATTAAAGAAATTATTCGTTACTTTCTTTTTTAGCATGATCATGTTCACTTTCATTGCAGTTGCAGTGGATAGTAGTGAACACACGGAAGATTTTGTAAAATCGGGACTTAGTTTCAAACAAATTTTTCAGAATTATTACATTGGATTTATTCCGTACATCTGGGGATTGTTATTTCCATTGTTTGTTTTCATCGCAGTTATTTATTTTACAAGCCGTATGGCAGCACGTTCGGAAATTGTAGCCATACTTGCCGGTGGATGCAGTTACAACCGATTTCTTCGTCCTTATTTATTGGGTGGAATTTTGCTTGCATCATTATTATTAATTGCCAATCGTGAGTTTATTCCAAAAGGAAATGAAATACGGGGTAACTTTCAAGTAAAATATTTAGATGGTTTTGATAAATTCGGAAGTGATGCTTCTGATACATATTATCGGCGATCCGATTCAAACTCTTATATTGG
This sequence comes from Bacteroidota bacterium, assembly GCA_005798905.1. Lineage (GTDB taxonomy): Bacteria > Bacteroidota > Bacteroidia > Chitinophagales > Chitinophagaceae > VBAS01. The sequence goes on along the minus strand of SYIK01000001.1, from coordinate 196,356 downwards.
GATTCGATTTTACGATTCTGTAAATAAAAAAGCGAATGGATTTTTCCTTCATCGGACAAAAGAAAATAAAGTAATTTATAATCTTCGATCTGAAAGTATGAAATGGGATACAGCAAAAAGAAACTGGCTATTAACAAATGCATTGGAACGTAAATTAACAGAAAGAGGAGAAGAAGTTTCGTTGAAAAATGAAATGAATATTGACTTAAATATTAAACCTTCCGATCTTAGAAAAGATAAATATTTAAAAGACAAACTAACTGTTGATCAATTAGAATCGTTTATAGAATTGGAAGAATTGCGAGGTTCTGAAGGATTGAATACTTTGAAAATAGAGCACTATAGAAGAACGGCAGCTGCAGTTTCTGTAATATTATTAACATTAATTGGTGCCGTAATTGCAAGCAAAAAAACGCGTGGTGGAAGTGGCTTACATATTGCATTGGGTTTTATTATTGCCACATTGTTTATCATGACAGATCGGTTTTCTTCTACCTTTTCAGTTAAAGGAAATCTTCCTCCATTGCTTGCTGCATGGATGCCGAATATTATTTTTTCGATAGTGGGATTTCGACTTTATAAAAAGGCAGCGAAATAAATTCAAATAGAATTTTCAGCAAATTTTTACCCTGCAAATAATTACCTTTGAGGTAGTTTCAAATTAAGATAAAAACAAATATGGGCGTTATAAAAGAAAGGTTTAAAGTAGCGGCAGACCAAGCAGCAATTGAAATAAAAGAATTGCTAAAAACCAATGGCAGCAAAGTAATAGGAGAAGTAACACTCTCTCAAGTTTATCAAGGAATGCGCGGAATTACAGGACTTGTTTCGGAAACTTCGCTTCTCGATGCACACGAAGGAATTCGTTTTCGCGGCTATTCAATTTCCGAATTAAAAGAAAAACTTCCAAAAACACCCGAAGGATTCGAACCATTGCCAGAGGGGTTATTTTATTTGATGTTGCTTAGCGAATTACCAAATGATGAAGATGTACAACATATAACCAATGTTTGGCAAAGACGCAGTCACGTTCCAAGTCATGTATTTGCAGTTATTGATGCCTTCCCATTAAATGCACATCCAATGACAATGTTTGTAGCGGCTGTAATGGCTTTGCAAACAGAAGGACAATTTGCAAAAGAATATGCAAAAGGGATGAATAAAAAAGATTATTGGAGTGCTACTTACGATGATGCGATGGATTTAATTGCTCGTTTGCCGCGAATTGCAGCGTATGTGTATAGGCGGAAATACAAAAAAAACGAACACATTCAACCGAACGGATTATTGGATTGGGCAGGAAATTTTGCGCACATGCTGGGTTACGAAGATGAAGGATTTAAAGAATTGATGCGCTTGTACATGACTATTCATGCTGACCACGAAGGAGGAAATGTTTCTGCACATACCACGCATTTAGTTGGTTCGGCATTAAGTGATCCTTATTTGAGTTATGCTGCAGGAATGAATGGTCTTGCAGGCCCGCTACATGGTTTAGCAAATCAGGAAGTAATAAAGTGGATTTTTGAAATGCAAAAAAAATTAGGAACGGATCTTCCAACCAAAGAGCAGATTGCAGAATATGTAAAACAAACTTTGAGCGAAGGAAAAGTAGTGCCGGGTTATGGCCATGCTGTATTGAGAAAAACAGATCCGCGTTTTTCAGCACAAATGGAATTTGGAAAAAAACACATGCCGGATGACGCATTGGTAAAAACAGTTTGGAATATTTATGAAACAGTACCGCCAATATTACAATCGATGGGGAAAGTAAAAAATCCTTGGCCAAATGTAGATGCACATAGCGGCGCATTATTGGTGCATTACGGAATGGTGGAATATGAATATTACACTGTACTATTTGCTGTTAGCCGTGCATTGGGTGTATTGGCAAGTCTTTGCTGGGCACGGGCTTTGAACTTTCCAATAGAACGACCAAAATCGGTAACAACCAATCAAGTAAATAATTGGCTGCAAGGGAAGGATGAAGTTTGGGGCGAATAAAAAAAATAGAAACAATTTTTATTTCAACTAATTCTTTTTCGCTTCTTTATTTTCAAGCTTATTTGCTATCAATTTAAAGTAAGTAGCTTTAAAACGATTTTCGACAATTTCTCCTTGTACTTCTGCTTTTCTAATGGCGTTGCAAAATCCGTCTTTTGCATGCGCATCGCCGTGGTCGTCTATTTTAGTACCATCTACATAAAAAGATTTACCGGAAATACGAACAGCCAATAAACAATCACTACCCTCCAATCCAAGTTGGCAACTGCCGCAAGATGTTTCGACAAGTTGTATTTTTTTTGTTGAATTGGGGATGCTGATTTTCGAATCTTTATTTTGGCTAAAAGAAGTTGTTGTAAACAAACTGAATAGTATGAAAATGAAAAAAGGTTTCATTGTACTTTAATTTAATCAATGATTTTAATTATTTAATTAAGTAAGGGAAGTTTCTGGAAACTTTGCGCATCATACGTTCTACTAAATCATCTGTTGATGACATCATGCTTTCATTCATTGTTTTAAAGAAACGCCATAACAAATCTCCATTAACTCCATTGTTAATAGTCATTACTAAACTACCGGTTCCCGTTTTTACTCCAGGTGCGTCAAAAAGTACAGCAGTAGCAATGGCAGCGCCGACAGATTTTGTTTGTTCCATCTCAAATATTCCTCCAATAATGGCATCAACCCCCAGTGTTTTTGCAATTTCATCTTTAGTAAATAGACTAAGGCTATCAAACATACCCGCTTTTTTTAATAAAATATTTGTTTTATCTACGTCCTGAAAGGCAACACTATATTTATCTCCCTTGCGTAATAAAAAAGTGTACATACTTGATTGTATGGATTTTGACATCGTTTTTTCCTGATCTCTATTTGCTTCTGCACTAAAATTTTTAGGTTGTCTTTTATAGCTAATTCTTACTTCATACGGTAAAATAGCAACTAGTTTGTGCTTGGCTATTTCTGTATTTAATTGTGAGCTTGAAAAAATTTGTTTTGGCCATTCTTGTGATAATCCCATTTTTGCGATAAATAAAAAACTGATTGCAATAATAAAATTCTTCATATATTTTTTGGTTTAAAATTTCTCAAAAGTAGTAAGACGCTACTAGCCACTTTGTTAAAAAAATCTGAAAGTTGTGATTTGCTTTCAAATTATGTTCTTTCTATCTTTGATAACAACAATCTATTTTCAATTTCATTTAATTGTTTGTTGTGATTTGCATTCAAATTCAGCATTGATAATTTTTGAAAGCCAATACAAAAGTGGAGGTTACCGGAGTCGAACCGGTGACCTTTTGCATGCCATGCAAACGCTCTAGCCAACTGAGCTAAACCCCCATCGGGTTGCAAATGTAGGCGAATAACCTCTTTTGTCAAATTAGGTTCTGTTGAACAATTTAGTTGAAAGAAGAATTATTTGTCCGAACTTTAAGCATTCATTTATTTTTAAAACACATTAAAAAATAGTTATGAAAAATGTAATCAGTTGGGTAGAAATTCCTGCGAAAGATATGGAACGAGCACAGAAATTTTATGAAACTATTTTTCATTTGCAATTGATTCCATTAAATCTTCCCAATGTGGAAATGCGCATGTTTCCCATAGAAGACAAAATGGGAATTGGTGCTGCTTTGTGTAAAGCTGATGGATTTTACAATCCATCTTCAACTGATGGTCCGTTGGTTTATTTAAATGCAAATCCAGATGTACAAATCATTCTAGACCGGATTGTAAGTGCTGGTTGCGAAATTCTTGTTCCAAAAACAATGATAAGTCCCGAACACGGTCACATGGCTGTTTTTAAAGATTCCGAAGGAAACCGCATTGCGCTTCATGCAATTCCGCAATAATTTTTTTTTATGAATTACGATTGGACCTTATTTAAAAAAAGAATAAATATAAAAGCATCGATTGCGCAAGTTTATAAAATGTGGGCAACACCTGCCGGATTGGAAGAATGGTTTTTGCGGAATGCAGATTATATGAGTAAAGAAAATATTTGTAGAAATGCGAAAGAAGACATTGTTGTTGGCGATAATTTTTGTTGGCGTTGGCACGGATGGCCCGACAGTACAACCGAAAAAGGCGAAGTGTTGGAAGCAAACGGAAAAGATTTTTTAAAATTTACATTTGGGCAAGAAGGAGCCGAGGGAATGATTTGTTCTGTTAAAATTTTTACCGAAGAAAACGAAACAATCTGCGAACTGTTGCAAGAAAATATTCCTGTAAATGAAAAAGGAATGACTCATTATCATATTGGTTGTATGACGGGTTGGTTATTTTATATGACAAATTTGAAAAGTATTTTAGAGGGCGGCATTGATTTGCGAAACAAAAACGAAAAAATTCAACAAGTGTTGAATGCATAAAAGTTTCTTTCAATAAAAAAATAGACATGCAATCAAAAGCAACAACAGTAGCAGCATATATGGCAGAATTGCCCCAAGAAAGAAAAAAATGTTTTTCTGAACTTTGGAATAGCATCAAAAAAAATCTACCAAAAGGATTTGAAGAAAATGTGAGTTATGGAATGATTGGCTTTTGTGTTCCGCATTCTATTTATCCGAATGGTTACAAATGCAACCCAAAACAACCATTGCCTTTTATGGGAATTGCATCGCAAAAAAATTTTATTGCAGTTTACAGTATGGCTATTTACGCCGATCCAAAATTATTGAAATGGTTTACGGATGCGTTTGCAAAATGCAATGTGGGTAAATTGGATATGGGAAAAAGTTGTATTCGGTTCAAAAATTTAGAAAAAATTCCAATTAAATTAATGGGAGAACTTGCTTCGAAAATTACGGTGCAAAAATGGATTGAAATGTATGAGAAAAATTTTAAGAAAAAATCAATGTAAAAATTGATAAATAGCTGTGGCAGTTTTTTCAGAAGCTTTACCTCCTTCTGAAAGCAGTTGTTTCAATTCTGAGTAATCATTTTTAATTGTTTCAACTACTTGTTTATTTGATAAAAGATTCGACAATTCTGTTTTCAGATTTTCAACTGTAAATTCTTGTTGTATTAATTCTTTCACAACTAATTTGTCTAAAATTAAGTTTACAAGTGAAATATATTTTACCGTTACAATTTTCTTTGCTATAAAATAAGTTATGTGCGATGCTTTGTAACAAACTACTTGCGGAACGTTAAGCAACGCAGTTTCCAGCGTTGCAGTACCCGAAGTTACCAGTGCTGCTTTTGCTTGCAACAATAAATTATAAGTTTGATTGCTTATTGTTTTTATGTTGTCGTAACCTTTTAATAGGTTGTCGTAAAAATTATCGTACAATCCCGGAGCTTTAGCAACTATGAATTGATAATTAGGAAACGATTTACTCACTTCCAACATTAGTGGTAGTTTTTTTATAATTTCTTGTTTTCTACTTCCGGGTAAAAGTGCAACAATTGGTTTGTCGGCAAGTGGTTCAATGCTATGATTTGATTTATAATTTTCGACAACTTCCACCAAAGGATGGCCAACATAATCTACATTCCAATTCCATTTCTTAAAAAAATATTCTTTTTCGAATGGTAAAATTGTAAAGAGTTTATCAATAAAAGTCTTCATTCCTTTTACGCGATTTTCTTTCCAAGCCCAAACTTGCGGCGAAATATAATAGATGACTTTAAAACCATTTTGCTTGGCCCATTTTGCAATTCTTAAATTAAAACCCGGGTAATCAATTAACACCAATACATCGGGTTTGTAATGAAGAATATCTTCTTTGCAGAATTTAAGGTTGTAAATTATTTGCGATAAATTTCGAATCACTTCCACAAACCCCATAAACGCTAAATGTCGATAATGAATAATTAAATCGGCGCCAGCTTTTTGCATTTCGTCTCCACCCCAGCATCTAAAAATTGAAGTAGTATCTAATTTTTTCAACTCTTTAATTAAGTTGCTTCCGTGTAAATCGCCACTGGCTTCGCCAGCAATTAAATAATATTTCATTTAAAAAAGCTTAAGAAGCAAAATTCCAATTCCATAAATAACGGTAGTTACAAAAATTCCTTTCGCGGTATTATCGCGATGGGTATTAATATAAATAGTGAAAAGTACGGCATTGGTAAACAAGCAAAGCGAACCAATAGAAGTTATCAATGCGTTGGATTGAAAAAATTCAACTAAAAATGTTCCAAAATCCCAAGAAGGAAATTTTAAAAAATAAATTATTACCAATCCCACAACCGGACCGAGTAATCCTAGAAACAAACCCAACAAAAGGTTGTCTTTTGTTAGAATAAATTTTTCCATGATTTTTGAAGTTTATTTTTTAAATCATAATTAGTTAAGTCGAATTGAACCGGAACAATACTTACAAAGTTGTGATTAAGTGCCCATACATCTGTATCTTTTCCTTTATCGAAATTTACAAAATCGCCCGTTAGCCAAAAATATTTTTTCCCGTGGGGGTCGAAGCGTTCTACAAAATCTTCGACATATTTTGCATAGGCTTGTCGACATATTTTCATTCCTTTTATATTATTTAATGGAATGGCGGGAATGTTTACATTTAAAATTAAATGCTTGTCCAATTTCGATTTGATTAATTTTTCAACAATGGTACGTGCATATTTTTTTGCACCAGTAAAATTAGCATCAATACTAAAGTCTAAAAGAGAAAATCCAACAGAAGGAATACTTTCAATAGCAGCTTCCACGGCAGCCGACATTGTTCCGGAATAAATAACATTGATACTGTGATTGGCTCCATGGTTAATTCCACTTAAACATAAATCAGGTTTTCTTTTTAATACTTTATCAACGGCTAATTTTACGCAATCAACTGGAGTGCCAGTACAAGCATAAGCTTCATCAGCGCCAGCAATCGTTATTTTATGAAGGCGTAATAGGGAGCCGATAGTAATGGCATGTCCCATTCCAGATTGTGGCTTGTCGGGCGCTACAACAACTATTTTACCAAGGCCTTTTACTGCTTCAACTAAATTTAAAATACCGGGCGCAGTTACTCCGTCGTCATTTGTAATTAGGATTAAAGGTTTTTCTTTTGATGTTTTTTTCATGTTATTGATTCTTTAACAAAAATCATTTCTTTTTTCTGTTATTCCAAAATGCAAAAAAGATTTTTTTATTAATCTAAAATATTTAGTAATTTGCAGCTAAATGAATTAGTTGTATGTCTTTTGCCAATCAAAATATGAAATATCTGCGCAAGTTGCGCGGATGGACGCAGCAAGACTTTGCTGATAAATTACGCATTAAGCGTTCCTTAATTGGTGCTTACGAAGAAGAAAGAGCCGAACCACGAATTGATGTGTTGGAAGTGGTTTGCGATATTTTCAAACTTTCTTTAGATGAAATTTTACGAAAAGATTTAAGTGATAATTCAGGGAACTACCTTGCCAAAAGACGTCTTTTAAAATTAGCTGGCGGAAGACCAGACATTCCTTTTGTTCCAATGAAAGCTGCTGCGGGATATTTGAATGGATACGCAGATCCTGACTATATCGACGAGTTAAATACATTTACGCTTCCCATGCTTACGGGAGGTAATTATCGTGCTTTCGAAATTGTTGGCGACTCGATGTTACCTACTACAAGCGGTTCAATAATTGTAGGGGAGAAAGTAGAGAATACCGATGATGTAAAAATAAATCACACTTATATTATCGTTTCAAAAGCAGATGGAATCGTTTATAAACGCATTGAAAAAAATAATCGCGTAAAAAATAAATTAACGTTGGTAAGTGATAATACTTCTTATCAGACTTATAGTATTAGTACAGAAGATGTTTTAGAATTGTGGCAGGCAACAGTTGTAATTAGTCGTGCTGCTTCGCAACAAAGATGGGATATCAACCAACTTGCAAATATTGTTACCAACTTGCACCAGCAAGTAAAAACAATGAAGAAAAAAATAAATTAGTAGCAATATTCTTTATAATACTTCTTTAATCATTCCCTCTTTCCATTTTAGGAAATAAAGTTTTTTATTTTCGAAATACTCTAAAGTCAAAGTGTGTTTATTAATTATGGGTTGAACATCAAAATCTGTAAAGACATTAAATTCTTTAAGTGTAAGTTGAGAGGAAAGATCTGAATTGTATTTATACAATAATTGCGCATATTTCATCATGACTTCGAAGCCACGAAAGTACATATCACTTGGTCGTGCATTCATCAAAAATTGAAATTGATTTGTCAGTTGTTGATTTAATTTATTGCTTTTTTCAATGTAAAACGGGTGTCCATATATGACAGTAATTGCTTGAAATTCTGATCGAGCAAAATCTTTACTTAAATTATTTAAGGTTGGCATGCCCAAAATAGTTAGTGGGTATAATTCTCCAACTGAGGCTAATTGATAAGCAAGGTGTAGGCAAAATTTTTCGTCTAGGCTTGCAATGATGCAAATATTTTGTTGTGTACTATCTAACTGATTTGTTAACTGTTGAAGTGAATATTTTTCATTTAGATCAACAAATTTTAGGTTTAAAAAATCTTTAGATGTAGTTTGATTAAAGGGGGTTAAGTAAGAAGAAATCAAATCTTCCATCGCACCTTTTTTTCTAAATACGATTACTGATTTAGCAGGATAGTTTTGCTTAATAAATTTTCCAATTCCATCTGTATGTGTTTTGAGAGAAGGGTTTAGCAAAACAAACCACGGATTATTATTGATGTTTCCATCATTTGGGAGATTTACATTTATGTAGGGGATTTTTTTTTCTTTCGCAAAGTCGGCAAGTTCCCTACTTTCAGAAACAGTTGTATACGCAATTATTAAACCTAAATCTTTTAAAGTCGTTGCGTTTAAATTTTGCAGTAAAGATTTTTTTTTGGAACGAGAATCAAAAATAAAAATTTCGAAATTTTTGTTGACTTTTTGCAATGAATCAATTGCCGTTTGAACGCCTTCATAAAATTCAAGTCCGGGATTTATAAATTTTGGAAAAATACTGTCGTAACGAAAACTGCCATTTATATCAAATACAGAATCAAGATAAAGAGGAGTAAAAACAACAATTTTTTGTTTATTCAATTTGCCTTCATTCTGTGCAAACAGAAAAATATTTCCCCAAAATAAAAAACTGAATAAAAAAGAAAAACACTTTTGCATTCATTGTACTTTTTAGTTGAACTGAGGTTGTTTATTCCCACTCAATTGTTGCAGGAGGTTTGCTGCTGATGTCGTAAACAACGCGATTAATTCCTTTAACTTGGTTTATAATTTCATTGGAAACAAAAGCTAAAAAATCGTAGGGGAGGTGTGCCCAATCTGCCGTCATACCATCTACACTTGTTACTGCTCTTAATGCTAAAGTATATTCATAAGTTCTTTCATCACCCATCACGCCAACACTTTTTACCGGCAATAAAATTGCACCGGCTTGCCAAATACTATTGTAAAGATTATAGCTTTTTAATGCATTCATATAAATTTCATCGGCAGCTTGCAACAAGCTTACTTTTTCTTCGGTTATTTCTCCTAAAATACGAATAGCCAATCCTGGCCCAGGAAAAGGATGCCGATCAATTAAGTCAGCATTGATTCCTAATTCTCTTCCTACTTTTCGTACTTCATCTTTAAACAAAGTGCGTAAAGGTTCTACTAATTCTAAATGCATTTTTTCGGGTAATCCACCAACATTGTGATGTGATTTAATTGTAGCCGAAGGGCCATGTACAGAAAGGCTTTCAATTACATCTGGATAAATGGTTCCTTGTCCAAGAAAGGCTACGTCATTAATTTTATTCGCTTCTTTTTGAAAAATTTCAATGAAAAGCCGACCAATAATTTTTCGCTTTTCTTCTGGATCAGATTTTCCTTCAAGTGCAGAATAAAAAATTTGTCTTGCATCAACTCCTTTTACATCTAATTCTAATTGCGAATAATTTTTAAGTACATTTTCAAATTCATGTTTTCTTAAAACGCCATTGTCAACAAATATCCCTTGCAATTGATTGCCAATAGCTTTATGAATTAGCGTTGCAGCTACGGTGGAATCGACTCCACCACTGAGTGCCATAATTACTTTTCGATTACCAATTTGTTTTTTTAATGCTGCTACTGTATCCGAAATAAAATGGGCAGGTGTCCAATCTTGTTTACAACCACAAATGGAAAGCAAGAAATTATTAATTATTTTTTTTCCTTCAACACTGTGGTAAACTTCCGGGTGAAATTGCAACCCATAAATTGGACAAATTTGATTTTCACTTTTTTTAAATGCAGCAACTGGAATATTTTCTGTTGTTGCCAACAGTTCAAAATTTGAAGGGAGTTCTAATATTGAATCTGCATGACTCATCCAAACCTGACTGAGTTCACTAATAGTTGAAAATAAAATATCCTCTTTATTTTTTTTCAGAAATGCTCGTCCGTATTCTCTTTTATTACTTTTTTCAACTTTACCACCAAATTGTTTTGAAGTAAGTTGTGCACCATAGCAAATACCAAGTATAGGTACTTTTTTAGACAATGACTCAATGTCAACAGTTGGTGCATTCGTATCATTTACAGAAAAAGGAGACCCACTTAAAATGATTCCTTTTAAAAATGGATCGAGTTCAAAATTTTTGTTATAGGGGATGATTTCACAAAAAACATTTGACTCTCGAACAACACGAGCAATGAGTTGAGTATATTGAGAGCCAAAATCGAGAATAAGAATTTTTTCAGTCATTTGGTTGCGAAGTTAAAGAAAACTGCTTGGGCAATTATGCTATATTGTGAAGTGATTAAAAACATTTAATTTTCAGCTAATTAATAAATTGTTAAACAAAGAAAAACATATTGCCATTGTTTGTAATCCGCTTGCAGGAGTTGGAAGAGCTGTTGTGTTAGCAAATAAAATTGCTGCGGTTCTTACCGAAAGAAAAATAATTCACACACTTTTTTTGGGAAATTGGCCGTCCACTTTTGATGGGATTTCGGATGTATTTATCGTTGGCGGCGATGGAACTTTGAATTACTTCATTAATCATTACCCCGACATTAAAATTCCATTAGCGTTATTCAATGGAGGAACAGGTAATGATGTGCACTGGCTGCTTTATGGTAAAATTAGTTTTGAAGAACAGGTAGATTTGGTATTAACAACACAGCCAAAACTTGTTGATGCCGGGAAATGCAACGATAAATATTTTATTAATGGTGTGGGGGTTGGATTTGAAGGAGCTGTTGCAAAAAAATTAACTGGTAAAAAGAAAAGACCAGGGAAAGCTTCCTTTATGTCAGCGATTTTGCGTGCGATATTTTTTTATCAATCAAAAAAATACAAAACAAATTTCAATGAATCAATTCGCGAAAAGGACCACTTTCTAATAAGTGTAATGAATGGACAAAGGGCGGGTGGTGGTTTTCATATAGCCCCTTTGGCAGCAATTGATGATGGACATTTAGAAATAGTATTGATAACTAAATTACATCCACTATTTCGTTTGCGTTGGTTGCCGGTAATCGAAAAAGGGAAACATCTTCAACTTTCGTTTGTGGAATATTCAAGGTCAAAACAGATAATTATTGAAAGTGAATTTCCAATTGAAGCCCATTTGGATGGAGAATATTATGAAGCCAAGAAATTGAATATTGAAATTTTACCTGCTAAATATTTGGTTTGTTATTAATAAAAAAAGCCTGGTAAAACCAGACTTTTTCAAAAACAGTAATATCGTTATAAATTAATATTCGCTGTTGTAACCACCACGATCGCGACCGTAACCGCCACCGCTGTTGCCACCTTTGTTGTAGCCGCCTTTTTTAAAGCCACCACCGCCGCCAGCACCAAAGCTGCGTCTTTTAAATCCACCGCCAGCACCTTCTTCTTTAGGACGGCTTTCGTTTACAACAATGCTACGGCCGTCAAGTTCGGTACCGTTTAATGCTGCAATAGCTGCATTGGCTTGCTCAGCTGTTGCCATTTCAACAAAACCAAACCCTTTGCTACGGCCTGTAAATTTGTCGGTTACAACTTTGGCTGAAGTTACTTCGCCATACTGGGCAAATAAATTTTGCAAATCCTGGTCTTTCAGGTTCCAGCTTAAATTTCCTGCGTAAATGTTCATGTTTGAGAGTTTAAAAAAATAAAATAAGTGATCGACAGTAAACAAATAAACAATGAACATTCATCAAAAGAACGAATCGTTCAGAGAACTTATGAAACTGTAAAGAGCACCATATACCGTGCAAAGGTATAGTAAATTGGTTATTAAAGGTTATTTATTTTTAATAAGCTCTAAAGTAGGCGGTTATGAAATTACTTTGGCATTTACAGAAAATAAAAACCTCTTCAATTGAAGAGGTTTTTACCAATAAAATTTGGTTGAATTTATTCGCTTACAACTTCAAATTCCAACTCGGCAGTTTTGTTGTTGCCAAAATCAATTTGAGCTTTGTAAGTTCCAATTTCTTTTACTTCGTCAGTTATAGAGATTTTTTTGCGATCAATTTCAAAACCTTTTTGGTCTCTGATAGCGCGGCTAATTTGCAAAGTGGTTACACTTCCAAAAATTTTTCCACTGATTCCAGATTTTGCTGCAATTTTCAAAGGACCGTCTGTAAGTTTCGCAATTACGCTACTTATTTCTGCTAACATTTTATCTTCTTTCTTCTTCAATTGTTTCATGCGTTCTTCCAACTGCTTTAAATTGCTGCTATTGGCTTCAACTGCAAGTTTGCGAGGAAAAAGAAAGTTACGTGCGTAGCCATTTTTAACTTTTACAAGTTCATTGGCTCCACCTAAATTATCTACGTCTTGAATTAAAATTATTTCCATGATTTTTAGTTTACCGCCCCAGTCTTTTTTCGACTGTCACCTGATTTTTTATGATCAGGATTAGAGGGGCATTACTTTAATAAATCGGTTACAAAAGGCAACAATGCCATTTGACGAGCTTTTTTAATTGCTTCGCTTACTTTTCTTTGGTATTTCAAAGAATTACCAGAAAGACGGCGAGGCAACAATTTGCCCTGTTCGTTTAAAAATTTTTTTAGAAATTCTACATCTTTATAATCGATGTAACGGATGCCATATTTTTTAAAGCGGCAGAATTTTTTAGGTCTTTTCTCGCTTTTTATGGCGGTCAGGTATTTTATTTCATTTGCCTTTGCCATAGTTTAAGCCTCCATTTCTTTATAGGTTCCTGTTCTTACACCACTTTTCTTTTTCCAATTGTACTCGACGGCGTATTTATCGAGTTTAGTTGTTAAATGACGAAGTACGGATTCGTCTCTTAAAAGCTGAATATTCAGCTTTTCAATAAAGTCGGATGGCGCAGTAAATTCCATTACCCAATAAATTCCCGTAGTCTTTTTTTGGATAGGATACGCCAGTGATTTTAATCCCCAAGGATTATCGTGAATAATCTCCCCTTTAACAGACTGTACAAGGGAGGCATACTTTTTTTGAGCGGTTTTAAATTCTTCATCGCTCAACACGGGGGTAAAAATCACCATCATTTCATAATTGTTCATTACCCTGTTTTTAAAATTAATAATTCGGTTTGCCCAATGGGTCCCGCAAAGCGGGAAATCTGACGAAACACAGATTTGGGGTTGCAAAGGTAAGGGAATGCGAATTGTTTTTTGAACTTTTTTAAAACATTCAATTGAATAAAAAAATCCAGAAGATTTAATCCCTAATTATTTTACAGTTTTACAAATTTTTGCACATTGAATTTCTGGTTGTTATTTATTCTCAACACATAAATACCTTTTTGAAACTGTTGCATGTTTATGTTTACTGTTTGAATTATCGCCGCAGTTTGATATGCATTTTGTTTGTAAACTATTTTTCCATTTATGTCCAAAATTGAAATTTGAACAATTCCAGCATTTGGTTTAAAACTAAAATTCAATTCAGTAGTTATCGGATTGGGCAAAAGTTTTAATTCAATTTCTTCATTCGGTATTTGCACTAATCCTGTAATGGCGGTCGGCATTAAAAGTCGGCTCATTACGGGGTAATGATCTGTAGTGGTGTTTCCATAATCCAAAACCCATGCTTCAACCTCTTTAACTAATTTGGTTGAACGCAATATTACATCTTGTGAAATTTCGTTTGAAATAACTACATGGTCTATTACTTCTGGATAACTAATTGTTGAACTAATATTTGCTTTGCTCAACGGCATCGAAAGCGCTTTATAATGATCGGCATCGGTTGAGTCTTTTACGAGATAATCGTAGGAAGAAATTGCAGGAATAATTCCGACTGATATTGTAGAATCAATGTCGTCGTTGAAATCGCCAAGTATCATAACTCTTGCCGTGTTGAATTGAAAATCGAGGCTATCTTTCAATTCAATTACACCATCTTTTCTTCGCTGATAATCACTAATTGCACTTCCTGCTTTTCCGTGCAATAAAATTAAATTATATTTTTTGGACACATTCCCATTAATAATATCTGCTTCCATTAAATAAGGAACTCTTCCGCTTGCCCAATTGCTATTTGCGGTGGTACTGTTTTTAAGCAGTCCTCTAACTTTTACATTGGATACTACTGAAGTTTTATAAATGAATGCAAGTTTTTGGCCGTTTGCATAATTGGAACTTGCTTGATTCGGCGCATTGGAACAATAGTCTGAAACTTTATAAGCATATCCCGATAATGAATTCGTGAGATTCATCAACCGTGTTGTATCAACAATTTCACAAAGGGCATAAATATCTGCTTGCAAACTGTCCATCACTTTTTTCACATTTGCTTGTTGCAAATTGTTGTCAGCAGGTCCGTTGCTTGTACTTCCAAACCATTCAAGATTCCAATTCACAATATCAATTGTAGCTGATGAAGCATAACTATTTCCTACCAATTCAATTTTATTGGTGTTAATATTTGTTGAATTATTAAAATTTAAATAACCAAGGTTTGCTGTATTATTATTAACTGGTGTGTAACGAAGAAATGCAGTTTTGTAACCTGTTGATAATTCAGAAGGCGTGAAAGAAATTGAAGTGCCGAATGATGAATTATCTTTCGAAACTTGAAAAGTTGTTGGTGCAGTAATGGTTAAATTATTTTGAAAATTAGTTCCAACAAATTGAAATTTTTTTGCAGTCGTAGCAATACCGGCAACCGCATTATCAAAATTATAAATAGGGTTGGTTATTTGAAAAGCAGCACCTGGAACAACTGAGGAATTTCTAATTGCAAAATCATCAATAGTCCACCTTGCTGCAGAAAGTGTTGTAGAAGTATATTTTATTGCTAAAAAAGTAGCTGTCGTTTTGAAATTTGAAAGATTAATACTGTCAATCAAAGTCCAAACATCGCTATTTTCTAATGGCAAAATGATACTAATTGGTGTCCAAACTGCAGCAGATGGATTTCCACTTCCGGAAAAATTCGTTGACGCAAACAGTTCAATTTTATCTCCGTTATATTTTGTACGTGCTTTAAAAGAAAGAATTGGAATGTTATATCCACTAAGATTTAATGAAGGAGAAATTAGCCAATCTTCATTTACAACGGGCCCAATCGTATTTACAAACCCGCTCATTTGCACTCCATTTGTGTTGTTGTTCCCATAAACTGTACACCTCCAAATACTATCTCCGGAAAAACTATACTGCGTCCACCCGCTGCCTGGTGATGAAAAATTATTACAGGAATTAAAAGTATAATTAATGGTATCGCCAATTCCGGTTGTAAATTGCCAAGTTGTATTGTCTGTAAATCCCGAAAAATTATTACCTGCAAGATCTTTAAAAGCGCCGTTCAATACTTGCACATAATAAAGTGTGTTGGCAGAAAGTCCTGTTATTGGAATTATTCCTTCATTGCCGGAAGTGCTTGCACCCGTTTGTGCATTTACAGAAAATACCGTTGAATTGTCGCTCGATTTTTTTACGACAATCAAGTTGTTTCCAGTTTGAACTGCTTCGTTAAAAATTAGTTTTATGGTTGGCGACAAACTGATGTTTGTTGCACCAGAATTGGGATTTAACGAATTAACAATTGGTGGTGTAACATCAGAATTTGCAGTTGTAAAATTCCAGTTCCCTTCAGTTATTCCAGCAAAATTATTACTTGCTAAATCTTTGAAAGCTCCAGCAGGAATTATTACCCGATATTGTTTATTGCTAATTAATGTTGCGGTAATAGTCGCACTGTCATTAATTACTGTAACAGCAGTACTGGTTACATTTATTGTTTGTTCAGTATTGTCGGTAATATTTTTAACTATAATATTACCCGTTCCTTTTTGAATGTTTTCTGAAAACTTAATTTGAAGTGGAAAAAAGATGGAAGCATTTATATTATTGTGTGTTGGATTTAATGATTGAACCGTTGGAAGTGTTGCATCAACCATCGGGGAATAAGAAAGAATAAAATTATCTATACCTGTAGATGCTCTATTTCCACTACCTGTAGAAGCTGAGAGTGTTACAATTCTAATCCAAACCGGTTGGGAACTATTATTGAGTGCAGTGCCGAAATTTACAGTTACTGCTGTATTTGTAAATAAACTATTCCCGGTAATGAGTGGAGTTGGAGAACTAGTAATTGTTGTAAAATTGATTGGCGAGTTTCCAATTGCATAATCTACCAACCAAGTTGTTGTTCTTGGTGATGAAATATCTAAAGATTGTAATTCGAATGTCAAAGAAAACGATTGGAGGTTGGTTGTATTGGATAATTGAAAAACAAATGCACCTCCAGGATCACCAGTTGAAGCGGATTGGCGAAGTCCGAGTGAACGATTTGTATTATTGTTTTGTTCTGTAGAAGTTGCAGTAGAAGTTAAACCTATTGCCGATGCAAAATTTTTAAAAGCTCCCGAAGTATTATTCCAGGCTACAGCAGCATTGCTGAAAGTTGCAATTGTTCCAACTACAGCTGCGGTGGATCCGGTTCTTACGGTAATCCCATTTGGTAACCCCGAAGTACTAATCGTGTCAAAACTTTGTACATAGGAAGTACCTGTTAAGTTTATTTGTCCGTGAATTAGGTTAATGGGACTTATAAAAAGGGTTATCAAAATAAATAACCCTACAATCTTTTTTTTCATAGTATGAGTGGGGTGTAAATTTAATCGAATTTGTTTAGTAAGCATTTGCAATTGTATTAAATGTGCAATAATTTTTTGTTAACTATTACTCAATCTAAAATCAAGCATGCGGAGTTGCAAAGATTTATTTCCGTTGAATTCATTTTCATCAACTTTAAAAACAATATCGATTGGTTTTTTCATTTGTAAGAGATGAAATTTTTCCGCCATATTAAAACCAATTCCATAAAATGTAATATTGTTTTGTTTTAATGAAAATCGAATATGTTCTTGTTTTACAATTTTAGAATATCCACTATCGAAAACATTTTTTACAATAAAAACCGGACGAAGATTATCGGGACCGAAGGGTTCCATTTGTTGAAGAATATTATAAAAGGACCAATTGATATCCCTAAAATTTATTTCTGCGTCAATAACAATTTCAGGAATTAATAATTCCGGAGAAATGGTTGCGCTCACAACCTCTTCAAATTTTTTAGTGAACGCTTCTACATTATTCAGTTCAAGCGTTAAACCCGCTGCAGCAAAGTGTCCGCCGTAGCCAAGCAATAAATCTTTACAAGCATAAATGGCTTCGTATAAATTAAAACCCGTTACACTTCTTGCGCTTCCTGTTGCAAAACCCCCCGATTTTGTTAACACAACAGTTGGGCGATAAAATTGTTCAATTAATCGAGAAGCAACAATTCCTACAACCCCTTTGTGCCAATGTGGTTGAAAGATTACGGTTGATTTTCGATTTATCAAATCTTCATTTTCTCGAATCAAACTAAGTGCTTCGTTTGTAATGCTGCTATCAACTTCTTTGCGGTCTTTATTATCGCTATTTAAAAGTTCAGCAAATTGTAATGCTTCTTCATATTCTTCTGCAATAAAAAGTGAAACAGCTTTTTTTGCATCATCCATTCTTCCGGCTGCATTTACCCGTGGCGAAATCATAAATACCAACGAATTGATTTGAATTTCTTTTGTAAGTCCACTCAAAAAACTTAATGCTTTAATGCCGTTGTTTGGATTTTCATTTGCTTTTTTTAATCCGTAAAAAGCCAACACACGATTTTCTCCATTCATTGAAACGATGTCCGCAGCAATTGCTGTTGCAACAAGGTCGAGATTTTGAAAAACAATTTCCTCATTCAATTCAAGTTTTTCCGCAAGTGCAGAAATTAATTTGAAAGTAACACCACATCCACACAGTTCTTTGAAAGGGTAACTACAATCAATTTGTTTCGGATTTAAAATTGCCACGGCAGGCGGTAGTTTGTCATCTGGTAAATGATGATCGCAAACAACAAAATCAATTTCCAATTCTTTTGCGTAACTAATCAGCTCGTAAGATTTTATTCCGCAGTCGAGCGAAATAATTAATGTAAAATTATTTTCTTTTGCAAAGTCAATGCCAGCTTTACTTACGCCGTATCCTTCGCGGTAGCGATGCGGAATATAAAAATCCAACTGCGGATGAATTTGTTTTAAAAAAGAAAACAAGAGTGCTACAGAAGTTGTTCCGTCTACATCGTAATCGCCATAAATAAGTATTTTTTCTTTTTGAGAAATTGCTTGCAAAATTCTGTCCACGGCTTTTTGCATGTCTTTCAAAAGCCACGGAGAATGCAAAGATGAAAGCTGCGGCCGAAAAAAATGTTTTGCATTTTCAAAATTTTCAATTCCACGTTGAAGGAGGATTTGACAAATGACAGGATGAATATTTAAAGATTGTTGAAGTGCTTCTGTTTTTTGTGAATCAGCCGATAATATTTTCCATCTTTTTTGCATGGGTTTTGATTTAGAATTGGAAGAAAAGTCAGCGTCAATAATTTCTATCTTTAACAAAATCCACTAATTCTTCTAATCCTTTTCTGGTTTCATTTTCGGGCAATTCGTATAAGATTGATTTTGCTTTCGAATAAAATTCATTCATTTTATCTGTTGCATATTTTATACCACCGGATGCAGCAACCATTTCGGCAACTTTTTTTACATGAATGCTGCTGTTGTTTTTATTTTTTATGATATAAATAATTTCTTTCCGTTCGGCAGCCGTGCAATTATTTAGTGAATAAATTAATGGCAGCGTCATTTTTTTTTCTTTGATATCGTTACCCGTTGGTTTTCCAATTTTGTTGTTTGCATAATCAAATAAATCATCTTTCAATTGAAAAGCCATTCCTACATTTTCTCCAAACAGGCGCAACTTTTCTGTTAGATTTTCATCACCACTTGCCGACCAAGCGCCTGCCGCACAAGCAGAAGCGAGTAGTGAAGCGGTTTTACTGCGAATTATTTCGTAATAAACTTCTTCTTTAATATTAAAGGTTCTTGCTTTTTCAATTTGAAGCAATTCTCCTTCGCTCATTTTTTTTACAGCATCGGAAAGAATATGAAGAATGCGATAATCATTATTTTCCAACGAAAGCAATAATCCTTTTGCTAAAAGAAAATCGCCAATTAAAACAGAGACTTTTGTTTTCCATAAAGCATAAACCGAAAAAAAACCTCGGCGTTCATTTGCGTCATCTACTACATCATCGTGCACCAGCGTAGCGGTATGTAAAATTTCCACAAACGAAGCGGCTCTGTACGTACTTTCATTAATTGTGCCACAAAGTTTTGCAGAAAGTAGAACAAACATTGGCCGCAATTGTTTTCCTTTTCTTTTTACAATGTACCGCATGATGCGATCCAACATGGGAGCATTTGTACTTACTGCTTTTTTAAAGTAGGTTTCAAAAACTTCAAGCTCGTTTGCAATTAATCTGGTTGGTAAATTCATAATCAGGAGCAGCAAGTTACAAATACTGAGTTTATTTTAAAGTAGAAAAAAAATTACTTCAATAACAAATGAGTAGATTCAATCAAATGGAAGTGTAAATTTTAGGTATAAAAATTTGGTTATAAGGCGTTCGTGCATACCTTTGCCGCAAATTGGATTATTTAATCAATCTCAATAAAAACTATTTTTAATCATGACAATGAAAAAACAAATCATACTTGCAAGCATTTTATGCTTGTCTGTTATTGGAAGTTTTGCACAGATAGACGTTAAAGACTCTTCTGTGATTTCTGCTAAAAATTTACCACAATTTTCGCAGTTTATGAATGGAGTTTACAACTACCCTGCAAAACCGCGCGACCAGTTTGAAGTTGGATTTAAACTTGGCTCTTTTAATGTAAATGGCGATGTGGCTTCTTTACCTTCAATGGGTTTTGGAGTACATGTTAGAAAATCTTTTGGATATGTGTTTTCTGCTCGTGCAAATTTCACCTATGGAAATGCAAAAGGTTTGGATTGGAAAAGCAGGATTAGAAATAATTCTAATCCTGCTTGGACAGGTTATGCAGCCAGTTCAAATGTTTTTTATAATTACAAATCACAGTTTAGCGACTTATCTGTAGATGGAATTTTTTCTTTGAACAATATTCGTTTTCACAAACAAAGCTCTAAGTTCAATGCTTACCTTTTTGCTGGGTTTGGCATTACTTATTATAGTGTAAATGTTGACGCTAAAGATGCAAGTGGAAACAATTACAACTTTGCAAGCATAACTGGTGCAAACGTGTATGACAACAGAAAAGATGTTCGCAAACAATTAAAAAATTTATTAGACGGTAATTACGAAACACTGGCTGAAAGTCATTCTGATCGTCCTTCATTTACACCAACAACTCATGTTGGATTTGGAGTTGCTTATAAAATTAATAACAAGATTAACCTTGCTATTGAAGATAAATTTACTGCTACTAATGATGATTTGTTGGATGGACAACGTTGGTATTCAACTAATGTTCCTACAATAGAATTCGACACTTACAACTTTTTCAGCGTTGGATTGAATATTAATCTTGGTGCAAAAGCAGTTGAGCCATTGTGGTGGATTAATCCATTGGATTATGCTTATGGAGAAATTCGTAACCCTCGCCTAATGCGTTTGCCAAAACAAGTTTTACCTGATGCAGATGGTGATGGCGTTACTGATCAATTTGACTTGGAGCAAACTCCACAAGGATGTCCAGTGGATAGCCATGGTGTAAGTAAAGATACTGATGGTGATGGTGTACCTGATTGTAAAGACAAAGAACTTGTTACTCCTACTTATTGCCAACCAGTAGATGCCGATGGAGTTGGGAAGTGCCCTTGTATTGAAGGATGTGCAACAGTAGTTTTACCTCCAGTTCTTACTTGTGGTCAATTATTAGGTGCATTGCCCAATGTAATGTTTGCAAAAAATTCTGCTAAACTTAGCGATGATGCAACAAGATTATTAGCTGTTGTTGCAGATCGTATGCGTAACAATCCTAATTGTAAAATTGTAGTTAGTGGCTACTGCGCTGGTAATAAACACGAGCAACAAAGAAGTTGGGATAGAGTGGAAGCAATTACAAGTTATTTAGTAGAAAAAGAAGGTGTAAGCCGCGATCGCATCATATTTAAATATGGCGAAGAAGGCGGAGATTGTGATACAGTAGATATTCGTGCTGCAAATGATGGCGAAGAAGGATTAAATGCTGTTCCAGCACCTCATCCAAATTTGAGAAAAAAATAATTCAATTATTAAAATTATAATTTAGCCCTCTAATTTTTTAGAGGGCTTTTTTTAGCATTGCAGCCGAGTGAATTGTAAAAAGTTTAACCTTTAATACCTTATTCTAATTTATTTTTAGCGCTATTTTGCGAGAATAAACTATCTTTGTCCCCCTTTATGCGCACCTTATTTATCCTAATTATTGCTGTATTTTTTACCAGTTGTCATGGTATCAATAAAATATTGAAAAATCCTGATCCTGAATTTAAATTGCGCAATGCTGAACAATTTTATGCAAAGAAGAAATATCTATTTGCGCAGCAACTTTATGAAGATGTAATTCCTTTTTTTAAAGGGAGAGCGGAATTTGAAGACATTGGATATAAATATGCTTATTGTGCATATTATCAACAAGATTATTTAAGTGCTGAAAGTTTATTTAAAAGTTACCTTGAAAATTTCCCCAATAGTCCAAGATCGGAAGAAGTGGATTATATGCGAGCATATACTTATTTTAAACAGTCGCCCAAAGCACCACTTGACCAAACAAATACACTTAAGACAATTGGAATGATGCAGAGTTTTATAACGATACATCCCAATTCAGACAAAGTAAAAGAAGCAAATGGTATTATTGAAATTTGCCGTACAAAATTGGAAGAAAAGGATTTTGCTAGTGCACAACTGTATTTTAATTTAGGGCAATTTCGTGCAGCAGGAGTAGCGTTTGCAAGTTTGTTGAATGATTTTCCTGAATCGGAAAAAGCAGATGAATATAAAATGATGGTGATAAAAGCCAGTTACCAATTTGCGACTTTAAGTGTGGAAGAAAAAAAGCAAGAAAGATTTGAACAAGTAATTATTGAATGCAATGATTTTATCGATCGTTTTCCTGACAGTAAATGGATGAAAGAAATAGAACAGTATAATAATTTATCGCAAAACAACATTAAAATTTTAAATAATGAGCAAATTAAGACGCCATCTTAGTATCGGCACAAGCAACATCGTTGAAACACGCAATCTTTCTGATATCAAAGAAAAAACAGGAAACCTGTACGAGTCTATTTCTATTATTGGAAAAAGAGCTTCGCAAATTAATCTTTCCACGAAAGAAGAATTGCACAGCAAGTTGGAAGAATTTGCAAGTCATACAGATAGTTTAGAAGAAATTCATGAAAACAAAGAGCAGATTGAAATTTCAAAAGCATACGAAAGAATGCCGAACCCATCTTTATTGGCAACACAAGAATTTTTAGATGAAAAAGTATATTTCCGCAAAAGCGGTGATGAACTTTTTAGCTAAAACTAACTATTAGTTTAATAAAATTTAGCGTTCCAATATGGGGACGCTTTTTTTATGACTTATTGTTATTTTTGAATAAGTTTGAAACCTCAGATTATTTTTAATGCGTAAATTATTTTTTTGGATATCGGTTTGTTTGTTTAGCTACAATGCTGCAAACACACAAGAACTTCAAGCGCGGCTAACGGTGAATGTGAATAAAGACAAAGTAGGAACACAGGTGGATCGAAAAGTATTTCAAACTTTACAAACTACACTCACCAATTTTATTAATAATCGGAAATGGACAACGGATGTTTTTCAAACCAATGAAAAAATTCAGTGTAATTTTTTATTAAATATTAATGATGTTTCGGATCAAAATGTTTTTAAAGCAACTTTATCCGTTCAGGCTGCACGTACGGCTTTTAATACAGTTTATCAATCTCCGTTAATCAATTTTATTGATGACGATATTATTTTTAGATACCAAGAATTTCAACCAATCGAGTTTAACGAAAATCGAATTCAAGGGAATGATCCATTGGCTTCCAATCTTTCTGCAGTGATGGCTTATTGGGCGTATATGATTTTAGGATTTGATTACGACTCTTTCACTGTTCGCGGTGGCGATCCCTATTTTTTGAAAGCGCAAAACATTGTAAACAATGCTCCCGAGCGGCAAGGAATAACCGGATGGAAAAATTACGAAGGCTTGCGCAATCGTTATTGGTTATCTGAAAATTTAAACAATAACCGATTTGCATTAATTCACGATGCGCTTTATTCTTACTACAGAAGTGGCATTGATATTTTTTATGAAAATGAAGAAGAAGGAAGAAATGGAATTTATAATTCTTTAAGCTTTATTAGTAGTGTGAATGCGGCAAATCCCAACTCGATGGTTGTTCAATTTTTTTTTCAAGGAAAATCTACTGAGTTGGTAAATGTATTTAGCAAAGCAGATAGAAATATGAAAGATAGAGCGCTCGACTTATTATTAAAACTGGACATAACCAATGCCCGTGCATATAGCGGATTAAAATGAAATTAGTTTTTAAAATTTTTGTACTTGTTTTATTTGTTGGATGCTCATCCGATAAAACTGTTCCCAAAAATATTTTGTCGCAAACACAAATGCAAATTGTAATGTGGGATTTAATGCGAGTCGATGAATTTATAAGTAATTATGTAATGAAAGATACTTCACTTAATAAAAAAGAAGAAAGTAATAAACTGTACGAACAGGTTTTTAAAATCAATTCAACGACAAAAGAAAAGTTTAAAAAAAGTATGCTTTTTTACCAATCACGACCAGATTTATTAAAAGCAATTGCAGATTCCTTAAAAAAAAATCGATATAAAGTAGAAGAAGTTCGGTATGAAAAAAATGCAATAAAAGTGGATACAGCAAT
This sequence comes from Bacteroidota bacterium, assembly GCA_005798905.1. GTDB lineage: Bacteria > Bacteroidota > Bacteroidia > Chitinophagales > Chitinophagaceae > VBAS01. The sequence goes on along the minus strand of SYIK01000001.1, from coordinate 172,134 downwards.
TGTAAAACGAAAAATTAAATCCAAATTGGTTAATTGATAATTTTTCTGAAAAATTAATTTGAAATAATACAATATGAATAAAACAGTTGCCAATGCTGCTGATGCAATAAGCACTATTCAAGATGGTGCCACCATTATGTTGGGTGGTTTTGGTTTGTGTGGAATTCCTGAAAATTGCATCGCCGCATTAAAAGAAAAAGGAGTGAAAGAACTTACTTGTATCGCCAATAATGCAGGAGTGGATGGATTTGGTTTGGGCTTGTTATTGATTACGCGACAAATAAAAAAAATGATGAGTTCGTATGTTGGTGAAAACCAGGAATTCGAACGACAACTTTTGAATGGTGAATTAGAAGTTGATTTAATGCCTCAAGGTACATTGGCTACAAGAATTCAAATGGCGGGAATGGGAATTCCTGCATTTTTTACGCCGGCAGGAATTGGCACAGAAGTGGCAATTGGAAAAGAGCAACGAGAATTTAATGGAAAAAAATATTTGATGGAACATGCGTTGCATGCAGATTTTGCAATTGTAAAAGCATGGAAAGGAGATCGATTTGGTAATCTTGTTTTTCGGAAAACAACGCGCAATTTTTCAACATCAATGGCAAAAGCAGGCAAAATTACAATTGCAGAAGTGGAGCAATTAGTAGAACCCGAAGAATTGGATCCGGACAATATTCATGTTGCAGGAATTTATGTTCATAAAATTTTCCAAGGAAAAAATTATGAAAAGCGGATTGAAAAGAAAACACTTTTGATTAATAATAAATAACCAGTTCAATTTTGTAAAATGGCATTGGATAAATTTGAAATTGCGAAAAGAATTGCACAAGAACTGCGCGATGGAATGTATGTAAATCTCGGAATTGGCATTCCTACCTTGGTTGCAAATTTTATTCCCGAAGGAATAAATATTGTACTGCAAAGCGAAAATGGAATGTTGGGGTTAGGGCCTTATCCCACAGAAGATACTGTTGATCCAGATTTGATTAATGCTGGAAAAGAAACGGTGACGATTTTACCAGGCGGTGCATTTTTTGACAGTGCCGAAAGTTTTGGAATGATAAGAGCCGGCAAAGTAGATCTTACAGTTTTGGGTGCAATGGAAGTGAGCGAAAACGGTGATATTGCCAATTGGAAAATTCCCGGAAAAATGGTGAAAGGAATGGGCGGTGCAATGGATTTGGTTGCTAGTGCCAAAAATATTATTGTAGCAATGATGCACACAAATCCGAAAGGCGAATCGAAATTATTACCAACTTGCCAATTGCCACTTACAGGAATCAACTGTGTAAAAAGAATTGTAACGGAATTGGCTGTTTTAGATGTTACTCCACAAGGATTTAAACTTATCGAACGAGCACCCGGTGTAAGTGTTGATGAAATAAAATCGAAAACTTCCGGCAAATTAATTATCGAAGGAGAAATTAATGAAATGGTTTTTCTTTAGAAATTTCTAATTGTTGTATTTCAAAAATTTTAAACAATTCGTTGATTGCTTTTTTCCCTTCGTCACCAAGTGAAAGTGAGTATTCATTTACGTACAATTCAATATGCTGGCGCATTACATCCTCTTGCATCGCTTGAGAATTTTGTTTAACATATTCAGGAATTTCGGGGTAATTTGAAAATGCAAATTCAAGACTTTGTTTAATTAAAGAATCAATTTTTAAACTGATTGATTTTTCAATGGAGTTTTTAATAGCAATTCCGCCAAGCGGAATGGGTAGCTTCATTTTGTGTTCCCAAATTTTTCCTAAGTCTGCAATTTTTTCTAATCCTTTCAATTGATAAGTAAACCTGTTTTCATGAATAATAACACCCAAATCCGTTTCTTCATTTATTACAGCATCTTCAATTTTAGAAAATAATATTGGGATTTTATTTTTTGCATTGGGGTATGCAAAAGACAACAATAAATTTGCTGTTGTATTTTTTCCGGGAATTGCAATGCTGCAATTTTCAATTTTTTTTATTTTTTTGTTTTCTTTTTTAATTAATAATGGCCCAACTCCGTTTCCAATTGCACTGCCACTATTTAATAAAACATAATTTTTAAGACTTTGAAAAAATGCCGGAAAACTAAGTTTTGTAATATCTAATTTTCCCTCGATGGCCCATTGGTTCAGAGTTTCCACATCTTCTAAAACGACTTCAAATTCAATACCATCGGTTTTAATTTTTTTATTTACCAATGCATCGAAAATAAAAGTGTCGTTGGGACAAGGAGAAAATCCAATTGTATATTTCAAGAAAAATAGATTTAATTTTTAGTCGCTTTAAAAAATCGGATTAAAGTTTCGTTTAAATTTTCAATTGATTTTTTCATATCCCAATTGTTTTTATTTCTTTCGCCAATGTAATTTGAAACACTTCGAATTTGCATAAACGGTGTTTTTTCCATCAAACAAACAAAATGCAAAGCAGCACCCTCCATACTTTCAAGTACAGGGTTGAATGTGGTTTTATAAAAATTAATTTTTTGTTTGCTTGTAGAAATTTCATTTACCGAAATTCCGGTTACTGACTTCACCTTAATTTTTTCAAATAACAATTTATTCGGGTTTGCTAACCAACCTTTATTAAATGGGAATTGATTTTGAGGAACTAATTTTAAATCAAAAAGTGTTTTTAGTTTTTTTAATTCAATCACACTTTGATCCGCAATGGTATCTTTTTTTACAGCTAATACGGTTCCCAACGGAATTTTGGAATTAAAACATCCTGCAACACCGGCCTGTAAAACAAAGTCGTATTTTTTTAGTTGCAATTGTTTGGTAAGGCGGTATGCAGTTGTTGTTAAACCAATTCCGGCAATAAGAAAATCAACAGATAATTCCTTGTCGAATTTCTTGTAAAAAGCAAGAAAAGGTTCAATTTCTTTTACGGTTGCGGCAATCAATAAATAATTCATTGGAACAAATGTCGGAATTATACATTGATTGCACGAACTATTAACTTTGCAACCTTAGATTATTTATGATATACCTAACAAGATTAGAACATTTTAATGCAGCGCATTGTCTGAATAACCCGGAATGGAGTGAAGAAAAAAATGCAATTGTTTTCGGAAAGTGTGCGAATAAAAATTGGCATGGACATAACTACGATCTTTATGTAACTATAAAAGGAGAGCCCGAATTGTCAACCGGTTTTATTTTTGATGTAAAAGAACTCAGCGATATCATTCGAAAAAATGTGGTAGAAAAAATAGATCATCGAAATTTGAATTTGGATGTTGATTTTATGCAAGGGAAAATGTGCAGTACCGAAAATTTAGCAATCGGTATTTGGGATGAATTAAAGAAATGTTTGCCGGAAAAGGTGAATTTGCATTGTGTAAAATTGTACGAAACTTCAAGAATTTATGTAGAATATTTTGGGTGAAAACAAATAGAAATTAATTAGTGAACTGGTTAAAATTTTATGAGTCAAAAAGTAGCAGTAATTCGAAAAGAACATTTTAATGCGGCGCATCGGCTTTTTAATCCCCAATGGGATGAAGCAAAAAATGCAGCAGTTTTTGGAAAATGTGCTTTCCCAAATTATCATGGGCATAATTATGAATTAGAAGTGAAAGTAACCGGCGTGCCCGATTCAGAAACAGGTTATGTAATAAATTTAAAATTATTAAGCGAATTAATTAAAGAAGAAATACATGCTCGGTTCGATCATAAAAATTTAAACTTGGATACGAATGAGTTTAAAAACCTGATTCCAACTGCTGAAAACATTGTTGTGGTAATTTATAATTTATTGCGTCCTCGGATAGATAAAAATAAAGAGCTTCAAATTCGTTTGTATGAAACAGCTAAAAATTTTGTAGAATTTCCTGTGTTATAAAAAGAAAAATATGGCGTATAAAAAAACTGAATTGTACGATAGTTTGATTACTGAAAAGTTAAAAGAAAATTATTCAGAAGTATTGAATTTGTTGGGAGAAGATGCCAACAGGGAAGGGCTTGTAAAAACTCCTGAACGCATGGCAAAAGCAATGCAGTTTCTTACACAAGGTTATCAATTAGATGCGAAAAGTATTATTGAATCTGCAAAATTTAAAGAAGACGTAAGTGAAATGATTTTGGTAAAAGATATTGAACTGTTTAGTATGTGCGAACATCACCTGCTCCCTTTTTTCGGTAAAGTTCATGTAGCATATATTCCCAACGGATGGATTACGGGATTAAGTAAAGTAGCAAGAGTTGTCGATGTTTTTGCAAGACGTTTGCAAGTGCAAGAGCGATTAACGATTCAAATAAAAGATGCAATAAAAGAAACACTGAACCCATTGGGAGTTGCTGTTGTTATTGAAGCGCAACATTTATGTATGATGATGCGCGGTGTGCAAAAACAAAGTTCAGTTACAACTACTTCTGCATTCGATGGAGAATTTCATAAAATTCCTACACGAAGTGAATTTCTAAAACTTATTTCAAAAAAAATCTATTAAGAGGAATTTTAATAGAACAAAAAAACTAAACACGATTTATTATGAAGCATGCTTTTGTATTCCCAGGCCAAGGCTCTCAATTTTCGGGGATGGGGAAATCTATTTATGAATCTAATGTTTTTGCAAAAAAATTGTTTGAACAAGCAAACGAAATTTTGGGATTTCAGATTTCTGAAATCATGTTCAGTGGAACAGAAGAGGAACTGAAACAAACAAAAGTTACGCAACCTGCAATTTTTTTACATTCAGTTATTGCTTTTAAAAGTATTGAAATTGCAAAGCCTGATATGGTTGCCGGTCATTCGTTGGGAGAGTTTTCAGCATTGGTTGCAAATGGTGTTTTGAGTTTTGAAGATGCACTTCATTTGGTTGCTGTTCGTGCCAATGCGATGCAAAAAGCATGCGAACTACATCCATCTTCAATGGCAGCTATATTGAAATTGGAAGATGAGGTTGTGGAAAAAATTTGTTTAGAAATTCAACAAGAAACAAATGAAGTTGTTGGCGCAGCAAATTATAATTGTCCAGGGCAAATTGTAATTAGTGGTTCTGTAAAAGGAGTTGAACTTGCATGTGAGCGCATGAAAACAGCAGGTGCAAAACGAGCTTTGCTTTTACCGGTTGGCGGAGCTTTTCATTCTTCGTTAATGAATCCGGCAAAAGATGAATTGCAATTAGCAATTGAAACAACAAAGTTTCATTCTCCCATTTGTGCTATTTATCAAAACGTAGTTGCAAAAGCAATTTTAGATAAAGATGAAATCAAACATAATTTAGTAGCACAGCTTACCGGTGCGGTAAGATGGACACAGTCGGTTCAAGCGATGATTGCAGATGGAGCTTCGCGATTTACAGAAGTTGGTCCCGGAAAAGTTTTACAAGGGTTGGTGCAGAAAATAAACAGTGAAATGCAAGTAGATGGAGAGAGTTAATTTTTTATTCAATTTATTTCAATAGAACAATTCAACCATTCGGCATCAAATTTTGCGTTGTATTTTTTGTAAAAATTAATTGCTGGTTCGTTCCAATCCAACACTTGCCAAACAATTCCGATATAATTTTTTTCTTTGGCTTCCACTATCAATCGATCCATTAATAATTTTCCAATTCCATTTCCTCGAGCAGCTTCGGTTACGAGTAAATCTTCCAAATACATTCTTTGCCCTTTCCAAGTTGAATAACGAACATAGTACAATGCAAATCCCAATACAATCCCATCTACTTCGGCTACAAATGCCCACCACACCGGGGTTTTACCAAAACCACTTTCGATAAAATGTTCCAAACTTACGGTAACTTCTTGCGGAGCTTTTTCGTAAATCGCCAATTCAGTTATTAAATCAAGCAATCGAGAACAATCTGATTTTAATGCACGACGAATTTCAATTTTCATAATTTATTTTCTTAAAACGCTTGATCTAAATCGGTTAAAATATCTTGAATATTTTCTAAACCAACACTCATTCGAATTAGTCCGTCGGTAATTCCATATTTTTCTTTTTCTTTTTGAGGAATGGAATAATGTGTCATTGATGCAGGATGAGAAAGAATCGTGTCGGCCGTTCCCAATGAAACGGTTCGTGTACACATTTGCAACTTATTCATAAAATCAATTCCACCTTGCATTCCTTTTTTTAATTCAAAACTAATCATAGGCCCTGCATGTTTCATTTGTTTAGTAGCAACTTTGTAATCGGGATGGCTAGCGAGTCCGTGATAATTTACTTTTGAAATTGCTGCATGATTTTCTAAATGTTTTGCAACAGCGATTGCATTGCTGCTATGTCTTTCCATTCTCAACTCCAAAGTTTTTATTCCTTGGTTTAATAAAAAAGCATCGAAGGGATTGCTGTTTCCACCCAACAAACGATGCGTTTTTGTAAGATGCTTATTCATTTTTTCAATGTCTCTTCCAATTAAAATTCCACCAATTGCTGTGCCGTGTCCATTTAAAAATTTTGTTGTGCTGTGAAAAACAAAGTCAACACCAAAGCGAAACGGTTGTTGTAAATAAGGTGTGGCAAATGTATTGTCAACAGCTACGAGAATGTTGTTGGCTTTCGCAAGTTTTGTTAACTCTTCCAAATCCACACATTGTAGTGTAGGATTTGCAGGCGTTTCCAAATGAATCATTTTTATTTTTGGATTTGCTTTAATGGCTTCTTCAGCTTTATTCAAATCGCGGAGGTCAATAATAATCGGTTCAATATTAAATTGAGGTAAAATATTTGTAATTAATTCTTCCATGCCACCGTATAAAGAATAATGCGTTAAAATTTTATCGCCGGCTTTTAAGTTTCCAATCATTAATGTGGCCAATGCAGCCATTCCAGAAGCGTGTAAAATTGCTTTTACTTGCAAAGGGTTTCCCGTTGTGTCTTTAATTCCCAAAGTTTCCAATGCAGAAATTTTTTCTTCTACTTCTGTAAAATTTGGATTTCCCCAACGACTATAAATGTATCCTTCTTCCATTCCGCTAAAACGACGCATACCTTGTTCCGCATCATCGTACACAAAAGTGGAAGATGCATAAATGGGTGTAATGTGTGCGTACATCGGATCTTGCTTGTGACCGGCATGTAAAGCCACAGAACTAAATCCTGTAAGTGGATAACTTTTATTCATTTTTAAAATTCATTTTTTGAAAATTTGTAATACAAAAAATTCATTCAAAATTAGATAATGTCAAATTTATCAACTCTTTCCTTAATAAAACCGAAACAAGGAATATGAAAGAAGTAATGCTTGAATTGGCTACTTATAATTTTTGGGCGAATAAAAAAATTACTGATTCTATTCTTTTGTTGTCGGATGAAAAACAACGACAAGAATTACCAAGTAGTTTTAAAAGTATATTTCAAACGACATTTCATATTTGGGACGCGGAAAGTATTTGGTGGCAAAGGATGAAATTGAGTGAGCGAATTATTATTCCAAGCGAAAATCAGGAAGGTAAAATGAGCGATGTCGTAAATGGTTTGCTGCAACAATCGCAGCAATGGCAGGATTGGGTTGCAACCGCTTCGGATATTGCACTCGGTCATGTTGTTCAATATCATAATTCAAAAAAAGAATATTTCAAACAACCTGTTTTTCAAATCTTAACGCATGTATTTAATCACGGAACTTATCACCGTGGGCAATTGGTAAATATTTTTCGACAGTTGAGAGTTGAAAAAATACCGCAAACTGATTTCATTGTTTTTTCAAGAAATAGAAAAAAGTCGGTTTTGTAATTCTTAATTACAGTGGTTTTTACCCAAAAACTACAACTCGTTTTTCCTTATTTTCGCAAGTATGATAGCTTTTCTGAATGGAAATTTTAAGCATAAATCTCCAGCACTTGTTCACCTTGAAGTAAATGGCGTGGGATATGAAGTGCAAATAAGTTTAAATACCTATTCAAAAATTCAAAATTTAGAAAGCGGGATATTGTATACTTGTCTATTAATTAGAGAAGATGCACATATTCTTTATGGCTTTTTTGATTTAGCCGAAAAGGAATTATTTATTCAATTAATTAGTGTTTCCGGCGTTGGCGCTTCTACTGCAAGAATGATGCTTTCCTACATGAAACCCGATGAATTGGTTCGGGCAATTATTAGTTCCGATACCAAAACTTTGGAAGGTATTAAAGGAATTGGGAAAAAATCTGCCGAAAGACTTGTGCTTGAATTGCGAGACAAACTAAGCAAGCATCCATTAGATGCAAGTATTTCATCTTCAACACACAATACAGTGCAAGCGGATGCGTTAAATGCTTTGATGGCATTGGGTATTGCAAAAAATAATGCGGAGCAAGCAATTCAGAAAGTAACGCAATCCAATTCCGCAATTGGTTCGGTTGAAGAAATCATAAAACAAGCTTTAAAAACAGTATAGCCTATTGGTTGAAATTTACTTAACTATTATTTCAGAGAAAATTTGCAATTCCAAAAAATCAAAACGCTTCGAGTAGTTACGGCTATGTTGCTTGTCTTTTTATTTGAGTCAAAAGCAATGGCTTCTTCTATATTAAAAATATCAGAAAATCACTTTGCTTCAGATACAATTCCATTGCCTGTTGGCAATCAGTATACCCAACCGTATATCTTCCCCTCTAAAAATCCTTGGCTATTAAAAGATACTTCCTTCTTAAAAAGAAGTATTGAATACGATCCTGTTTCGCAACAATATTTCAGTGTCGAAAAAATAGGGAACAGCTTTTATCGCGCACCAATGACTTTTTCGCGAACGGAGCTTTTAGCACTAAAAGGCAAAGAAGATGAAAACGAATATTTTAGAAAAAGAGCAGCGATGCTCGGAAATTTAAATCGACGACTTTATAAACCTAAGTTCAATTTTTTAAACGATTGGGTTAATCGAATTGTTGGAAATGGAAAAATAGACATTCGTCCAAATGGATACGTGGATATTGCAGCCGGCTATCAAGGACAAAAAATTAATAATCCAACATTACCCGAGCGCGCAAGAAATAATGGCGGATTTGATTTTGATATGAATAGCCAATTTCAAGTGGATGCAAATATTGGCGACAAATTGAAACTTCCCATCAACTACAACACACTTGCAAATTTTAGTTTCGACAATCAATTAAAGCTCGACTACCAAGGTAAAGACGATGAAGTACTGAAATTGTTGCAAGCAGGTAATACAAATTTTACAACAAAGGGCACACTTATTCCCGGCGCACAATCTTTATTTGGAATAAAATCGCAGTTGCAATTTGGTAAATTATTTATCACAACTGTGTTGGCAAATCAACGATCACAGCGTCAGTCAATGGGAATTCAGGGAGGTTCATCCACGCAAACTTTTACTTACAAAGCCGACGAGTACGAAGAGAATCGGCATTTTTTATTTTCTCAATTTTTTAGAAATAATTACAACAAAGGAATGAAGGATTTACCAGTGGTGAATTCATTAGTTCAAATACTTCGGGTAGAAGTTTGGGTAACCAACCGGATGGGCGCTACAACGGAAACAAGAGATATTGTTGCGTTGATGGATATTGGCGAAGGACAACCTTTTGGTTCATGGGCAGGTGCAGGAAATGTGCCGCCAAGAAATAATGCAAACAATCTTTATCCAACAATTCTTGCAACTGCAAATGCAAGAAATTCTACACAAGTACAAAGTGCATTAACGGGATTGGGTTTACAACCTGTTCAAGATTTTGAAAAAACATTTGCAAGAAAATTGCAACCAACGGATTATTATTTCAATCCAAGAATTGGATTTATTTCTTTGAATCAACAACTTCAATCGGATGAAGTGCTCGGCGTTGCATTTCAATATACTTACAATGGAAAAATTTATCAGGTCGGAGAATTTTCTTCGGATATTCCGCCCGATTCCACTGGCACTTCTCAGCCGGTTTTATTTTTAAAATTATTGAAAGCAACATCGCAACGAACCAATCTTCCTATTTGGGATTTGATGATGAAAAATGTTTATTCGGTTGGCGTTGGTCAATTGGAAAAATCAGATTTTAAATTAGATGTGTTGTATGAAGAACCAAGTCTTGGCGAAAAAAATTATATGCCGCTAACTTCTGTTAGTGATCCTTACAAAGGAAGATCCATTATTTCTCTTCTCAACCTTGATCGACTAAATAATCAAAACGATCCGCAAGCCGATGGAGTTTTCGACTATGTTGAAGGCTACACAGTAATTGCGCAACAAAGCCGAATTGTATTTCCGGTATTGGAACCTTTTGGGCGTGATCTGGAATATATTTATAAAGGAGCAGATAGTTTGCAGCAACGAGCAAAATATATTTATTATCCGTTGTATGACACTATCAAAGCAATTGCACAAACATTTGCAAACCTCAATCGGTTTAAATTGAGTGGTAAAAGTAAATCCGGATTAGGAGCAGTCGATTATCAACTTGGATTTAATATTCCGAAAGGTTCTGTAACTGTTTCGGCTGGTGGTCAAATATTGAGAGAAAATATTGACTATGAAATTAATTATGATTTGGGTTCGATGAGAATTATTAACCAAGCAATCATCAATGCAGGTTTGCCCGTAAATGTTCAATATGAAAATAATGCGACTTACGGAATGCAATCCAAAAACTATTTAGCATTGCGGTTGGATTATTTAGCCAGCAAAAAATTGACACTTGGCGGAACGATTGTGCGATTGGGAGAAAGGCCGTTTTTTTGGAAACAGAGTTATGGCGACGATCCTATTCGCAATACGATGTACGGAGTTGATTTTGACTACCGCAGTGAAATTCCTCGACTTTCAAAATGGTTGGATAAACTTCCGTTTTATTCTACAAAAGTAGTTTCTAATATTACAGCTTATGGAGAAGCTGCGTTGTTAAAACCTGGTCATGCGCCACAAATTGGAAAAGGAAATGTAGGCGCAATTTATATGGATGATTTCGAAGGAACGAGAAGCAGCATCGATCTTCGTTTTCCGTTGATAAGTTGGACACTTGCCTCTGCTCCGCAAAAAGCAATTGATAAAAACAACAATATTCTTTTTCCGGAAGCTGAGTTAAACAATAATGTGGAACAAGGTTACAATCGTGCAAAATTGGCATGGTATCAAATCGAACAACAATTACAAGAAGCAAGAAATGCAAACAACCCGTTGCGAAATAATCTTACCGAATTATCGAAACCGGAAGTAAGACAAGTTTATCAGAAAGAAATTTTTCCCAATCGTACAACCGACTTTGGCCAATCTATTTTACCAACTTTCGATCTTGCTTTTTATCCAAAGGAAAGAGGTCCGTACAATTTTGAATTTAGAAATGGAAGAATCAATGCTGCCGGAAATTTGCTGAATCCAAAACAAACTTGGGGTGGCATCATGCGCAATATTGACCAAACAGATTTTGAAACGGGCAATATTGAATTTATAGAATTTTGGTTACAAGATCCTTTCATCAATAAACCGGCAACTGCAAGTGGCGAACTTTATTTGAATCTTGGAAATATTTCGGAAGATGTGTTGAAAGATGGAAAACGTTTATATGAAAATGGATTGCCCACTCCTCAAAATAGAAATTTACCTGTTGACAATACAACGGTTTGGGGAAGAGTGCCTGCCAATCCACTTCAGGTTACAAATGCATTTAGCAATAATACGGTGGATAGGCCTTTTCAAGATGCGGGATTTGATGGATTAACCGATTCGTTGGAAAAAGAAAAGTTTAAAAATTACATTAATACGTTAATTACAAATTTTGGAATTAATTCTTCTGTTTATCAAAAAGCAACCGTAGATCCATCCGCAGATAATTTTAAACATTATCGCGATGGAACTTATGATCAACCATTGGAAGGAATTTTGCAACGCTATAAAGATGTAAATAATCCGCAAGGAAATTCTCCGGTTAATTTAAACAATTCTCAACTTCATGCATTTACAATGTATCCCGATCAAGAAGAATTGAATCGCGATAACACATTAAATGAAGTGGAAGAATATTTTCAATATCGAGTAGAATTGAAACCGAATATGTCCGTTGGTTCAAATTTCATAACTGACAAACGAACTGTTTCGGTTGATTTGATTGATAGAACCCAACGACAAGAAACTTGGTATTTGTTTCGTATTCCGATAACAGGTTATCAAAATAAAATTGGGAATATTCCTGACTTTAAATCCATTCGATTTATTCGCATGTTTCTTACGGGTTTTTCCGATTCGGTAGTTTGTAGATTTGGAAAATTAGAATTAGTTCGTAATCAATGGCGGCGTTTTGGATACGAAATTGATAGCAGTGGTTTATTTAAAAAATTACCAATTAATGATCCGACTACGTTGGATGTACTTGCGGTAAATGTGGAAGAAAATGACAAACGACAACCCATTCGTTATGTAACCCCGCCGGGTATTATTCGTCAAGAACAACTCAGTTCCAATAATATTTCGCTTTTGCAAAATGAGCAGTCGTTAAGTATTCGTGTTCGCGATTTATTAAAAAATGATTCAAGAGCAGTTTTTAAAACAATGCCATTTGATCTTCGTCAATACGGAAGAATTTCAATGTTTGTTCATGCTGAAGAAATTTATCAAAATACATTAAATGATAATGACCTAAGTGCAGTGGTGCGAATTGGAAATGATTTTGTTAGTAATTATTATGAAATAAGAATTCCGCTTAAAATTACAAAATGGGGTGCAACCGATTCGCTTTCGATTTGGCCTCTTGAAAATAATTTAGATTTTGATTTAGAAATTTTGACACAATTAAAATGGAGAAGAAATAAAGCTGCTATTTCTCCATCTAATTATTACAGCGAATTTATTAAAGGGAAAAAATTTGCAATCATTGGTAATCCAAACCTTGGCGAAGTAAGAGGGATGTTGATGGGAGTGGAAAATAATAAATTAGAACAAGCCAATGCAGAAATTTGGTTCAACGAACTTCGTCTTTCGAAAATGGATGAAGAAGGTGGATGGGCGGCACTTGGTAGAGTTGACCTCACGCTTGCCGATTTGGGAAACATCAGTGTTTCCGGTACTGCAAGAACAAGTGGGTTTGGAACGTTGGAGCAACGCGTAAACGAAAGAAGCCGAGAAGATTTTACTCAATTTGATGTTTCTGCAAACATTGATGCTGGAAAATTATTACCTCAAAAAGCGAAAATTCAAATTCCTATTTATGCCGGAATTAGTAGAACCACCACCACTCCAGAATATGATCCGTACGATTTGGATATTAAGTTGAAAGAAAAATTAAATGATGTTCCCAAAAACAAAAAAGATTCTATTAGAAACGATGCAGCAGATATTACCACAATCAAAACAATAACTTTTACGAATGTAAAAAAGAATAAATCAGGAGTTAGAAAAGCACATCCTTGGGATATTTCCAATCTCGATTTCAATTATTCGTATTATCAAATGGAAAGAAATAATCCATTAATAGAAAGTGAAATGATGAGTAGAACACGAGGAGCAATTGGCTATAACTTTGCTATTCAACCACAATACATTGAACCATTCAAAAAATTTATTAAGTCAAATTCGAAATGGGTAACATTTATTAAAGATGTAAATTTTAATTTCAAACCATCGCAGGTTTCTATTAAAGCCGATGCGTTTCGTCAGTTCGGATCTTTACAACCAAGAAATATTGGTGGTAGTTTTTATAAAGTGCCGGAGACTTACGATAAGTTTTTTACATTCGATAGATATTATGTTGTTCAATGGGATTTTACGCGATCGCTTAATCTCGATTTTATGGCAACCAATAATGCTAGAATTGATGAACCGATTGGTCGAATTGATACTAAAATAAAAAAAGATTCTGTTCGACAAAATTTTTTGAAAGGCGGAAGAAACACACGTTTTCATCAGGAAGCAACGCTATCTTACAATTTTCCAACAAACAAATTTCCAATAATTGATTGGACAACTTTGCGTGCAAATTACAAAGCAGAATATGACTGGATGGGCGCATCGTTATTGGCAAGAAATTTGGGAAATATTTTATCAAACGGACAAACGAAAAGTGTAAACGGAGAATTTAATTTCGAACAATTGTATCAAAAATCGAAATTCTTGCGTGCTGTTTTTGCAGATAATCCTCCAAAGAATGAAACAGTCAAAACAGAAATAAAAAAAGAAGTTTCTGTTGATAATAAAAAAAATAGAACAAGCAATGATTCTCTTTCCAAAAAAGAGTTGAAAAAATTACGAAAATTAGAGAGACAAAAATTAAGACTTGCAAAAATTGAAGAAAGAAAAAATAAAATTATTGAAATAAACAATGTGGTAAAATCAGTTGTGCAAGTTGCAACAGCAGTAAAAAGAGTGAGTGTGCAATACACCGAAAATTCAGGAACAAGTTTGCCGGGATATTTAGACAGCACACGCTCTTTCGGGCAAAACTGGAACAGCAAACAACCCGGGTTTGATTTTATTTTTGGCTACCAACCCGATACAAATTGGATAAATAAAAAAGGAAATTTAGGAATGTTGACGCACGACCCCATTTTTAATGCGCTCATTGAACAACGCTATGATGAACATTTGAAAATAACTGCGCAAATAGTTCCCGTTCGAGATTTCAATATTGATCTTAATTTAGATAAAACATTTAATAAAAATTATTCAGAATTATTTAAAGACACATCCGGATTGCCATCGGGTGTTTTAACAAGATTGAACCCGTATGCGATGGGCAGTTTCAGCATTAGTTATATTTCTTATCAAACATTATTTGATAAATATGATCCGAATATTGTTGCAGCAACCTTTAAACAATTCGAAACAAATCGTGCATTGCTTTCGCAAAAATTAGGAAAAACAAATCCGTACAATGGTTCAAATCCTTTGCCGGGAACGGATGGTTATTACAAAGGTTACGGTCGTTATGCGCAAGATGTTTTGGTACCTGCATTTATTGCAGCGTACACAAATAAAAATCCATTGAGTGTGCATTTAGTAAAAAATTCAAACCCTACTATTCGCTCCAATCCGTTTGGTGGATTAATTCCAAAACCCAATTGGAATCTTACTTACAGCGGACTTAGCCGAGTAAAAGGATTGGAAAAAGTATTTTCAAATATTGTAATTCGTCATGGGTATAGCAGTACGTTGAGCATGAATAGTTTTAATACTGCTTTGTTTTTTCAAGATCCACTTCGTTATAGTTTTCCGTCATTTATTGATACGTTGACGAAAAATTATATTCCGTATTTTTTAGTTCCCAATATTACAATTAGCGAAGAGTTCAGTCCGTTGATTTCAATGGATGTTAGTTTCACCAATCAATTAAGTACAAGAATTGAAATTAGAAAAACGCGTCAATTAAGTTTGAGTTTAATTGATTATCAATTGTCGGAAAATCGTTCATCGGAATTCTCAATTGGTGCCGATTGGCGCCGAAGAGGAATTCCCATAATCAAGAAGTTGGGCAAAATGAAATTGGATAACGACATTACTTTCAAGTTGGATTTAAGTATTCGAGATGATGTAACAACGATTAATAAATTGGACCAAAATATTTCGTTGATTACTTCCGGTCAGAAAGTTATTCGCATCAATCCATCAATAGATTATGTTGTGAATAGTCGTGTTCGTGCAACTTTATATTTCGAGCAAACAAAAAATATGCAAAAAATTTCCGGAAGTGGCGATATTACAAATACAAGAGCAGGACTGCAATTGCGAATTTCATTGGCGCAATAATTTTCTATTTATTTCCTATTGAAAAAAATTGCATTAGCTTGTTGCGTGCAAGTAATCGTTAATTCATTGATGCAAACATGCGGTGGAAGTGTGCTGCAATAATAAATTGTTTCGGCAATATCATTTGCAGTGAGTGCTTGTAAACC
This sequence comes from Bacteroidota bacterium, assembly GCA_005798905.1. Lineage (GTDB taxonomy): Bacteria > Bacteroidota > Bacteroidia > Chitinophagales > Chitinophagaceae > VBAS01. The sequence continues at coordinate 156,369 of SYIK01000001.1, read as the reverse complement.
ATCATAAGTTTTTTTTGCAGTTTCTTTATCTCCTTTAAATCTTACTTCGGCAAATTCAGTTTCTGCAGCTCCGGGATGAATGGCGGTAACTTTAATATTGTGTCGCAATAAATCAATGCGCATTGCGTGTGAAATTGTATCTACAGCAGCTTTGCTTGCACAATACACATTCCCTTTTTCATAAACTTCTTTACCTGCAACGGAACCCATATTGATAATTTGCGGATGTTTACTTTTTTTAAGAAATGGTAAAACTGCTTTTGTAACATAAAGCAATCCTTTTAAATTCGTATCAATCATTGTGTCCCAATCGTTCATTGTTGCTTCGTCGAAAAAATCTCTTCCCAATGCAAGTCCGGCATTGTTGATTAATAAATCTATTGATTGCCATTTTTCAGGGATAGTTTCAATTGCAGTATTGACTGCTGATTTATTACTCACATCAAATGGGAGGCAAAGTATTTCAATTCCGAATTTGGTTTCTAATTCTTGTTGAATTTTTATCAATCGTTCTTTTCTTCTTCCATTTAAAATAAGATGAAAACCTTGCGAAGCAAATTTTTGTGCGCAAGCTTCGCCAAATCCAGAAGTTGCACCGGTAATAAATACAATTTTCGTCATAATAAAAATGTAAATTAAACTTTATCGAATTAAAGTCACCGTTCCTTTATCAAAATAAGGTTTACCTGTGTAGTCAACTGCTTTTGCCATCCAAACAAAAGTGTTGGATGTTTGTGCTTTACCATTTATGTTTCCGTCCCATCCTTGTCCGTTAATAGTTGTACTAAAAACAAGTTGCCCCCATCGGTTAAAGATTTTAAAATATTCTATTCGTTCCATTCCTACTGCAATTGGTTTCAATACATCATTGCGCCCATCGCCATTTGGTGTAAAACCGGAAGGGACAAAAATTTGTGGACCGGTACGAAATATATGTACCAATAAATTCGCCGAATCTTTGCAACCTGCAGAATCTGCAACAACTACTTTGTAGCGAACACTATCTTGATTTCCATTTAACAAAGCAATTGGATTGTAAATAAAAATATTATTTAATCCGAGTGGCGGCGACCATAAAAAAGTTACTCCTCCACTTGCATTTAATTGCAATGGTTGATTTACAATTATGGAAGTATCTCTACCTGCAAAGACATTTAATTTTGGTCGAACTGTAACAGAAACCGTGTCGTAGCTTGGTTTTGGACAACCCAACGTATCATTCACTCTAAGAATATAATTTGTTGAAAGAAGTGGCGTAGCAATTGGGTTTAACAAATTGGGATTGTTTAATGAACTCTGCGGTTGCCATAAAAAAGACGAACCAACTATGTTCGCATTTAGTTGACTTGAAGTTCCAAAACAAATGGTGACATTGGGTCCTGCATTCACAACAGGGTAAGGCACTACTCGAATATTTATTGAATCTTTCAAACTACATTTTCCAAGAAATGAAGTAAGCTGATAAGTAGTAGTTGAAAGAGGTGTTGCAATCGGGTTGTTTATAGTTGGATTATTCAGTCCGGTTGTTGGCGACCAAGAATATTGTAACCCATTTGTAGTTGGGTTAAGTTGAATGCCATCACTTCTACAAATAGTTGTATCATTTGGTAAAGAAAGAATGACTGAATCTGCAACACGAACAATGACCGAATCTGTATTTTTACAGCCATTAAAATCAAGTTCTACTTTGTACCAAGTTGTTATTTTGGGAAATACAATCGGATTGTTTGTATTTGCTAAAAGAATGTTGTAGTTGGGTGTCCAAGTAAAATTACCGATTCCCGAAACCGGGATTCGTAAAGTGTCAACACTGCAAATAAGTGTATCGCGAAAAGAAAAGTTGATTGGAGGTTTATCTAAAATGGTAATAATTTTTGTAATTGTATCGGTACACCCTTTTGTACTCGATGAAATCAGTTGCACATTTTTATCGCCAATTGTTGGATAAGTATAAACAGGGTTTTGTAAAATCGAAGTATCGTTAATTAAAGTTGGCTCTCCAAAATTCCATCGCCAACTATTTAAAATTCCATAAGTGGCAGTTGATGCATCTGTAAAAAAAACGGGTTTGTTTACACAAATTCCAACCGAAGTAAAGTCTGGTACAAAATTTGGATAAAGTCCAAGTTGCATGGTGGCTGAATCGGAACAAGGATCTCCTTTATTTACAATTAATTTTATTAGATAAGTTCCTGTATCTGCATAATTATAAGTTGGTGTTGGTAAATTAGATGTATCTCCTAAAATGGTGGTAACGCCAAAATCCCAATTCCAAGAATAAATGAGCGGAGAAGGAGCTAAATTTTGGAAAGCAACACTTAAATCATCACAAAAAATTGCTGCAAGTGGCAACTCTGCTGAAACAAAATCGCAGTCGGCAACCTCCAAGATAAAATCTTTTCGATGGCTATTGATAATTTGGCCATTTCGCCATTCATTTACACAAACTGCAATTACATACGAACCGGCAACAGAAGGAGCAACGCCCGAAATAATACCTGTATTTTGATTGATAGTAACACCTGGTCCCAATGGAGTTACAAAGGAATAGCCAGTTCCATAAGGAACCCAAGAATAAGGTGGAGGTAGTGGATTGGTAATAACAGTTTGTGGATATAGATTTCCCTCAAAAGCTTCGCATAATTCATAAGTAAGTTGATCTCCATCTACATCGGCTGCACTAAAATCAAGTGTGAAATTTCGATTATGGCAAACTAAAGCTGTGTCGCGTAGAAAAAATTTTGGGCTGGAATTGTGACCAGTTCCAATTGTTGATGTTCCCGCAATACTTCCCAAATAAGTAGCTCCAATATTTACTGCAGGAGGCGTAAGGTTTGAAATTCCATCTACTCGACAACAACGTTGGTAACTAATCCAATAGCCGGCTTGATTGTCTGAAAGAGTAACTATAAAGAAATAATAACCCACCTCGTATTTTACATTGGGGGCATTAACAATACAAGGAATAATTCCTGATTGTTCAATGATATCTATATGGTCGAGGTTTACTAAAAATGGAGAACCGACAACTGAGTTATTGTTTGCTTTATCGAAAATGCCAATGTTTGCCGTAGCATCTATTTGGGCACCAGTCGAATGAAAATCACGGAATATACGCAGTGTGATTCTGTATTGGCTTGTATTTGGATTGACTCCAGGTCCAAGATATTCGTGATAAATTTCCCCACCAGTAATATGTCGTGCATAAGTAAATTGAAGAAAACTCAGAAAAAAAAATAAGAGTAATAATATTTTTTTCATTTTCTAATTCTGTTATCCTTTTAATCAAAATTTCAGAAGGGCACTAATTTAGAAATAAGTATAAATGAAAAGTTTAAACTTCGAAAAATTAGTAACAACTAGTTATTTCATTAAAAACACAGTACCTTTTTTAAAATGTTGTTTCCCTATTATATCTGTTGCCTTTACCATCCAAACATAAGTGCCCGCATTTTGTTCAATATGATTTATGGTTCCATCCCAACCACTGCCATCCATTTTATTTGAATCATAAATTAACTTTCCCCAACGGTTATAAACTCTGAAATATTCAACCGAGCTTATTCCAATATAAATTGGTCGAAAAACATCATTTTTCCCATTGGCATTTGGTGTAAATCCATTTGGAACATAAATGTCTGGTGGTATTTTTAGTACGGTTACATTTACCGATGCGTTTACCGAACATCCTGCTTGATTAGTAACTTTTACTTGATACGTAACTAGCGGAATGTTGCCATCCAAAATTGTAATTGGGTTTGAAATAGTTGCATTATTCAATCCAAGTGTTGGTGTCCATAAATAAGTTGAACCACCAGTTGCACCTAATTGCAATGGCATATTTGCAATTACAGTTGTATCTCTGCCAGCACTTGCAATAATTTGTGCACCTACATTTACAGTAACTGTATCATAACTTGGTTTGGGGCATCCGGAAATATTACTTACTGTAGATAAAACATATTGAGTTGTAATGGTTGGATTTGCAATTGGGTTTAAAATCGTGGGATTGTTTAAAGAAGTTGTTGGCGACCAACTAAAAGAAGTTCCTCCGTGTGTTGCATTAAGTTGCGCCGAACCACTAAAACAAATTGTAGTATCAATTCCTGCATTTATTGTAGGTCGCGATACAACATTTACTCTTACATTTTTAGATTTTGAACATCCTCCAATTATTGAATTGAAAGTATAAATTGTAGTTGCTGCTGGTGATGCAATCGGATTCAAACTCGCAGGATTACTTAAAGTTGCTGGCGGACTCCATAAATATTGAAGTCCATCCGTTGAAGCTAATAATTGTGCTTGATCGTTTATACAAATTGAAGTATCACTATTTATATTTACAGTTACAGAATCAACCACACGGACTAATACAGAATCTTCATTGGTGCAACCATTATCATTTAATTCTAATTTATACCAAGTAGTAATTTTAGGAAAAACACGAGGTGCTGCTGAAGTTGAGTTGATGATATTATAATTGGGTCGCCACAGAAAAGAACCACTTCCACTTGCTAGTAGTTGAATTGTATCAACACTACAAATCAATGAGTCTTTAAATGCGAATGAAATAGTAGGTTTATTTATAATTTCAACATTATTATAAATAGTATCTCGGCACCCTTTACTACTTCCAACTATAAATTCTACATTATAAATTCCTGTTTGCGAATAAGTGTATTGTGGGTTTTGCAATCGCGATGTGTCGTTAGTAAGTGAAGGAACTCCAAAATCCCATCTCCACGAATTAATCGTTCCATAAGTTGCAGTAGAAAGGTCGTTGAACTGTAATGTACTATTTACACAAGTAGAGCCAGAGAAATTGAAATTTGGGAAAAATCCAGGAAAAACTCTAACCTCTGCAGTTGTGGAATCGGAGCATGGTTGGTTTCTGTTGGCTATCACTTTTACAATATAAACTCCGGTATCTGGATAGGTGTAACTCGGATTAATTAATATAGAAGTGTCGCCTAGTGTACTATTGTCTCCAAAATTCCAGAAATAAGAATTAATAAAAGTATTAGGAGTTAGATTTTGAAAAGAAACAGTGTAATCAGTACAGTTTGTATAACCTTCTGCCTCTAATGTAACTGAAGCTACATCACAGTCGGCAATTTCTATTAACAAGTCTTTTCGTTGTGTAGCAATTAATTCACCATTTCGATATTCGCTAACACAGACAGTAACTACATAAGTTCCGACCGAAGGTGCTGTCCCAGTAATTAATCCATTAGTTGTATTAATTGTTACATTAGGACCTAAAGGTGAACTACCCGAATAGGGAGCAATATATGGGACAGAAGTATAGGGTGGGTTTAATGGAGGATTAGGTACGACAGAGCTGGTTGACCCTCCAACATAGGCATTACAAAAACTATACACCAGTTGGTCGTTATCTTCGTCTAAGGCATTAAAACTATAAGAAAATTGATAACTGCTACAACTTATAACTGTATCCACGCCAACAAACTTTGCACTATTATTTGCAGGCGCATTTGCTACCATTGCAAAACCAGGAATTTCGGCAGAATAGGTAGCTCCTATACTACTAGAATTGGAAACATTAATAAGTCCACCTACTCGGCAACAGCGTTGATAAGATAAAATGTATCCATTCGCCGTTCCAGGTAATGTAATGCTAACAGTATAATATCCCACTTGGTAACTTACAACGGGAGGGTTAATAATACAAGGGCTAGGAGAAGTAAGCGTAATTATAGGAGAAGAAATCAGTGGTGCAATTTCAACTCTAACGAATGCATTTGTAAATTTATCAAAAATACCAATCGCTGCATTTTGGTCAAGTCCAGCGCCCGAACCCATATCTCTATAAAGTTTTAATGTAACAGAATAAGTGTAATTGTTCCCTGACTGACTAACTAGAGAGTAAAACATTTCGCCTCCAGTAATGTGAGATGCATTTGCAGGTAAAATAAAAAAAAAGCAAAAAAGGACGGCACAAAAAAATCGTTTCATTGATTAAAAAAGAGTTTGAATTTTTAGGTTAGCATCATATGCTTTTTAAGAGTAGTAAATATATGAATTTAGAAATTGTAATGTATAATTCATGAAATAATTAACAGGAATTCGGATGACAATTATTTACTTCTAAAAAAAGATCGAACCGTGGAAATCCCAACAAGTGGCAATAAAGCAATATTCATTTCTTGTGGAAGAAACCACCAGCTTGCCATTAATAATAAATTAATATAAAAACTAATTCGAAAATATTTTTTTATCCATTTTGATGTACTAAAAATCATAAACGATACAACTAAATGTGTCGGCAAAGCCCATAGCAAATTGAAATTGTTTTTAAACATCGAATGCGTGGTAAAATATCCCATATACAATAAGAAAAAACCTAAAGCTCCGCAACTGAAGAAAAAGAATAAGTCGAAAAACTTTAAAATGGGTTGAGTTGAATTTATTAAACTTAAAATAATAATTAGTAAAAAGAAAATACTGAAAATTAAAAATGGAGTAAAAAAAGATTTTATGTTTTGGAATACTGTAATTGGTAGCAATGTTGTTTTTTCTAAAACTAAATTACCATTGAAACTGTTACTAGAATCTGCTGCGTGTAATAAATAGTCTGGCAAAAACATGGCTTCGTTATTAGAAATCGTTCTGTCCAAATCACTTCCGAGTAAAATGTCAATTCCCAATTTACTCCAGTTTCTTCCACTTGTATCTAAATATTCATGCAATAAATTTCTGAAACTCGTGGTTTCATTGGGAAGTATATTTTTGGTTTGTATTGAATCGGAGGAGTTGCTTTTTAACAAATCTCTAATTCGAGTTGTGCAATTATCGAAAGTGAAATCGTAACGATAAAATTTGTTTTCTTCTTTTATATTTTCTAAAAGTGCAGCTTCGATTTTATTTTTTTCATCACAACTTAAGTTTAACAATTGTTCCGTTACTCCCCGATGATAATATTGATATTCCCAAATAAAAAGTGGAAAAGAATCAACAGAAATAAAATACTCTAAATTTCCATGAATAAATTTTTGGATAAAATACGGGTCGTCAAATTCAAAAGTTCCATAATTATAAACTAAATCACTGCTGGTTTTCGTGTTGGTAACACGAATGGCACTATGTCCGAAAGTTGAATAAAGTTCTTGTCCTGGAGCACAAGTGAGTAAGCTGATTCGAAGCGAGCAATCTTGTTTATTTAATGAATCAATTTGAGCAGTGGCTGCAAACGAAAATAAAATTAAAAAAACAAGTACAATTTTTTTCACATTTTATTATTGAAATTATAATAAATAGGGGCTAATTATTTGCTGCTGTAGTTTGGTGCTTCTCTTGTAATATCCACGTCATGTGCGTGGCTTTCTTTCATACCTGCATTGGTAATTTTTATAAAGGAAGCTTTTTTAAGTTCGTTAATATTTTTTGCACCACAATAACCCATTCCCGCACGAAGACCGCCGGTAAATTGATGAACGATTTCCTTCAAAGTCCCTTTGTATGCAACTCTGCCTTCAATTCCTTCTGGTACATATTTCTTTTTATCTTCTTCTGTATTTTGAAAATAACGATCACTGCTACCAACACTCATTGCACCCAAAGAACCCATTCCTCTATATTCTTTAAATTTTCTTCCTTCGTAAATTATTGTATCGCCGGGGCTTTCTTCTGTTCCTGCAAATACACTTCCCATCATTATTGCATCAGCACCTGCTGCTAACGCTTTTACCATATCGCCTGTAAAACGAATTCCTCCATCTGCAATTAGTGGAATGTTTTTTGTTTTTAAATAAGAATAAGCGTCCATCACGGCAGTAAGTTGAGGTACTCCCGCACCTGCAACAATTCTTGTGGTGCAAATTGAACCGGGACCGATTCCAACTTTTATTGCATCCGCCCCTGCTTGTACCAAGGATTTTGCACCTTCGGCTGTTGCAATATTTCCTGCAATAACATTTATTTTTTTAAAATTCTTTTTAATATTTTTTAAAGCATCAATAACTCCTTTACTATGTCCATGTGCACTGTCCAAACAAATAATATCAACAGCAACTTGTTGCAAAGCCGAAACTCGATCGAGGTAATCGGAAGTAATTCCAACACCAGCACCAACTAATAATCTGCCAAAAGAATCTTTAATTGCATTGGGGTGATTGTAAAGTTGCATAATGTCGCGGTAAGTAATTAATCCAATTAATTTTCCCGCTTTATTTACAACAGGTAGTTTTTCAATTTTATATTGTCGTAAAATTTTTTCTGCTTTTTTTAAATCAGTTCCTTCCGGAGCAATTACAAGATTTTCTTTTGTCATTACTTCACTTACTTTTCTCGATAAGTCATTTTCAAATCGTAAATCACGATTGGTAAGAATTCCAGTTAACCGACCAGAATTATCAATAATAGGAATCCCACCAATTTTATTTTCACTCATCAATTGAATAGCTCTTCCAATAGTTGCGTTTTCTAAAAGCGTAATGGGATCTAATATTAATCCGTTTTCACTTCTTTTTACTTTTCGAACTTGTGCAGCTTGTTGCTCAATACTCATGTTTTTATGTAGTATTCCAAGCCCGCCTTCTCTTGCTAATGCGATAGCTAAAGTTGCTTCAGTAACAGTGTCCATTGCAGCAGAAAGAACAGGAATATTGAGTGAAATATCTTTTGTGAGCTTTGTTTTGACTGATGTTTCTCTTGGCAATACCAAACTGTAACCAGGAACTAACAATACATCGTCAAAGGTTAATCCTTCTTTAACTATTTTATTTTCTGTTTTTTTTCGGGGGGGAGTATTTCTTGTTGCCATGTGCAAAGATAGCGGGGATCTGGTTTATACACCAAATGAAATTTTTTAAGAAAGTGTGTAAATTTTTCCTGGTAATGAATTTACAATTCCTTGCAGCTCCAAGTTTAGCATTGCTGTTGCAAAAATTGAATTGCTAAGATTACTTTTTAATTTCAACTCATCTATTGAAACTAATTCTTGCTCTTGTAAAAGGTCTACAATAATTTTTTCTTCTTTGCTAAATTCCACAAAAAGTGTTTTTTGTTTTTTCGTTTTTGCTTTCGTTTTTTCTTCCCAACCCATTACGGCTAATAATTCTTTTGCTTCGGTAAAAAGTATTGCTTTGTTGTTTCGAATAAGGTAATTGCATCCGCTACTTTTTTTGTCGGTTAATTTTCCGGGAACCGCAAACACATCTCTATTATAGCCGTTTGCTAATTCTGCCGTAATCAAACTGCCGCCTTTAATATCCGTTTCAATTACAATTGTCGCATCACTTATTCCGGCAACAATTCTATTTCGGATTGGAAAATTATGTTTGTCTGGTTTTGTTTTACTTTGAAATTCGGTTAATAATCCCCCATTATTTTTCAACATTTCTTTAGCAAGATTTGCATGCGTCGATGGATAAATTTGGTCTAAACCGTGAGCTAAAACGCCGATCGTGCTCAGTTCATTTTTAATTGCGTTTTTATGAGCAAGTGCATCTACACCCAGCGCCATTCCGCTAATGATGAGTATATTTTGTGAAGCAAGTTCAGTAATTAATTTTTCAACTATTTGTTTTGCATAATTAGTATTGGAGCGTGTTCCGACTATCGAAATAATTTTTGAAACATTTAAATCAGCATCACCTTTATAAAACAGCATGGTGGGGGAGTCGTAACAATTTAATAATCGTTGCGGATAATTTTTATCGGTGATAAAGAGTGGTTGAATTTTATACTTTTCGATAAACGCAATTTCTTCTTCTGCTTTTTTAAAATTGGAAAATGATTTTATTTTTTTAGCTCTTATTTCGCCAATTCCGTCAAGTGTTTTTAATTGAGATTCTTTTGCATTGAAAATGGAAGCAGCATCTCCAAAATGTTCAATAAGCAACTTGGCTTGTACGCATCCAATTTGCGAAACTTCTGAAAGTGCAAGTTGAAAAAGCAAATCATTTGCCATAGCCGAATATAACAAATTTGCAAATAATCAAAAAGCTGTTTTCGTAGGTTTTAATTTTAATCAATCCAACTTAATGTGCAGTAATTTTCATTTCAGTTCTTCTGTTTTGAGTTCGTCCTTGCTCCGTTTCGTTGGTGGCAATTGGTTTCGTATCGCCAAAACCTTTGCTTGTAAGTCGATTTTTCGAAACACCTTTATCAATTAAAAAAGAAACAACAGCATTTGCTCTATTTTCCGAAAGTAAATTGTTGTCAATTTCTTTTCCGATATTATCGGTATGGCCACTAATTTGTATTTGTAAAGATGGATTGAGTGTAAGCAGTTGAACAATTTTTTCTAATTCTAATTGCGATTCAATTTTTAAATTTGATTTTGCATTATCAAAAAAAATATTTTTCAGAATTATAGCTGCATTTATTTCAATTGGTTGCAATGCAATATTTTTTTCATAAGCTGAATCAGAATCATTTTGTTTCAATAAAAAATTATCGGAATAAAACAAATAGTTTTTACGATTGACCGTGAACGCGTAATTTTTTCCGACGGGCAATGTCATTAAATAATTTCCTTTTTCATCTGTTTGAATTGTTGAAACCAAACGACTGGTTTCAAGCTCGGTCAATTCTACCGTTGCGGGCAAACCTTGCAACGTTTTTTTATCAAACACAACTCCTTTTATCCAAAGTGTTTTTTGTGCACGAATATGTTTTGGCAATTCAAAACTATAGATATCCAAACCGCCACGGCTATCACTTTTATTGCTGGAATAATAAGCTGTTGTTGCATTTGCAGCTACAAACAATGTTCCTTCTTGATGAATTGTATTGATTGGAAACCCTAAATTTTCGAGTTGACTCCAAACCGCATTTGGTCCCTTACGAATTAAAAACAAATCATCTCCGCCATAACCAACCAAACCATTGGAAGTAAAAAATAATGTTTGATTATCAGAATGAATAAACGGTGAACTTTCATCTCCTTTTGTATTTATTTCGGGGCCAAGATTTTCCGGAATGCTCCAATTTCCATTGGGCAATAAATGCGAAACATAAATATCGCTTCCTCCAAATCCGCCCCATCTGCGGCTTGCGAAATAAAGATCTTTTTTATCGGGCGATAAACAAGGCTGCGAATCCCATTGATCCGAATTGATATTGCCACCGAGATTGATGGCTTCGCTCCAACCAGTTTTTGTAAAGTAAGAAATATAAATATCGCATCCGCCCCAACTATCGCTTCGGTTGCAAGCTGTAAATACAAGCCACTGCCCGTCTTGCGAAATGTTTTGTGCGCCTTCATTCAACTTTGTATTTACATTACCTAAAAGTGGTACAGCTTTTTCCCAGGTTTTATTTAATGCTTTCGAAGAAAAAAAATCTTCATTGGTATTTCCAACATTGCGTGTAAAAACCAATTCGCTTCCATCAATTGTCAGCGAAGGAAAATATTCCGATTCGTTGCTGTTGATAGAATCACCCATATTTATTGGAACGAATTGATAGCTATTATCTAAACTTTTCTTTTGTTGTTCAATTGCAAATTCAAAACATTTTTTTCGATATTCACCGGCTTTGCGAGCTGTTTCGCCATGCTGATTATTCGATAAATATTTATTTAAAGTTTGAATTGCTTTTTCAAATTCGCCATTGCCGGCAAGGTTTATAGCGTAAGGTAAATTATAAAAAAAAGTTCGCGCACTGTCTTTTATAAATGCTTTTTCAAAATAGGAAATTGCAGCTGCGTGGTTTTTTATTTCTGCATAAACACCCGCCAACGATAAATAAGCATCTACATAATTGGAATCTGTTTCGATGATTTGTTGAAGAAGAACAATTGCTTGTGAATATTCTTTTTCTATTGCTTTGTTAATGGCGGCTTCGTAATTTTTTTTTACAATTTCATTAAGTTGCGTCGAATTTTTGGATTGAGAAAAAGCTTCACAAGTAATGGCGACGAATAAAATTAATTTTAAAAAATACTTCATTGCAATATTAAAAATGGATAACGAAACTATCTATTTATTATTGGCGAATGGCTAAAATCTTTATGGAACATTTATGTATTTATGAATCTGAAGACTAAGTTCCCATTGTGGGTTTGTTTTAATATAGTCAACAATTAATGGCATCATTTCTGCAAATTTTCCCCATTCGGGTTGCAAGTATAATTTGCAATTGGGCGAAACATTTTTTGCATGATTTTCGGCCCATGCAAAATCAGATTTATTAAAAACAACCACTTTTAATTCGTTCGCAAAAGAAAGATTTTCGGGCAGTGGCGCTTTGAATTTTTTTGGCGAAAGACAAATCCAGTCCCAGTTACCGCTAAGTGGATATGCGCCTGAAGTTTCGAGGTTTGTTTTCAATCCTAATTTTTGCAGTTCATTTGTTAAGTAATTCAAATCATGCATTAACGGTTCGCCGCCGGTAATTACAACAATTTTTGCTGCAGTTTTTTTTACTTCATCACACAAGTTTTCAATTTCAAAACAAGGATGTTTTTCAGCATCCCAACTATCTTTTACATCGCACCAAGTACAACCCACATCACATCCGCCAAGCCGAATAAAATAAGCAGCCTTGCCTTGGTGAAATCCCTCGCCTTGCAGCGTGTAGAATTGCTCCATTACAGGCACCGCACTTTTTTTATTGATGGATTTATCAATCATTATTAAATTGATTCTTTATTAATTTTTCTGTGAACAGGAATGAAAAGTATTTTGTAAAAGTGCGGCAATAGTCATGGGGCCAACGCCACCGGGAACAGGAGTAATCCACGAAGTTTTTGGAGCTACATTATCAAAATCCACATCGCCAACTAATTTATATCCGGTTTTTTTTGTTGCATCTTCCAATCTTGTAATCCCAACATCAATTACTATCGCACCTTCTTTAACCATGTCGGCAGTTACAAATTTTGGTTTCCCTAATGCAGCAATAATAAGATCGGCTTGTTGACAAATTGCTTTCATGTTTTTGGTTTGGGAATGGCATAAAGTAACCGTACAATTACCGGGGTTTTTATTTTCACTCAATAAAATACTCATCGGCCTTCCTACAATATTGCTGCGCCCAATTACTACGGCATGCATTCCTTTGGTTTCAATTTTATAATGTTGTAATAAAAGTATGATGCCGAAAGGCGTTGCAGAAACAAAACTCGAATTTCCTTGCACCAAATTGCCCACATTGATTGGATGAAAACCATCTACGTCTTTTGCCGGAGAAATTGCATTGATGATTGCCGTTTCCGAAATATGTTTTGGCAAGGGAAGTTGAACTAAAATTCCGTCAATAGCTTGGTTACTATTCAATTTTTCTATTTCTGTAATTAATTCTTTTTCAGAAATAGTTGTTTCTAATCTTACCAATGTGGAAATAAATCCTACTTCTTCGCATGCTTTTACTTTAGCCGCAACATAGGTTTCGCTTGCGCCGTTTGACCCAACAAGAATTGCGGCCAAGTGCGGAATTTTTTTTCTGGCAGCACTCAATTGAGTAACCTTTTCTTTTAATTGATTTTTAATTGCTTGAGAAGAAATTTTCCCGTCTAAAATTTGCATGAAGCAAAGGTAGGCGCAAAGAAATTCTGTTCAAAAGGAAAACTAATGAGAATAAATTACTTTTTGTATTAATACGACTTTAGTAACTTGTAATCAATCAAAATTATTTTAAAATCAAAACCTGTCGTTTGAAAGTAATTTCTTTCCTACTTCCGTTTGTATTTTTTCATTTTTTTGTAAATGCACAAACGGTTCACCACCCACAGTTTTCGGTAGGTGCATTTGGTAATTTTTCAAATGATGTTTTTTCTATTACTTCCAATCCGGCTTCGTTGGCGAATTTTAAACAACCATCTGTAGGAATTTATTTCGAAAAAAAATACTTGTTGAACGAACTCAGTTTTATTCAAACAGCAACTGCAATTCCAACTCGTTCCGGAAATTTTGGAATTAAAACAAGTTATTTTGGTTTCAACAATTACAATGAAACAGCTTTGGGGCTTGTGTATGCACGAAAACTCGGAACTAATTTCGACATTGGCGTTCAATTTGATTATGATAAAATAACTGTTGCATCTTATGGAAAATCTTCATTTGTAAATTATTCAGTTGGGCTATTATTTCAGTTGAATGAAAATTTTCATTTTGCATTTAATACATACAATCCGATAGAAATAAATAATGAAAAAAATACCGAAATAAAATTTGCATCAAATTACAAATTTGGAGTTGGCTACAAACCTTTCGATAAATTTTTTCTTGCCGTAGAATTAGAAAAAGAAAAACAACAATTGCCGTTTGTAAAATTGGGAATACAGTATCGTTTTTTGCCACAAATTTTAGCGCGAGGTGGAATAGAAACCAATACTGCACTTATTTATTTTGGTGTCGGCTATTTTTTTAAATCGTTTCGGATAGATGTTGTTACGAGCCACCATCCTCAATTAGGAATAACTCCGGGGCTTTATTTTTTTTATAATTTCAAAAGAAAACAAAAATGAAAAAATTTGTTTTTTTAATTTGTTCTTTCTTGTTTTTGCAAATTTTTTGCAAAGCGCAAATTGTTGCAACAGGCCACGAACAACAATTGGAAAATAGCGCCAGTCAGTTAGATTTTGATATTGAAGATGATAGTTATTTACAACAATTAGAATATTTTTTAAAACATCCAATTCGGCTAAACAGTGCGACAGAAAAGGAATTGAAAGAATTAAAAATGTTGTCGGGTTTGCAAATCGCCAGTTTTTTTTCTTATAAAAAATTGATTGGTTCTATTTCGAGTATTTATGAATTGCAATCAATTCCGAGTTGGGATATTTCAACGATCAAAAAAATAATTCCTTATGTTATAATTGGCGAACCGCAACTTTTCAATTTTAGCAAATCGAAAATTTTATCCGACGGACAACATATTTTTTTATTTCGAACTTCGCAAGTGCTTGAAAAAGCAAAAGGGTTTAACAATTATCCAACTCCGGGCAAAAAATATTTAGGATCGCCACAAAAAATATTTTTACGCTATCGTTATCAAATGGGCAATGAATTGCAATATGGATTTACCGGAGAAAAAGATGCTGGCGAACAATTTTTTAGTGGCAATCAAAAAACAGGATTTGATTTTTATTCCTTTCATTTTTTTATAAGAAAGAAAAAAAATATTCGTTCGTTTGCACTTGGCGATTTTACCGTAAACATGGGACAGGGCTTGATTCAATGGCAACAACTAAGCTTTGGAAAAAGTGTAGTGATGACATCAATTGAAAAACAAGCCGCTACTTTATTGCCGTACAATTCTGCCGGCGAATTTTCATTTCATCGCGGAACGGCAATTACCATTCAGAAAAAAAATACAGAAGCAACAGCATTTATTTCGTATCGAAAACTAAGTGCCAATTTTATAAAAGATACTTTTTCGAAAGAAGAGGTTGTTTCTTCTTTTCTTAATTCCGGCTATCACCGTACAGAAAGTGAAATACAAGATAAAAACAAGTTGGGGCAATTTTCATTTGGCGGAACAGTAAAATATAAATTCGGAAATAATCATGTTGCAATTAATGCAGTTCAATATATGTTTTCGAATACAATCAATAAAAATGATGCGCCCTATAATTTATATGCAATCAATGGAAAAGATTGGAGCAATTTTAGTTTGGATCATAATTATAGTTTTAAAAATATTTATTCGTTCGGAGAAATTGCCATTGATAAAAATTTCAACAAAGCAATTTTGCAAGGGATGCTTTTTAGTGTTGATCCAAAACTTGATTTTTCTATTTTGTATCGAAATATTAGCAAAACATATCAAGCTGTTGGCGGAAATGCTTTTACTGAAAACACATTTCCACAAAATGAAAAAGGATTATTTGCCGGTATTTCAATTCGCCCAACAAACTCATGGAAAGTGGATGCTTACTTTGATGTGTTTCAATTTCCTTGGCTGAAATACGGTGTGGACGCACCAAGCAACGGAAAAGATTTTTTTGTTCAGCTTAGTTTTAATCCCAATAAAAAGTTTGAAATTTATACGCGTTATAAAAATGAATCGAAAGAACAAAATGAAACGAACAATTCAACCGCAACAAATTTTTTGGTTCTCATCCCAAAACTAAGTTGGCGAACACAATGGTCGTATCAATTTAATTCCGCTTTTTCATTAAGAAACAGAATTGAATTTTTATGGTACAATACTAAAAATGCAAATTCCGAAAACGGCTTGCTAACTTTTGTTGATGGAATTTTTCATCCGTTTGAAAAAAAATGGTCGAGCAATTTGCGCTTGCAATATTTTAAAACAAATGGATACAATAGCAGAATTTATGCATATGAAAATGATGTGTTATTTTATTATAGTATTCCTGCTTTTTTTGATGAAGGTTTTCGATACTATGTAAATATTAATTATTCGCTTACTAAAAATAGTTCTGTTTGGTTGAAGTGTTCGCAAGTAAATTATTTGAAAAAAAATAAAATTGGTTCGGGGTTGGATGAAATTTCAGGGGCAAAAAAAACAGAAATCAGGGTATTAATGCGAGTAGCATTATAAATAATTCCATTTTTTTTGTTTCAATTTTCAATATATATCTATATATTGCGGCAGCAAATTTCCTAATTTAGGTGTCTTTATAAATACCTAAGTTGTATAAATTTAGATATATAATCAAGTTTTTTTTAATTAAAATTAATCTCCAAATGAGAAAAATTGCATCGCTGTTAATGGCCGCTTTACTATGCTCAGTCTTAGTATTCGCCCAATCCCGTACTGTTTCGGGTGTAATTACAGATGCAAATGGAAAATCAGTTCCGTTTGCTTCCGTTACAGTTAAAGGCACCAAAAATGGTGTTACTGCTGATGCTGATGGACGCTTTAGTATTAAAGGCGTATCAGCTGGCGCAGTATTTTTAGTTAGTTCTGCAGGTTTTGAAGACAAAGAAGCAACCGTTGGTGCATCTGACAATGTCAATGTTACCGTTAATGCTACAGGTGCTATGACCGAAGTAGTAGTTACAAGTGCTTTCGGAATCAAAAAATCACAAAGAACAACACCTTACAGTGCTCAAGTAATTAAAAGTGATCAACTGAACATTACTTCAAACACTAACATTGTTGAAGCATTAGCTGGTAAAGTTGCTGGTGTGCAAACCAGGTCACAGTCAAATGCAAAATTGAACTCAGAAGATTTTCTTCGTATTCGTGGTGGACAATCTCTTGGTGATAGAGGTCCAATCTTCATAGTTGATGGTACTATAGTAAACTCATTTGATGTTAACCCAGATGATATAGAAGATGTAACTGTTCTTAAAGGAGCAAATGCAACTGCACTATTTGGAGAAAGAGCAGGTAGCGGTGCAATTGTAATGAATAGCAAAAAAAGAGGTGCTAAGCAAGGAATCGGTGCAGAAATTACACAAAGTGTAATGTCTGATATGGTTTACATTATGCCTCAATACCAAAATGAATATGCCGGTGGTGCTTCTGCTGATTTAATGAAATATACTTGGCAAGCTGGCCAACCAATTGAATGGAAAGCATTAGATGGAAAATATTTTCACGATTATACCGATGACGCAAGTTGGGGGCCTCGTATGACAGGTCAAGAATATATTCCTTGGTATGCTTGGTTTCCTGGTCATAAATATTCTTTAAAGACAGCTCCGCTTGTTGCTCAACCTAATAATGCTAGAGATTTCTTTAACAAGGGATTGACAACAACTACGAATGCATCTTTTACTAAATCCGGTCCCGGAAGTAATATTAGAGTTTCTTACACGAATCAGAGCATTAAAGGAATGATTCCAAGTTCAAGCTCTATTCGTCATACATTATTTACTACAGCTTCTTTTGATTTGAACGATCATTTTTCTGCTGGTGTAAATTCTACTTATACTACACAAAGAATTCGTGGTGAATTCAGTGATGGTTATGCAAATAACTCATCTGGTTCATTTACACAATGGTTCCACCGCAATTTGGATATGGGAATCATGAAAGAATTAAAAGATTTTCAATCTCCAAATGGAACAATGGCATCTTGGAATCTTTTAACTAATCCTGATGGAGCTGGTGGTTATAATGATATTATTGGAAACTACTGGTATAATTTCTACAGTTATTTCCAAAATCAAAATAACTTACAATCAAGAGATCGCATATATGGAGATTTTTATCTTCAATACAAGATGAATAGGAATTTTAATGTAAAAGCAACTATTCGTAAAAATCAAATTACTTCTTATTACGAAAACATTACCACTTCCATGTTGCAAAAAAGTGCTGGACAATCCGGCAACTTAGCAGGTTACGCAACTGGAGAGACTTATTACAAAGAGTACAACTACGAAGCATTGGCAAATTACAACAATAGTTATTTTTCTAATAGACTTGTTGTAAACGTAAATGCTGGTGCGAATGTGTTGGATATTGAATCTAAGTCGGTAGCAATGGCTACATCAAATGGTTTGAATGTTCCTGATTATTATGCAATTAATAATTCAGTTGCACAACCAAGTGTGTCTAACGGTCGTTCGCAATCAAAAGTAAATTCTTTGTTCATTAACGGAGATTTAGAGTGGAGTAAATATGCAAGTTTCACTTTCGCATTAAGAAATGACTGGTATTCTGCAAACCCAGTTGCTCACCCTGATCTACTTTCTCCATCTGTTGGAGCAAGTTTAATATTCAGCGAATTTACAAAATCAAGTTTGCCTTGGTTAAGTTTTGGTAAAGTGTTTGCAAGTTGGGGTAAAAAACCTCTCCCATTAAATACTTATCAAAATAACTTCGGTTATTCTACCGGTCAATATTTATGGAATGGAAACTTCCTAATGACAACACCGAATGGAGCAGTTGATCCAAACCTTGTCGGTAGTACAATTTCTACTTACGAAGCAGGTGTAGATCTTCGGTTCTTAAAAGGTCGTTTAGGTGTAAATTTTACTTATTACAATGACGATAATGATGGAGAGCCATTGAATGTTGCTGTAAGTGGTGTGAGCGGATTTACTTCGGTTGCAAATAATGCGGTTCATATTCAGCGTGAGGGTTTTGAAGTTCAAGTTACTGCAAGTCCATTAAAAGGTAAAAATTTAAATTGGGATCTATCTAAAACTTTCGGATACTCAATTAAAAATCCGGTAGTTGAAATTCTTGGAGTACCAACAGGAAGAGTATTACTTGCAGGAGGTTCTTTCGGTACTCGTTTTGCACGTGCTTTCCAAGAAAAAGGGAAAAATTGGGGTCAGTTAATTGGCGGTGGAATCAAACGTAATGCTGCTGGTCAAAAAGTAATCAACGCTGCAACTGGTGCTTATGTAGTTGATGCTGACAAACATTGGGGTTCAGTTCTTCCTGATTTTACAGGAGGTTTAATCAATACTTTGAACTATAAGAGTTTAACATTAACAGTAAGTATGGATTACCAAGTTGGTGGTAAATTCTTCTCACTTTCTGAAATGTGGGGCAATTTTTCTGGATTATTAGATGAAACAGCTGCTTTAAATGATAAAGGTAAAAATGTGCGTGATGCGGTTGCAGACGGCGGTGGTGTACACGTTGTTGGTGTAAGTGCTGTTGATGAAAAAACTGTAGTTGATAAATATGTAGAAGCTCAAGACTATTTCCACCAATTTTATTTTGGTAGAATAGCGGAGCCATTCATTCACGACTTAACTTTTGTTAAAATTAGAGAAGCATCTTTAAGCTATCGTATTCCTGTAAAAAACATTGGTAAAATGAGCAAATATGTTCAAGGAGCAACTTTTTCTTTAACTGCTCGTAACCCATGGGTGATTTATAGAGAATCTAAAAACTTTGATCCATCTGAGATTTCAGGTGTACAAGGTGAAGATGGTCAATTACCTGGTGCTCGTTCAATCGGTGCTAGTTTAAAGTTTTCTTTCTAAATAATTAAAAACAGATAAAAACAATAAAATGAAACTTATAAAAATAACCTCAATCGCACTTCTTGCCAGCAGCATGCTTGTTGGTACAGGTTGTGTAAGGAAGTTGAATGAGTTTGGCGATATGAACCTGAATCCAGGTATCGTTGCCGAACCTATTACAGCGGCATTGCTTACCAATGCACTTGCAAACATAAGCGGAGAAATGTGGTCAACCACTAGTGGACTTTATTCTCAACTATATGCTGAAACGCAATACACGGAAGCTTCGCGTTATGCAACGCAAAAAGCTGATTTCAGTGGATATTATTCTGGAGTATTGTACGATTGCCAAAATATTATCAACTTTAACTCCAATGCTGAAACAGCACCAAAAGCGACAAGCTATGGTTCTAATGCAAACCAAATTGCAACAGCAAGAATTTTAAAAGCATGGTGGTACTTACGTGTTACCGATGCTTGGGGAAATGTACCTTATTCTAAAGCGTTGAAATTTGACGGAATTATTCCTTACGACGATCAAGCAGCTATTTATGTAGATCTTTTCAAAGAATTGAAAGAAGCTACTGCACAGTTTGATGCAGGTGCTGCTTTCAAAGGTGATATTTTATTTAATAGAAATATTGCGCAGTGGAAAAAATTTGCAAATTCTCTTCGCGTAATTATGGGAGTTCGTCTTTCAAAAGTTGATGCTGCAAAAGGAAAAGCAGAAGTATTGGATGCACTTGCAAATGCTGCCGGTGTAATTTCTACCAATGCCGAAAATGCAATGTTGAACTTCCCTGGTGGAAATTTCAACAATCCTTTTTATGCATATTACAATCTTACTATGCGTCGTGATATTGCACTTAGTGCAACAGTTACAGACTTCATGAATACGAATGGAGACAAACGTGTATTTTCTTACGGAGTTGCATCAAGCAACCCAAGTGTTGTAAAAGGATTTCCTTATGGACTTGATCGTACCGCTGCTGTAAACTGGTCAAATGCAAATACGGATTGGTCTCGTGTTATTAGCAATTCACTAAGAACTGCTACAATGCCACTTCCAATTCTTACTGCATCTCAAGTAGCATTAGCTCGTGCGGAAGCTGCACAAAGAGGTTGGACTACAGAAAGTGCTGCAACTTTATACGCAACTGGAATTAGTTTAGGTTGGGCACAATGGGGGCAAAATAATGCTGCTGACCTAAGTGCATATATGGCTGATGCAGATATTTCTTTAGCGGGTGGTGCAGAAATTTCTAAAATTGCAACTCAACGTTGGTTAGCTGCTTTTCCTGATGGACAAGAAGCTTGGAATGTATATAGAAGTACTGGTTTCCCGAATTTGATTGCGGCACCAGGTACATCTGTTGGTATTCCTCGTCGTTTTGCAATTGCACAAACTCAATATGATTTGAATCCTTCCAATACAGC
Organism: Bacteroidota bacterium; assembly: GCA_005798905.1. Classification (GTDB taxonomy): domain Bacteria; phylum Bacteroidota; class Bacteroidia; order Chitinophagales; family Chitinophagaceae; genus VBAS01. Next base: position 135,121 of record SYIK01000001.1, on the reverse strand, counting down.
TTCTGTAGCTAATCTTTATACTGTTGGCGGTATTGCCGATTCTCAGTATGGAAGAATGTGGTGGGATAAACAATAATTTTTAAATTGTTATTTTAAAAAAAGTGGAATAATTTTTTCCACTTTTTTTTATTTGAGTAAATAATCCCTAACTTTATCGAGTACACTAACTGTAAAAAATATATTACCATGAAAAAAGGTTTTCAAAAACTTCTTTTTATTTCAATTGCTTCGTTCTTAATTACCTCTTGTGAAAAAGGAGATGAAGCATTTCCTGGAACGCCAAGTACTGAAAAAACATTAATCAAATTACAAGAAGGCGGTAATGGATTAATAACAATTGCCTTGGATTTAACTCCTGGTGTTGCAGCAATTAATGTTCTTGAAATAAGACGTGATGCAGTGAGTGCTGCTGCATTAAACTCAACTCAAGTAGTTAAGATTGCAAAAAGCAACGCAATTCTTTCTGACTTAAGTGGTGCATCTGTAGTTGAAATTCCAAACAATTTGTATACTTCACATCCTGATAATCCATATGATGGACAAAACTGGACAGTTACTTTTAAGCCAGGTGAATTTGTAAAATTTTTAAAATTTAATTTAGATGCTTCTCAGCTTATAACCGCAGGAGATGTGGGAATGGGATTTATGATTGCAGAAGCAAAAGGTTGCCAAATTAGCGATGCAAAAAGTCAGGTTGCTGTAGCAATAAGTGCAAAAAACCAATACGATGGAATTTACAGAGTATACGGAACTTTTTCCCATCCAACAAATACAGATATTTCAGGACCATTTGGAACAGCGGGTTTTGGTGGTGATTTGTATTGCGAACTAATTACAACAGGAGCTGCAAGTGTGAATAGAAATTACGGAGGCGCAGTAGGAGAGTCTGTTATTGTTTATAATCATACAGCTAACGTATTTACTTATTTTACAGGAGTAAAAATGCGTTTCTCTGTAAATGCAAATAATACAGTAAATGTAACACCTGTACCAGGATTTATAGCAGTTGATCCTACACCTTATAACTGTACTTACAATCCAACCACAAAAACATTTACGTTGAATTACGGTTGGACTTCGGCAGGGGGCCAACGATTGATAACAGAGAATTTGGTTTATATAAGACCGCGTTAATAATTTTTTTAAATTCATTATAAAAAGGCTTTGCAAATGCAAGGCTTTTTTTATTTAATATTGTGGCTTCAAAAAAACAGTATGGAACAAACGCAACAACCCAATCAATTAAATATTGAAATTTCTGAAGAAATAGCAGAAGGAACTTATGCAAATCTTGCCATCATCACGCATTCGCATGCTGAATTTGTTGTTGATTTTGTAAACGTAATGCCGGGCAATCCGAAAAGCAAAGTGAAATCGAGAATAATTTTTACGCCACAACATGCAAAACGATTTATGAAAGCAATGGTAGAAAATATTTCTCGATACGAAAATGTAAATGGAACGATAAAAGATTTAGAAGAAATTCAACTTCCAATGAATTTCGGCCCAACTGCTCAAGCGTAATCAATCGTAAGAGAGTTATAGGATTCCTTCATCGGCAAAACTGAAATAACCACCGTCACTTACAATCAAGTGATCTAAAACGGTAATGTCGAAATATTTTGCAGCAGACTTTATTTTGAGTGTTAACTCTTCATCGGCTTTACTTGGTTTCAAATTTCCAGAAGGATGGTTGTGGCAAAGTATGATACTCACTGCATCTTCTTCTAATGCTTTTTTCAAAATAATTCTTGGGTCGGCAACAGTTCCTGTAATACCGCCTTCGCTAATTATTTCGAAATGATTGATCTTGTTTGCACGATTCAAAAAGAAAACAGCAAACACTTCGTGTCGCAAATCTTTTAATTTTATTTGTAAGTAGTTTGCAATATCTGCACTATTTGTTATTGTAGATTTAGGTAGAATCTTTGATGCATGTCTACGACGGCCTAATTCAAGTGCTGCAATGATTGTAATTGATTTTGCTTCTCCAATTCCTTTAACGCGTATGAACTCATTTATTGAAAGTTTCCCAAGTTCATCGAGATTATTTTTACCAAGCAGTAAAATTTCCTTTGCCAGAGATACTGCACTTTTTTCTTTCGTTCCGTGATTTATTAAGATTGCAATTAATTCGGAATCGCTTAAACTTTCTACACCCTTTAATAATAATTTTTCGCGAGGTCGATCATCTTTCGCCCATCGTTTAATTGAACAGTTTGATTCTTGCATATTCAAGAGTAGAAAAAAAATATGAATTGAACAATACCACTTATCGGTAAGGTCATTAGAAAATAGAGGCAAGTTTTTTTATATACAAAAAATAAATTGGAGTTGAATTGTTATCTTCGCGCCACATTTTTACATTATGTCAAATGCCAGAATCTTTGCTGGAAACAGCTCAAAACAACTAACTGAGCAAATCTGTAAAAATTACGGGTGCCAGCTTGGTAAAATCAATATTCAAAAATTTAGCGATGGTGAAATACTTCCTATTTTTATGGAAAGTATACGTGGCGATTCAGTTTTTTTAGTTCAAAGTACTTGTTCGCCTTCCGATAATTTGATGGAATTGTTGCTAATGATTGATGCAGCCAAAAGAGCTTCTGCATACAAAGTAATTGTTGTGCTTCCTTATTATGGTTACGCCAGACAAGATAGAAAAGACGGCCCTCGTGTCTCTATTGGCAGTAAATTGGTAGCTAATATGTTAACGGCTGCCGGAGCCGATCGGATAATTACAATGGATCTACACGCACCACAAATTCAGGGGTATTTTGATATTCCCGTTGATCATTTAGATAGTCATGCAGTTTTTATTCCATATATTGAAAATTTGAAATTGGAAAACCTTACCTTCGCGGCCCCCGACGTAGGAAGTGCCAACCGAATTCGGGAAATTGCAAGCTATTTTGAAGCAGAAATGGTGATTTGCGATAAGCATCGCAAAAGAGCAAATGAAATTGCAAGTATGGTGGTAATTGGGGATGTGACTGGGGAAGATGTTGTTATTATAGATGACATTTGCGATACTGGTGGAACGCTTGTAAAAAGTGCGGCCTTATTAAAAGAAAAAGGAGCAAGAACAGTAAGAGCTCTAATTACACATCCGGTTTTGAGTGGAAAGGCCTACGAGAATATTGAAAATAGTGTGTTGGAGGAATTAGTAGTTTGTGATACGATTCCATTGAAACAGGAGAGTTCGAAGATTAAAGTGATTTCGGTTTCCAAGCTTTTTGCAGTGGCAATTCGAAATGCATTTGAAAATAAAAGTATAACGGGTTTGTTTGTTCATTCTCATAAAAAGAGCAACTAACTCAAAAATTGTAAACAATAAATCAATATAAAAAATGAAAACGATTACTATCGAAGGACAACTGAGGACCGAAAGCGGGAAAAAAGCCGCCCGTCAACTTCGCTCTCAGGATTTGGTGCCCGGTGTAATTTATGGAGGGGAAAAGGAAATTAATTTTTCTGCATCTTCCATGGCACTTGCTACCCTTGTGTACACACCAAACTTTCAAAAAGCCGAAATTAAATTGGATGGCAAGACTTACATCTGCATTTTAAAAGATCTTCAGTTTGATAAAATATCAGACAAGTTAATTCATGTGGACATGTTGGAGTTAGTTGAAAGCAAAAAAATAACTGCAACCATTCCTTTGTTTTTTTCTGGAACTGCAATTGGTGTAAAAGAAGGTGGAAAGTTGAACATCCGCATGAAAACATTGAAAGTAAAAACTTATCCAAAATACCTACAAGAAAAAATTGAAGTAAAAGTGGATGATTTACAATTGAACGGAAATATCCGTGTTGAAGACGTGAAAGTAGATAATTACGAAATTTTAAATCCTGCACGTATTCCGGTTGTATCGGTTGTACTTACACGCCAATTGAAACAAGAAGAAGCTACTGCTGCTCCGGCTAAAACAGCTGCGCCTGCCGCTGCTGCTACTGCTACTGCTACTCCTGCCGCTGCTGCTACTGCCGCAAAACCTGCAGCAAAAGGTAAAAAGTAATCAGTTGTAAAAATTTAATAGTATTAAAACCTCGTTTTTTACGAGGTTTTTTTATTTGTTAAAAAAATAAACTTTCTTTGAAGAACTTAATTGTATGAAATTTTTAATTGTTGGTTTGGGAAATATAGGTGATGAATATGTGCACACACGTCACAACATTGGTTTTGATGTAGTAAATGCATTTGTGCAAAAACATTCTGGAAATTTTAAAGTTGAAAGATTGGCTTATGTTTCAACTATAAAGTGGAAAGCAAAAACGATTGTTTGTATTTGCCCTACTACATTTATGAACTTAAGTGGCAATGCAGTTAAATATTGGATGGACAAAGAAAAAATTTCTATTGAAAATATACTTGTAATTGTTGATGAGTTGGCATTGCCGCTTTCAAAGATGCGGTTAAAATCGAGTGGAAGTGATGGCGGGCACAATGGGCTAAAAAGTATTGCTGCAATGTTAGCAACAAATGCATATCCGCGTTTGCGTTTTGGAATTGGAAATGAATACCCAAAAGGAAAGCAAGCAGATTTTGTATTGAGCAAATGGAAAAAAGCTGAAGAATCAATGGTGAAAATGAAAATAGAAAAAGCAACAGAATGTATTGAAAGTTTTATTAGTCGTGGTATTAGTCTTACAATGAATGATGTAAATAATAGCGAGTATTCACTTTAATAAAAATCTAAAATTGCAATGACAATCTTTTGTATTGGTAGAAACTACGCTGCACATGCGCTGGAACTTAATAATGAAATTCCGCAAGAACCTGTAATATTTATGAAACCGGAGAGTGCATTGTTACAACCTTCGATGCCTTTTTGTTATCCAGAATTTACAAATGAACTTCATTATGAATGTGAATTAGTTTTACAAATTAGTAAAAAAGGAAAATTGATTGCTGAAAATTCCGCAGCGGAATATTACGATGCAATAACGGTTGGTATTGATTTTACAGCTCGTGATCTTCAAAATGAATTGAAGAAAAAAGGACTTCCTTGGGAAAAAGCAAAAGCGTGGGACAATTCGGCTGTAATTGGAAAATGGATTCCGATAGCCGAAATGAAAAATAAAAAAGACATTAATTTTTGTTTTTATAAAAACAAAACAATTGTTCAACAAGGAAATTCCAGTTTGATGATTCACGACTTCGATAAAATTGTTTCACACATTTCAAATTTTTTTACACTCAATGTTGGCGATTTAATATTTACTGGAACACCGGCAGGAGTGGGAGAAGTTTCTGTGGGAGACGATTTAGAAGCATTTATCGAAGATGATTCACTTTTATCGTTAGCAATTAAATAGTTATTTCAATTCACATGGTAGAAACTGAAAAATTACTCAAAGCGTATCGGCTAATGTGTTTGGCAAAAGCCATGGCAGCGGTTTACGAAGCCAATCGGCCAATATGCAAATATGTTCATTCTACTTCTCGTGGACACGAAGCCATTCAATTAGCTACCGCTTTTCATTTAAAATCGTACGATTTTATAAGTCCGTATTATCGCGATGAAAGTATTTTATTGGGAATTGGATTTACACCGTATCAATTAATGTTGCAATTATTAACGAAAGGAGATGATTTATTTACCGGAGGACGATCGTATTATTCGCATCCAAATTCTATTGAAAAAGATAAGCCAAAAATCATTCATCAAAGTAGTGCTACCGGTATGCAAGCAATTCCTACAACCGGTATTGCGCAAGGATTACAGTATTTAAACAATACAAATTCTTCTATATTAAAAACTGGGAATAATGGGGAATTACCGGTTGTTGTTTGTTCAATGGGAGACGGAAGTGTAACGGAAGGTGAAGTGAGCGAAGCAATTCAATTTGCAGTATTAAAAAAATTACCAATCATTTATTTGATTCAAGATAATGAATGGGGAATTAGCGCAGCGGCGGAAGAAACAAGAACAATGAACGCTTATGAATATGCAGATGGATTTAAAGGGTTGAATAAAATTCAAGTTGATGGAACTGATTTTGTTGCTTGTTATAAATTAATGGAAAATGTAATTAACGAAGCTCGAACAACGGGCGGTCCGTGGTTAGTTCACGCAAAAGTTCCATTACTCAATCATCATACAAGTGGTGTAAGAAAAGAATTTTATAGAAGTGAAGCGGATCTTGAAAAACATTTTCAAAATGATCCAATTCCAAAATTGAAAAAAATATTAGTTCAACAAAAGATTGATGAAAATACAATTTCGAATATTGAAAAGGAAGCAAACAATCAAATAGCTGAAGATTTTAATAAAGCAGTGTATGCTGCAGAACCCAACTCAGATCAACTAATCGAAGAAGTATTTACTCCAACAAAAATTTTGCAAGAAAAAGGAGAGCGAACTCCAAACAGTGGAGAAAAAATATTTATGGTAGATGCTGCTTTATTTGCAATTCGAGAATTGATGGAAAAACATACTGAATGTATTTTTTTTGGTCAGGATGTGGGAAGAAGATTAGGTGGTGTGTTTCGTGAATCGGCAACATTGGCGGAGCAATTCGGCGACCATCGTGTTTTTAATACTGCAATTCAAGAAGCATATATTATTGGTTCAACAGCCGGTTTGAGTGCAGTGGGTGTAAAGCCAATTGTGGAAGTTCAGTTTGCCGATTATATTTATTCGGGAATTAATCAACTCGTTTGCGAAATTTCAAAATCTTGTTTTCTTACTTGCGGAAAATTTCCGGTTTCTGTAATTATCAGAATTCCTGTTGGGGCTTATGGTGGTGGTGGACCGTACCACAGCGGTTCTGTTGAAACAACTTTGCTTTCTATAAAAGGAATAAAAATTGCGTATCCATCCAATGCTGCTGATATGAAAGGATTAATGAAAGCTGCATTTTATGATGGAAATCCAGTAGTAATGTTGGAACACAAAGGTCTTTATTGGAGTAAAGTTCCTGGAACGGATGATGCGAAAAGAGTTGAACCATCCGAAGATTATATACTGCCATTTGGAAAAGCAAATTGTATTTTAACTGCTGATGAAAATAAGCTGAATAATGGAGAAACCTGTTGCATTATTACTTACGGTATGGGAGTTTATTGGTCAATGGAAGCAGCGAAATATTTTCCGAATCAAATTGAGATTATTGATTTACGCACTTTATTTCCACTGGATGAAAACTTGATTTTTGAAACGGTAAAAAAACATGGCAAATGCTTGGTGCTAACTGAAGAACAACAAAACAATTCTTTTGCCGAAGCCTTAGCAGGAAGAATTTCAAAGGAGTGTTTCAAATGGTTGGATGCGCCAGTTGAAGTTTTTGGCTCCATCAATCTACCAGCAGTCCCATTAAATACTGGGTTGGAATCTGCAATGCTTCCTAATGCTGAAAAACTCAGAGACCGAGTAAATTATTTATTAGAATATTGAAAAGAAGAGAAAGTTATCAACTCGTTTAAGCTTAAATCTTCCAAAAATTTAGTGGCAATTCCGTACCTTCGTCCCCAATTTTAAAGACTATGGCAGGGCAATTAAAAGAGGTTCGGAATCGAATAAAATCAGTTCAAGGTACACAACAAATTACTAAGGCAATGAAGATGGTAAGTGCTGCCAAATTGAGACGCGCACAAGATGCAATTATTCAAATGCGACCTTATGCAAGAAAAATGCAAGACATATTGAGTAATATCGTAAGCAATGCAAGTGGTGGAACTGGGATGAAGTTTGCTGAAAATCGTACAATTGAAAATGTATTAATGATTGTCATTACAAGTGATCGTGGTTTGTGCGGAGCATATAATGCAAATATTATTAAATTGACAAAAGCAGCGATTGTCGAAAATTATGCTTTACAATTTAAAAAAGGAAATGTAACTATTTGGAATGTTGGTAAAAAAGGGTTTGAACATTTTTCTAAAAACAAATTCAATACAGACGCCACTTATAAAGATATTTTTATCAACCTTAATTTTGAAAATGTACAAAAAGCAGCGCAAGCTGCAGCTAATGCATTTGTAGAAAAAAAGGTTGATGTTGTTGAAATTGTTTACAGTCAATTTAAAAATGCTGGAACGCAACAAAATGAAGTAGAAAGATTTTTACCAATTCCAAAAGTGATACCTCAAAAAGGTGCAACAAAAGCAGACTTTATTTTCGATCCAGGAAAAGATGAATTGATTGCTGAATTAATTCCAAAAATTCTTAACACCCAATTGTACAAAGCAGTACTTGATGCAAATGCAAGTGAACATGGAGCACGAATGACTGCGATGGATAAAGCAAGCGAAAATGCAAATGAAATGCTTCGTTCGCTTCGTATCAGCTACAACCGTGCAAGACAAGCTGCAATTACTACTGAATTGTCCGAGATTGTAAGCGGTGCTGCTGCATTACAAGGTTAAAAAAATCATTACTGCAAATTAACTATGGAAATTAGCACACTTATTCAGCACATCGAAGCACTGATTTTTGCAAGTGATAAACCATTAACTACTTCAGAAATTACTGAATTGCTTAACAATGCTTTTTCAATTTTTGATGAAAAAATAGAATTGGAAAAAGTGGAAACAGCTGTGCAAGGTATTGTAGAAAAATACAGTGCAGAATTTTATCCATTTGAGGTAAAATTGAGCGGTGGTGGTTGGCAATTTCTTACAAAAAAAGAATTTCATAAAACTGTTGCACAACTTAATGGCGATAAATTCATTAAAAAATTATCGGCAGCTGCAATGGAAACTTTATCGATTGTTGCATACAAACAACCGGTAACAAAAGGAGAAATTGAATCGATAAGAGGGGTAAACGCTGATTATGCTGTGCAGCGGTTATTAGAAAAAGAGTTAATCGTTATTAGTGGTAGAAACGAAAAACAACCCGGTCAGCCAATATTATATTCCACATCAAATAACTTTATGGATTATTTCGGCATCAATTCCGCTGCTGATTTACCAAGCATAAAAGAAGTATTGGCCGATCAATTTATCGAACCCACACAAATAAGAAATACTGAATTTTCAAATAAGGAACAAGAAAGTAGCATCGTTTCAGAAATCGAAGAATTGCAATCGAACAATTCGGAAGTTGATGAAAATGCAACTTCTTAATTGAAATATTTTCAGCAAAAATTTTTACAGCTGAGCTTATCTTCGTAATCATGCAAATCCCCAAAGAACAAGTTATCGCATTGGCCAATAAATTTGGAACTCCACTTTATGTTTACAATGCAGAAAAAATAAAGGAACAATATCAAAAATTGTTGCATTCATTTTCAAATGTAGATGTAAAATTTTTCTACGCAGCAAAGGCACTTACTAATATCAATATACTTCGCATCATTCATCAAATGGGTTGCAATGTTGATTGTAGTTCAATCAATGAAGTGAGATTGGCTTTTAGAGCGGGTTTTGCTGCGCAACAAATTTTATATACATCCAATAATATTTCATTCGATGAAATTATTGAAGCAAAAGAATTGAATGTTCATATCAATATTGACAGTCTTTCTAATTTAGAAAAATTTGGAAATTTTTTTGGAGATAGTTATCCTGTAGGCGTTCGATTGCGTCCCAATATTATGGCGGGTGGAAATTTAAAAATATCTACAGGGCATGCAGAAAGTAAGTTTGGAATTCCATTAAGTCAATTACAGGAGTTAGTACAATTAAAAAATAAAACAGGACTTGTCATTCACGGACTACATATCCATACTGGAAGTGAAATAAAAGATGTAGAAATTTTTGCTGAAGGAATTAAGCTTTTGTTTGAAGCCGCCCAGTTTTTCCCCGAACTTAAATTTTTAGATTTAGGAGGAGGGTTTAAAGTTCCATATAAAATAGGAGAGGAAGGAACGGATATCGAAAAATTGGGGAAAAAACTAAGAGATGAATTAGAAAAATTTTCTCAAAAAACAGGACGTTTATTCCAAGTTTGGTTTGAACCTGGAAAATTTTTAGTAAGCGAAGCAGGTTATTTAATAACGAAAGTAAACGTGTTGAAAAAATCAGAGCAGATTCAGTTTGTTGGAGTGGATACGGGTTTAAACCATTTTATTCGCCCCATGTTTTATGGAGCTTATCATGAAATTGAAAATATTTCTAATCCTACAGGAGAAAAAATACTTTATAATGTAGTTGGTAATATTTGTGAGACCGACAATTTTGCAGAAAATCGTTTGCTTCCCAAAGTACGCGAAAATGATTTATTGGTTTTTCACAATGCAGGAGCTTATTGTTTTGAAATGTCATCTAATTATAATGCAAGAACAAAACCTGCCGAGGTTTTGATAAAAAATGAGGAAGCATATCTTATTAGAAAAAGACAGCAGTTCGATGATTTATTGAATGGACAAATAGAGTTAATTTAGAGTTGTGTAAAAATTAATTGAATGTCATCTTCTTTTCAAACTTTTAAAAAATTAGTAGAATCTCCATTAAAGTTTGGGATGTTTTTATTTACAAAACTTCCCAGTGCTTTTTTTTCGGGAGTTCGTGTAATAAGTTTGGAAGAAGAATATTGCGAAGTTTCAATTCCGTATAAATGGTTTTCTCAAAATCCATTTCGCTCTACTTATTTTGCTTGTCTTGGTATGGCAGCTGAGTTAAGTACCGGCGCATTAGCCATGGCACATTTGTATAAAAAAAATCCTGCGGTGTCGATGTTGGTTGTAAAATCTGAAAGTGAATTTTTCAAAAAGGCAATCGCTAAAACAATTTTTAGATGTGAAGATGGGAATACAATTAAACAAACTATTAATGAAGCGATTGCTACAAAAGAAGCAAAAACGGTAACTGCAAAATGTATTGGTAAAAATTTGAATGGAGATATTGTAGCTGTATTTTCTTTTACATGGTCGTTTAAAGCAAAATAATAGTTACAAGTCAATAAAAAAACTCTCCTGTTTTACGGGAGAGTTTTTCATTAAAAGAAGATTAATTTTTATTCGGCTTTGTTTTCTTCAGTTGTAGGCTCCACAGTTTCGTCAGTAGTTGTTTGTTTACTACGGCTACGACGAGTTTTCTTTGCAGTATCTTTTACTTCGCCTTTACCTTTTCCGTAAATTTCATTGAAGTCAACCAATTCAATCATTGCCATTTCAGCATTATCGCCTAAGCGAGCACCCAATTTGATGATTCGAGTATAGCCACCAGGACGACCAGCAATCTTTTCAGCAATGGTGCTAAATAATTCTGTAATCGCCGCTTTATCTTGTAAATGGCTGAATACAATTCTACGCTGATGCGTAGTATTTTGTTTTGCTTTTGTAAACAAAGGCTCTGCATAAACACGCAATGCTTTTGCTTTTGCAACTGTAGTTACAATACGCTTGTTGGTAATTAATGCAATGGTAAGATTGCTCAATAACGCATCTCTGTGCGATTTTGTTCTACTTAAATTTTTTATTTTATCTCCGTGACGCATGACTTAAATTTTTATTGACTACACCGTGTCAGGAATTGTAGTCTTATTAATAATAGTTTGAATTAAAAATCTTCTTTATCGATACCTAATTTTTCCAAATCAATTCCAAAACGTAAACCTCTTTCGTTAAGTACTTGTTCTATTTCTGAAAGTGATTTTTGTCCAAAGTTGCGGAACTTCATCAGATCTTCTTGTTCGTATTGAACCAATTCGCTTAAGCTATTAATTTTTGCAGCTTTTAAACAATTAAATGCACGAACAGAAAGATCCAAATCTTCTAATGGTGTTTTTAATGTTTTGCGTAATTGCAATGTTTGTTCGTCAACTAAATCTTCTTTCTTATCTTCTTTGCTATCGAATGTGATGTTTTCATCGGTGATGATCATCAAATGTTGAATCAAAATTCGGCTTGCTTGTTTTACTGCTTCTTCCGGGTGAATGGTACCATCGGTACTTACGTCCATTACTAATTTTTCATAGTCGGTGCGTTGTTCAACCCTTGTATTTTCAACACTATATTTTACATTTTTAATTGGAGTAAAAATAGAGTCGATTGGAATGTAGCCAAGTGGTGCTTCTTTTGGTTTGTTATCTTCTGCAGGAACATAACCACGTCCTTTTCCAATGGTTAATTCAATTTCCAATTTAGCAGAAGAATCCAATGTGCAAATAAGCAAATCAGGATTCATGATTTGAAAATTCTGAGAACCTTCTCCAATCAATGCCGCAGTAAACTCGGTACGGTTTTTAATATGTAAAGAAATTTTCTCTTGAGAAACTTCATGGTCAACAATCTTATTAAATCTTACTTGTTTAAGGTTTAAAAGAATTTCAACAACATCTTCAGTAATTCCTTTCAATGTTGAAAATTCATGATTAACACCACTAATTTGTACACCTATAATTGCATAACCTTCCAAACTGCTAAGCAATACTCTACGCAATGCGTTACCAATTGTAACTGCGTAACCAGGTTCCAATGGACGAAATTCAAATTGTGCTTCAAATTGCGAAGCCTTTTGTAAGATTATCTTGTCTGGTTTTTGAAAGTTTAAAATTGCCATATTCAAATTTTTATTTATTATTTTTTTAAAGGGGTTTCTTTCGTTTCAAAATTTTACAATTACTTACTATACAATTCCACAATTAGTTGTTCTTTGATATTTTCTGGAATATTTTCTCTTTCAGGGTAAGTAATAAATGTTCCTTTTTTTGAAACTTCATTCCATTCAAGCCAACTAAATTTTGGATTCTTTGTTCCTATCTGGCTTATAATGGATGATTTTTCTTTACTACTTTCTTTAATAGAAATAATGTCACCAGCTTTTAACTGATAAGATGGAATATTTGCAACCTCACCATTTACTGTGATATGCTTGTGACTTACTAATTGGCGCGCAGCTGGACGGCTCGGAGCAATTCCTAAACGGAAAACTGTATTATCCAAACGAGCTTCCAATAGTTTAATAAGGTTTTCTCCAGTTATCCCTTTTCTTCTTGCAGCTTCTTCAAAAGTTTTGCGGAACTGTTTCTCCAATACACCATAGGTGAATTTTGCTTTTTGTTTTTCACGAAGTTGTAAAGCGTATTCACCTAAAGTTTTACGCTTTCTTTTTTCGCCATGTTGTCCTGGAGGGTTGCTATTTTTAGTCAACCATTTGCCATTTCCTAAGATAGGCTCACCGAAAATGCGGGAAATTTTGGTCTTTGGACCAGTGTAACGTGCCATAGTTTTTATTCATTTCCGCTTTTTTAATACCGGTGGCTAATCATTAAAAGCGGTAAAAATCGATTAGACACCTTTTTTGTAAATGACAAAATTGGCTTTATCAAATATGTTGTGTAGTTATTAACTACTATTAAACTCTTCTTTTCTTTGGTGGACGACAACCATTGTGTGGCATGGGTGTAATGTCCTTAATCATTACTACTTCAATTCCTGATTGAGAAATAGCTCTGATTGCACTTTCGCGACCAGCACCGGGTCCTTTTACATATACATCAACTTTTTTTAAACCAGCATCAAATGCTTTTTTGCCAGCTTCACCTGCAGCCATTTGCGCAGCATATGGTGTATTTTTTTTGGAACCTTTAAAACCCATTTTACCAGCACTGCTCCATGAAATAACCTGACCAGTTTTGTTGGTTAAACTAATAATGATGTTGTTGAAAGTTGCTGAAATGTGTGCATCTCCGAAGGCGTCTACTTTTACTACTCTTTTCTTTGCTGCTGCTTTAGCGCTTACGGGTTGTTGTTGTTGTGCTTTTGCCATAATTTTTTGAGGTACTCTTTAAAAATTTGTTCCGCTTTTTAGGCGTTTGAATTAACCCTCCCTGTGAAGCGTTCAGATCTAGTATTAATTCAAAAAAATGCTTCGTTAACAATTATTTTTTCGGTGCTTTCTTTTTACCTGCAACCGTTTTACGTTTTCCTTTTCTTGTACGACTGTTGGTTTTTGTTCTTTGACCACGAACTGGCAATCCTTTACGATGGCGCAATCCACGGTAACAAGCAATATCCAACAAACGCTTAATGCTCATTTGTACTTCACTACGCAATACACCTTCTACTTTCAATTCATCATTAATTGTAGTACGAATGGCGTTCAAATCTTCGTCATTCCAATCGCTTACTTTTTTATCACGACTGATATTGTTTTTATCAAGAATATACTTTGCAGTAGATGGACCAATGCCAAATATATACGTAAGTCCTATTTCTCCTCTTTTATTTTTTGGTAAATCTACACCAGCTATACGAGCCATATTTTTATTTTAGCTTATTAATTTTATTAGTTTAATCTTAACCCTGACGCTGTTTGAAGCGTGGGTTTTTTTTATTTATGATGTATAATTTCCCTTTACGACGAACAATCTTACAGTCCGTACTTCTTTTTTTAATAGATGCTCTAACTTTCATTTCTTTTCTTTTTGTTCGCGCAGTTTACTGCTGGTTATTTATATCGAAATATAATTCTTCCTCTTGTTAAATCATAAGGGCTCATTTCAACCCCTACTTTATCTCCAGGTAAAATTCGAATGTAATGCATCCTCATTTTACCAGAAATTGTTGCCAAAATTTCGTGTCCGTTTTCTAGTTTTACCTTGAACATCGCATTGGATAAGGCTTCTGCTATTCTTCCATCTTGTTTAATCAATGCTTGTTTAGACATACGATTTTTAGGAGCGCAAAGATAAGAGTATCGGTGTGAAAAACGAAAAATCTGACTTTTTTTTTATTATTAGTAAAAATAGAGCCAGAAATCTACCTAAAAGAGAGTTGATTAATTTCGTAAAAGCGGCACTTTGGTCATTGCACAATATAAACTTTGTAACTCATGAGCAGCAATTGAGACATCAAAATTTCGGCGATCTTCTCTGTACCAAAGTTCCAATTTGTTGAAATTGCCAGCCAAAGGAGTTAATAATCGAAAAGCTCCTTTTTTATATTTTACAGAATTGGCAAGTTTTTCTTTTTCAAAACCAAATTCTAAAAGCTGCGATTCGTTGAGCGCTACGGGGTAAATATCCTGTGGTTGATACCAAAAATCTTGAATGCCATTATTTACTAATACAAGATTTTCATCGCGGTCGGTTTTAAGAACGCTTCCTTCGCGCAATAAACCTTCATCGCTTACCAATACAATATCACCGGAGTGGAGTTGACTAATTTTTAACATAAAGAATTCAATTTTTGCACCCTCAATTTAAGGAAAAATTTAATCAATTCCATAATTCAAAGAATTTTATTCGGCCCAACTCATCACATAGTTTGAATTTTCAATATTCAAAGCTTCTTCAGTTAACATTAACGGACGAAAAGTATCCACCATTACCGCAAGTTCTTTTGTTTCTTTTGCACCAATACTTTTTGCCACAGTTCCGGGGTGTGGTCCGTGTGGAATACCAGCCGGATGAAGCGTAATCATTCCACGAGTTACATTTTTACGGCTCATAAAATCGCCATCCACATAATAAATAACTTCATCGCTATCAATATTACTATGATTGTAAGGTGCAGGTATTGCTTGCGGATGATAATCGTACAATCTTGGCACAAAAGAACAAACTACAAACACATTGGTTTCAAATGTTTGATGAACCGGTGGTGGTTGATGCACCCTGCCTGTTATTGGTTCAAAGTCGTGAATGGAAAAAACATATGGATAACAACATCCGTCCCATCCAACTACATCAAAAGGATGCGTGCCATAATGCAAACCATAAAGCATTCCTTTTTTCTTTGCTTTAATAATAAAATCTCCTTTTTCATCATGCGTTTCCAAATCTTGCGGCGTTCGAATATCGCGTTCGCAATAAGGAGCGTGTTCCATCAATTGACCAAACTTGCTTAAATATCTTTTTGGAAAACGCAACGGAGTAAACGATTCTACGATAAATAATTTATTTTTTGAATCGTTAAATTCAATTTGATAAATGGTTCCTCGAGGTAAAATAATATAATCGCCGTAAGAAAAAGGGAGTTTGCCGTATTGTGTTTTTACAACTCCGCTGCCTTCGTGTATAAAAATCATTTCATCGGCATCGGTGTTTTTATAAAAATAATCCTTCATACTTTCTTGTGGCGAAGCCAACACAATATGACAGTCTGCATTTACCAAAACTGCTTTTCTGCTTTTCAAAAAATCTTTTTCCGGATTAATATTAAACCCTTCAAAACAACGATGTTTCAGCATTTTTTCTTCTGCAATTTTTGGAGAAACATCCGTTTGCGGTTCTGTTTTTATAATTTGAGTAGGAGGATGAACATGATATAATAAGGAGTAATCTTCAGAAAAGCCTTCGGTGGAAAATAATTGTTCGCTATATAAACCGCCATCTGGTTTACGAAATTGAGTATGGCGTTTGTGAGGTATTGTTCCAAGTTGGTAATAATGAGGCATACAAATAATTATGAGTTAAAAAAATTGTGTTGAATATTTTTTTGAAAAAGAAATGCTAATTAGCCGATTCAAGAGAAACCATTAGGAAGTAAAATTTCCCCGTCCGACCAGGTCATCCGAGCGAGCATTTTCTTTTATCAATCCAATATGTAAAATTCAGATTAAAAGTCATACCAATTTTTTCAATTTAAAACCAACCTCTGCCAAATCCCACTTCGCGAAAAGGCCATGGGGTTGAAACCAAAATTATAAGTAAAGAAAGTAAAAAGAACACCAGCGTACGTTGGTGTTTTACTGTATCAGGGGTAGATTTTTTAGCAAAACTTCTTCCTACATGAACCAACACAATTGCAATAAACATTCCTGCAAAATGTTCGGCAGCAAAAAATCGGTAAATCGAATCGCTCATCACTTCTTTCATTCCCAACAAGTTTATATTTTTTAATCCCAACGGACCAGTGAACCACTGATAAAAACCAATGGCCAACATCAAGTCGCAGCAAATAAGTAAAAACAATCCCAGTTTTTTATCGGTTGCATTAAAAATTCTATTGCCTGCAGTTAAGTGTCTGAAAATGGCAACTACAAGTAAAACTAAAACAATCCATCTTAGTAAACTATGCAAATGAAGCAATCCTGTTTCCATATAAAATATAATTAAGGATTGAAAATAAGCAATAAAATTGAATCTGAAATTCTATCGATGTTAGAGTCTAAAAATGCGAACTTTATTCAACCCAATCTGCTAAAAATATATTTGTGTCACGAGTGCCACCATTATTTCTATTGCTCGAAAAAAGAATTTTCTTTCCATCAACACTAAAAGTTGGGAATGCGTCAAATCCGTTATCACGACTTATCTTGGTAAGATTTTTTCCATCTTCGTCAATAGTATAAAGGTTGAAAGGGAAACCGCGTTTGTATTCGTGATTGCTTGCAAAAATTATTCTTTTACTATCCGGCATAAAAGTAGGTGCCCAATTTGCTTGTCCAAAATTGGTTACTGCTTTTGCATTAGAACCATCCGCATCGGCAACCCAAATTTCCATATTGGTAGGTGCTACAAGATTTTCCGTTAGTAGTTCTTTGTATTCTTTTATTTCCGCTTCCGTTGTTGGGCGGCTCGCACGCCAAATGATTTTTTTTCCATCAGGGCTAAACCATGCGCCACCATCATAACCCAATTGAGAGGTGATTTTTTTTTCTTTTCCAGATTTTAAATTCATGATGTATAAATCAATGTCACCATCTTTTGTACTGGTATAAATCATTTTCTTTCCGTCGGGAGAAATTGTTGCTTCGGCATCGTAACCTTTACTGCTTGTAAGTTGCTTAATAATTTTTCCGTTAAAATCAGCTAAAAAAATATCGTAACTATCATAAAGCGGCCAGATGTACCGATTGCCATATTTTTTTCTATCAGGAACAGGCGGGCATGCAGCATCATTCAAATGCGTTGATGCATAAACCAATTGATTGTTATTTTTTAAAAAAGCACCGCAAGTTGTTCTTCCTTTTCCAGTACTTACTAAATGGTATTCAAATTTTTCACCAGCTTTCGGCACTTTCCCAATATACATTTGGTCACAGGGAATTCCATCTTTTAAACTGGTTCTTTGAAAAATAATCCAGCGACCATCAAAACTAAAATAGGCTTCGGCATTGTCCCCTCCAAAGGTTAATTGCTGAATATTTTTGAAATGATTTTCTCCGGGATAAAGAAGTGAATCGCCAGAAACAACTGGATTTGTTGCATTTGTAACATTTTTTGAAAAAGAGCTAGTATAAAGAAACAAAAACATAATAGCAATTGAAAAAGTAGTTGTTCTTAGCATGTGATTTTTTTTGCAAAGCTATTTTTTTTAAAACTGTAAATGTCAGCGTTTTGTCAAATCATTTAAAAAGGGAATGCTTTTATAAATTAGCTGTATATAAATTATTGAGTAATGATAAATTGAAATAAAGTTATCTTGCGTAAAATATCTTAACATGCCCATTATTGCACCTTCATTACTTTCCGCAAATTTTTTAAATCTTGAAAAAGATTGCAACATGTTGAATGAAAGTGTTGCCGATTGGTATCATTTAGATGTGATGGATGGTCATTTTGTGCCAAACATAAGTTTTGGGCCAATGTTGGTTTCTTTTTTTAGAAAGGCAACTTCCAAAATTTGCGATGTGCATTTAATGATTCAAGAGCCCGGAAAATATGCCGAAGCATTTAAAAAAGCCGGTGCTGATATTCTTACAATTCATGTAGAAGTTTGTACACAAATAAATAAAAATATCGAACAAATAAAATCACTCGGAATGAAAGTTGGCGTTGCTATCAATCCAGAAACTCCCGTTTCGGCATTAAGTGAAGTATTGGAAAATATTGACTTGGTTTGCATGATGGGCGTACATCCTGGTTTTGGCGGGCAACTTTATATTCCGGAAACAACCAATAAAATTATTGCATTAAAAAAGATGATTGATGAAAAAAAATTAAATGTGTTGATTGAAGTTGATGGAGGAGTTACAATGGAAAACGCTTCCGAAATTCTAGCAGCCGGTGCTGATGTATTGGTTGCAGGAAATACAGTTTTCAAATCATCTGATCCAATTAAAACTATTCAGCAACTTAAACAACTCAACTAATTTTTTTGAAATATTTTATTTTTTGTTTCAACATCTGTGAATAAAAATTATTAGGTAGTTGATTTTATTAAGTGTTATTTTAGTTTAGAAACTTGAATCTATTTATTCATTAAAAAATATTTGAATTGACAGATACAATAATAACCCTCGAATCAGTTAATCCTATTGAGTTTCTCGGAATCAACAATGCGAAACTCGACATACTGAAAAAAAAATTCCCACTCATTAAAATTCTTTCGCGCGGCAAACAGCTCAAACTTAGTGGAGCACCGGAACAAATACAACCCGCAAAAGAAAAGATTGAACAGTTGGTTCAATACTTGGAGCGAAACGGAAACATGAATGAAAGTTATTTTAATCAGATTTTGGGAGGAGATGATGCAGAAGTAGTTGACAATTTTATTGAAAAACACCCTAACGAGGTTTTAGTGTTTGGTCCAAATGGGAAATCTGTTCGGGCAAGAACTATTAATCAAAAGTTAATGGTTCAATTAGCGGATAAAAATGATATTGTTTTTGCGATTGGCCCAGCAGGTACAGGTAAAACTTACACGGCTGTTGCTTTAGCCGTTCGAGCATTAAAAAATAAAGCAGTAAAGAAAATTATTCTTACAAGACCAGCGGTGGAAGCTGGTGAAAGTCTTGGATTTTTACCTGGAGATTTAAAAGAAAAGATTGATCCGTATCTCCGTCCATTATATGATGCGTTGGATGATATGATTCCTGCGGATAAATTGGGATATTATATGACAACGAGAACAATCGAAATTGCTCCGTTGGCATATATGCGTGGCCGAACACTCGACAACGCTTTTATCATTCTCGATGAAGCGCAAAACACAACCGATTTGCAATTAAAAATGTTTTTAACAAGAATTGGTGCAAATGCAAAAGCAATAATCACAGGTGATATTACACAAATTGATTTGCCACGTCATCAACGAAGCGGATTGATAAAAGCTTCAAAAATTCTTCAAGGGATTGAAGGTATTGCACATGTTGAGTTGGATGAAGAAGATGTGGTAAGACATCGACTAGTAAAACAAATAATTCGGGCATACGAAAAAGAGACTAAGGAAGAAGATAATAACGAAAATCAAAATACTTCTCATCGTAGATAAAGATTTCTTATTTTGCAGAAATGAAAATACGATTACATTGTGCCGCATTTTTTTTATTGTTTTTGTGGAGTTGTAAAAGTGCCAATGAAAAACAAGCACTTGAAATTACATCCGAAAGCGATTTAGATGCAGCAAGAAATTTTATAAGAGCAGCACTAGACGGAGATTACGAAATAGGTAAAAAATTAATGATTAGTGATTCTGCTAATTTTCAATACTACGCGGAGTTTGAAAAAATGCACACAAAATTAAATGCAGCCGAAAAAAATAAATATAAACAATCATCCATTATTGTTCACGAATTAACGCCGATAAATGATTCAACTACATTTATTATTTATTCAAATTCGTACAAAAAAAACAGAGATACTTTAAAATTATTGAAAACCGATGGACAGTGGTTGGTTGATTTAAAATACCTTTTCAATCCTGATTCTGATACCATTCAACATCGTTAGATAAACATGGCTTACATACAACATCCCTGGCATGGAGCTCAATGCGGAAGTTCTGCTCCCGAAATGGTGAATGCAATCATTGAAATTCCGCAAGGAAGCCGTGCTAAATATGAAGTTGATAAAACCACCGGTTTGTTGAAGTTAGATCGAGTTATTTATTCCTCTTTTCATTATCCAATTAATTATGGATTTATACCGCAAACACTTGGTCAGGACGGTGATCCGCTTGATATTTTAGTTTTATGTTCACAATCTATTCAGCCACTTTGCTTGGTAGAAGCTACAGTAATTGGCAATATGCAAATGATTGATTCGGGCGTGATGGACGATAAAATTATTGCAGTTGCAACCAAAGATCCTTCGGTGAATCACATAAAAAGCACCGAAGAATTGCCGGCACATTTTATGGCTGAATTGAAAAATTATTTTGAACAATACAAAGTTTTGGAAAATAAAAAAGTTTCAATTGATAATTTTCAAAACAAGTTATTAGCACATGCTATTATTCAAGAAGCAATTAAACGATACAATATTCAGTTAAAAAAAGTAACTAAATAATCTTGTAATTATGATTTTTCAACAACAAAAAAATCCAACAAAAATGACAGTACAATTTATTTTAATAGTAATTATCATTGGCCTTGCAGCAGGAATTCTTAGCGGATTAGTAGGTGTTGGTGGCGGTATTATTATGGTTCCAGCACTTGTTTATTTTCTAAATTATTCGCAGCATCAGGCACAAGGAACTTCCTTGGGAGTACTTACATTACCTGTTGTGATTATTGCATCGTTGTACTATTATCAACAATGCCAAAAAATGGGAACGCCTATTGATTTGAAGGTGATTGGAATTTTAGCAATTGGCTTTATTATCGGAAGTTATTTTGGAAGTAAAATTGCCATTTCAATTGAAACAGCAATGTTAAAAAAAATATTCGGAGCGCTGCTTTTATTCATTTCTATAAAAATGCTGACATTGGATATTCTTTTCATGAAATGGGTAAAGCAACTTATTTAATTTTAAAAAAAAGTTTTCAACCTATTTTGTTATTTATTAGATAGTTACAGGGATTAATAAATTCAATATTAAATTCGCTTTAAAATAAAACTCGTTTTCATGCTGAATCGCATTACCTTTGCGCCGCAATTTTGAGTTTCTCAGTTCTTGGTAAGTGAACGATTTTTTCTGCTAAGCATTTTCTGCTAAATAGAGTTTCTTCTTTTACATGGCGTGTTGCTCAGACAATTTTAATTTTTTAAAAGAAAAAGAATGAACATTTATGTTTCAAACCTAAGCTTCGCTGTACAAGACGAAGACTTAAGTAGTTATTTTGCAGAATACGGAGAAGTATCTTCTGCTAAAGTTATTACCGACAAATTAACTGGCCGCAGCCGTGGTTTTGGATTTGTTGAAATGGCAGACGACGCTGCTGCCCAAAAAGCAATAGCTGAACTTGATGGTGCAACCGTTGATGGTCGCGCAATCAGAGTGAATGTGGCAAAGCCTCGTGAAGAAAAGAGTAACGACCGTCGCTCTTTCGCAGGTAGTGGAAGTCGCTGGTAATTGATTTATCAAAAAAGGGAACCAATTGGTTCCCTTTTTATTTTATTTCTTTTTAGTAGGTTTTTTCTTTTCTTTTTTTAATGCTTCATCAATAGCCGCACTTAGATTTGCCAATGTTGGTTTCCCTTTAATTTGATCTTTGCCAATGAAGAAAGCAGGTATTTCTTTTACACCTCTTGAAATTCCCTCTTTTAAATCGTCTTGAACTTTGGCCCCATAAATTCCATTTACTAAGGCATCTAGAAAATTTTTGTCTTTTACTCCTGCTTCAATACTATGAATTTTCAAACTTACAGTCCCTAAATTTCTTCGATTATTAAATAACACATTGTGCATTTCCCAGAATTTACCAGTTTGAGCAGCAGCAATTGCTGCTTCACTTGCTTTCATACTTCGTTGGTGTACGAGTGTTAGTGGAAAATGACGGAAGTTGAATTTTATTTTTCCTTTATATTTTTCCAATAATTGTTTTACAACTTCATTGGCTTTGGCACAATCTTCGTTTTCATATTCGCCAAATTCCACCAATGTTATAGGGGCAGAAGCTACTCCTACAAATACATCTTTAGGTACAATAATTTCAATAACTTCTTTTGCTAGGGGCATATTTATTTAAATTTTAAAATTCAATATTACTATTTAATTTGAAAGTAGTCATTCCGATAATTTAAGCAATTAGCTTGCAAGTATTAATTGAAATGGGTCTATTCCCAAGCGGGCGAAGTTAATAGTTTTATTTTTTCAAATTAGAATCCTTTATTAAGTGCCAATATATACTTAAATAAAATAGAAAATTAAATTATTTAGTATTTATTTTTTGTCTGGGTCATTTCTAAAAACAACAGCTTTGTCAAAAACATCCACAATGATTGGCTGGTTTTTATTTATGATATCTTCCAAAATCCACTTGCTAAGTTTGTTCACTATCTCTTTTTGAATCAAACGCTTAAGAGGTCTTGCGCCAAATTGTGGGTCAAAGCCTTGTTCGGCCAAATAGTCTAATGTATAATTGCTGAATTCTAATTGAATACCTGTTTCTGCAACTAATTTTTTTAAATTTTCTAAATGAATTTTAACTATTTCATTTATTTCTTTAAGTAGCAACGGGCGGAACATAATTATTTCATCAACCCGGTTTAGAAATTCTGGTTGAATGGTTTGACGAAGCAACCCCATTACTTCAGTGTTTGCTTTTTCTACTAGTTCGTCTACATTTGTTTCGTTTACTCTTTCAAAAGTTTCTTGTATTAAATGACTTCCAATATTGCTTGTCATAATAATAATTGTGTTTTTAAAATTTACTTGTCTGCCTTTATTATCAGTCAATATTCCATCATCCAATACTTGTAGCATTACATTCCAAACATCAGGATGTGCTTTTTCTATTTCATCGAGTAACACTACACTGTACGGTTTTCTTCGAACAGATTCTGTTAATTGACCGCCCTCATCGTAACCAATATAACCTGGAGGTGCGCCAACTAGTCTTGATACCGTATGTTTTTCTTGATATTCACTCATATCAATTCGTGTCATCATACTTTCATCATCAAATAAATATGCTGCAAGCGCTTTTGCTAATTCAGTTTTGCCAACTCCAGTTGTGCCAATAAAAATAAACGAACCGATTGGTTTTTTGGGGTCTTGTAATCCTGCTCGGCTTCTTCTAATTGCATCGGCAACAGCAGTTATTGCAACTTCCTGACCAACTACTCTTTTGCGAAGTTGACTTTCAAGATTCAATAATTTTTCTTTATCAGATTGTAACATTTTAGATACAGGAATTCCTGTTGCTTTTGCTATTGTTTCTGCAATATCTTCTGCATCCACTTCTTCTTTTAACAAACGCTTTTCGTTGCTGGAAATAAGTATTGAACTGAAATCTGTAATTATTTTTTCTTGTTCTTTTATTTTCCCATAACGAATCTCTGCCACTTTTCCATAATCACCTTCTCGTTCTGCTCTTTCGGCTTGTTGTTTAAAGGATTCGATTGTTGCTTTTGCTTGTTGCACTTTTTCAACCAGTTCTTTTTCACTTTTCCATTTTGATTTTAGTGTGTCTCTTTCAACAGAGAAGTTTGCAATTTCAGTATTCAATTCTTTCAACTTTGTCGCGTCATTTTCTCTTTTAATTGCTTCTCGTTCAATTTCCAATTGACGAATTTGTCGCTCCAAAGTATCCAGTTCTTCTGGCATCGAATTCATTTCCAATCTAAGTTTGGCCGCACTTTCATCAATTAAATCAATGGCTTTATCGGGTAAAAACCGATCGGAAATATAACGATACGAAAGTGTTACTGCGGCAATAATTGCCTCGTCTTTTATACGCACATGGTGGTAGCTTTCGTAACGATCTTTCAAACCGCGAAGGATGGAAATCGCATCGTCAACCGATGGTTCGTTTATGATAATTTTTTGAAATCGTCTTTCCAGGGCCTTGTCTTTTTCAAAATATTTTTGATATTCATTTAATGTTGTTGCTCCAACAGCACGCAAATCTCCTTTTGCCAGTGCAGGCTTTAAAATATTGGCAGCATCCATTGCTCCTTCCCCACCACCGGCTCCAACCAATGTATGAATTTCATCAATGAATAAAATAATTTCTCCATCGCTATTGCTTACTTCTTTCACTACTGCTTTTAATCGTTCTTCAAATTCACCTTTATATTTTGCTCCAGCAATCAATAACCCCATATCCAACGCATAGATGGTTTTTGTTTTCAGATTTTCCGGCACATCGCCATTAACAATACGATGGGCAATACCTTCCGCAATTGCTGTTTTACCAACACCCGGTTCACCAACAAGTATGGGATTGTTTTTGGTACGTCTTGAAAGTATATGAAGTGTTCTTCTGATTTCTTCATCGCGGCCGATAACAGGGTCTAGTTTGCCTTGCCTTGCCAGTTCATTTAAATTTTTTGCGTATTTATTCAACGCATTGTATTCTTGATTTTGTGTTTGAGAATTTATTGTTTCTCCTTTTCTTAATTCTTTAATTGATTTTAGTAATCCATTTTCAGAAAGCCCAGCATTTTTTAATAAACTTGCAGAATTTTCTTTCCCTTGAAGAATAGCTAGAAGCAAATGTTCGGGCGTTACAAATTCATCTTGAAATTGTGTTAAAGTAGCGCCAGCTCTTAGTATCACATTGTTTGCTTCGCGCCCAATTGATTGAGCTGCATCGTTTGTTGTTTTAGGTAATTTATGTATGAGTTCATCCAATTTAGTTTCAACTAAATTGATGGTTACATTATTTTTTTTTAACAAAAAACCGATTGGAGAATCTTGTAGTTCTAATAATGCTTTAAGAATATGTTCAGTTTCAACTGTTGGATTCTTTGCGTTAAATGCAATTTGCTGTGCAAGTTGAAGTGTTTCTGCGGCTTTGTTTGTGAAATTACTAAGATTCATAAAATGCTGTTATTTACTAACCAACCTTCACAAACCACAATCCAAGGCCAAAGTTCAGAAACTATGTCATTAAAAACTGTTAAAACCTGACTCAACAACAGTTTCGTCAATACTTTACTGCTACAATTGCAGAATAAATATTCTTAATTTGAATTTTTATATTTCACTTTTCCGCCAACAATAGTTAGCATCACTTTGGTGTTTTTAATTTCTTCGTCTTGGCAAGTCATTAAATTTTTTGACAAAAGAACCATGTCGGCAAATTTTCCAACTTCAATACTTCCTTTTATTTTATCTTCAAAAGCAGCAAAAGCATTTGCTAAAGTGTAGGAATAAAGTGCTTGTTCTCTTGTCATTTTTTGATCGGGATAAAAAGTTGTTCCATTTTTTAATTTTCTTGTAATTGTTGCATAAAAATTTGCAATTGGATCCATATTTTCTACAGGCACATCGGTTCCGTTTGCAACAACTACACCTGCTTTTAAAAAAGATTGCCACACATAAGCACCTTCTTCCGATCTTTTTTCGCCCAACCTTTTTGGCACAAATGATGCATCGCTTGTGCAATGAATTCCTTGCATGGATGCAATAATATCCCATTCTTTGAATCGCGAAATTTCTAATGGATTTACATGTTGTGCATGTTCAATTCGCCAACGATGGTCTTTGTTTTTATTATTTTTTATTTGTGCTTCATAAATAGATACAGTTTCCCGATTGGCTCTATCGCCAATAGCATGAACACAAAGTTGTAAATCATTTTTCCAACAGAAATCGGCGATTTGTTTTAATGTGTCGATATTAAAAGTATTTTGTCCATAATTGTTTTTACGATCGGTGTATGGCTCCAACAACCAAGCACCGTGCGAACCCAAAGCGCCATCCAACCAAACTTTTACTGCTTTTACAGAAAGAAAATCATTTTGTGTTTTGGTTGTAGTGAAGGCGTTAATATTTTTTTGTAATAAAGAATTGTCCGCCAAAACCATCAACCAATGTCGAAGGTTTAATTTATTTTGATTAGCTAATTCTTTCATCCATTCTACTTGACGAAAAGACGAACCAGCATCTTGAAAACTCGTAACACCATTTTTTAAACACTCGGCTTCGGCAAGTTGAATACTTTGTTGCCAATTTTTTTTCTGGTCAGCTTCGCTTTGTTGTTGTAAATATTTTTCATAAACAACATTCACCAAATCTTGCGCTGTTTCTCCCAAAACGCCAACAATTTCATTTTTCCCATCACGCAAAATTTCACCACCAATTGGATTAATTGTTGTTGAAGAAATTTTTGCAAGAGACAACGCATTTGCATTTACGTAAATACTATGTCCACTTGCATGTTCTAAAACGACAGGATTATTTGGCGATACTTTATCCAAAGTTTCGTGATAAGGATAACCCATGTAATTAACGGTGGGAGCGGGATTCCATTTTTCCTGATGCCAACCTCTTCCAATAATCCAGTCGCCGGGCTTGGCTTTTTTTACTGCTTCTTCTATCATCGAAACTATTTCACCCCAGTTTTTTACAGATTGTAAATTTAGATTTACCAATGAAGATCCCAAACCGTGAATATGTCCGTGCCCTTCAATAAAACCCGGCATCAAAAACTGATTTGCACAATCAATCACTTCCGTTTTTCCGCCAATAAAATTTATAACGGCTTCGTTTGATCCCACAAAAATAATTTTACCTTCTTTTACTGCAATCGCTTCTGCATTGGGTTGGGAAATATTTATAGTGTTGACTTGTGCATTTTTAAGCACCAAATCTGCTTTCGGATTTTTTGTTTCTGAACAAGCAATTAGTAATAGTGTGCTAAAAAACAAAATAAAGTATTTCATTGTAAAATGTTGAGTTTCAAAAGTATTAAATATTTATTATGAGAACAGTTCTATATTTTAAAGATTTGAACAAGTTTATTCTTCAATTTTGTATTTGAAAATGAAAAATCAATCAACGGAGCAAATAAAATTATTTGCCCAAAATTTAGGATTTGATTATTGCGGAATTGCAAAAGCATCTTATTTAAATGAAGATGCCCGACTGCTGGAAACCTGGCTCAACAAAGGAATGCATGGAACAATGCATTATATGGAAAATCATTTCGATTTAAGAGTTGATCCTCGCAAATTAGTGCCCGGCGCAAAGTCGGTGATTACACTTTTACTTAATTATTACCCAAAGGAAAAACAAAATGCATACGTTCCCAAAGTTGCCAAATATGCATTTGGGCAAGATTATCACGAAGTCGTAAAATCAAAACTAAAAGAGTTGATGGCTTTGATAAAATTGAATATTGGAGAAATAAACGGTCGCGGATTTATAGATAGTGCGCCGGTTTTGGAAAGAACTTGGGCGCAAAAAAGTGGATTGGGATGGGTTGGAAAAAATGGAAATTTAATTAATAAACAAAGTGGGTCTTTTTTCTTTATTGCCACGCTAATTGTCGATCTTGAACTTTCGTACGACAATGAATTTGTTAAAAATTATTGCGGAACTTGTACGCGATGTATTGATAGTTGCCCCACAGAAGCCATTTTACCGGATAAAATAATTGACGGAAGTAAGTGCATTTCTTATTTCACCATCGAATTAAAAGATGCGTTAATTCCGGAAAATATGAAAGGAAAATTTGAGAACTGGATGTTTGGTTGTGATATTTGTCAAGACATTTGTCCGTGGAATCGGTTTAGCAAAGCCACGCAGGGTATCAATTTTAAGCCAATTCCGGAAATTTTAAATCTGACAACACAAGAATGGAATGAAATGAGTGAAGAGTCATTCAAAAAAATATTTAAAAATTCTGCATTAAATCGAAGTAAATTTCAGGGGATAAAAAGAAATTTAAAATTTATTGAAGGATAATAAACACGGTATGAATAAAAATATTGAAAAATTATTTCAACTTGCATCAAAATCCGAGAGAACAATTGTTGGTTTAATGAGTGGTACTTCGCTCGATGGTTTGGATATTGTGCTTTGCAAAATAATTGGCAGTGGTAGAAATACGAAAATAGAATTGCTTCAATTTGAAACGATTTCTTACGAAGAAAATTTTAGACAAGAAATAAAAACAATTTTTTCTCGTAGAGATGTTGATTTAGAAAAAATTTGTTTGTTGAATTCTTATGTTGCACTGCAGCATGCAGCAATGGTAAACGAATGTTTAAAAAAGTGGAATTGTAATAAAAATGAAATTGATTTAATTGCCAGTCACGGGCAAACAATTTATCATGCTCCAAAATTTATGCACCAACAAGAAAAGTTTTCGAATGCAACTTTTCAAATTGGCGATGGCGATCATATTGCATTTAAAACCGGTATAATTACTATTTCGGATTTTCGGCAAAAGCATATTGCATCCGGCGGCGAAGGCGCTCCACTTGCAGCTTACGGAGATTATTTACTTTTTTCAAAGTTGGGAGAAGATCGAATAATGTTGAATATTGGCGGCATTAGCAATTTTACTTTTTTGCCAGGAAATGGAGATGCTAAAAAAATTATTAGTACCGATGTTGGTCCGGGAAATACATTGATGAATGCATTCGTTCAGCAATATTTTACAGGAATTGATTTTGATAAAGACGCAACAATTGCAAAGCAAGGGAAAATTAATGCTGAATTATTAATTGCACTAAAACAAAATTCATTTTTTGAAAAAACATTTCCCAAAACCATCGGTCCCGAATTATTTAATCTCAATTACTTAAAAGAAGCACAACAGAAAAGTGAAACAATTTCTATCTCAAAAGAAGATGTGATGGCAACACTCAATCGATTTACTGCAGATTGCATTGCAGATGCAATCAATCAAATAAATTCATCAAACTCAAATTTTACTATTTATATCAGTGGCGGCGGCGTTCACAATTCTTTGTTGATTGAGAATATAAAATCTCAACTTCCAAATTGTAATATTAAATCAACAAACGATTTATTTGTAAATGCGGATGCAAAAGAAGCCGTGTTGTTTGCTTTGCTTGCCAACGAATGTGTTTGCGGAAATGGAATTGAAATTGGTGAAGGATTAACACAAATTCCGAATGTGAGTTTTGGAAAAATTAGTTTCCCGAATTAGTCTCCAATAATAATTTTAATTTGCCAAGTCCGTTTTGCATTTGTGTACCGTAAATGTTTTCGTAAAAAAGTGAAATGAATTTTTCCCAAGGCAACCAACCAAGCTCAAAGTTCATATACCATTGAATTCCGGTGGCGTTGGTTTTATTGACAGGAATAATTTTCCAACCGGAAATAATTGATTTTTTACCTAATTCGAATTTCGAAACTACTTCGTTTGTTCTCACAATTTTTAATAAAAGAAATTGCTGTTTGGATTCATTTAAAATATATCCATTTACTTTTCCATTATCGTAATTGTAATGAGCAGTCTCGATTCCGGGAAGCCAGTTTTTCCAATTTTCGGGATTACTAATTTCTTTCATTAACAACGAATCTGCACAATTAATTTCTACAACTTTTGATAGGCGAATTTTCGACGGGATGAAAAAGGAAATAGCAGTTATCAAAAGAGAGAAAACAATAAAACTCAACAAAGCCAATTTTAGAAATTTCATTTCAAATTAAATAGGTAATAAAAAAAGTTAGTCGAAAATTATTCCCAACGAAATACTTTTATCGAAATTATATAAACAACGATTCCCCAAATTCCTAAAATTCCAATTTGTTTATAGCAAGCTGAAAGATGTGCGCCTTCGAATGCCACATTGCGCATCGCATCGTTTAAGTGGGTGAGTGGAAGTATGTCGGCAATAGATTTTAACCACGGGGGAAATGCATCTGTTGTAAAAAATGTGCCGCCCAATAAAAATTGAGGAAGTGTAATCAAATTTACAAATGGAGGAATTACGGATTCGTTTTTTGCTAATCCACTTACAATAAATCCAAATCCCATAAAAACAATTAATCCAATTAAACTTAGAAATAAAAGTTCGAAAAAAGTAAGCCAACCATTTATCATTGTAAAATCAAATGCAAGCCAACCGATGGATAAAATAACTACAGAAGTAATCAATCCGAATAAAATTCTGCTGATCCCAATTCCAAATACCAGCGATGGTTTGCTGATGGGTGTTGCAAAAAATCGTTTTAATACAAGTGTTTGACGAAGGTTAAAAAAGATAAATGCAACTCCAAAAACTCCTGCGCTGAGAAGTGAAAAACCAAGTTGTCCGGGAAGTATGAAATCTATCGTTCGATAAATTCGTCCTTCTATCGGCGGTAAATTTTGTACGGAAGCATAAGAAAGCAAATGAGGAAGTTTTAATTTGTTGACTCCAAGCACTACATCGTTAATCACCGCTTGAAGTATTCCAATTTTATCAAAAGAAGCCGTGGAAGATTGAATGATAATATTATACTTTGTAAATGAATCGCTCGGTTGGTTCTGAATATCAATAATCGCTGTGATGCGCCCTTTCAATAATTTATCTTGCAACTCTTTTTCGGCTGCGGAAACAACGCGAATACTTTTTCTATTAACCAATCCTTGGTAAATAAGATTCAATTTTGAAGTATCGGAATTTTTTGTAAATCCAATTTTTACTACGGGCCCAGAACCACCAATAAAACCAAAAACAAGAATGAAAATTAGCGGAAAAATAAAACTGAAAATAACAGCTGAAGGACTTCGAAAGATTGCTTTCAAACTGAATTTTGCAAGTGCCAACATTGCTTTGGATTGGCTGTAGTTTTTTGTCATATAAAATTAACCGAGCAAATGTATCAACAATTAGTTTAAAAAAATTGAGAACAATAGTTGCACTGCTTTCGTTTTTTGTTTTTGAAAAATAAAGATATTTGTTGCAAAATAGGAACGGTAAAATGAATAGAGCTTATTTATTATTGGGTTCAAATCTTGGAAATCGAGAAGAGAATTTAAAGATTTCAAAAGAGTTGATAGGTTTGGAATGTGGAAAAATTCTTCAATCTTCTTTAATTTATGAAACGGAACCTTGGGGAACAATCAATCAACCTTTGTTTTTAAATCAAGCTTTAAAACTTGCGACCAGCCTAACTTCAAGCGAGCTTATTAAAACTGTTTTAAAAATTGAAACTACAATGGGGCGGTTGCGTGTAGAAAAAATGGGGCCTCGTTTAATTGATATTGATATTTTATTTTTCAATGATGAAATTTTAGAAACAGAAATGCTGCAATTACCTCATCCCGAACTTCAGAATAGAAAATTTGTTCTAACACCTCTTGCCGAAATTGCACCTTTGCTATTCCATTCAATTTTGAACAAAACTGTAATCCAACTTTTAAATGGATGTAAAGATGAAATGAAAGTAAAAACATATTCGCCAATTATCCACAGCTGAAAAATTCAAATTCAATCACAATTACATTTCACTTATTTTGCACTTCTCATTGTAAAATTGAATAGGAGTTGTCAACATGAAATATCATTTTATTACTATTGAAGGAAATATAGGAGCGGGAAAAACTACTTTATCGCATCTTCTTTCGCGTCATTATAATGCAAGATTAGTTTTAGAAGAATTTGCAGACAATCCTTTTTTGCCAAAATTTTACGAGAATCCGCAGCAATACGCTTTTTCATTGGAATTGTTTTTTATGGCGGAACGATTCAAACAGTTGAAAGATCTTATTCAACAGCAAGATCTTTTTCAATCAGTCACTGTTACAGATTATCTTTTTACGAAGTGTCTATTATTTGCAAAAATAAATTTAGCGGAGGATGAATTTCGATTATATCAACGCTTGTTTGATATTATTCATCAGCAATTGTTGCAACCCGATTTATTAATTTATTTACACACACCAATTAACCGATTGCAAGAAAATATCAAAAAAAGAGAAAGAGTTTACGAACAAAATATTCAAAATTCGTATTTGGAAAATATTCAAGATTCATACTTGAATTATATCAAACAAAGTAATATAAAAACACTAATCGTTGACTGTTCCAATGCCGATTTTTTGGGTAACGAAAAGCATTTTCAAGCAGTTATAGATGCATTGGAAAATGAATATGATGAAGGACAGCATTATTTAACTTTACCTCAATAATTAATGTGTGACATTCAATAAGTCATTTTATACAATCATCAACAAAGAATTTACTTTTTTCATTTTTGCTCGTATTTTTTTTATTGCAGGATTGCGCATGACACCTGTTTTGCTCGGTTGGAAATTGTATGAAATTACAGGTAGTAAATTAGCATTAGGTATTCTTGGTTTGAGTGAAGTCATTCCTGCAATTGCTGTTGCATTACCTGCTGGGGTTATGGTGGATAAAAGCGATAAAAAAAAATTACTCACTATTTGTTTTAGTATTTATTTTTTATTGATGGTAGGTTTGTTGGGAATTACTTCAACTTGGTTTGCATCAATTGCAACTACAAAAATTATTGAATACTGTATTTATATTTTTGTATTTGCAACAGGTGCAGTTCGTGCATTTAGTGGTTCAGCTATTAATGCTTTTGTTGCTCAATTAGTGCCAACAGAAACATTAGTGAAAGCAGTTTCAATGCATAGTATGTCGTGGCTAATAGCTGCTGTAGCTGGGCCTGCTGCTGCAGGTATGTTGTTGGGTTATACCAATATCAGCATTGCTTTTACAGTAGTTTGTAGCTCAGTTTTTATTGCATTTATTTTATTTCAATTTATAAAATCAAAACCAATTGTTTGGCAAACAACGAATACAAAAACTTGGGATGGTGTAAAAGAGGGTCTGCGATTTGTTTATAAACAAAAAGTATTATTAGGTGCAATGAGTTTGGATATGTTTGCTATTTTATTTGGCGGTGTGGTAGCACTTTTACCTGTTTTTGCAAAAGATATTTTACACACAGGTCCACAAGGATTGGGTTGGCTGATTGCTGCTACCTATATCGGAAATTTTATTGCAATTGCTTGGATTACTTATCGACCATTAAAAAAACGACAAGGGAAAATTCTACTTTATTCAGTTGTTGGTTTTGGAATTTGTATGATTGTGTTTGCTTTTTCTAAAAATTATTGGCTCAGTTTTGGAGCATTGTTTATCAGTGGATTGCTTGATGGGATAAGTGTTTTGATTCGCGGAACATTAGTACAGTTATTTGTCCCAGACGAAATGCGAGGAAGAGTTTCATCTGTTAATTCAATTTTTATAAATAGTAGTAACGAGTTAGGTCAATTCGAAAGTGGCGTTGCTGCTTCAATGATGGGAACGGTTCCATCTGTAATATTTGGAGGCTGTATGACTTTAGTTGTCGCTGCAGTAACTTGGATAAAAGCTCCAACACTTCGAAAGTTTGAGTATTAAAAAATCAATGCGGAATTTTTTCCAATAATTTTTCCAGCACAAAATATGTGATAGGGCAGAAAGTAGAATTTTTTAGAGTCAGTTCTTTTCTTTTTATAAAAACATCTTCGTTTGTATAGGGGAAACGTCGGCAATCCGAAGGTCTTTCTTCATAAATACTGCAATAATTATCTGTTCCTAAAAATGGGCAAGGTTTTTTGTTTGCAACAAAATCGCCGTCTTCATCCACTAACAAGTATTTTTCAATAAAAATACTTTCTCGCATTTTCAAATGTTTGCTGATTCTTTTTACATCTGGGGTTTTAAATCGAGGAGAATAATTTTTGCAACAATTGGCACATTGCAAACATTCGATTTTTTCAAATGCTTCTTCATGAAATTCCGGCAATACTTTCAGCACTCTATTTTTATCGGTGCGGTGTAATAATTGCTTGTATTTTTTATTGTGCTCTTCCGATTTTTTTTCCCAATCATTTAACATATTCTCGGCCATGTTGCAAAGAAACAACCTCTTTTCCACAGTTAAATAATTGGCTTCAATTTTGTGGTCCACAACATTAACTTTGCGAATCCAAAATATAAAATATGCACCTCTTCGATAAACAGGAAAACGAATTTTCTTCGCGCCATATTGGACCAAACGAGTTGGAAACAAGTGAAATGCTAAAAACGATTGGTGAATCAAGTTTTTCTAATTTAATTAATAAAACAGTTCCCGAAGTCATACAATCTAATCAAGCATTAGCACTACCTACTGCTATGAGCGAATTTGCTTACTTGGCACATTTAAAAGAAATTTCACTAAAAAACAAAGTTTTTAAAAATTATATCGGTCAAGGTTACTACGATACTATTACACCTTCGGTTATTCTTAGAAATATTTTTGAATCGCCAGGTTGGTACACGCAATACACACCGTATCAGGCAGAAATTTCTCAAGGTAGATTGGAAAGTTTATTAAATTTTCAAACAGTTGTTTGCGATCTCACCGGGTTACCAATTGCAAATGCTTCGCTATTGGATGAAGCAACAGCGGCTGCCGAAGCAATGACGATGTTTTTCAACAATGCCAATAAAGAAAATACAACTCGTACAAAATTTTTTGTAGATGAAACAACATTTCCACAAACAAAAGAAGTTGTACTTACAAGAGCAGTACCTATTGGAATTGAAGTTGTGTACGGCAATTACAAAACCTGTGTTCTCGATGAAACTTATTTCGGTGCATTAGTTCAATATCCGAACGATAAAGGTTCGATTGAAAACTATGAAGAATTTATTTCAAAGGTTCATAGTTGTGGTGCGTATGTAGCAATGGCAACAGATTTATTAGCACTTACACTTTTAAAACCACCTGGAGAAATGGACGCAGATTGCGCAATCGGATCGGCACAGCGATTTGGCGTTCCATTTGGTTTTGGTGGACCACATGCTGCTTTTTTTGCGGTAAAAGATGAATTTAAAAGAAACATTCCCGGCCGCATTATTGGTGTCAGCATCGATGCAAATGGAAATCGTGCGTTGCGAATGGCATTGCAAACAAGAGAGCAGCATATAAAACGCGAAAAAGCAACATCCAATATTTGTACTGCTCAAGCTTTACTTGCAAATATGGCTGCAATGTATGCTATTTTTCACGGGGCAACCGGGTTAAAAAATATTGCAAACCGAATTGCAATTTTAACTCAAACAGTTGCTGAAGCTATTGAAGCAAGAGGGTTTGAAATTGAGTCGAATTCTTTTTTTGATACAATTACGGTTAAAGTAGAAAGTGTCAATTCGATAAAAGAAAAGGCAATTTATCAACAAATTAATCTTCGCTATTTTGATGAAAAACATATTGGGATTTCTATTGGTGAAACAACGATGCCGGAAGATTTATTTAACCTAATAAATTGTTTTGAAGACGATATAAGCCCCGTTTCATTTGACATAAACCAAGACGTTGAACTCGAACATATTCCGGAAAAATTAATTCGAAGAAGTTTATTTCTTACCAATCCGATATTTAATACACATCACAGCGAAAGCCAAATGATGCGTTACATAAAATTTTTGGAGAACAAAGATTTATCGCTCAATACTTCCATGATTAGTTTGGGAAGTTGTACCATGAAATTAAATGCAGCAACAGAAATGATGCCGCTTAGTTGGCCGGAATGGAGCAACATTCATCCGTTTGCGCCAACAAATCAAACGCAAGGTTACCAGCAAATTATTGATGAATTATCCGATTATCTATGTAATATCACTTCATTCGATGCATGTAGTTTGCAACCAAATAGTGGTGCGCAGGGCGAATATGCGGGACTTTTAACAATTCGTGCATTTCACGAATCAAATGGAGAAGCACATCGAAACATTATGTTGATTCCCATCAGCGCACATGGCACAAATCCGGCATCGGCAGTAATGGTTGGAATGAAAGTAGTAGTGGTAAAAGCATTGGAAAATGGGTATATTGATTTAGAAGATTTGAAAGCAAAAGCAATGGAACATGCTGAAAATCTTTCGGGAATCATGATTACTTATCCAAGTACTTATGGCGTTTACGAAGAAACAGTAAAAGAGATTACAACAATTATTCACCAACACGGCGGACAAGTGTATATGGATGGTGCAAATATGAATGCGCAAGTGGGATTGACATCGCCAGGATTAATTGGTGCCGATGTTTGTCATTTGAATTTACATAAAACATTTGCAATTCCGCATGGTGGTGGAGGTCCAGGCATGGGCCCGATTTGTGTTAAAAAACATTTGGCTCCATTTTTACCCAATCATATTGACGAAAAGAAAATGAAAACTGGTGCAGGAGCGGTAAGTGCAGCACCATTTGGAAGTGCATCCATTTTACTTATTTCTTATGGATACATTCGATTGTTGGGTGCCGAAGGTGTAAAAGCAGCAACAGAATTTGCAATATTAAATGCGAATTACATGCGCAAAAGATTAGAAAGTAAATTTGAAATTCTCTATACAAATCAAAATGGAAAATGTGCGCATGAATTTATTGTTGATTTGCGTCCATTTAAAAAATCAGCAGAAGTAGAAGCAGAAGATGTAGCCAAAAGATTGATGGACTACGGCTTTCATGCACCCACGTTGAGTTTTCCGGTACCAGGAACTATTATGATTGAGCCAACTGAAAGCGAAGACAAAGCAGAATTAGATCGTTTTTGTGATGCATTACTTAGTATTCGAAAAGAAATAAGTGAAATAGAAGAGGGGAAAATGGATAAAAAAAATAATCCATTAAAAAATGCGCCACATACACAATTAATGGTTTGTAAAGATGATTGGAATTTCAGTTATAGTAGAAGACAGGCTGCATTTCCATTGCCTTATGTTGCACAAAACAAATTTTGGCCATCTGTTGCCAGGGTAAATAATACACATGGCGATCGAAACTTAATTTGTACTTGTACGCCAATTGAATCCTATTTGTAAAAGAATAAAATTATTGCTCTTTTACAAATAGGATCACACTATTAGTTAATTTAGAACCGTAAGAACGATGAAGCGCATCTGCGAATTGCAAAGTTAATTTATGTGTTCCTGGTTTTAAGTTTAATGTAGCCGAAGTCTGCGCATTCCCAAAATGAATATGTAAAGAATCTTTTGGAATAACTGTTTCTGTTGCAACGGAATCCATATCAATTAATATATGATGATGACCAGAAGCGGGTTTCAATACGCCGTTTGCTGTATCGACACTCAATTCCGAAACGCCCATTTCAATAAATAATGGAGAACGTACTTGCTGGCCATTTTTTAAATTTTTGATAAACACTTTAGAATTAATTGCAATTTCCGGCATTGGGGGCATTTCAAATTTATCGGTTGAATGTACCGAATCATGCGACTGAGAAGCAGTATTTTTTGGTTCGTTATTGCAAGCAAATAAGCTAAAAGAAATTGTTGCAATAAGAGTAAAATTTTTGTTTATATATTTCATTTTTGAAAGGTTATTAAAATTTAGGAACCAAAAGTAGAGAAGTTTTAATAAATGAAAGTTAATCTAAAAATGAAAATATGATTTTAGCTTTCATGGCAAAATCTTTACTTTTGCTGCCCATTTATTAATGGCGGGATAGCTCAGGTGGTTAGAGCGTTGGATTCATAACCCAAAGGTCTCGGGTTCAACTCCCGATCCCGCTACAGAATGGGATAAATCAATTTTAGATTGTTTTGTCCCATTTTTACTTTCATTATAACTTATTGATATTGAGTTTATAAGATAAAAACAAGAATTCACTTTTTTGGTTAGATAATTGTGATTAATTGGGTCATACAAAACACCCTCTGGAAATAATGTTCTACTCAAATTTTTTTTATTTTCCAAATCGCTGTGTGGACTTCCTAAATAAAACTATAGACTAAGTTAAGCCATGAAGTAAACACCAAGGTCCCGACTTTGAAAAAAAAGTTTTTTAATCAAAATTGATATTGAGATAAAAGTTTAATTACTTTCAGTTTTATACTTATAGCTTTTTGGCTACTCTTTTTTCTAAAATCAGCAACTCTATCACTGCTTTTTTATTTTGGCTTACTGGTGTTATTCGGAAAATAAAATTTTACATTTAATTTGTATTTGTCAGTGCATTGCCTTACATTTGATTATAAATAGTCAGGCAATAGCCTTATAAAATGAATAAAACAACCTTGCTTATACAGCAATTAAACCAGAAAATGCTTTCCTTCGTCCCCGTAAAGCAAGTGGCTATTCCACCTACGGGCTGGATAAAAGCCATTCGCAATGCATTGGGAATGTCTATGCAGCAGTTAGGCAATAAACTTTCAATAACAAAGCAAAGTATACAGGAAATAGAAAAAAGAGAGAAAGACGGCTCCATAACTCTCAAATCTTTGAAACATGTTGCAAAAGCAATGGACATGCAATTGGTTTATGGTCTCGTACCCAATGATGGTACTTTGGATGCTCTCATTGACCGCAAAGCAAAAGATCTTGCAAGGAAAATTGTAATGCGAACATCAAATACAATGAAATTAGAAAATCAGCAAAATTCCAATCAACGTATTGTGAAAGCCATTCAGGAAAGGGCAAATGCAATCAAAAACGAAATGCCTAAAATTTTATGGGATTAGAATTGGATTATATTGATGGGCAAACGCCATTAGATGAAGATGAAAAAGAAGGATTGTTAATTCATTCCATTGCTACCCGTGGGGAATTGGATGAATTTGAACAGCAAAATATTGAACAGGCAGTGCAATGGACATTAAAACGCTCATTCAAACAGGAAGAAGTTTTTTCAGAAAAATTTCTTAAAGCAGTGCATAAAAAAATGTATGGAAATGTTTGGGCTTGGGCTGGTGGTTTCCGAAAGACAAATAAAAATCTCGGAGTGGATAAGTGGCAAATTCCAATTGAATTAAAATCACTTCTTGACGATGCAAATTTTTGGATTACAAACAATGTGTATGAACCAGATGAATTAACAGTTCGATTCAAGCACCGTTTAATCAGCATTCATTGTTTCCCGAATGGAAATGGAAGACACAGCCGACTGATGGCAGATATTATCATTGAGAAAATTTTCAAACAATCTGTTTTTTCATGGGGAGTTGGAAATTTTGAACAAATTAGTGATGTCAGAAAAAAATATTCGGATGGAATAAAAGCTGCGGACAGGGGGAATTACAAACTATTAATAGCATTTGCACGATCTTGATATTAAGTATACTTGACTTCAAAGAGTTAACTTAAAATTTTTATGGCTTTTCGAATTGAGTTAACTTTTTTTATAAAAAAATAAGTATCTATAACTTTAGTTAATTCGTAAATTCGTTTCAAATCAGCCCATAATTGGTTAGAATATAGAAAATTATTGGCTACAGAATGAAATCTCATTGAAAAAATCAATGAGGTCTTTTATTTTATACCACAATACATCAGGGGCATCAATTAATAAATAAAATTTTAAATCAAATAGCCATACAGCGTATTATTTTTATTTATCTCTGTAAAACCAACTTGATATTTATCTAAATTTTGTAAAAGCTTTTTGTAGTCATCTTTGCTTTGAAGCTCAATCCCAACTAACGCCGGGCCAGCTTCTTTATTATTTTTTTGCATGTATTCAAATCTTGTAATATCATCTGTTGGGCCTAAAATATTATTTACAAATTCCTTTAATGCGCCCGGCCTTTGTGCAAAATTAATTAAAAAATAATGCTTCAATCCTTCATATTGTAGGCTTCTTTCCTTGATTTCCTGCATTCTATCAATATCGTTATTGCTTCCACTAATAATGCAAACAATATTTTTTCCTTTAATTTCATCTTTATAAAAATCCAAAGCTGAAATTGATAATGCGCCAGCAGGTTCAACAACAATTGCCTCCTCGTTATATAATTTTAAAATAGTAGAACAAATTTTTCCCTCGGGAATTAAATACATTTCATCCAAAATATTTTTACAAATTTTAAATGTTAAATCTCCCACTCGTTTTACAGCAGCGCCATCAACAAACCTATCAATTGAGTCAAGTGTAATTGGAGATTTGTTTTTTAATGCCTCAAACATTGATGGAGCACCAAGTGGCTCGAGGCCAATTAATTTTGTTTTTGGTGATTTTGATTTAAAAATATATCCTACCCCTGCGCATAAACCACCACCACCAATTGGAATAAATAAATAATCAATTTTTTGTTGATCTTCTAAAATTTCGAGTCCAATTGTTCCTTGGCCTTCAATTATTTTTAAATCATCAAACGGAGGAATAAAAATCATTCCACTTTCAATAGAAAATTTTTTTGCAATTTCAGCGCAATCATCAAAAGTATCGCCAACAAGTTTTATTTTAATATTGTCTTCGCCAAAAAATTTTGTCTTTTTAATTTTTTGTTGTGGAGTTGTTACAGGCATAAATACAACTCCAGAGATATTTAATTTTTTGCAAGAATACGCAAAGCCTTGTGCATGGTTGCCAGCGCTTGCACAAACCACTCCTTTTGATAATTTATTTTTTGGCAAACTGCTTATCATATTAAACGCACCACGAACTTTGTAACTACGAACAATTTGCAAATCTTCTCGTTTTAAAAATATTTTGCACTCATATTTTTTTGATAAATGCCTGTTGTATTGCAATGGAGTTTTTAATACTATTTTTTTAATTCTACCGCTTGCTTTTTTAAAATCTAGCGCTGATATTTTTAATTTTTCTTGGTTAAAAAAATCTTTTATTATTAATTTTTGTTTATTCATTTATTTCTGATTCTCTGGTCTTAACGATCTGACTGTTTTACCAGATTGCCACATTTCACTTTCTCTTAATTCTGTTAATTCAGCTTCAAGTTTTTTACGGTAATCAGTTTGCGAATTGGAATCGATGGATCTTTGCGATTCTTTTCCACTGGCAACACTCAAATAAAGTTCATTAAAGACGGGCAAAGTTGCATCTCTAAATTTTTTCCACCAATCAAGCGCACCGCGCTGTGCAGTGGTGGAACAATTCGCATACATCCAATCCATTCCATTTTCTGCAACAAGTGGCATTAAGGATTGAGTTAATTCCTCAACTGTTTCGTTGAATGCTTCACTTGGCGTGTGTCCTTTTTCTCTTAAAACTTGATATTGTGCTGCAAAAATTCCTTGTATTGCTCCCATCAAAGTTCCTCTTTCGCCAGTTAAATCTGAGAAAACTTCTTTTTTAAAAGTTGTTTCAAATAAATAGCCACTGCCAATTGCAATGCCTAATGCAATTACTCTATTAAATGCATTGCCTGTTGCATCCTGAAAAATTGCATACGAACTATTTAATCCTCTCCCTTGTAAAAACATTCTTCGCAAAGATGTTCCACTTCCTTTTGGTGCAACTAAAAAAACATCCACATCGCTTGGAGGAATTATTCCAGTCTGTTCATTAAATGTAATTCCAAAGCCATGAGAAAAATATAATGCTTTACCTTTTGTTAAATATTTTTTTACAGTTGGCCAAAGTTTTAATTGTGCAGCATCGCTTAAAAGGTAACAGATGATCGTTCCTTTTTCTAGAGCCTCTTCAATTTCAAATAATGTTTCGCCGGGAATAAATCCATCATGCACGGCTTTATCCCACGATTTACTATTTTTTCTTTGTCCAACAATTACATTAATTCCATTTTCTTTTTGGTTTAATGCTTGTCCCGGACCTTGAACTCCATATCCAATTATTGCAACGGTTTCATCTTTTAAAACTTCTTGTGCTTTTTTTAGTGGAAACTCTTCGCGAGTAACTACATTTTCTGTGGTGCCGCCAAAATTTAATTGTGCCATAATTTTTATCCTATTGTTGATTAATTACATTGTAAATATTTTCTCTTTGCTTGTCAAAAATTTATTTTCAAATTGTTTTTCACCATGTTCACTACTTTCAAATTCTTTTAGTTTTTTATGAAATCCTTCACTTGCTTTTATAATTGCAATCCGAGCACTTCTTACAAACTCAATTAAATTGTATTGCTCTAAAACTTTAATAAATTTTTCGGTTTCTTCTCTATGTCCTGTAACTTCAAATATTGTAAAATCGGTACGAATTACAACGACTTTTGCACCATACTCTCTTAAAAGTCTTTCAACTTTTACTGTCTCTGCAATTATTTTTGTTGGGACTTTATAAAGCGCCATTTCTTGCCAAATAATTTCTTCGTTTGTATTGTAGTAAGCTCTTAAAACTTCCACTTGTCTTTCTATTTGACGGCAAAGTTTTTTTACAAATTCTTCGGTGGTATTAATTACAATTGTAAAACGAAACACACTTTCTATTTCACTTGGAGACGTATTAAAACTTTCAATGTTTATTTTTCTTCTGGAAAAAATTGTGGCAATTCTTGTTAATAACCCAATATGATTTTCCGTATAAATTGTAATTGTATATTCTTGTTTTGACATTTATATTTCCTTTTTTGAAAGTACAATTTCTGAAACACCTTTTCCTTGTGGCACCATTGGGAAAACATTATTTTCCTTTCTAACCATTACTTCGAGCAAATAACTTTTTTTACTGGCTAATATTTTTTTTATTGCTGGCTTTAATTCGCTTCGTTTAGAAATTTTTGCTCCAGCAATTCCATATCCTTTTGCAACTTGAACATAATTTGGGCTTTCAATATTTACAAACGAATATCTTTTCTGATGAAATAATTCCTGCCACTGCCGAACCATTCCCAAAAAATTATTGTTCAAAATAATAATTTTAATATTTGGTTTTGATTGCATTATTGTTCCAAGTTCTTG
Organism: Bacteroidota bacterium; assembly: GCA_005798905.1. Classification (GTDB taxonomy): domain Bacteria; phylum Bacteroidota; class Bacteroidia; order Chitinophagales; family Chitinophagaceae; genus VBAS01. Next base: position 92,089 of record SYIK01000001.1, on the reverse strand, counting down.
TATCGTCATTTGAATTCCTCCATCACCAATTAATGCAATTACTTCTTTTTTTGGGGCGCCAAATTTTGCACCAATTGCTGCAGGAAGTGCAAATCCCATTGTTCCAAGTCCACCGCTTGTAATGTTGCTTCTTGTGTTATTCAATTTTGCATATCTGCAAGCTACCATCTGATGTTGGCCAACATCGGTTACAATTATTGCCTCTCCCTTAGTTAATTCATTAATTGTATTTACAACTTCTCCCATTGTTAATATTTTTCCCGTTGGATTAATATCAGGTTGAATGCATTTAGCTTCTTCTAATTTTCTACAATCATCAAACTGTTTATACCAATCTGGATATGATTTCTTTTTAATTAATTCAGTTAACAGGGGGAGAGTAATTTTACAATCGCCCCAAACAGGAACATCACTTTTAACATTTTTATCAATCTCTGCAGGGTCAATATCTAAATGTATAATTTTTGCTTGTTTTGCATATTTATCTAATCTGCCGGTAACTCTATCATCAAAGCGCATTCCAATGGCAATTAAAACATCGCATTTATTTGTTAAAACATTGGGTGCATAATTCCCATGCATGCCAAGCATTCCCATTGCAAGTTTATGATTTGTGGGGATTGCCCCCATTCCCAAAATAGTCCATGCAGCAGGGATTCCACTTTTTTCGATAAAATGCAAAAATTCTTTTTCGGCATTTCCTAAAATTACTCCTTGTCCAAAAACAACAAAAGGCTGTTTGGATGCATTAATTAATTTTGCAGCTTCTTCAATAAATTCTTTTCTGATATTTGGTTTTGGAAGATAACTACGGATATGTTCACAAATTTTATAACCTTCAAAATCAAAAAATTGTAATTGTGCATTTTTTGTAATATCAATTACAACTGGGCCAGGTCTTCCACTCTTTGCAATAAAAAATGCTTTAGATAAAATAAACGGAATTTCATTTGCATCTGTAATTTGATAATTCCATTTTGTAACTGGAGTTGTAATATTTAAAACATCTGCTTCCTGAAACGCGTCAGTACCAAGTAAATGCGCAAACACTTGCCCTGTAATGCAAACAATCGGAGTTGAATCAATTAATGCATCGGCTAACCCTGTAATTAAATTTGTTGCACCAGGCCCACTGGTTGCAAAAACAACTCCTGTTTTTCCGCTTACTCTTGCAAAACCTTGTGCAGCATGGATTGCACCTTGCTCATGTCTTACCAAAACATGATTTATTATTTTTTGATAATCGTACAATGCATCATAAATTGGCATTATTGCGCCACCAGGGTAACCAAAAATTGTTTTTACTCCTTCAGCAACTAATGCTTTAAGTACAGCTTGGCTGCCGGAAATATTTTCAAAATTATTTTTCATCTGTTGTACATCCCTCTGAAGCATCCTTTACACTTAATGCATATTTAAACAATACTCCTTTTTTAACTTTCAATTCAGGAAAATTCCAATTTTGTTTTCTTTTAATTATCTCTTCATCACTAACTTTCAAATTTATTGATTTTTTTTCAATATCAATTTCAATTATATCATCATCTTTTACAAATGCAAGTAATCCGCCAACATGGGCCTCTGGCGTTATATGTCCAACAACAAAACCATGTGTGCCACCACTAAATCTTCCATCAGTAATAAGTGCAACAGATTTTCCTAATCCTGCACCAATTATTGCTGAAGTAGGTTTAAGCATTTCGGGCATTCCTGGCGCACCAATTGGGCCTTCATTTTTTATAACTACCACATCGCCCGGTTTAACTCTTCCAACTGAAATGCCTTCGATTAATTTTTGTTCACCATCAAAAACTCTTGCTGGACCAGTAAATTTTTCACCTTCTTTCCCGGATATTTTTGCAACAGCTCCTTTATCTGCAAGATTTCCGTAAAGAATTTGAATGTGTCCCGTTTTTTTAATTGGCAACTCAATTGGTAAAATAATTTTCTGAGCATTAAAATCAAGTTCTTTTACATCGCATAAATTTTCTTCAATTGTTTTGCCAGTTACAGTTAAACAATTTCCATTTAAAAATCCTTTTTGTAAAAGATATTTCATTACTGCAGGTGTTCCACCAACATTGTGTAAATCCTGCATTAAATATTTTCCTGATGGTTTAAAATCAGCTAAAACAGGAACTCTATCGCTTATAGTTTGAAAATCAGCAATTGAAATTTTTACACCAATTGCTTTTGCCATTGCAATTAAATGAATAACCGCATTTGTGCTACCACCAAATGCCATTACAAGTGTAATTGCATTTTCAAATGCATCACGAGTCATAATATCAGATGGAAGAATATTTTTTTCTAAAAGAATTTTTATAAATTTTCCGGCATTTACGCATTCATTTTTTTTGTCATCACTTAATGCAGGATTTGATGAAGAAAAGGGGAGGCTCATTCCCAAAGCTTCAATAGCCGATGCCATTGTGTTTGCAGTATACATTCCACCACAAGCACCTGCGCCGGGGCAAGAGTTTTGAATTACACCTTTAAAATCTTCCTCTGAAATTTTTCCAGAAATTTTTTCGCCCAACGCTTCAAATGCACTAACAATATTTAAATCTTTTCCATCGTAACAACCTGGTGCAATTGTTCCGCCATAAACCATAATTGAAGGACGATTTAATCTGGCCATTGCAATTATTGAGCCGGGCATATTTTTATCGCACCCAGGGACTGCGATGATTCCATCATAATAAAATCCGCCAACTACGGCTTCAATGCTATCAGCAATAATTTCTCGGCTTGCAAGCGAATAACGCATTCCATCAGTTCCATTACTAATTCCATCGCTAATACCGATTGTATTAAAAATTAATCCAACTAAATCGTTTTGCCAAACACCTTGTTTTACAATTTTTGCTAAATCGTTTAGATGCATGTTGCAGGTATTTCCATCGTAACCCATACTGCAAATGCCGACCTGCGCTTTTTTAAAATCGTTTTCTGTTAAACCAATTCCGTAAAGCATTGCCTGTGCAGCTGGTTGCGTTTCATCCTGCGTAACAGTTTTAGAATATTTATTTAATTCATTCATTTTGATTGATTTTTATACACCAATATTAAGAAAGCTAAAAACAGTCAATTAAATAAAAGTAATTGTTTTAAATTGTATTGTTAAAGAAGAGAATTGAATAATTTAAAATTCATTTAATAAAATAACAATCTTGCTCTTTTGCTAAAAACTCTCCATCCAAATTTATTTATTATAAACCCTTTGTTATTAAATTAGATTTTTTATAACTCGGGTTTGTTTTTCTTTGATAATTAGCAAAATAGTTAACTTTTATATTGAAGTAAATAGTTTTCACTTTCCTCCCCTAATTTTGTAACTCAACAGCTTTAAAATAATCCCTTTTGAATTTAGATAAACAAACCCCCGCACTTCTTTTATTAGAGGATGGAACTGTATGCAACGGATTCGCATTTGGAAAAATTGGAACAGCTTCCGGTGAAATATGTTTTAATACGGGAATGACTGGTTATCAGGAGGTTTTTACAGATCCAAGCTATTTTGGACAAATTCTAATAATGAATAGTGTGCATATTGGAAACTATGGAGTTAAATCCGACGAAGCACAATCCGATTCGGTGAAAATTCAAGGGTTGATTGGAAGGAATTTGGAAGCGAATTATTCACGAAATCAAGCTGAAGGATCGCTTGATGAATATTTGAAAAAAAACAATATTGTTTGTATCGAAGGTGTCGATACGCGAGCCTTAGTAACGCATGTTCGACAGCAAGGTTCAATGAACTGTATTATTTCTTCTGATATTTTAGATGTAAATGAATTGAAAAAAATATTGGCAAAAGTTCCTTCGATGGCAGGGTTGGAACTCGCATCTAAAGTAAGCACACAAAAGGAATATGAGTTGGGCGATTCAAATTCAAAAGTTAAAATTGCCGTATTGGATTTTGGGTGCAAACAAAATATTTTACAATGCATGACAAGTCGCGGAGCTTTTGTGAAAGTATTTCCTGCAACAACACCAGTTCATAAAATAAATGAATTTAATCCTGGAGGATATTTTATTTCCAACGGTCCCGGCGACCCAGCGGCAATGGGCTATGCAATTGAAACCGTGAAAGAAATTTTAAAAGAAAACAAACCAACTTTTGGAATCTGTCTTGGTCATCAATTATTAGCATTAGCCAACGACGTTGCTACTTTTAAATTGCATCATGGGCATCGCGGATTAAATCATCCAGTAAAAAATTTAAAAACAGGTAAGTGCGAAATCACTTCGCAAAATCATGGATTTGGAGTGGATACCGATTCGGTGAAAAAAAATAGCAATATTGAAATAACGCATATTAATCTCAATGATGAATCGGTAGAAGGGATTAAACTAAAAAACAAACCGGCATTTTCTGTACAATATCATCCGGAAAGTACGCCGGGCCCACAGGATAGCCGTTATTTGTTTGATGAATTTATTAGTTTAATTAATAAAACAAATAGCAACGGAGGAGTTGCATAATTTTTTATTAAATAGTTTTCATGAAAATTGCCATTATCAACGGACCAAATTTGAACCTTCTCGGCAAAAGAGAAACGGCAATTTATGGCGAAAAATCCTTTGAAGATTTTTTTAAAGAATTGAAAACAAAATTTCCAACTGTTGACTTTATTTATTTTCAAAGTAATGTAGAAGGTGAATTAATAAATGAATTGCAAAGAGTAGGATTTTCTGTGGATGGAATTATTTTTAATCCCGGTGGTTATACGCATACTTCGGTTGCTATTGGCGATGCAGTTGCCGCAATAAAAACTCCCGTTGTGGAAGTGCATATTTCCAACATACATTCACGAGAAGATTACAGAAAAATATCCTTCATCAGCAACAAAGCTGCGGGAAGCATTGTTGGCTTGGGATTGAAAGGGTACGAATTAGCTGTTGAATATTTTATTCAGTAGCAATAGTTTTTTTATCTTTCTCTTTTTTGTTTTTCATCCAATCCGGATTTTTTTTCAGTTGTTGTACATCATCCAATTTGGCAATGTAAATACTGCGTCCGTGTGTGCCTAATACAATTTCGTTTTCTCTTGCTTGAATAGCGATATCGTGAATAGGCACTGATTTTGGTAAACCCGCATTCCACATCATAAATGTATTACCCGCATCAAAACTTACATATAAACCGCCATCGGTTCCAACATACAAAATGCTATCATTTTTTGGATCTTCTCTAATTACATTTACCGGCTCGGCAGGTAAATTGTTTCCTAATTGTTTCCAAGAGTTTCCATAATCGTCACTTACAAAAACTAAAGCCGAAAAATTATCAAATCGGTAACCATTCAATGTTGCATAAACTCTTGCTTCTTTGTGTTGTGAAGCTATGATTCGGCTAACCCATAATTTTTGTGTTGATAATCGTGTATCAACAATTGTAGTTTTTTGTTTTTTAGATACGGAAGAATTTGTTTCGGATTTATTTAATTGTTTCCATTCGTTTCCACCATCTTTTGTTACATAAATATTACCATCATCAGTTCCTATATAAATTAATCCAAACTTTAACGGCGATTCTGAAAGAGCAGTTAATGTTCCATAAGGTACATTTCCACCACCACTTCCATTTGATAAATCTTTACTCATGGTTTCCATTTTGTCGCCTTTGTTCATGGAACGATGAAAATGATTACTACCAAAATAAATGATGTCTTGATTGTGGCTGCTTATTTGTATTGGAGCTTGCCAGTTGTAACGAAATGGAAATTCTCCCAACTCGTGCCGTGGTGTAATTCTTTTGGTTCCTTCTTTTGTAATTCTGTTTGTTTTGGAATAATTTCCAAACTGCGATCCGTAATATGCTGTTGTATTGTCGCGGCTATCCAACTGTACTTGCATTCCATCTCCACCGCCAATATTTATTTCAGAATTAACCGATTGTCCAAGTCCGGAACCTGCAAAAGGATTGCGACCTGCTTGTGATGAAATGTACCAAACACCATTGTCTTGTAGTCCTCCGTAAACATTGTAAGGTTTTGCATTATCGGTTGTAATTGCATAAAACTGACCAACAGACGGCGTGTTGGCTTTAAACCAAACTTCTCCATCGTCGTAAGAAATATTAATTCCACCATCATTTCCATTTATAAAATGCGAATCTTTTTTAGGATTTATCCAAATGGCGTGATGATCTGCATGCACATTATTCTTATCCATATTTTTCCAAGTTTTTCCACCGTCGGTAGAAAGCATGGACGAAAATCCAAGAGCGATTAACTTGTTTTCGTTTGTTGGCGATATATAAATTTTCGAAAAATAATATCCGTAAGTAAAGAAAATAGGAACTTCTTTTTCATTTGTTTTCACCCAAGTTTTTCCGCCATTTTCTGAACGATAAATTTCGCAACCAATAGGGGTGGATTCAAAACCTGTGTTTACGAAAAGGAAATCGTGCAATACAGAAGGTTTGTATTTTTCAGTTGCTACCGCTTCTTTTAATGTTTTTGCATTTTGTTGCATTCTGTTTTGCAATAAAAAACTGTCTAATTTTTTATCATCTAGTAATGAAAATTGTTCTTTTGTAATAGATTTAAAACCTTCAATTGTATACCCCGAAAATGTTTTTTTGCTTGTATCTAATTTTGGATTTTGGTTATCGAGAATTGCAAAAATCAATTGTGGATTTTTTGGAAAAACCGCTAATCCAATTCTTCCAACCCCAGCTCCTGTTGGAAATCCCGAACCTTCGATGGTGAGCAATTGCCAGGTTTCGCCACCATCGTTGCTTTTATAAATTCCACTTGTTTTTCCACTTCCAACAAAGTTCCAAGCAGTTCTTGTGCGATGCCAAGTAGCTGCATAAAGTTCATTTGCATTTTTTGGATTGATGTCCATTTCAACCACACCGGTATTATCGTCCACAAACAAAGTTTGTTTCCAAGTTTTACCGCCGTCAATTGTTTTATAAACACCGCGCTCGGCATTTGCAGAATAAAGATGACCTAAAACGCCAACCCAAGCAATGTTTTCGTTGGATGGGTGCAATTGAATTTTTCCGACATGATGCGATTCTGGAAGCCCAAGCCATTCCCATGTTTTTCCGTTGTTTGAACTTTTATAAACACCCAATCCAGAATAAGAAGAACGACTACTATTTACTTCTCCCGTTCCCACCCAAATAATTCGCTTGTCCCAGTTTATAGCAATGTCGCCAATGGTGAGAATTGCTTCCGAGTCGAAAATTGAAGTAAAGGATAATCCATTATTTTTTGTATGCCACAAACCACCACTTGCATAAGAAACATAAAATTCAGTTGGGTCTTCTGGATTTGCTTCAATATCTGTAACACGTCCACTCATAGAAACGGGTCCGATGTTTCTAAATGAAATATCATTTAACAAAGAATTTTTTTCTAAGGCTTCGCGTTGTGCAATTGTTTTCACTCTTTCGTCAGCCATTGTAGCTTTTACTTGCGCATAGCTAATAAGCGAAACGAAAGAAATTAATAAAACAAAAACGGATTGTAGTAATTTCGAAATCATAAAATATTGAGTTTATTTTTTAATGCAGCTTCTTCAAACCTACAAACAATGCGCTATATTTTTCTTTTATTCTTATTGATTTCCATGAACGGTTTTTCGCAATGGAAAAGTTTTACCATTGGAATTAAAGGAGACACATTGAACCGAATAGATGAACGCGGAAAAAAACAAGGACGATGGGTAAATAAGGTAGAAGCTTTACGAGGCGAACCGGGCTTTGAAGAACAAGGAGTTTATGTAGAAGATAAAAAGGAAGGAACTTGGCAAACCTATTCGTTGATGGGAGATTTACTTTCTGTCGAAAATTTTCGATGGGGAAATAAAAATGCTCGGTGCATTTATTTTACAAATTTTGGTCAACCGCTTCGCGAAGAAAGTTGGAAAGCCGTTAACCCGGACGATCCGTACGAATTAGTTCCGGTTTATGATTTGCAAGATCCAACTAAAATAAAAGAATGGGTGCAAGTAAAGTTAGACGGCTTTACATTGAAACATGGAACTTGGAAATATTTTGATTCGGATTACGGCACTGTTATAAAAACTGAGAAATACAATTTGGATAAATTAGTAATAAACGGTGCACAACAATCAGAAATAAATAAAGACAGTTTGGAAATTAAATTAGATTCGGTGACAACCAAACCATTGCCAAAACCACCGGCAGTTCTCGATTATGAGAAAAAGAAAGAGAATAAAAAAGCTATCAAAAAGGGAAATAGCGATTGATTTCACCGTATCTTCAAACCTACCAACTAAAACCATTCTATTATGAAACAGTTAACACAATTCTTATTCCTTCTTTTGCTATTTACCGGCATTAATGTAAATGCCCAAGTAGGTATTGGCAAGGCAACACCCGCTGCATCTGCTCAGTTGGATGTGAGCAGCACTACAAAAGGATTTTTACCACCACGGATGACCCTTCAGAAAGAAATTTAATAACACCTGCAGAAGGGCTTACTATTTATAACACTACCATCAAATCTTTTCAGGTTTATAATGGTACAGCCTGGTATTCTACGGTACATTATATAGGAGAAAGCTACGGTGGCGGTATTGTGTTTTATGTATATGACAACGGGCAGCACGGGTTAATAGCAGCCACGGCTGACCAAAATAGTGGATCGGGTATACAATGGTATAATGGAACTAATAGATTTACTGGTACTACTGGCGATGGATTGAATGCGGGTGCAATGAATACGGCATTAATAGTAGCCACACAAATAGCAGATAACCAGGCAGGAAATTTTGCCGCCAAAGTTTGTGCCGATTATTCAGTTACAGTTAGCGGCATTACCTATGGCGACTGGTATTTACCATCCAAACACGAGTTAAATTTATTGTACTTAAAAAAAACCGTTGTTGGTGGTTTTACCCGCGGCGCCTATTGGAGTAGTGCGGAGGACTACGATAACTTCGCGTGGTACTTCGACTTCGCCAGTGGTAAAGCCAACTACTACGACGGCAAGGACAACGCAAGCTATGTGCGTGCAGTTCGGGCTTTTTAACAATTTAGCAATTTAACTATTTAAAAGTCCGCGAAGCGGACGAATTTTTATGATTCGCAATGCCTTTTTAGTAAAAATAAATTATACATATTGTTATCTCATTAGCTAACTTTGCAGCGTGGGTAAAAACTTTGAAAGACAAATTTTCTACTACAAGCATTACTACTTAGACTTCTTTAACGAACAAACTAAGGGGGTGCAAAAGAAATTCAACTGGACATTGCAGTTGATTTCGGAATTAGAAAGAGTACCGACAAAGTATTTTAAACATGTTGAAAATTCTGATGCGCTTTATGAAATTCGTGTTGAAGTAGGTTCAAACATCTTCAGGGTGTTTTGCTTCTTTGACAAAGGGCAACTTGTTGTTCTGTTGAACGGATTTCAGAAGAAGTCGCAGAAAGCTCCAAAAAATGAAATTGAATTAGCAGAGAAATTAAAAAAAACAATATCACAATGAAAAAGAAATCAAATAAAAATTTAACATCGTTTGCAGGTCATTTAGAAAGTCAATACGGCAAACGAGGAACTGCAAAACGGGATAAGTATGAACAAGAATACGAAGCGTTCAAACTCGGTGTTCTCATTTCAGAAATGAGAGAGAAAAAACAATTAACACAAGAACAACTTGCGTCAAAGTGCGGCACAACAAAATCTTATATTTCAAGAATTGAAAATAATGCAAGCGATATCCGGCTTTCAACCCTGATGCGAATAATTCGTGAAGGACTTGATGGACAACTCAATTTGTCTGTTTCATTTTGACGAATGAATTTTATTTGACAGTTATTCGGATGAGCAGCACAAAGGGGAAATAGCGGTTGATTTTTATCAATTTTTTTTCTAATTTTTTCTATTGAAAAATCCTTTTTTCACCCTTACCTTTGCGCCCTGAAATAAACCCTCTTTTAAAATAATTATATGGCAAATATTGGTAAAGTAAAGCAGATTATTGGTGCAGTTGTTGACGTTCAATTTCAAGGTGCGCTTCCCGAAATTTTCAACGCATTGGAATTGAAAAGACAAAATGGAGATATCCTTGTGTTAGAAGTGGAACAGCATCTTGGAGAAGACAGTGTGCGTTGCATAGCAATGGACGGAACCGAAGGTCTTGTTCGTGGGATGGAAGTAGTGGATACTGGCGCTGCTATTACAATGCCAACAGGAGAAGCAATTAACGGTCGCTTATTTAATGTAACTGGAGATCCAATTGACGGATTGCCACCGGTACCAAAAGTAAAAGGTCGTGCTATTCACAGCAAACCACCTGCTTTCGAAAATTTAAGTACAGCTTCCGAAGTTTTATATACTGGTATTAAAGTAATTGACCTTATCGAACCTTACGCAAAAGGGGGTAAAATTGGTCTTTTTGGTGGAGCAGGAGTTGGTAAAACTGTATTGATTCAAGAGTTGATTAACAATATTGCAAAAGCTTATGCTGGTTTGTCGGTATTTGCTGGTGTGGGAGAAAGAACGCGTGAAGGAAATGATTTGATGCGTGAAATGATTGAAGCGGGTATTATGAAATACGGCGACGATTTCAAGCACAGCATGGAAGAAGGCGGTTGGGATTTGAATAAAGTAAGCATGGAAGATTTGAAAGATTCAAAAGCAACTTTCGTTTTCGGTCAAATGAATGAACCTCCGGGTGCTCGTGCAAGAGTAGCATTAAGCGGATTAACAGTTGCAGAATATTTCCGCGACGGTGATGGCGAAGGAAAAGGAAAAGACATTTTATTTTTCGTAGATAATATCTTCCGTTTTACACAAGCAGGTTCAGAGGTATCGGCACTTTTAGGTCGTATGCCATCGGCGGTTGGTTATCAACCAACACTTGCAACAGAAATGGGATTGATGCAAGAAAGAATTACTTCCACTAAAAATGGTTCCATTACTTCCGTGCAAGCGGTTTATGTTCCTGCGGATGATTTAACAGATCCGGCTCCGGCAACAACATTTGCACACTTAGATGCAACAACGGTATTGTCGAGAAAAATTGCTGACTTGGGTATTTACCCCGCTGTAGATCCATTGGATTCTACTTCAAGAATTTTGATGCCACAAGTAGTTGGTGATGCGCATTACGATTGTGCAAACCGTGTAAAACTTATTCTACAACGCTATAAAGAACTTCAAGATATTATTGCAATTCTTGGTTTGGATGAATTGAGCGATGAAGATAAATTAACCGTTTCTCGTGCAAGAAGAGTTCAGCGTTTTTTAAGTCAACCATTCCATGTTGCAGAAGCATTTACTGGATTAAAAGGAGTACTTGTTCCAATTGAAGAAACTATTCGTGGTTTTAATATGATTATGGATGGAGAGGTTGATGAATATCCAGAAGCAGCTTTCAACTTAGTTGGATCAATTGATGATGCAATTGAAAAAGGGAAGAAATTATTAGCAGCAGCACAGGGATAATTGTACGAATCGGAAATTGAATAATTATGAATTTAGAAATATTAACTCCAGAAAAAAAACTTTACAGCGGCGATGTGTATGGTGTGCAAATGCCCGGCATTAGCGGAAGTTTTGAAGTTTTGGAAAAACATGCCCCTATTGTTGCAGCTTTAAAAGCAGGACGATTGAAAGTGTTGAAAGATACCCAAAACCATATTGCAAGTTTTGATATTCAAGGTGGATTTGTAGAAGTGATAAATAATAAAGTAATCGTGTTGGTTGAAGCCGCAGTTGCAGTAGAATAGTTATTTATTAAAAATTGAAATCAGTTGAGTTGCGGGTCGAGCGGAGAATTTATCAAATATTCATATTTTTTCCCCATTTGTTTTAGTGCTTCTTTCCAAATGTCATCTTGTTTTTTTTGAAAAATTAATGCTTGTGAACTTTCTAAGCATAGCCAAGATTTTTCATTTATTTCTTCATTCAATTGTCCAGAACTCCATCCGCTATATCCTATAAAAAGCCGAATTGAATTTGTATCTATTAATTGTTTTATAATTAAGTTGACAAGTATTTCAAAATCACCTCCCCAATAAATTCCATTTGCAATTTCTATTCCACCAGGTATTTTATCGGGATGTTGGTGTAAAAAATGCAACACGTCCATTTGAACTGGTCCTCCATAAAATAAAGGGATTGATATATTTTTCAATTCTGGAATTAACTGTGAAATAGGAATTTCATATTTTCTATTTATCACAAAACCAATAGTGCCTTCTTCGTTATGTTCGCAAATTAGAATAACCGTTCTGCTAAAATTTAAATCTAGCAGAAAAGGATCAGAAATTAATAAAACACCTTGTTGGGGTTCAATCATAAAACTAATCTAAGATTTAAAATTATAATTTCAAAAAAAGAGAATACATTTTTGCACACTTAAACAACTGTTAAAATAAATTTTGCAAAAAATAGTTCATCGTTAAAAAAGCTACCAGACATTATCTTTGTTTAGTTAGAAAGTTTTAAAAATAAGATTTTGAACAAAAATTTTCCTATAATTATTATTTTAATTGCCTTGTCTTTATTGGGTATTATATTCATTCAGTTTTCGTGGATTAATAGCATGGCATTGGTAAAAAAGGAACAACTGCGCCACCAAGTTACTGATGCCACAAATGTTGTTGGCGAAGAATTGAACGATATAAAAGGGAGTATTGTTCATTTGGGGAAAGGTCCTTTTTTAAAACAAAATGATTTTTCATTAGAAATGCTGCGACCAACAACTGTTGCCAGTCGACTTACTTCTGCTCAATTGTACGAAAAAATAAAAAAAGCATTTATCTCTAATGGATTGCTCAATACTCACTTTGAATTTGCATTAGCATCAACTACGTCTTGGGATATGATAGGATATTGGGAGCGACAATCGCCAAATTTTGCACGATTGTTTAATGATACGCTCAATAGTTTTTACAGTCAATATCCTATTGTTTCACCTGCAGGAAGTTTGGCAGAAAGTCTTGCTCCAAATGAAATGCTAATCATTGTTGTTGCAGACACTAAATCGGTTACTTTAAAATCACTTTTTTGGCAAATTATTACCGCAATCATTTTTACAACAATCATTTTTGCAGCATTTTTTCTTACCGTGATGACTATGTTACGTCAGAAAAAACTGAGTGAAATAAAGAATGACTTTATTAATAATATGACGCATGAATTTAAAACACCGTTGGCAACAATTTCATTAGCAGTTGATTCAATAAAAAATGAAAAAGTATTAGGCGATAAAGAAAAAATGAAATATTTCAGCGAAATAATTAGGGAAGAAAACCAACGAATGAATCGTCAAGTTGAAGTTATTTTGAAAGCAGCATTATTAGAAAAGAAAAAAGTAGAGTTAACTCTTCGATCAATTCAAGGGCATCAGGTAATAATGTCAATAGCTGATAAATTTTCGTTACAACTAAGTCATAAAAAAGGAAAAATAGAGTTGTATTTCAATGCCTCCAATGATTTAATAGAAGCAGACGATATACATTTTCAAGGAGTGCTAAGCAATTTATTAGATAATGCCATTAAGTATTCAAAAGAAAATTTACCTCCATTAATAAAAATTACTACTTCAAACAAAGTAAATAATTTAGTAATTAGAATTGAAGACAATGGCATTGGAATGAATCGAGAAAACGTAAAAAAAGTTTTCGAAAAATTTTATCGTGCACACACTGGTAACATTCACAATGTAAAAGGGTTTGGGTTGGGGTTGAGTTATGTAAAAACAATCATACTTGCGCACGGTGGATATATAAAAGTAGATAGCATACTTGGAAAAGGAAGTGTTTTTACTTTAGAAATTCCAAATAAAAAAGTAAAGAATAATTTGATGCGGGTTGAATAAAATTTTAGGATTTATACTTGTTGAACCATAAAAGATTTCCATCGCCATAACTTAGAAAACGAAAATCGTTTTGCAAGGCATATTCGTAATTTTTTTTCCAATTTTTTCCAATTAATGCAGCAATAAGTAATAGTAGCGTAGATTTTGGTTGATGAAAATTTGTAATCAACCCGCGAACAATTTTTGGATGATACCCTGGAGCAATAATAATTTGCGTTTGAGCTACAAGTTTCGAAAGATTATTTACTTTCATCCAATCAATTAACGATTTTAAAACGAATTGCATTGGTAGTTTTTTTTCTTCCAATTCATATATTTCCCATTGCGTAAGTAAATTAAAAGGTGGTTGGTTTAAAAATATTTTTAAACCAATCCAATAAATACTTTCAATCGTTCTCAAAGAAGTTGTACCAACAGCAACAATATTATTTTCTAAATTGTTTAAAATATTTTCAATAGTAGCAATGGAAACAATGAATAACTCAGCATGCATTTCATGATCTTCCATTTTATCGCATTTCACAGGTTTGAAAGTTCCGGCACCAACATGAAGTGTTACAAAATCTTTATTGATGTTTTTATTACTCAACGAACTAAAAATTGCCGAAGTAAAATGTAACCCTGCAGTTGGCGAAGCAACAGATCCATCGTTTTTTGCATAAACAGTTTGATAGGTTTCGCTGTCAATTTTTTCTGATTTTCTTTTTAAATAGGGCGGTAATGGAATGGCTCCAAAAAAATGAAGAATTTCTGCAAAGCAGAACTGGTAATCATTCCAAGCCAATTCAATAATAAAATTTTCATTTATTTTTTTAATAAAAGTTGCTGAAAGAATGATTTCCTTTTCATTAATGAATATTGATTTTTGTAGAATTTGATCTTGCTTCCATTTTGAAATTCCACCAATAATACATTCCCATTTTACTTTCTGTCGTTGTTGAAGTGCATTAATAATTTCTAACTCTTGCTGATGTGGTTGCAAACAAAAAATTTCAATAATTCCACCTGTTGATTTTTGAAATAAAAGTCTTGCCTCAATTACTTTGGTATCGTTAAAAATTAAAAGCGAATTATTGGGGATATGATTTACAATGTTTTGATAAATATCTTCTGTAATGTTTCCAGATTCATAAACTAATAATTTGGAAGAATCGCGATTTTCCAATGGATATTTTGCAATTCTGTTATTGGGAAGTTCGTAATTGAAATCGTTAATGGAAAGATTTTTTGGATTCATTTTTTGAGACCAAAAGTCACATTTTGATAAGTTGTAAAAGTATCAATCGGCTGCACAAAAATGCAAAATCAAGTGTGGTTATTAACAAAAATTCAAAGTAATCCACAAATATTTTAAAACTTGGTGGCTTTTTTAGCTGTATTCCTTTATTGGTAAGCTTTTCAATGGCTTTTATTTTGTGGAAAAATTAAAAGAGTCAAAATTTGGTTATAAAGTGGGAAAAAGTGTTATTTTGTGTTAATATTTTTTAAACAAAGCCAAATAGCTGAAAATGATAGGATTCTTAGGGGAATATGAAGCTACAATGGATGCGAAAGGTCGCTTTCTGTTACCAGCTGGAATAAAGAAGCAATTGCCAGAAGGGACTGAAGTTCGTTTTGTGATAAATCGAGGTTTTGAAAAATGTTTGACATTATATCCACTTAAAACTTGGGAACCACTTTTTGACGATATAAACAAGTTGAATGATTTTGATCCAAAAGTAAGAGAGTTTAGAAGATATTTTTTAAATGGGGCTACAATAGTTGAGCCCGACGTTGCTGCGCGGATTTTGGTACCACCGAATTTGAAAGAACATGCGGGTTTGAAAAAAGATATTGTATTGGTGGCTGCAGTAAATAAAATTGAAATATGGGATAGTAGTAAGTACCATCAGCTCTTTGACTCATTATCAGCAGAAGATTTCAGCAATTTGGCAAATGATGTGATGGGACATGTAAACAAAAAAGATTGATCATTTTTTAAATCAATCATGAAAGACCAAAATTATCACATACCGGTTTTGCATCGCGAAGTGATAACTGGTCTTGGTATTCGAGCAAATGGGATTTATGTTGATTGTACTTTTGGAGGCGGAGGCCATGCAAGATCTATTTTAGAAAAATTAGATGAGAATGGAAGATTAATTGCATTTGATCAAGATGAAGATGCAATTAAAAATTTACCAACCGATTCAAGAATAATTTTCATCCCTCAAAATTTCCGTTACCTCCAACGCTTTTTAAAACTTCATAACATAAGCGAAGTGGACGGTGTTTTAGCAGATTTGGGTGTAAGTAGCCATCAATTCGATAAAGCTGAAAGAGGCTTCTCTACTCGCTTTGAAGCCGATTTGGATATGCGTATGGATCAGCGGCAAACGCTCACAGCTTTTGATGTAGTTGCTACTTATTCTGAATTACAACTACACAAAATTTTTGAACAGTTCGGTGAAGTAACCAATGCAAAAACATTAGCTAAAACAATTGTTGAAGTTAGAGAAACCAGTTCAATGAAAACAACTGAAGCTTTTAAAAACGCACTGCGAGGAGTTGTAAAAGGAAATCCTAAAAAATATTTCGCGCAAGTTTTTCAGGCATTGCGAATAGAAGTAAATGATGAAATGGGTGCCTTGAAAGAACTGCTACAACAAATTCCGGATTTGCTAAAATCAAATGGCAGAGTTGCTTTTATAACATTTCATTCTTTGGAAGATCGGTTGGTGAAAAATTTTTTTCGTCGCGGAACATTTGAAGAAATTGAAGACAATCCTTTTGTGATGACAAAAAAAATGAATGTTTTAAAAGCGATTACAAAAAAACCAATTGAAGCTACTGAAAAAGAAAAGATGGAAAATTCAAGATCACGAAGTGCGAAGCTGCGCATTGCAGAAAAAATTTGATTGATTAAGATAATAGAAATGGCAAAAGAAAATTTAGAAGAACAGGATTCAAAAGGAAATTGGAAAAAATGGTTGAGTTATCACACAATGGTTCGGCAACTTCCATTTTTTTTATTTCTAACTGTGTTGGCGGTTTTGTATATCTATAATGGTCATTATGCTGATAAGACAATTCGAAATATCAATAAAACTGCTAAAGAAGTTAAAGAGTTGCAGTATGAGTATAAAATTGTAAAAAGTGAAATGATGTTTCGAAGTAAACAAAGTGAGTTGATGAAAGCTGTTGGTCCATTAGGGTTGAAAGAGTTAAAAGAATCACCAATTGTTTTAAGTGATAAATAAAATGAAATAAGAAAAAGTGGAAGTAAAACGCGACATATTGTGGAGAGTGTATCTGAGTTTTATCGGCATTGTTGTAATCAGCTTCTTTGTATTGGGCAGGGTAGTTTACATTCAAAATTTTCAAGGGAATTATTGGAAAAGCATGAGTGATAGCTTGCATCAGCGCATTGAAGAAATTGATGCAAGACGCGGAACAATTTATAGCGAAGACAAACAAATGCTTAGCACTTCACTTCCAACATTCGCTATTTATTTTGATTTTATGGCCGATGGATTACGTGAGAAAAACGGAAAGCGTTTTAAAGAAAACATTGATTCTTTTTCAATTTCTCTTGCCAATCATTTTAAAGATAAAGACGTAATAACTTATAAAAAAGAATTACAACAAGCTTATAAAAATGGGGATCGTTATTATTTATTGAAACGAAAATTGGAGTTTCAAGATTTTAAAATATTGCGCGAGTTTCCACTTGCAAAATTGGGAAGAAATAAAAGTGGAATGATTGTGGAAGAGAACAGCAAACGCTTAATGCCATTTGGATTGTTGGCCAATCGCACCATTGGATTGTCTCGCGAATATCTTATCAACAAGAGAAAAATAAAAAAACAAAATGTTGGACTTGAAAAAAGTTATGACAGTTTACTTACCGGACAAAAAGGTCAGCGTTTAGTTCGATTTATTGCAGGCGGAGTTGCTGTTCCTATTGATGGTTATCAAATAGAACCAGAAAATGGAAAAGATGTAATTACCACATTAGATGTAAATATGCAGGACCTCGCAAGTACAGCTTTGATGCGAATGATGCTGGAAAGCGAATCGCAATACGGCACTGCAATTGTAATGGAAACAAAGACGGGAAAAATTAAAGCAATTGCAAATCTCGGAAGACAAACTGATGGAACTTATTGGGAAGATAATAATTATGCTTTGCAAGTTTCTGAACCGGGTTCAACAATAAAATTAGCAACACTGTTGGCAGTTTTGGAAGAAAATAAATCTTCAATAAATGAAATGGTTGATGTGGGAACTGCAGGAAAAATGACTGTTGGTCCACGAATTGTAAATGATGCAGAACGTTCACCAAAACCAATTTTATCATTAAAGGAATGTTTCGCACATAGTTCAAATGTTGGGATGAGTAAATTGGCCTACAAAAATTTTGGCGCAAATCCAGAAAAGTTTAAATCGTATTTACATCAATATTATTTGGATGTAAAATCACCAATTGATCTTTCAGATGTTGCCAAACCACAACTTGCACCGTTTGAAAAAAACAGAGGTGGAATTATGAATATGATAACGGTAAGTTTTGGTTATGCTATTCAAGTAAGTCCGTTGCAAACACTTTCACTTTATAATGCAATTGCCAATAATGGAAAGATGATGAAACCTTATTTGGTAAACAAAATTGAAAGAGAAGGAATTGTACAAAAAGAATTCAATCCTACAACATTGGTGGAAAATATTGGTTCAGCTTCTACAATAAAATATGCAAAAGAAAGTATGGAAGCGGTAGCAACTGAAGGAACCGGAAAGTATGTGTTTAAGGATATGCCATTTGCTGTTGCTGGTAAAACAGGTACTGCGCATGTAGCTGATGGGAAAGTAAAATACGAAGATGGCGTATATCTCGCTTCGTTTGTAGGATATTTTCCAGCCAATGATCCGCAGTTTAGTTGTATAGTTGTAATTCGTAGTAAACCCCATGCAGCACTGCATTATGGCGGACAATTAGCAGCGCCAGTATTTAAAGAAATTGCTACAAAGTTGTACGCAACTTATGTAGATAAAAAGAAAATAAATATTGTGAATTTTAAAAAAGATAGTTCGAAATATTATTATGCTGGCTATACTTCAGAAATCAAAAATGTATTTAATACACTGCAAATGTCATTTGTCGATTCTTCAATGCAAATGAAATGGTGTAATGTTTTTCCCGCTAATTACAATCCAGTAATAAAAAATAAAATAATGGCCGCAACTTATATGCCCAATCTAAAAGGACTGGGATTAAAGGATGCATTATTCTTATTAGAAAATTTAGGATTAAAAGTTAAAAGCAATGGAGTTGGAAAAGTGGTTGAACAATCCATTGCAGCAGGAAATAATTTTTCGAAAGGTTCAGTCGTGTATTTGGTTTTAGGATGAATTAACAAAAATTAACAAGCAGATGTTGTTGAAGGGATTATTAAATAATGTTTCAGTAAAAATGCAAGTGGGAGAATCAACTCTACTTGTTAGTTCTGTACAAATTGATTCGCGAAAAATAATTGCAAACAGCTTATTTGTTGCAGTTCGAGGAGTGGCTGTTGACGGACATTTGTTTATAGAAAAAGCAATACAGTCGGGAGCAAGTATTATTGTTTGCGAAGTAATTCCACAAGTAAAACCGAATGAAGTTGTTTTTGTGCAAGTAGAAAATAGTGCTGTGGCTGCTGCAACTATTGCACATAATTTTTTTCAAAAACCATCCGAAAAAATTAAATTAATTGGAGTTACCGGAACGAATGGAAAAACGACAATCGCCACATTGTTGTACAAACTTTTTACTTCATTGGGTTATAAATGTGGATTGATAAGCACTGTGGAAAACAGAATTGGAGAACAAAGTTTGCTTGCAACACAAACAACGCCTGATGTAATTAGCTTGAATAATTTGTTACAACAAATGGTACAAGAAAATTGTACGCATGTGTTTATGGAAAATAGTTCGCATGCCATTCATCAGCATCGGAGTTCGGGGTTGAAATTTTCCGGAGCCGTGTTCAGCAATATTTCGCACGACCATTTAGATTATCACAAAACATTTGAAGAATATATCCGAGTGAAAAAAATGTTTTTTGATTCGTTATCGTCAAACGCTTTTGCAATAAGCAATGCAGACGATAAGCGCGGTGCAGTTTTGCTTCAAAACACATTGGCTAAAAAATATCTTTATAGTTTAAAATCAACCGCAAATTTTAAAGGAAAAATTTTAGAAAATAGTCGAGCAGGTTTACAAATGTTGGTGAACGATCAAGAAGTGCATTTTAGAATGATAGGAGAATTCAATGGATATAATCTGTTGGCTGTATATGCAACTGCAATTTGTTTGGGCGAAGAAAAAAATGAAGTGCTTCGCTGTTTGAGCATGTTGACCGGCGCCGAAGGAAGGTTTGAATATTTAATTTCTCCAAAAGATAAAATAATTGCAATTGTCGATTATGCACATACTCCCGATGCATTGTTGAATGTGTTAGTAACAATTAATAAATTAAAACAAAGCAATGAAAATGTGTTGACTGTTGTTGGTTGTGGCGGCGATCGTGATAAAAGCAAACGTCCGTTGATGGCAGAAATAGCTTGTTCGAAAAGTGATAAAGTGATTTTAACAAGTGATAATCCAAGAACTGAAGATGCTGCAATAATTATTAAAGAAATGGAAGCGGGAATTATGGGAACTGCAAAGAAAAAATTTATTTCAATTGTCGATAGAAAAGAAGCAATAAAAACAGCGATTAGTTTGACATCAGTAGGAGACATGATACTTATAGCAGGAAAAGGGCATGAAAAGTATCAAGAAATAAATGGCGTGAGAATTCATTTTGACGACAAGGAAGTTGTGAAAGAAATGTTTGAAATTTTAGAAAAATGATTGTTAATAAAAAAATAAACTACTAATATGCTTTATCATTTGTTTCAATGGTTTGAGCAAGAGGGAATAAAATTCCCAGGTAGTCATTTGTTCAATTTTATCACTTTTCGAGTGTTATTATCGATGTTGCTTTCTTTGTTTATTACATTAGTTTATGGAAAGCGATTAATCAATTTATTAAAGAAAAAATTAATTGGCGAATCAATTCGCGATTTAGGATTAGTTGGTGAAGCGCAAAAAAGAGGAACGCCAACAATGGGTGGTATCATAATTATTTTAGGAATAATAATCCCTACATTATTGTTGGCAAGAATCGACACGATTTATATAATCATCATGTTGGCTTCAACGATTTGGCTTGGAATGATTGGTTTTTTAGATGATTATTTTAAATTGAAAGCAAAAAGAAATGCGCAAAGTCAAGGAGCAAATTATAAAAAAGGGAATGCTGATGGACTAGCTGGCTGGGTAAAAATTTTAGGACAAGTTGGTCTTGGGCTTTTCGTTGGATTAACACTTTATTTTAACGACGATGTGAAAATTTGGCGCGAATACCAAGGAACGTACAATGCAAGTGATGCTACACAAGTTGTAAGAAAGGTAAACGGGAAAGAAAAAGTATTTGTTGTAACAAAAGAACCAGTAACAACTATTCCGTTTGTAAAAAATCACGAGTTTAATTATTCCAAATTATTACCAAAAACTTGGAGAGAATATTCATGGATTTTATATGTACTTGTAATCATTTTTATAATTACAGCTGTATCAAACGGTGCAAATATTACAGACGGTTTGGATGGATTGGCTTCCGGAACTTCTGCATTGATTGGCGTTTGCCTTGGCATTTTTGCTTATGCAAGTGGTAGCTATCTTTTTGCGGATTATCTCAATATTATGTACATCCCGCATTTAGCAGAGTTGTCAATTTTTATTGCTGCAATGATTGGAGCTTGTGTAGGGTTCATGTGGTACAATGCTTATCCGGCACAGGTTTTCATGGGCGACACCGGAAGCTTAACCTTGGGAGGAATCATTGCTGCGTTGGCAATCATCGTTCACAAAGAGTTATTGATTCCAATTTTCTGTGGTGTGTTTTTAGTAGAAAATATTAGTGTGATGTTGCAGGTGGGATATTTCAAATACACGAAAAAAAGATTTGGAGAAGGTAAACGAATTTTTTTGATGAGTCCATTGCATCACCATTTTCAAAAATTGGGTTATCACGAATCAAAGATTGTAACTCGATTTTGGATTGTAACAATCTTGTGTGTTTTATTAGCAATTGCAACATTGAAAATGAGGTAATGAATTATGAGTAGTAGAATAGTAATACTTGGTGGCGGCGAAAGTGGAGTGGGTGCTGCATTGTTGGCAAAACAAAAAGGGTTCGATGTTTTTGTTTCTGATGGAAGTTCTTTGAAAGATGATTTTCGAAACGAATTGCAACTAGCAGAAATAGAATTTGAAGAATTGGGACATAATGAAACTAAAGTTTTATCTGCCGATGAAATTGTTAAAAGCCCAGGTATTTCTGAAAAAAATGAATTGGTGCAAAAATTAAGAGCAAATAATATTACCATCATCAGTGAAATTGAATTTGCATATCGATTTATAAACAACAGTAAAATAATTGCAATAACCGGCAGCAATGGCAAAACGACAACGGCAGCATTGACGTATCATATTTGTAAATCCGCAGGAATGAATTGCGTATTGGTCGGCAATATCGGCACTTCCTTTGCTCGACAAGTTGCGCAAGAGCCATTCGATTTATATATAATTGAAGTAAGCAGTTTTCAATTGGATGATATAAAAACATTCAAACCCAATGTGGCAATTCTCACCAACATTACAGAAGATCATCTCGATCGTTACGAATATAATTTCGAAAAATATATCCAAAGCAAATTCAGAATAGCAATGAATCAAACAAAAGAGGATTCATTTATTTATTGCTTGGATGATGCAATAACAATAAAATATATCAATCAATTTAAAATAGTAGCTAACCTCTTACCAATTAGTATGAAAAAAGAAACAACAAACGGTGCATTCATCAAAGACGGTGAAATGTATGTAAGAACAGGAAATGAATACACAGCAATGAGTGTTTTTGATTTTGCTTTGAAAGGGAAGCACAATCAATACAACACCATGGCTTCTTGTGTTGCAGCTGCTTCACTCGATCTTAGAAAAGAAAAGATTCGAGAAGCTGTAACCTCATTTCAAAATTTGGAACACCGAATGGAAAAAGTAGCAATGGTACGTGGTGTTGAATTTGTAAATGACAGCAAAGCTACAAACGTGAATAGTACTTGGTATGCACTTGAAAGTATGGAAAAACCAACGGTGTTAATTCTTGGTGGAATTGACAAAGGGAATGATTATACTTTACTCGCTGAATTGATTAAAGAAAAAGTAAAAGCGATTATTTGTCTTGGATTGAATAATCAAAAAATTCACGAAGCATTTGCAAATTGTACTGCAACAATTATTGATGCAGCAAGTGCAAACGATGCAGTTGTAAAATCATTTCAATTAGCACAAAAAGGAGATGTAGTACTACTGAGTCCTGCTTGCGCAAGTTTTGATTTGTTTAAAAATTATGAAGATCGTGGGAATCAATTTAAAAAAGCAGTAAGAGATTTATAAAAAATGACCGAAAGTTTAAACATACAAGCACAATTATCAAATCTAAGTCAGCGAACGAAAGGCGACAAAGTTATTTGGGCGCTTGTCATCATATTGGCTTTAGTTTCCATGTTGGTTGTGTATAGTGCAACGGGATCACTCGCTTATAAAATGTATAAAGGGAATACAGAGATTTATTTATTTAAGCAAATTATATTTATAATAATTGGAATAACAGTTATATATTTTGCGCACTTAGTAAATTATACAATGTGGTCGAAAGTTGCACGCGTATTGTTTATTATTTCAATTCCACTTTTATTTTATACTTTATTTTTTGGTGTTCGAATGAATGAAGGAAGTAGATGGATAAAACTTCCAATTATAAATATGACATTGCAAACTTCTGATCTTGCCAAATTAGCATTGTTTATGTATTT
The DNA here is from genome assembly GCA_005798905.1 of Bacteroidota bacterium. Taxonomy (GTDB): domain Bacteria; phylum Bacteroidota; class Bacteroidia; order Chitinophagales; family Chitinophagaceae; genus VBAS01. The sequence goes on along the minus strand of SYIK01000001.1, from coordinate 68,329 downwards.
GGCAAGAATGTTGAGTAAGAAGCAGGCGGTTATCAAAAATTTTAAAGAAGGATATCTTCCGCTCATTATTCCTGTTTTGTTAGTATGTGTTTTAATTGCACCAGCAAATCTTTCTACGGCATTGCTGTTGGGATCGAGTTGTATGTTACTATTTTTTATTGGTCGTGCAAATATGAAACACATTTTATGGACAGTTGGAATTGCGATAATTCCACTCATATTTCTGATTGTTTCTGCAATTACAAAACATAATTCGAGTGATAATGAATTGCAAGTTGAGAAAAAATCTTCATCGGTTTTAACGGGTAGAGTTGCAACATGGATCGGTCGTGTGGAAGGGTTTATATATGGAAGTAAAAAGTCAAATAATGAAAGTGCTTATCAAGTAGAACAAGCAAAAATTGCAATAGCAAAAGGCGGTTTGTTGGGTGCCGGTCCTGGAAATAGTACGCAACGAAATTTTTTACCACAAGCTTATAACGATTTTATTTACCCAATTATAATTGAAGAATATGGTATGATTGGTGGCGCATTTATTGTGTTTATTTATTTAATTTTTTTGTGGAGATGTATTAGAATATTTAAACGATGTCCTTATGCATTTGGTGCATTTCTCGCACTGGGATTGAGTTTTACGTTAGTAATACAAGCAGTAGCGAATATGGCAGTGAGTGTAAATTTATTTCCTGTAACAGGAGTTACACTGCCGTTGGTAAGTATGGGTGGAAGTAGTTTTTTATTTACTTGTTTTTCTATTGGAATTATTTTGAGTGTTGCAAGAAATGTTGAACAATTAGAAGGGAAACAAATTAATTAATATGAGCATAAAAATAATAATAGCAGCAGGTGGAACGGGAGGACATATTTTCCCGGCTATTGCTATTGCTCATGCGTTAAAAAGAATAAATGAAACAATTGAGATTCTGTTTGTAGGTGCAAAAAATAAAATGGAAATGGAAAAAGTACCGCAAGCTGGGTTTACAATTATTGGCTTGGATATTATAGGTTTCAATAGAAGTTCTTTGATAAAAAACGTAAGCTTACCATTCAAACTTATCAAAAGTTATTTTCAAGCAAAAAGAATAATGAAAAGCTTTTGCCCCAATGTGGTCGTGGGTTTTGGTGGCTATGCAAGTTTTACCATGTTGAAATTGGCGCAGCAAAAAAATGTTCCAACTTTATTATCAGAGCAAAATTCATTTGCAGGAAAAACAAATATGCTTTTGGGAAAAGATGCGGTTGCAATTTGTGTAGCTTATGATGGGATGGATAAATTTTTTCCGGCTGAAAAAATTAAACTAACTGGCAACCCAGTACGTTACTCAATCGTTCAAAAATCTATAAGTAGAATTGAAGCAATAAAATATTTTTCGTTAGATGAAAATAAAAAAATAGTACTTGTAATTGGAGGAAGTTTAGGAGCGAAATCAATAAATGAAGCAATTGGTAAAAATTTGAGTGAGTTTGAAAATGAACAAATACAATTGATTTGGCAAACAGGAAAAAATTATTTGCAGACAGCAAAAACAAGCGCGGTTGGGAAAAAAGGTATTTGGGTGAACGATTTTATTTCTGAAATGGAATATGCATATTCTGCAGCAGACATAGTAGTATCAAGAGCTGGTGCAATTTCAATTTCAGAATTGTGTGTAGTAAAAAAACCAGTTTTGTTAGTTCCATTTCCGTTTGCAGCTGAAGATCATCAAACAATGAATGCATTGAACCTGGTTAATAAAAATGCAGCAATACTTATAAAGGACAGTGAAGCGATGAATGAAATGGTACCAAAGATTATTGCATTGGTAAAAAATGAAAACAAACAATTGGAGTTAATGAAAAATATTGGAGAACTGGCTGTTGTTGATGCGGATGTAAGAATTGCAAATGAAATTTTGAAATTAATTTAATGGAAATTAAAAGAAACGATATTAGTGTTATTGATGGTGCAGAATTGAAAGCTATTCAGAATATTTATTTTCTGGGTATCGGTGGAATTGGCATGAGTGCCATTGCACGATATTTTCATTCAAGAGGTGTTAATGTGGAAGGTTATGATCGTACAAAATCTGCATTGACAACAAGTTTGGAAGAAAGTGGAATTAAAATTCATTATGAAGAAAATATTGATTTAATTCCAAAAAATGTGCAATTGGTTGTTTTTACCCCAGCTGTTTCTCAGCAAAATATCGAACTCAACTATTATTTACAAAATGGATACAAAGTTGTAAAAAGAAGTGATGTGTTAAAAATGATTACTGAAAATTCATTTAATATTTGTGTTGCCGGAACGCATGGAAAAACAACGATTAGTACAATGATTGCTCATTTGTTGAAAAATTCTGGTTATGGTTGTAATGCATTTTTAGGTGGGATTTCTGTAAACTATGGTACAAATTTTTGGAGCAGTGAAAAGAATGTTTGTGTGATTGAAGCTGATGAATATGATCGTAGTTTTTTGAAACTTTTTCCTGATGTAGCTGTTATTTCTTCGATGGATGCTGATCATTTGGATATTTATGGAACGGAAAAAGAAGTTGAAAAAGCATTTATCGATTTTAGCAGCAATTTAAAAGTTGGCGGATTGCTCGTTCGCAAGTTTGGATTAAAAAGAGAAAGTGATTTAAATGCTTCAAATCATTTAAGTTATTCTGCGCAAAATAAAGAAGCAGATGTATATGCAACAAATATCAAATTGGAAAATGGTGGATATCAATTTGATGTTGTTCTAAAAAATCAAGTTGTCGAAAAATTTGTTTTAAAAATGGGTGGGCTGCATAATATAGAAAATATTGTAGCTGCAATTACGGTAGCAAATTATTTGGGAATAAATGACAATGAAATTCGAAAAGGGGTTGAAACATTTAGAGGTGTAAAAAGAAGGTTTGAATATATTGTTGATTCGCAAGAAGTGATTCAAATTGATGATTATGCGCATCATCCCGAAGAGTTGAAGGCATTGATAAATGGCGCAAAAACTTTGTTTAGCCAAAGAAAATGTACAGTGATTTTTCAACCACATCTTTTTAGTCGCACGAAAGATTTTGCAGCTGAGTTTGCTGCTGTTTTGGATTTGGCAGATGAAATTATTTTGCTGCCAATTTATCCGGCAAGAGAATTACTAATGGAAGGCGTGAGTAGCGAATTGATATTAAATGCAATGACGAATCCGAATAAAAAAATTATGACGCAAACAGAAATTATCAATTGGTTGGAGAGTGATTTTTTGGAAAAAATAAATAAAAATTTTGGAAATGTAATTATCACTGCCGGAGCCGGAGATATTGATTTGCTTGTATCTCCGATAAAACAAATTTTAGAAAAAAGAAAATGAGTATAAAATTTATCATAAAAAAAGTATTGTTCATTGGGCTATGGATTTCAATTGGCGGAAGTATTGTTACGCTACTTGTTGCAGCTGTAAGTAAACAAACGAAAGAATTGTGCAGCGGTTTTGAAATTACATTAAACAGCGAACAGAATAATTTTTTTATTGATAGAAAACAAGTGGAGAGCATTATTTTTAGTATTAATGGCCGTGGTATAAATGGAAAGAAAATTGCATTAATAAAATTGCATCAATTGGAAGATTCCTTAGAAAAAAACAATTGGGTGCAAAACGCCGAAATATGGGTTGATAATCAAAATATGTTACATGTTTCCATTGTGGAGCGTGTGCCAATTGCAAGAATTTTTACAATGAATGGAGATTCCTATTATATTGATAGTAGTTTAAAAACAATGCAACTTTCCGAAAATATGAATGTGAAAATTCCTGTTTTTACTGGTTTTACGAATGCGAAACTGCTTTCAACTAAAGATAGTTTAAGTTTAGTTGGGATAAAAAAAATTGCCAATTTTATTAACGGTAATAATTTTTGGATGAATCAGATTTCGCAAATTGACATTGATTCAAGTGGAAATTTTGTAATGGTTCCTACGATTGGAAATCATATTGTGAAATTTGGTAATGCAGAAAATTTGGATAAAAAATTTGAAAAGCTTTTTGCATTTTATCAACAAGTGTTAGCCAAAACCGGATTTGATATTTATAAGTTGGTTGACGTGCAACTTGCAAATCAAATTATAGGAACTAAGCGCGGAGTAACAAATGGTGTTGTTGATTCATTGCAATGGAGAAATCATATTGAACAAATGATGATGCAGATGCGGGGCGACACTATTTCAGTTTCGGAAAAATTAAATTCTCAAATAATAACTCAATAACGATTAAATTCTAAACAACTAAAACAATCATAAAATGAGCAACACACAAATGGATACTGGAATGAAAGCAGTACCAGCTGCAGCTACGGAGCAGCCAATAATTATTGGGTTAGATATTGGTACAACAAAAATTGCTGTAATTGCCGGCAGAAAAAATGAATTTGGAAAGTTAGAAATTCTTGGTTTTGGCCGATCGAATAGCAATGGGGTGCGCCACGGTCAAGTACTAAATATTGATGAAACTATTCGTGCAATTTCAAGTGCATTGAGAGATTGTTATGCTTCAAATCCTAATTTGGAAATTAACGAAGTGTATGTTGGCATTGCCGGTCATCATATTAAAAGTTTGCAAACACGTGGAGATAAAGTAAGAAAAAATACAGATATTGAAATTGTACAAGATGAAATTGATGAACTTTTAGCAGATCAATACAAAACATATATTCCAGCTGGGGATCAAATTATTGATGTAATTGCGCAAGAATTTACAGTAGATAATTATCAAAATATTCCGAATCCAATTGGACACGGAGGCGTAAAGATTGGTGCTAATTTTCATATCATCACTGGTGATAAAAATGCAATTAGAAATATCAATCGCAGTGTGGAACGAGCTGGGCTACATGCAAAAGATTTAGTGTTGCAACCACTTGCATCTTCAGCAGCAGTAATGGGACAAGAAGATTTTGAAGCAGGAGTTGCAATCGTTGATATTGGCGGTGGCACTACGGATTTAGCGGTTTTTTACGAAGGAATTTTAAAACACACTGCAGTAATTCCGTATGCCGGTGAAAATATTACAAACGATATCAAAGTTGGATTGGGTGTATTAAAAACGCAAGCAGAAAAAATGAAAACGCAGTTTGGGTCTGCATTAGCCGATGAAACAAAAGCAAATACATTTATTACAATTCCCGGTTTGCGCGGCATGCCAGCAAAAGAAATAAGTGTCAAAAGTCTTGCCAATATTATTCAAGCAAGAATGAGTGAAATACTTGGTTTTGTAACGTATCATTTAAAGCAAGTTGGTTTGGATAATAAAGCATTGAATGGTGGAATTATTTTAACAGGCGGTGGTTCGCAATTGAAACATATCATTCAACTCACCGAATTTGAAACTGGATTAAATGCACGCATCGGATTTCCAAATGAACATCTTGCAACCGGTCATATCGAGGAACTAACTAAACCAACTTATTCTACTTGCATTGGATTGATATTAAAAGGTTGTGATGACTTCGAACACAATCGCAAACAATTCGAAAAAGGATTTAAGCGAGTTGCTGTTCCAAATGGTTTAAAACAAGTAATCAATGGTACAGATGTTGAAAAATCCGAAAACGAAATTGATGAAGAAGAAATCAAAAAACGAAAATCCTTAACCGGATTTTGGGACAAATTTAAAGATCGATTAGTTGACCTATTTAAAGAAGAAGGAGATGCACATTTATAAAACAAACCCTAACATACATTTTACTAACAAAAGTTAAATTCAATTACTATGATTTATTTTGACCTTCCAAAAGAAAAATCATCTATTATTAAAGTGATCGGAGTTGGCGGTGGTGGCAGCAATGCTGTTAACCACATGTATAGCCAAAAAATAGATGGAGTAGATTTTATTATTTGCAATACCGATGCGCAAGCAATTGCAAAAAGTGATGTGCCAAACAAAATTCAATTGGGTCCACATCTTACCCAAGGGCTTGGTGCTGGAGCCAATCCAAATATTGGAAGGCAAGCAACCGAAGAGTCGTTAGAAGAAATTCGTCGCATTTTAGAAGTAAATACAAAAATGGCTTTTGTTACCGCCGGAATGGGCGGTGGCACTGGAACTGGAGGTGCGCCAATAATTTCAAAAATTTGTAAAGACTTGGGAATTCTTACTGTTGGAATTGTTACAACTCCATTTGCTTACGAAGGTAAAAAACGAATTCAACAAGCAGAAGAAGGAATAAAAATTTTGAAACAATATGTAGATACTTTGTTGGTGATAAGTAATGATAAACTTCGTCATCAATTTGGTGATTTAAAAATGCGCGATGCATTTGCAAAAGCAGACAATGTTTTAGCGACTGCTGCAAAGTGTATAACCGATGTAATAAGTAGCACTGGCCAAATTAATGTTGACTTTGCAGATGTGTGTACTGTAATGAAAAATGGTGGAGTTGCCATTTTAGGAAATGCAACAGCGGAAGGTGATAATCGTGCACAGATTGCAGTTGAAGAAGCATTGAATTCGCCATTGTTGAATGATAATGATATTCGTGGAGCAAAATGGATTCTTATTAATATCAACTCTGCCGAAGGTGAATATGAATTTACAATGGATGAAGTTGAAGTAATTCAAAATCATATATTAAGTCAAGCAGGAGATAATATGGATGTAATTCTTGGACTTGGTTACGATAATTCACTCGGTAATAAAATTGGAATTACACTGATTGCTACCGGCTTTCAACACAAGGATTCATTTGGAGAAACACCAATTGTGAAAAAAGAAATAGTTGAAGAAAAGATTGTAATGTTTTTGGAAGAACCGCAAAAAATAAAAGTAGAACAAGTTGCAACTGCGGGAACTAAAATTGAAAACGGATTGGAGGAAATGAGTTTTGAAATTCGAAATTCTTTGAACGAGTCTAATTTAGAAGTTGAAAATGTTTTGGATTTAAAATCGGAGGATGAGAAAATAATTATTTGGGATCTTCACACGGAAGAAAAAGTAGAAACAAATAAAAATGCCAATAGCCAATTTGAAGAAATTCCCCAAAATAATTATCAATCTAATCATTCCGAAAGCTTGACTGCGGCTATTTCGGGAGGATATTTAGCAAAACCAAAAAATATATATGCAACTGCTAAATCTGAGAATGTTACACCGGTTGTAATTGCAAAGGTAGAAGAAGAAAAAATAGTTGTAGAACAAGAACCAGATTTGTTGGAAATGAAATTAGTTGAAAAAGAAATCGAAGCCGTTGTTGAAATTCCAGTTCGAAAAGTTGAAAGTAAGTTGAATGAATTTTCTGATGCGAATACAGAATTTGAAGATCAAAAAAGAATAACAACAGAACGCATTCAAAAATTGCGCAACTTGTCGTTCAACGTTAATTCATCAGATCCGAATAATGAATTTGAAATGGTTCCGGCTTATGTTCGTCGCAATATGGAGCTTTATGGAAACCAAACTACAAGTGTAGAAAATTTTTATAGCAACTATGAATTAAAGACGGATGAAAGCAACAATATTAAAATTAGTACAATCAATACTTTTTTGGATGGGAAAAGACCTGACTAACTTTTGTATTTATTAAGTCTTTCAATTTTGGTTTAGTTGTTACCTCCCGAATTTTCTGGAGGTTTTTTTATAACCGAATTACTATTAAAATTAATTTCTTACGGGTTTGCCGCTTTTTAAAACAGATTGAATTCTTTCCAATGTTTTCTTTTCACCGCACAAAGAAAGAAATGCTTCTCTTTCTAAATCGAGTAAATATTGTTCCGACACAAAACTTGATTCGCTTAAATCGCCGCCACACATTACATAAGCCAATTTTTTTGCAACAACTAAATCATGATCGGTTGCGTAGCCAGCTCTCCACATTCCATTTACACCTGCATAAAGTGCACCCAGTGCTGATCTTCCCAATACTTTTATATCTTTTCTTTGCGTTGGAGTTGTGTAGCCGGCATTAAAAATATCGATGACTGATTTTTTTGCTTCCGCAATTCTTCTTTCCTGATTCATAATTACGGTATCAATTCCTTTTCGATAAACGCCCATGTTAAAAGCTTCGTGTGCTGATGTGGCAACTTTTGCAGTTGCGATATTTAAGAAACGATTTTTTAAAGTGATCGTCTCGGGTTCATCTTCATGCATTTCATCGGCAGCTCTTAAAATAAATTCTTTTGTACCTCCACCTCCGGGAATTAATCCAACTCCCATTTCTACTAATCCCGTATAAGTTTCTGCAGCAGCGCAACATTTATCTGCATGCAAACTTAATTCGCAAGCACCACCAAGCGCCAACCCGTGTGGCGCTACCACAACGGGTATGGAAGAATAGCGTGCACGCATCATTGTATTTTGAAATAGGCTTATTGCCATATTTAATTCTTCAAATTCTTGCTCAATGGCTAACATAAAAATCATTCCCACATTTGCACCTGCACTAAAATTATTTCCTTCATTTGCAATGACCAATCCTTTGTAATTTTTTTCTGCTTTATCAATTGCAGTTTGAATACCGCTCAGCACATCGCCACCAATACTTCCCATTTTTGTAAACCATTGCAATCCCAAAACTTCATCGCCCAAGTCAACCAGTTTGCAACTTGCATTTTTCCAAATCAATTTATCTTGAAAATTACTCATTACAATAAATGCATCACCACCCGGTAATGTTTTGTACGTTTTTGTTGTTGGATCGTAACAAGATTTTTTTCCATTTTGAGTTTTAAAAAAAGATTGATTTCCATTCGCCAACATTTCATCTATCCATGTTGCAACTTTATAGCCGGCATCTTTCATTGCGGCTGTAGTTTTTTCAACTCCTAAAACATCCCAACTTTCAAAAGCGCCAATTTCCCAACCAAATCCTGCCATCATTGCAGCATCAATTCGGAAAAGTTCATCACTAATTTCCGGAACACGATGCGAGATGTAAGAAAATAATCCGTAATGAAAATGACGATAAAATTCTCCTGCTTTATCTTTTCCCGCAACCAATATTTGTAAGCGTTGCGCAAGATTGTCAACCGGTTTTGCTGTTTCAAGTGTTGCAAATTTTGGCTTAATTCTTTTGCCATATTCCAAAGTTTTCAAATCAAGTGTCAAAATTTCTTTTTCACCAGTTGCTGATTTTGTTTTTTTGAAAAATCCTTGCCCTGTTTTATCTCCAAGCCAATTACTCTCAACCAATTTATTCAGCCATTTAGGAATGATAAAATTATCTCTTGCTTCATCCAATGGGCAATTTTCGTAAACACCTTTCGCAACTTTTACCAATGTGTCAATACCAACAACATCAGCTGTTCTAAACGTTGCAGATTTTGGTCTGCCGATAATTGGCCCAGTTAATGCATCAACTTCATCAATCGTTAAACCCAATTTATCAACTAATCCAAAGAGCGACATGATTCCAAAAACGCCAATACGATTTGCAATAAATGCTGGTGTGTCTTTACATAAAACAGTTGATTTTCCTAAAAATAAATCGCCGTATTCCATTACAAAATCGATGATTTGCAGATCCGTTTCAGGTGTTGGAATTATTTCTAATAATCGTAAATAGCGGGGCGGATTGAAAAAATGTGTTCCGCAAAAATGTTTTTTAAAATCATCTGTTCTTCCTTCCGAAATAAGGTGGATGGGGATTCCCGAAGTGTTTGAAGTAACTAATGTTCCCAGTTTTCTATGTTTATCTATTTGTTCAAAAACGATTTTTTTAATATCCAATCTTTCTACCACCACTTCAATAATCCAATCATAACCGGAAATATCTTTCATGTTATCATCAAAATTTCCAGTTTTTATTTTCTTAATAACGTCTTTGTGATAAACAGGAGAGGGATTGCTTTTAATTGTTGACTGTAAAAAATCATTTACAATTTTATTCCTCAATTTTGGATCTGTACTTTCTTTTGCATCGTTGGGAACAATATCCAATAACAAAACTTCTACGCCAATTCCTGCAAAATGACACGCAATTCTCGAACCCATCACACCACTTCCTACAACAACAACTTTTCGAATTATTCTTTTGTTCATATAAAATTTGTTATACAATTATTAAAGAATCGAAGTTAAGTTTTTTTAAATGTTTCTCAAATCCTTCCTATTGTAGACCTTTAATTTTTTGATTAAATGTTAAAAAAACATTACAAAATGTAAAACAAAATTTACATTTTGTAATAATAATTGTACATTTGAAAAAACAAACAACATGAAAAACAACTTATTGCTACCCAATAAGTACAAAAAAATTGGATGGTATATTTTAATTCCAAGTACAGTTTTAGGAATTTTTATAAGTTTAACGGGTTTTGAGACTGAATGGCTTAATGTAAAAGTATTTGCGATACTTTATGACCGAATTTTTGATGAAAGCAAGATGTTTAGTTTCGTTAAAGCAGATATTACGAATACAGTTACGGGAGTTTTATTTTTAATTGGAGCAATGTTGGTGGGCTTTTCAAAAGAAAAAACGGAAGATGAATTTATTTCGGAATTGCGTTTGTCTTCTTTGCTGTGGTCTGTTTGGATAAATTATGTATTACTCTTTTTTGCATTTATTTTTATTTATGGAATTCCTTTTTTTACCGTAATGGTTTACAATATGTTTACGGTTATGATAATTTTCATTGCACGATTTAACTATATTTTGTATAAAAATTCAAAATTGATGTCCGATGAAAAATAATATAAAAGTAGAGCGTGCAATAAAAGGATTTACCCAAGAAGATTTGGCAAATAAAGTAGCAGTTAGCCGACAAACGATAAATGCAATGGAAGCAAATAAATATGTTCCATCGACTGTATTATCTTTAAAAATTGCAAGAATATTTAATAAGAAAGTAGAAGAAATATTCTTTCTCGAAAAAGTAGATTGATAATTTTATTTTGATAAAATGTTCCTAATTATAACTATTGTTGTATATTCTCTCAAAGAAATTTATTAAGAAAAACCTCATATACAAATTAATTTTTCTTTCAATTACTACATTAGTTATTAACTCTTGTGCAAAGGGTAAAAAAAATAGTCCCCCAAAAATTGATTCTAATGTTATTTCTAATCTAAATCAACAATTAAAAGACTTTAATCAAAGCTATAACTATAAAGTAGCAAACACATCATCGATTGAAGGAAAGAAAAAGTGGTGGGAAGTTGTAGCAGAGGTTTGTGGAATTGCAATAGCAAATGCTGGAGGTGCACAAATTGGTGCTTCATCTGCTCAAACTGTTGCTGTTGCAGCTGGTGTCGCAACTGGTGGGACTGGTTATGCAGTTGTAACTGCAATAGGAGGTGCAATTGGCGATTCATATACAGTATATACACAGTTTTATCAACGAGTAGGTAATTTTAATAATGTTGATCCTAAAGGAGCTTTTGTTATATATAGTTTGCCTCAGGAGTTTTCTTATTTAAATAATCTTGGTTTATTGCATAATAATGGGTTAGAAAGGATTTATTTTTCTACTACAAACCCTCAGACAGATTTGCAATGGATGGCTTCTAATATTAACAATATTAATGATGTAGATTATGTGAAACTTTATAACTTTGTTGAGTTTAAGGATTTAATTAATAACATTAAATCTGTAAGCAAAAAATTTAGTGAAAATAATTTTAACTATACAATTTTACTTAATGAATATAAAATGAGAGGGCTGATGGATGAAGAATCAGCAACAATACTTTCATACTTTTTTGAAGCGGTAAGCAAGGCGGTTGTTTTTGAAGATGTCAAACAGATTAATGATTTTTATATCAATGCAATAAAAAATTCGAATCTAAATACAAAAACCAAAGAAGCAATATTTGCTAGTTTAGTTGTTTATATTCAGAGTTATTATTATTGGTTAAATTTTCAAATAGAAGAATAAGCATGAAAATAGATATATTTTACAGAGTGTTTGGCGGTTTTTTTTTAATCTTTCATTTTCATCCTACTACAGGTGAAGATAATATTTACAAAATAGTGTCATATTTTGCATTGTTGGCTGTTTTTGGTATTGACTCTGTAATGGGAATTATAAAGCATTTCAAAGACATCCAAAAAAAAGGGTAGGAATTTTAATTTGAACAGTTAACTAACTGCAGAACCCGGCTGCACTGCTTCTTCTGGTTTCAACAGTCGAAGTTTACCGTCTTTGTCTTCGGCGGTAAGAATCATTCCTTGGCTTTCAATTCCTTTCATTTTTCTTGGAGCAAGATTTGCAACGATGACAACTTGTTTGTCGACTAATTCTTCTGATTTGTAATGCAATGCAATTCCTGAAACGATCGTTCTTTTTTCAGTTCCTAAATCCACCGTAAGTTTCAAAAGTTTGTCAGCTTTTTCTACTTTTTCACAAGCAAGTACTGTTCCCACACGAAGATCTAATTTTGTAAAATCATCAAACTGAATGACAGGTTTCGTTGGTGCTTGTATTGTTTGTTGCACTTCTTCTTTCATCTTTTTTGAATTTAGAATGTTTGATTTCAATTTTTCAAGTTGGTATTTTATTTCTTCATCTTCTATTTTTCTAAAAAGTAATTCAGGTCCACGCAAACTATATCCGGTTTTTAATAAATTTAATTTTCCTGCATTTTCCCAATCTAAAAGTTTGTCAACTACTTTCATTAAATGCAACATTTTTTTGGAAGTATTGGGTAAAAATGGATTTATTAAAATGGAAATATTGGCACAGAGTTGTAAGCAAATATGTAAACAGTTGTCAATTTCTTTTTGAGCCGAAGCATCAATCGAACCGTCTGCTGCTACTTGCTTTGCTTTAATCCACGGTTCTTTTTTTTGCATGTATTGATTTCCCTTTCTACTCAAATCAATTATTTCAAACAATGCATCTCGAAATTTATATTCTTCAATCAAAGTCGCTATTTTTTTTGGACTTTGTTCAATCTTATTTATTAATTCTTTATCAATTTCATCTATGATTGGTGAATGCAGCGGCGGAACTTTTCCATTGCAGAGTTTGTGCATGAGCACAAAAGTTCTATTCATAAAATTTCCGAACACTGCAACTAATTCGCTATTTATTGCATCTTGAAATCCTTTCCAAGTAAATTCTGAATCTTTTGTTTCGGGAGCTATTTGCGTTAAATAATAACGCAACATATCTACACATTGCCCGCCACCATTTTCTTTTTTTACAAAATCATCGATATAATCTTGCATGTCAATTTTCCAATTGCGACTTGTGCTCATTTTGTCACCTTCTAAATTCATAAATTCATTTGCCGGAACATTTGTCGGCAAAATATAATTATGCAATTTTAACATAACCGGAAAAATGATGCAATGAAAAACAATATTGTCTTTGCCAATAAAATGAACTAATTGTGTGTCGTTATCTTTCCAATACGGTTCCCAATTTTTGTGATTATCAAGCGCCCATTGTTTGGTGGCGCTGATGTAACCAATTGGCGCATCAAACCAAACATAAAGCACTTTTCCGGAAGCATTTTTTAACGGAACGTTTACTCCCCAATTTAAATCTCTTGTTACAGCTCGTGGCAGCAAACCGCCGTCAATCCAACCTTTGCACTGACCAACTACATTTTGTTTCCAATCTTTTGCGTGCTCTTTTGTAATCCAATTATTTAAAAATTCTTCGTGTTTGTTTAACGGTAGATACCAATGTTTTGTATTTTTTTTAATGGGAGTATTTCCGCTAAGTGTAGAAACCGGATTGATTAATTCATCGGGGCTTAAACTTTTGCCACATTTTTCGCATTGATCGCCAAATGCAGAATCGTACGCACAGTTGGGACAAGTTCCTTTTATAAAACGATCTGCTAAAAAAGAATTGGCTTCCTCGTCAAAATATTGTTCCGATTCCATTATTTCCAACTGACCGGCATCATTCAAAGCGGTGAAAAATTCTTTTGAAGTTTCGTGATGAATTTTTTCGGAAGTACGATGATAAATATCAAATGAAATACCTAAATCAGAAAAATTTTGTTTGCATATTTCATGGTATTTGTCAATAATTGCTTGCGGCGTTGTTCCTTCTTTTGTAGCTTGAATAGGAATTGCAGTTCCGTGTTCATCACTTCCACAAACATAAACGACATCTCTTTTTTGCGAACGCAAATAACGAACATAAATATCTGCCGGCAAATAAGCACCTGCCAAATGCCCAAGATGCTTCAATCCATTTGCATAGGGAAGTGCGGAAGTAATTAAATATCTTTTTGGTTGCTTCATTTTTCTTTTCTAAAAACTAATTCGCAAAAATACCATAAAGCCTTTCATTGCCCAAACCAACGATTTCATAACTTTATTGCATAATTTTTTTGAATGATAAAAATTCCACCCTATTTAAAAAATGGAGATACTGTTGGTTTTGTTTGTCCATCCGGATTTATGAGTTTTGAAAAAGTAATAGAGAGTATTAATGTTTTTCAAGAATGGGGTTACAAAGTAAAAATTGGAACTACGATTGGTGGAAATTCTAAAAATTACTTTTCAGGAACAGATGAAAAACGTTTTTTTGATTTACAAAAAATGCTCGATGATGATTCGGTAAAAGCTATTTTTTTCGCAAGAGGTGGTTATGGACTTAGTCGCATTATTGATAAATTGGATTTTACAAAATTTCAAGAAGTTCCAAAATGGGTTATTGGATTTAGCGACATAACTATTTTGCATTCACATATTTTGTCTAAGTATAAAATAGCTACACTGCATGCACCGATGGCTGCTGCATTTTCAAATGGGCAACATGAAAATGAATTTGTTCTATCGCTGCGAAAAGCATTGAGAGGTGATGAAATAAATTATAAAACTGCTGCACACGATTTTAATAAAAAAGGAGAAGTAGTTGGAGAATTAGTTGGGGGAAATTTAGCGTTGTTAACTCATTTGCTTGGGACTCCGTCTGATTTTGATACAAAAGGAAAAATACTTTTCTTGGAAGATGTGGGTGAGTATTTATATAATATTGACCGAATGTTGTTGCAATTAAAAAGAAGCAATAAGCTGAAAGATTTGGCTGCTTTGATTATTGGCGGATTCACAGATTGCAAGGATACGGAACGACCTTTTGGTAAAACGGTTTATGAAATAATAAATGATGTTGTAAAAGAATATGATTATCCAGTTTGTTTTGATTTTTCGGTAAGCCACACAACAAAAAATTATGCATTAAAAATTGGTGTAAAATATAAGTTGAAAGTAGAAGAAAGTGTAAGTTTCGTAGAAATACGAAGTTGAACAAAATAAAATTTTAAAATATCAAACTATGAAATCAATGCCAATATTATTTGTAATGATTGTTTTGAGTGTTGAATTGAGTGCGCAAAACTTTACGCATAAGGGTAGAAACTTTGATAAAGAAACCGGACTTAATTTTTCGTTGACAGCCCGAAAAGGCCTTCGAACATTTAATTATTCGATTGGAATGCCTGTGCGTGTAGAAACAAAAGATAGTTTGGGAAATCCAAAAATTATTAAAGGGTATATAACTTCAGTAATGGAAAATGCTATTGAAATTGGTTCTTTTCAAAAATACGACTCTTCGTTTTTTGTAGTGTCATTAATTGAGTTAGAAAAAGTAAGAGAATTATCTCGAAAAGAAAGACAACAAATAGGATGGTGGGTTGGAGGAGCAATTGTTTATTCAGGAGTGATGTATTCAATATTAAACAAACCGCTTAGTGAATTAGCTTGGATACCATTTATTCCGGCAATGGGTGTAGCAGTTTTTGCATTTTATTATTATCCAGCCACTTTTTTATGGGATGCGATAAATGAGAAATCAAAAAATAGAGGGTGGGAATTTTCTGTAAGAAATTATTAGTTGCCAGTTATTTTAGTCAATTCTGCGCATTGGTAAGCGATGTACTTGACCAATAACAAGTGGGAATTTTTCAATAGTAACATTGCTTTGGTCGAGTCCAAAACCTCTTTCTTCAGACAAACTAATTTCTTTAAGCCAGAAATAAAAATTCATAATTACTCTTTCCCAGAAAGGAAGTTCATTGTCTTGGCTTAAATATTTTTCCAAAACAATGAATTGATAATCACCCGAACTTTTAGCTTTATTACTTGCTTCGTATTTTGCAAAAATGTTGATTTCTCTTTTGGCAATTAAGTCTTCAATTACTTGTTGAAACAACATGTTGAT
Organism: Bacteroidota bacterium; assembly: GCA_005798905.1. Classification (GTDB taxonomy): domain Bacteria; phylum Bacteroidota; class Bacteroidia; order Chitinophagales; family Chitinophagaceae; genus VBAS01. The sequence goes on along the minus strand of SYIK01000001.1, from coordinate 52,254 downwards.
GCGTGGTTGGCGACGAAATCCCAATTTAAAATCGATGCGAATAATATCGTTTGGAATAATGTGTTCTACTTTGTAGTTACAAGTGTAAGGGTCGTCCACCGTATCCACATGAACAAACCAATAGATGTCGGCACGTTTTGGTTTTTTATTTAAAATGGAATAAATAATTTTATGCTCAATTTCTTTCGGACTATCTGCACTTGTGAGATAAACCAAATGTGTGGCATATTTTGGGAATGATTTATCGCTACTTAGTTCCTGAATTTTAGAAATGTAAGTTTCTAGACGAACAAATTCTACATAACGGTTTTTAATTTTTCTTGCTTTGAACCAGATATACATGATCATAAAAAGTAATCCGCCCACAATTAGAGCTACATAACCACCGTGTGGAAATTTTTCAAGATTTGCAATTAAAAAAGCGCCTTCGATTGTGAAATAAACACAGAGGTAAATATAAATTAGGATTGGGTTAACACGTTTTTGCACTAAAAAATTTGAGTACAAAATAGAAGTGGCAATCATACAAAGTGTTATGGCTAATCCATAAGCGGCTTCCATTTTTGATGCTCTTTGAAAATATAATACTACACCGGTACATCCAAGAAGCAGCATAAAGTTGATAGCAGGAACAAATAATTGCCCCTTTTCTTCAGAAGGATAACGAATTCTAAATTTGGGCCATAGGTTTAAACGCATGGCTTCACTTATAAGTGTAAACGATCCCGAAATCAAAGCCTGACTTGCAATAATTGCAGCTGCAGTTGCGATTACAATTCCAATAATTCTAAACCATTCTGGCATTATTCCAAAAAATGCATTTTGGGTTGCCGTATCAAAATGTTGCCCTTTATAATTTGCCAATAACCAAGCTCCTTGACCAACGTAATTAATAACAAGACAAAATTTTACAAATGTCCAAGTAACTCGAATATTCTCTTTACCGCAATGTCCCAAATCGCTATACAAAGCCTCGGCTCCTGTAGTACAAAGAAACACCGCACCTAAAATCCAAAATCCGTTTGGATAGTTGATTAATAAATCAATTGCATAGTAGGGGTTAATGGCTTTAAAAATTTGCCAATCGTCGAAAAAATGAAGGAAGCCCATCGAAGCTAACATGAAAAACCAAATAAACATTATAGGTCCAAAGAGCGTTCCAATTGAAGCTGATCCAAATTGTTGTAAGAGAAAAAGGAAAACTAAAATGGCAAGAACGATGTAAACAATTGACTTTTGTGTAATATCGGCAAACTGTGGAATTTGTCGTAATCCTTCAATTGCGGCAGTAATGGAGATGGGCGGTGTAATCATTCCATCGGCCAACAATGCAGCACCACCAATCATTGCCGCAGCTACTAACCATTTTCTTCTTCTTCGCACTAAAGCATATAATGAAAAAATTCCTCCCTCGCCTCGGTTATCGGCTCTTAAAGTAAGTATTACATATTTCAATGTGGTTTGAAGCGTCAATGTCCAAATTACAGCTGAAAGACTTCCAATAATTAATTGTTCGGAAATAATTTTGTCGCCAATAATTGCGTTAAAAACATACAACGGAGATGTACCAATGTCTCCGAAAATAATACCCAATGCAACGAGTAATCCTAATGAAGTAACTTTTTTTGTATTTACAGACATATTAACAACCCGGAGCAGTTTTCTTTTGGCGGGTAAATAGAAATAAGGAGCAAAATTAATAGTAGTGGAATTAAAAACTAATTTTTTTATAGGAATTTTTAAAATTTGATTTTAGAGTGGTTAAACAATTGAGAATTTTGAACTACATGCATTTACATTTTTGCAAAATTCTAACAAAAAATTGTATAAGCAAACTGTATCTTTATGTAGCGAAAAAATATAATTATGCGGCTACAAAATATTGGTGTTTTTGCTTTTATATTCTTATGTATTTGCACAATTGGGAATTCTCAACAAATTGTTTATTCCGAACCTGAGAAGGATGATTCGAGAAAAATTGATTTTGAAATTATTGGTAAACTCGGCAATAATTATCTTGTATATAAAAATGTGCGTGGAAGTAATTTTATTTGTGAGTATGATGGCGAAATGAAACAAGTGAAAAAGATTGAACAAGAATATATGCCAACGGAACGTCTTATTAATGTTGATTTTTTTGCTTATACTGATTACGCCTATATGATTTATCAATATCAAAAAAGAAATATTGTGTATTGTATGGCTGTAAAATTAGATGTATCGGGGTCTAAAATAGGAGAGCCGATGGAGTTGGACACTTCATCAATTGGACTTGCAACGAATAATAAAATTTATACTTCCATTGTGAGTGAAGACAAACAAAAAATAATTGTATTTAAAATAAACAGTAAAAATCGAAATAGCTATCTCATCAGTACAATGTTGTTTGATAATAAATTAAACTTATTGAAGAAAACTAGTTTGCCAATGCCAATGGATGAATTTCGAAACCATTTAGGAGAATTTATTTTGGATAATGAAGGAAATCTTGTTTTTACAAAATTTTATCGCGTGGGAACCGAAAGCATTTCTCAAGTAGAAATAATAATAAAAAAAGCGATGGAAGATTCGTTTGTCCTGCATTCCGTTCATCTCGATAAAATTTATTTAGATGAGTTGCGGTTGAAAGCAGACAATTTTAACGGAAGATATTTGTTGTGTGCTTTTTATTTTAAACAAAAACGTGGATCTATTGAAGGACTTTATTTTTATGGATTAAATAGAAATTCTTCTAAAGCAGATTTAGTATTGGAGTCGCCTTTTGGCGAAGACTTGAGAAGAGAAGCTAAAAAAAATGCGAACATCAAAGTTTCGTTCAATGATTATTTTCTTCGAAATATATTTATGAAAAGAGATGGTGGATTTATTGTAGATATGGAAGCGAGTTATACCACTTCTAAAAATTCCACTTTCAATCGTTTCGATAATTTTTATAGCTCACCTTATTTTTCGCCGTACGATTATTACAGTTACTCACCTTATAATTCAAGTTGGCGTTGGCGCAGAGATAATCAACAGCAAACGCGCTACCACGCCGATAATATTGTTATTCTTTCTTTTGATAAAAATGGACAAATCGGTTGGCGAAATGTAATCAGCAAAGAACAGTTTGATGATGAAGGCGATGAAAAAATTTCTTACCAAGTGATGAATACGGGCGGACAATTACATTTTCTTTTCAATCAATACGAAACAAGAAATTTATTGTTGAATGACTATATTTTATTGCCTAATGGAAAAATAAACAGAAGCAGTACATTGAAAAATTTAGATTTAGGGCATGAATTTATGCCCAAATTCAGCAAACAAGTTGGAGTCAGACAATTGGTTGTTCCTTGTTTTTTTCGTAATTATATTTGCTTTGCAAAAATCGATTTTAATTAATTTAATTTTTTTTAGGTGGTTGGTTTATTTAAACAAAAAACACCCATAAACATTTTTTTTGTTTTTATTCTTGGCATTCTTATAAAAATTCCAATTTTTATTTCTGTTAAATTGCCAGTTGTAGACACACAGAGCTCTGAATTTTTTAAAAAAATAGAAGCGCTGTTAAATAATTTGATTGGGGGAAATGCAATTGTTTATTCAATCATTACTTTTTTGTTACTGTTTTCACAGTCGTTGCAACTAAATATTTTTTTGGATAGGGGGCGTTTGATGCAGAAACCAAGCTATCTACCTGCAGCAGCTTATCTTATTTTCTCCTCATTTATACCCGAATGGAATTATTTTTCTGCACCACTACTTGTCAATTCAATTTTGCTTTTCATTTTCATACAATTGTCACGTGTAATAGATTTGAAAATTTCGAAAACATCTTTTTTTAACATTGGATTTGCCACTGGGATCTGTGTATTTCTTTACTTTCCAACTTGTGTATTATTCATTTGGTTAATTTTGTCTTTATTCCTTATCCGTTCCATTCGAGCCAATCTGTTATTATTAAGCGTAGTTGGACTGTTAACTCCTTTTTACTTTTATGGTACTTATCTTTTTTTAAATGACCAATTATCACTTCAATTACTATTACCTTCATTGCAGTTGAGTAAGTTATATTTCTCCTTTACAGTTTGGTCGAAAGTAGGAAGTTTGATTATAGTTGGATCGAGTTTAATCGGTGCATATTTGGTAAATACAGGATTTCGGCAAATGCTTGTCCCGATTCGAGTTAAATGGAACAGTTTAATTTTATTTTTACTTTTTGCAATTGTTATGTTGTTTTTAAGCAATACAATTAACTACAGACCTCAGGTTTGGATGATATTTTTAATCCCTGCATCAACATTTATATCAGTCGCATTTTTATCAAATTTCGGGTTGTTATCAAAATGTATATTTTGGATTTCAATACTATTTGTTGTCTGTTTTCAGCTTTTTGGTTCTGGTTGGTAGATAGTAAAAATTCATTTTCGAAAACTTATCTTTGTCTTTCTTTAAGCTTTCATTATGAAATTTGGAGTTGTAGTTTTTCCGGGTTCTAATTGTGATAGAGATATGTATGATGCCCTTGCTTGCGATATGCAACAAGATGTAACAATGCTTTGGCACAAAGAAAAAGATTTGAGTAAATTTTCGAAAGAAGATTGCATTGTTTTGCCAGGCGGTTTTTCTTACGGCGATTATCTGCGTTGCGGTGCAATTGCACGATTTAGTCCGATGATGCAAAGTGTGATTGATTTTGCAAATGATGGAGGTAAAGTTTTTGGTGTTTGCAATGGGTTTCAAATTCTTTGTGAATCACATTTATTGCCTGGGGCATTATTAAGAAATGCACATCAACAATTTGTAAGTAAAAATATTTTTATAACAGATGATACTAATAATGTATTTAAAATCCCAATAGCACACGGAGAAGGAAGGTTTTTTGCAGATGAAAATACATTGGACGAATTAGCTGCAAATGGGCAAATTCTTTATAAATATTGTGATGAAAAAGGAAGGATAACTGATGCGTCGAATCCAAATGGTGCTATGCGAAATATTGCAGGAGTTTGCAACGTAAATAGAAATGTTTTTGGAATGATGCCTCATCCGGAAAGAGCTACCAGTAAAGGACTTGGAAATATTGATGGAAGAATTATTATCCAGAATTTATTTATGGCAGAACAATTGATGAAATAAAATTGTTGAATATGAAAATGTGGTTTAATCTTTTATTTATTTTTTTAGCAACAAGCAGTGCTGCACAAAATATAAATCCTGTAAGTTGGGATTTTTCAGCAAAAAAAATAAGCAACGGTGTTTACGAGGTATACATGGATGCAGGCATTCAAAAAGGGTGGCACTTGTTTTCTCAAAATCAACCAGCAGATGCAATTGCCATCCCAACCACTTTTAGTTTTAATAAAAATCCGTTGTTAATATTAAATGGGAAAATAAAGGAGGTTGGCAAACTAGAAAAATTTGAAGATGTTAAATTAGGACTTTCTGCTTTTCAATATTCTGAAAAAGTGAGTTTTGTTCAAAAAGTAACGGTGCGCGGAAAAGCAAAAACCAATTTCACTGGTACTGTAGAATTTCAAACATGTGACGATAAAAAATGTTTGCCACCGAAAACAATTGCATTTAATATTGCTTTGAAATAAAGTTCCCTCTTCATAAAATCTTGTTATAGCTATTTTAAAAATTGTGATTTTATGCGCATCAATTTTTTAACAAAAATTAGTTTATTTCTTATTTATTTGTTGCCGTTTTTTTCCATTGCACAAAATGTGGGATATAAATGGACTATTACAAGTAGCAAGATTTCGGCCGGAGAATTTGAATTGAATTTTACAACAGAAGGAGTAAAGGGCTGGCAACTCTACGCACCAAATCAAATTATTGAAGGTGTAAAAATGGCTGAATTAGTTTTCAGCGATTCGTCTTTCCAAATGCTTGATAATTTTGAAGCAACAGGAAAAATTACAAATGTCAGCAGTAAAATTTTTGAAGGTTTAATTGTAAAAATTTATGAAAATAAAACTTTGTGGAAAGTTCGAATTAATGTGAAAGGCGAAGTTCCTGCAAGTTTACAAGGAGTTCTGAATTTTTATTATGGGAATCAAGAATCGTTTAATTCTGGAACACCCTTTCATTTTTCAGTTCCGTTGGAAGGAGGAATTATTCCCAAATTGAAAATAAAAATTTCTTCAATCGATATTAATAATCCTATTAATAATTGCGGCGATGATGCAACGAGCGATAAAAGTCTTTTAGTTGTTTTTTTACTTGGATTGTTTGGTGGCATACTTGCTCTTTTAACTCCTTGTGTGTTTCCCATGATTCCTGTTACCGTTACTTTTTTTACAAAAAAATCACACAATAAATCTGCAGCAGTATCCAATGCAATATTTTATGGCTTGTTTATCTTTCTCATTTACATTGCCATTACCCTTCCATTTCATTTGGCGAACGAAGCAATAAATCCTGAAATTTTCAATAATATTTCTACCAATGTCTGGTTGAATCTTTTATTCTTTGTCATTTTTGTATTATTTGCTTTTTCATTTTTTGGTTATTTTGAAATTGGACTTCCGGCATATTTCGCAAATAAATTGGATGCGAAATCAGGCTTGGGAAATATCGGCGGCATATTTTTTATGGCGGCTACTTTAGCAATTGTATCTTTTTCTTGCACTGGGCCAATTTTAGGAACTCTATTAGTTGGAGTTGCAAACCAAGGTGCTTGGCCGTTAACAATTGGTGCAGCTGGGTTTGGATTAGCTTTAGCATTGCCTTTTGCATTGTTTGCATTGTTCCCCAATTGGCTACACTCGTTACCAAAATCGGGAGGATGGATGACAAGTATTAAAGTTGTACTTGGATTTATTGAATTGGCTTTAGCGATAAAGTTTTTTTCTAACGCTGATTTAGTGCAACAATGGGGACTTTTAAAAAGAGAAGTCTTTATTGGTTTATGGATTGTTATCGGGGTTTTAATCGTTATTTATTTATTGGGAAAATTAAAATTTCCACATAGTGAAAAAGTTGAAAAGTTTTCTTTTTCAAGAATTGTTTTTATTTTATTTTTTTCAGCTCTTACTATTTATTTAATTCCAGGGTTGACAAATACAAAATGGGCGGAATTAAAATTGATAAGTGGATTTCCACCACCAAGATCAAATTATAGTATTTACAAGAAAGAAAAAATTGATAAAAAAATTATAGAACCATTTAAAAATAATTATGAAGCTGCACTTGAAGTTGCAAAGCGCGAAAACAAACCTTTGTTGATTGATTTTACAGGCTGGGCTTGCGTCAATTGTCGAAGAATGGAAGAAAAAGTTTGGTCAGATGCTGAGGTGGAAAATTTGATGCGCAACAAATTTGTAATCGTTTCGCTTTATGTTGATGATCGGGTTAAATTACCAATTACGGAACAAACAATTTTTAATTCTGCTGCTGGACAAATAAAATCAATCGTAACAGAAGGAGATAAATGGGCTGCATTTCAAATTGAAAATTTTGGTGCAGCCTCGCAGCCGCAATATGTAATTATTAGTTCCGATGAAAAATTACTAGTTAAACCAAAATTTTATACACCAAATGTGAATGATTTTTCAAAATGGCTTCGATGTGGGCTTGAAGTTTTTGAAAAAAATAAAAAGTAGAAACTGTGATTACAAATTAATTTGTTTTTCCACCATCATTTTGCGCATATTGATTAATCCATAACGCATTCTTCCTAAAGCCGTATTGATGCTGCAATTGGTAAGTTCTGCAATTTCTTTAAAACTTAAATCAGCAAAATGGCGAAGAATAATTACTTCACGTTGATCATCTGGTAATCGATCTAACATTTCGCGAATTCTATCGTGGCTTTCTCGTTTAATTAATTTTGTTTCTGCATTTTCTTCTGAAAAATGATATACTTCAAAAATATTTTGATTGTCACTGTTTTTAATATGAGGTGTTCTTTTTATTTTTCGAAAATGATCAACACATAGATTGTGCGCAATACGCATTGTCCATGGAAGAAATTTTCCTTCGTCGGTATAACGTCCACCTCGCAACGTGTCGATGATTCGTATAAATGTGTCTTGGAAAATATCCTCTGCTAAATATTTGTCTTTTACCAAAAAAAAGATTGATGTGTAAATTTTGTCTTTGTGTCGTAAAACCAACGCTTCCAATGCATCCGTATTCCCATCAATAAAAAATTGGATTAATTGTTGGTCGGTATTTTGGGCAAATGCTTTCATTATTCTTATCGAAGCTACAATTTTTTTGCTAAATTATTTGTGTTATACTTTTGAAGTTACGGCTATCTTCACAAAAAGTTAACGAGTCAATAATTCAATGCGAAAAGTAAACAGTAAAAAGTTTATTTCAATTCAAGGGGCACGGGTACATAATTTAAAAAATGTTTCGGTAGAAATTCCGCGCAATAAACTTGTTGTTGTTACTGGTGTTTCTGGTTCTGGCAAATCTTCTTTGGTAATTGATACATTATATGCCGAGGGGCAAAGACGTTTTACAGAAAGCCTGAGTGTGTATGCACGCCAATTTTTAAATCGAATGTCAAAACCAGATGTGGATCATATTCATGGGCTTTGTCCTGCAATTGCAGTAGAGCAAAAAGTAGTAACAAAAACTCCAAGAAGTACGGTTGGAAGCATGACGGAGGTGAATGATTATTTGCGTTTACTGTTTTTAAGAATTGGAAAAATATATTCTCCGGTTTCGAAATTGGAAGTAAAAAAAGATGAAGTAGAAGATGTATTGCAATTTATTGTAAAACAAAATGAAGGTGACAAGTTGTTCTTATTGGTTGCATTCAAGCAACATAAAAATCGAAAATTCGAAGAGGAGTTAGCTATTTTATTGCAGAAAGGATTTTCAAGAATTTATAGAATTGCAAATGAACAAGTGCTAAAAATTGACGACTTGATTTCATTATCACCTCAAGAATTAAAATCGCAATTTTCAAAAAACGAAAAGCTATTTGTACTGGTTGATCGTTTTTTAATAAAATCATTCAATAACGAAGAGTTGCACCAAATTTCAGATTCCATTAATACTGCATTTCACGAAGGCGAAGGAGATATTTATTTAGCATTGCAACTCCACTCTGGTAAAAAACAAACTGTTCATTTCAATAATCGGTTGGAAGCAGATGGCATACAATTTGAGAAACCAATTCCCAATCTTTTTTCATATAATAATTCTTACGGTGCTTGCCCAACTTGCGAAGGATTTGGGCAAGTTTTGGGTGTGGATAGTCATTTCGTAATTCCGGATAAAAATCTAAGTGTTTATTCCGGTGCAGTGGCGCCATGGAAAGGAGAAAAATTAGATTGGTGGCGACAACAATTTGTTAACGCATCAAGCAAAAACAATTTTCCAATTCATAAACCAATTACTGAACTTACAGAAAAACAATATGCTTTTTTGTGGCAGGGCAATGAAGATGTTTTTGGTATAAATGGTTTTTTTGCAGATGTTGAAAAGCAATTGTACAAAGTACAGTTTCGCGTATTGCTTAGTCGATATCGGGGAAAAACTTTATGTACAGAATGTGCCGGATATCGTTTACGAAAAGAAGCTTTGTATGTAAAAATAAATAATAAACATATTGGAGAATTAGGTGCAATGCCCATTCAGGATTTAAAACGTTGGTTTGAAAAATTGCGCAACAACATTTCTGAGTTTGAATTGAAAATTGCGAATCGAATTTTAATTGAAATTGAAAACCGAATGAACACGTTGCAAAATGTTGGACTTGGTTATCTTACTTTAAATCGATTTGCTAATACACTGAGCGGTGGCGAAACACAGCGGATTCAATTGACAAGAAGTTTGAGCAGTAATCTTACCGATTCACTATATATTTTGGATGAGCCTTCCATTGGTTTGCATTCAAGAGATACAGCAAATCTCATTCGTGTATTAAAAGATTTACGAGATATTGGAAACACAGTTGTAGTTGTTGAGCACGATGAAATGATGATGCGAGAAGCCGACCATATAATTGACATGGGACCAATGGCTTCGCATTTGGGAGGCGAAGTAATTTTCGAAGGTGATTTTAATGAAATAGTAAAACATCCAAAAAGTTTAACTGGCAAATATTTAAAAGGTGAGTTACAATTATTAGTTAATAAAAATGTACGAAAATGGAATAGAAGTATTAAAATAGAAAATGCTCAACAACATAATTTAAAAAATATTTCTGTTGAATTTCCGCTGAATGTTTTTTGTGTTGTTACTGGTGTAAGTGGAAGTGGAAAAACGAGTTTGGTAAAACAAGTGCTACTTTCTGCACTGCAAAAAATAACAGGAGAAATTCCCGATTCGGTTGGAGATTTTAAATGTATTTCTGGCGATGTTGAAAGTATTGCAAAAGTGGAAATGGTAAGTCAAAGTCCAATTGGAAAATCTTCAAGAAGTAATCCGGTTACATATTTAAAAGCATACGATGAAATTCGCGATCTCTATTCGAGACAACCACTTAGTAAAATGCGTGGATTTTTGCCAAAACATTTTTCGTTTAATGTAGAAGGTGGGCGATGCGAAACTTGCACTGGCGAGGGCGAACAAGTAGTGGAGATGCAGTTTTTGGCAGATGTTCATCTGGTTTGCGAATCTTGTAAAGGAAAAAGATTTAAAGAAGAAGTGTTGGAAGTAAGTTTTCGAAACAAAAATATTTTTGATGTTTTGGAAATGAGTGTTGATGAAGCAATTGATTTTTTTCGCGAGGAAAAAAATATTGTAAAACTGATTTTACCGTTGAGTGATGTTGGTTTAGGATATATAAAACTTGGACAGTCGGCTACTACACTTTCTGGCGGCGAAGCGCAGCGAGTAAAATTGGCATCTTTTTTATGCAAAAGTAAAAGTGCGGTAAAGCAATTTTTTATTTTTGATGAACCAACAACGGGGCTTCATTTTCATGACATAAATAAATTATTAATTTCATTGAATTTTCTGATAGAACAAGGTCATTCTGTACTTGTTGTTGAGCACAATATCGATGTCATTCGCAATGCAGATTGGATTATTGATTTAGGACCGGAAGGAGGTGATGCCGGTGGAAACCTTGTATTTGCAGGTGTTCCCGCAAAATTAAAATTGATAAAAGAAAGTTATACGGCTCAATTTTTATAAACGCAAATTGTGCATCTTTGCAAAATAGTTCGTTTCGGAATAACTGTCCGACCGTTTTTTATGAAAAAAAAAATCATGCTCCGCTTAAAGCCTTCCGAAGCATCTGATCACAGCATCATTCAACAATTTATAGCAGTCGAACAAAATTGTGCGGTTGATTCTGTCAACGGGTTTACCATTTTAAAAAAATCGATTGATGCACGAAGCAGAAATATTTTTTTCAACATAACATTAGAAGCAACAATCGGTGAAGCATTTGCAAAACCAATTTTACCAAATTTTAATTTTAAAAATGTAACTCATTCAAAACATAAAATTATTATCATTGGAGCAGGCCCAGCCGGATTGTTCGCCGCTCTTCAATTAATTAAATGTGGAGTGAAGCCAATCATTTTGGAAAGAGGCAAAGATGTAAAAGCAAGACGTCGCGATCTCGCAATTTTGAATAAAGAAGGAATAATTAATTCAGAAAGCAATTATTGTTTTGGCGAAGGTGGTGCGGGAACTTATAGCGATGGAAAACTTTATACGAGAAGCAATAAGCGTGGAAATGTGCATCGAATTTTACAACTACTTGTTCATTTTGGTGCGGATGAAAATATTATTTACGATGCACATCCACATATTGGAACAAATAAATTACCACAAATTATTATTGCCATTCGAAATTTAATAACAGATTGTGGAGGAGAAATTTTATTCGAAAAGAAAGTAATTGATTTTGAAATAAAAGAAGATCAAATAAAATCAGTAAAAACTTTCGATGGTAATTCCTTTGCTGCAGATGCTGTAATACTTGCCACAGGCCACTCTGCCAGAGATATTTTTCAATTGTTACAATCTAAAAAAATACAAATTGAATCCAAGCCATTTGCACTTGGCGTAAGAGTTGAGCATCCGCAATCGCTAATTGATTCCATTCAATATCATTGTCCTGTAAATGAAAACAATGCAACTATTTTACAAAGAAGTAATTTTTTACCGCCGGCATCTTATAGTTTAGTTCACCAAGTAAATGGAAAAGGTGTTTTTTCTTTTTGCATGTGTCCGGGTGGAATTATTGCACCTGCTGCTACTTCTGTCAGTGAATTAGTTGTGAATGGTTGGAGTCCCTCCAAAAGAAATAATCCATTTGCAAATAGTGGAATTGTAGTTGCTGTGGAAGAAAAAGATATTCCTTCTTTTAAAAAATATGATGCATTAAGTGGAATGAATTTTCAACAACGTGTGGAGCAAAAATCTTTTGATTTTGGAGGTGGAAAGTTTAGAGCACCAGCACAGCGATTAGTAGATTTTACAGCAAATAAAATTTCTACTTCTCTTCCTGATTGCTCCTATTTACCCGGTTTAAATTCTGTGTCGCTTAAAGAAGTTTTACCGGAATTCATTCAATCACGCTTACAGTTAGCATTTAAAGAATTTGGGAAAAAAATGCGAGGATATTTTACGAATGAAGCTGTTGTTCTAGCTACAGAATCGAGAACATCTTCTCCTGTTCGCATTCCCAGAAATTTAGAAACTTTGGCACATCCGCAAATTAATAATTTATACCCATGTGGCGAAGGTGCCGGCTATGCAGGCGGAATTGTAAGTGCAGCAATGGATGGAGAGTTAACAGCAAAAGCAATACTTTCAAAATTTTCCATTCATATATAATTAACAACTATTCTGTACACAATCTTTTATATTTGAAAATTGAAATAAAATAACCATGTCAATTTTAAAAATTCAAAATCTAAAAAAATACTTTGCTACACAAAAAGCAGTTGACGACATTAGTTTTGAAATAAAAAAAGGTACCATTTTTGGATTGCTCGGTCCCAATGGCGCTGGAAAAACCACTTTGATTCGAATGCTCACAGGAATATTTTATCCCGATGAAGGACAAATTTTATTTGATGGAAAAAAATTCGATCCCATCAATGATGTTGTTCATATTGGGTACATGCCGGAAGAAAGAGGGCTTTACAAAAAAATGAAAATCGGTGAACAAGCACTTTATTTAGCACAATTAAAAGGATTAAATAAAACGTTGGCTTTAGCGCAAATAAAAGAATGGTTTGTAAAATTTGAAATGCAAAGTTGGTGGAATAAAAAAGTAGAAGACCTTTCGAAAGGGATGAGCCAAAAATTACAATTTGTAACAACTGTTTTGCATCAACCGAAATTAATTATACTTGATGAACCCTTTAGTGGACTGGATCCTGTGAATAGCAATCTTATAAAAGATGAGATTTATAAATTGGCAGAAAAAGGTTGTACCATTATTTTCAGCACACACCGAATGGAACAAGTGGAAGAAATTTGCGATCAAATTATTTTGGTAAACAAAGGCAAAAAAATATTGGACGGAACTGTAAAACAAATCAAAAACGATTTTAAAGAAAATCTTTTCCGTATTGGGTTTGACAGTATGCCAATGCTGAATGGAACTGCTCCTTTTGAAATTATAAACACAAAAGAGTTTTCTTACATTGTAAAAATAAAAGACCAATATAAACCCAACGATGTTTTAAATTATTTTCTAAAAGATGGCGTTCAAATAAACTCTTTTCAAGAAATACTTCCTTCGTTAAATGAAATTTTTATCAAATTGGTTGAAGGGACACCGATGACCAGACAGTTTCAACCTGCTAATTAATTACTTATGAACAAGATTTTTATTATCATAAAAAGAGAATATTTTACTCGCGTAAAAAATAAAACATTTTTACTTTCTACATTTCTTTTACCAATAGTTTTTCTTTTATTTATTGTTGGTTCTACTTTTTTAGCCATCAAGTCGCAAACAAAAGAATACATTGCTGTTGTAAATGATTCTGGTTTTTTTAAAGAAAATTTAAAAAGCGATTCATCTTCTGTAATTTTTGATTTCGCTGCGGATGTAAATTCTTCGAATTATATTGAAAAAGGTTATTCGGGACTTTTGCAAATCAATTCAGACACCGCAGCAAAAAGATATGTAATTGAATCACCAAAATCGCTGAGTGTTGGTACAATGGATTATATCAAAGGGCAAATGAATAGTGCTATTGAAAATAATATGTTGCAGCAATTGAATATTAATAAAAATTTGTTGGATTCAATTAGCAAAGCAAGTGAAAATGCGATTGAACTTTCAAATGAATTGAAAACCGGTGAAAAGGCAAATGCCCAATTGGCCTATGGTGTAGGGTTTGGAAGTGGAATTTTAATTTATATTACCATGTTTATTTTTGGTGCAATGGTGATGCGCGGTGTAATGGAAGAAAAAATTAGTCGCATTGCAGAAGTGATGGTTTCTTCCGTAAAACCTTTTCAATTGATGATGGGAAAAATCATCGGCATTGCTGCAGTTGGGCTAACGCAATTATTACTTTGGATTCTTTTAATCTTTGTTTTACTTACATCTATGGAATTGTTTTTACCGGCAGAAGCTGTCGAACAATTCAAACAAATACAGGAAACACAACAACAATTTGGAGTTGCAAATAATACAATGGCGTTAGAATTGTTGCAAGCCAAAGCAAGTTTTATTTCCGAAGTAAATTGGCTTGTAATTATTTCTTGTTTTTTATTTTATTTTTTAGGAGGGTATTTATTTTATGCTTCATTATTTGCGGCGGTAGGAAGTGTGATAAACGAAGATCCACAAGAAGCGCAAGCATTGATGCTTCCCATCACAATGCCAATCATTTTTGCTTTTATTATTCTCGCTCCTTCAATTGATAACCCCGAAAGTTCACTTGCTTTTTGGGGAAGTATCATTCCATTTACATCGCCAATTGTGATGATGGGACGAATTGCCAATGGTGTGCCAGAAGCAGTTCCTTATTGGCAATTATTTCTTTCGATGAGTTTACTTGTCGGTGGTTTTATTTTCACAACTTGGTTTGCAGGAAAAATTTATCGAACAGGAATTTTATTGTACGGCAAAAAAGCAAGTTGGAAAGAAATGATAAAATGGATTCGTCGTTCTTAATTATTTTTTGATAAAGGGTTAGCCAACGCCTCTTCAAATTCCTGCCAAATATTTTTAACAATTGTAGCGGCGGGTAAAATATTTTTTATTGAAGAACAAACTTGTCCGATTTCCAATTCGCCTTCTTGCAACTCACCTTCAAACATTCCTTTTTTTGCACGTGCTCTTCCCAAAAGTTCAATTAATTGATTCACTGACGCACCTTCATTTTCGGCTGTTTTTACTTTTTTGTAAAAATCATTTTTCATCAATCGAACCGGCGTTAATTGTTTTAAGGTTAAAATAGTATCACCTTCTTGGCTTTCAATAATTGCATTTTTAAAATTGAGATGAGAAGAAGCTTCATCGCTTGCTACAAACCTGCTTCCTATTTGAACACCTTCGGCACCCATAACCATTGTAGCCAACATTTGTTTTCCGTTTGCAATTCCACCGGCAGCAATTACAGGAATTTTTACAGCACCCACTACTGCAGGAACTAAAACCATCGTAGTTGTTTCTTCGCGTCCGTTATGTCCACCGGCTTCAAAACCTTCAGCTACTACTGCATCACAACCGGCTTCTTGCGCTTTTAGTGCAAATTTTGTAGAGCTAATAACATGCACAACTGTAATCCCTTTTTCTTTTAAAATTTTTGTCCATGTATTGGGATTGCCGGCACTTGTAAAAACAATTTTCACTCCTTCTTCAATAACAATTTCAAACAGTTTTTCGATGTCGGGATATAATAATGGGATATTAACTGCAAAAGGGTGAGAACATGAAATTTTGCAGTTTTGAATATGCGATCGTAAAACATCGGGATACATGGAACCTGCACCAATAATGCCCAATCCGCCTGCATTGCTTACTACACTTGCCAGTCGCCAACCACTTGCCCAAACCATTCCGGCTTGGATAATTGGATATTTAATTTTAAAAAGTTCGGTGATTCTATTTGAAAACATACTATTTTTTCTTAACCTAAATTCATACTGGTGTTATCGCCAATATTCAATGTTCTACTTTCACCTCTGATTGCAGTATCGCTACCAATAATTGAGTTGTCTAAAACAATATTAAACAAATTTGAAAAAGATCCGATGATGGATTGTTTTACAACTGCACAATCAATATTTGTACTTTCTCCGATTGATACATTTGGTCCAATAATTGAATTTTTAATATTACAATTAGCGCCAATATTTACCGGGTGAATGATTACTGTATTTTCAAAAAGATGTTTTTCTTCTACATTGCTTCCCATTTTTTTCAACAAACTTGCGTTGGATTCTAACAAGCTGTCTTTTTTCCCACAATCAAACCAGTTTTCAACTTTAAAACTATTGAACTTTACTCCTTGCTGAATCATACTTGCCAATGCATCGGTTAAGCTGTATTCACCGTGACTGCGCACACCTTTATCAATATTTTCTTCCAAACATTGAAACATCAATTCACTTTCTTTTATTTTATAAATGCCAACCAATGCCAAATTGCTTTTTGGAATTTGTGGTTTTTCAACTACATGACGAATAAAATTATCTTCTCCAATTTCTGCAACACCAAATTCGCGAGGGTCATCTACTTTTCGTAAACCCAACATTGAATTTGGGTTTTGCATCACAGCTTTAATATCATATTCGCAAATTGTATCGCCAAGTATTACAAATACTTCATCCTTATTTACTATTACTCTTGTTAGTTTTATAGCATGACCAATTCCTTGTCGATCGGGTTGAACAACAAAGTGCGCCTTAATGTCTGGGTAATTTTTCTTTACATAATCCTGAATTTTATCACCTAAATAACCAACAATAAAAATAAACTCAGCAATACCTGCTGATTTCAATTGGTCGATAATAATACTTAGAACTGTTTTACCAGCTAAGGGGATAAGAGCTTTTGGTTGTGTGTATGTATGTGGACGAAGTTTTGTGCCAGCGCCTGCTACAGGAATAATTGCTTTCATAAAAAAAATAAACATAACAAATATAGTT
This sequence comes from Bacteroidota bacterium, assembly GCA_005798905.1. GTDB lineage: Bacteria > Bacteroidota > Bacteroidia > Chitinophagales > Chitinophagaceae > VBAS01. The sequence continues at coordinate 35,226 of SYIK01000001.1, read as the reverse complement.
TAAACAAAAATTTAAGCACTCATCACTTCCACTTATTTTTGTATATGCAAAAAGATACACTCGTATTTAATCTGATTAGAAAAGAACTTGAAAGACAGCGAAATGGGATTGAGTTAATTGCTTCCGAAAATTTTGTTTCCTCACAAGTATTGGCTGCTACTGGAAATGTAATGACCAATAAATATGCAGAGGGTTATCCAGGAAGGCGTTACTATGGAGGGTGTGAAATTGTGGATCAAACTGAACAAATAGCAATAGATAGAATCAAACAAGTATTTAATTGTGAATATGCCAATGTACAACCACATAGCGGAGCGCAAGCAAATGCTGCTGTTTTATTTGCCGTATTAAAACCTGGGGATAAAATTTTGGGATTGGATTTAAGTATGGGCGGGCATCTTACGCATGGCTCTTTAGTAAATTTTAGCGGAAAATTGTATGCTCCCTATTTTTATGGAGTTACAAAAGAAGAAGGGTTGGTTGATTATGCACAATTGGAACAAAAAGCAAGAGAAATAAAACCAAAACTTATTATTTGTGGTGCATCTGCTTATAGCCGCGATTGGGATTATGCAAGAATTAGAAATGTTGCAAATGAAATTGGTGCATTAGTAATGGCAGATATTGCGCATCCTGCTGGATTGATTGCAAAAGGATTGTTGAATTCGCCATTTGAACATTGCCATATTGTAACCTCTACAACGCATAAAACATTGAGAGGGCCGAGAGGCGGAATTATTTTACTTGGGAAAGATTTTGAAAATCCATTTGGCCAAAAAGATCCAAAAGGAAATATTAGAATGATGAGTTCGTTGATTGATTTGGCTGTATTTCCCGGAATACAAGGCGGGCCATTGGAACATATAATTGCTGCAAAAGCAATTGCATTTGGAGAATTGTTAAGTGAAGATTATACAAATTATGCAAAACAAATTCAACGAAATGCACAAGCAATGGCAAAAATGTTTGTACAAAAAAATTACCATATAATAAGTGGAGGAACGGACAATCATTTAATGTTAATTGATTTGCGCAATAAAAATATCACGGGTAAAAAAGCACAAGAAACTTTGAATCGTGCACATATCACACTCAATAAAAATGCAGTTCCTTTCGATGACAAATCACCATTTGTTACTTCCGGAATTCGCATCGGTGTGCCGGCAATTACTACAAGAGGAATGAAGGAAAATCACATGGAAACAATCGTAGAAATGCTTGATACTGTTTTAATGAATATTGATGACGAACAAAAAATAAAAAGTGTGGGTGAAAAAGTAAACGAATTTATGAAGCAATTCATTCTTTATCCTGAATTGGATTAAATTATTTTGAAATGATACAACGTATTCAATCTCTTTGGTTACTAATTGCTGCAAGCTGTGCAATTTTGACAATCAAATTTCCATTTTACAGTGGTAACTTATTGCCGATTGAACCAACGGGAATTATTGTAGAATTAACTGCTGCATCAAATATTGTCTTACTGCTTTTTGCAATTGTTGTCGCAACGGACTGTTTAATTATTCTCTTTCTTTTTAAAAACAGAAAGTTACAATTAAGACTTACCATTAGCACAATTGTGCTTTCTATTTTATACATCCTCGTTTTTACTTTGGAAATGAAAAAATTTGTAAGCGGAAATTTATCACTCACTTCAACCATTGCATTTGCAATTCCACTTTTTCTTTTTTTTGCTGCGCGCAGTATTTGGAAAGACGAGCAACTACTAAAAAGCAGTAATAGTTTGAGATAGTTTTATTGAATAATAAAAGAGTTGACGGAATTAAATTTGTCGTTTTTCAGTTGCAAAAAATAAATTCCTTTTGGAAGTGATGGCTTGAGTTGTTTATTCAATCGTAATTCACTTTTATCAATAAATAAGATTTCTTTTAAAATCACTTGTCCAATTTTGTTGAATATTTTGAGTTCATAAAACCCTTTATTCAATTCAGAAATATTCAATGAAAAATTATAGTTAATTATTGGATTTGGGAAAATGTAAAGTGAACTGTTTTTCATTGTATTAAAAATTCTTACAATCGGACTATATTGAATTTTTCCATCGAAATCAACCGACTTTACACGATAAAAATTATTCCCCGCAATTGTATTTGAATCGCAGAAATAATATTGCCATTCGCTAAATCTATTTATTGAATATACTCGGCCAATCGAAGTAAATGTTCCTCCATTTTTTGAATGTTCAATTTGGTAATGACTAACATTCACTTCTTGAAAAGTTGTCCATTTTAATTGAATTCCGGTTTCCTTTTTTTCTGCTTTTATTGCCCCAAATAATAATGGAAGTCCAAAATTGCCTGAACCTGCAACGATGATATCATCTCCCGAACCTTCTCCTGGTCCCCAAGTTCCTGTTCCACTTAATGAACTATAACCATAAATTCGGATATTAATGGCAGCACTTGTAGTAATTGGAGTTATAAAAATAAAATTATTAATTTCAATAGTTGTAGAAGTAATACTAACAATATTGGTAGCATTTGAAGAGTAGCTATCGATGCTTGTTCTAATAACAAAATTTTGAGGGCCTGAACCTGATCTTTGAGATTTAATGGTAATCTGTGAAATGTTTATTAAATAATTAGTAGTTGGTGTAATTGTAAACGCCAAATAATCCTCAAGATCAATAGAAATGGTTTCATTGAAATTTACAGAATTAAATCTATTTGCATTAGCATCAGCAGTTAATCCAGAGCCACGACTAATAATTGAAGGGTTTTGAATACTCGGATAACTTGAATTGGAATTATGAGTCGCTTCGTTACCAAGAATACCAGCAAAATCAAAAGTTAGAAATGTGGTTTGTGCAATTGTAAAAAGAGAATTACAACTAAAAATAATTAAGTAGAGTGTTCGCATAACTATCCTATTTAGATAGTACAGTCTGCCAACAATGAGAAAGAAAAGATTTAGCTATTCAATTACATGCCTGAACTAAATCTAAAAGTATCCTATCCTAAAAACTAATTTATTTTTTAGGATAGGATAACTATAATTAATTCGAAAATTTCAATATAACTCTTCTATTCAATGCTCTACCTTCTGATGTAGAATTATCTGCAATTGGTTGTTCTTCGCCGTATCCTATTGCGGTAATTCTGCTTGCAGTTATTCCTTTATTAACAAGGTAATCTTTTACAGAGCTAACTCTTTTATTGCTAAGTGACATATTAAGTTTGTTTGAGCCTGTTTTGTCTGTATGACCTTCAATTGATAAATTGTAACTAGTATTATCGTTTAACATTTGAGCTAATTCACTTAATGGTCCAAAAGAAGAAACTTGCAATTTTGCACTATTAGATTCAAAATAAATGCTTTTTGCAATTGCGTCTACTTTTTTTGTAATTACATCAACTTTTGGTTCAGGGCAACCTTCGTTTGAAGCTGGACCGTATTCATCAGGGCAACGATCTTTTGCATCAAGTGTTCCATCATTATCACGATCAACAATTGGGCAACCATCATTTTTAGTAGATCCTGCAACATCTGGACAAAGATCTTTATTATCTGTTACACCATCTTTATCTCTATCTGGGAACGGACAACCTTCATATTCAGCAACACCAGCCATTTCTGGGCACTTGTCTGTATCATCATTGATGCCATCTTTATCTGTATCCGGAACTGGACAACCGCCATATTTTGCGACACCGGCAACAGTCGGGCATTTATCTTTACTGTCTAATAATCCATCTCCATCGCTATCTTTTTCAGGAGCTGGTGGTGGTGGTGGCGGTGGGAGTGGAGGCGCTTTATGAAAACGCAATCCTAATGTTAATTGAAATCCACGATTATAAGTTGAAACATTTCCAATTGGATAAATTTTGTTGTTGCCATGCATATAACGGCCACCAACAACAAGGTGTTTGTTTAACCACCATTCCATTCCCCATGTAGCCGAAATATCAAATTCGTTTACAGCTTTGGTAATATTAAATGTGCCGTATTTGTTATCTTCTCTACCATAAATAATAGCATCTAATTGCGGTCCAGCAAATGCTGTTAATTTTTTTGTTATTTGATATTTAAGCAAAACAGGCATCGAAAAATAATTGAAACGCAGATTTTGTTTTTCGTTCAACTCGGACAAAACATCGGCTCCCATTGAAGAATAAAGAAACTCATGTTGAACTGAAAGAGGCATTTTAAAAATAGGAATTGTTACAAATGCGCCAGCAACAAATCCACGACGATAGTTTGATTCAAGCACACCGGCTATCTTTCCGTTGAGTGCTACTTTGGAAAGGTTAGCTCCTGATTTAATGCCAAAACTGGTTTTTTTGAAGTCAAGAATTTCGGTAAGCTTTTTTTGTGCGTCAATTGACGTGCAAAAAAATAATGCTGTAATTAGTGTAAATACGGTTTTTCTCATATCAAATATTAAATTGGTGCTCTAAAGTAAGTATAAATTTTATTACAATCAAGAAAGTTTTCATTTAATGAAAAAAATATTTTTTAAAATCATTTTCGGCAAAAATAAGTAGGTTATTTTTTAGCTTTGTTCTTGTTAATTTTTGATTTCAAATTACCTCCATTTCATGCGAAAAAAGTTATCCTTTAATTTGTTATTTGTAACAGTATTATTGGTTTCTTGTAATACTTCTTTTCATTCAAATTCGCTTCATTACCATAATTATAGAGTTGCAGAAAGCGAAAATCAAAACAGTTTTTTACAAAAAGAGCTATTAATATATAGCGATAGCGTGAATAGTTCTATGAGCTCAATAGTTGGGTTTGCCTATTTAATGCTTGAAAAAAAACAACCGGAATCTACACTCGGAAATTTTATTGCCGATGCAATGTTGGTTATGGCAAATGAAAAATATTCTATGAAAGTTGATGCAGCAATTGCCAATTATGGCGGAATTAGAATTAACCAACTGTCTGCTGGCGCTGTTTCTAAAGGAAAAATATTTGAACTAATGCCATTCGATAATTTAGTGGTGATTCAGAAAATTAGAGGAGATGTTTTACAGCAATTTTTGGACCTTTCTGCTGCAAAAGGTGGTTGGCCACTTGCTGGAATTACAATGAAAATTAAAAATCAAAAAGCAATTGATGTTACGGTAAATAATGAGCCAATTGATTTTTCGACAATTTATACGGTTGTCAATTCTGATTATGTTGCAAATGGTGGTGACCAAGCCAATATGCTTAGAAATATTCCTCAACAATCAATCGGTTATTTATTGCGCGATGCAATTTTTGATTATATAAAAGTGTTACAAAAACAAGGAAAAAATATTATTGCTTTTGAAGAAAAACGAGTTACTTATGTTGAGTAGAAGAGAATTTATAAAACAATCAGTACTTACCGGAGGAGCTGTAAGTATTGCCACATCTGCGTTTTCAAAAAAAATAGTCGATCTTTCATCTATACAAAAATTAACGGTACTTCATACAAATGATACGCATAGTCGAATTGATCCTTTTCCGATGGACGGTAGTCGAAATCAAGGTTTTGGTGGGGTTGTGGCTCGTGCGCAATTAATTGAAAAAATAAGATTGGAAGAAGAACTAGTATTGCTTTTGGATGCTGGCGATATTTTTCAAGGGACACCTTATTTTAATTTATTCAAAGGCGAGCCCGAAATAAAAGCGATGTCGTCGATGCAATATGATGCTGCTACAATTGGCAATCACGATTTTGATGCTGGGTTGGAAAATTTGGCAAATCAATTGACGAGTTATGCAAACTTTCCGCTGTTAATTTGCAATTACAATTTTGCCGAAACGCCTATGGAGTACAAGTTTGAGCCATATCGCATTTATAAAAAAGGCAAATTAAAAATTGGTGTGCTTGGTGTTGGAATAGAAATGAAAGGATTGATTGCGGATAATTTAATTGGAAAAACATTGTACAATGATCCAATTGAAAAAGCCAATGAAATTGCCTATTTTTTGAAAAAACAAAAAGACTGTGATTTTGTAATTTGTCTTTCTCATCTTGGCTATCAATACAAAGAAAATAAAGTGAGTGATGTGCTTTTGGCAAAGCAGTCCGAAAATATAGACTTAATAATTGGTGGCCATACTCATACTTTTTTGGATGCACCGGTTGTTTTCAAAAACAAAAAAGGGTTCGATGTAATTGTAAATCAAGTTGGTTTTGCAGGAATAGTTTTGGGGCGACTCGATTTCGAATTTTCATTGTTTACTAGCAAAAAATTAGTGCAATCGAAAACGATTACAGTAGTTTCAAAATAAATGTGGATAAAAATTTTTTGTTATGAAATGATTTTTAGATATTCGCTCTCCCGTTAAATTTATTTTCATAAAATTTTTGAAAGAGATGAATCGGCCAACTATTTGCTAATTGAGATTAATTGTTTACTAATTCATGGAAAAAAACGTTGAAAAAGTTTGGAGCAGTTGTTTAAAAATTGTTAAGGATATTGTAGAATGGCAGCATTACAAAACTTGGTTTGAGCCCATCAAGCCTGTTTCTTTAAAAAATAATGTATTGGTAATTCAAGTTCCCAGTCAATTCTTTTTTGAATACCTCGAAGAACATTATGTAAATCTTTTAGCAAAAACTATTAAAAGAGAATTGGGAAAAGAAGGTCGATTGGAATACAGAATTATGGTGGACAGTGGGAATAAAAAAGCACAACAATTAACAATGGATGTACCAGGTCAGGGTTACAAAGTACATTCCAATAATGAAATGAATTTTCCACTTGTTATTAATAATCCAATAAAAAATCCATTTGTAATTCCGGGATTGAAAAAAATGCAAATTGATCCGCAGTTGAATGCGAGCTATACGTTCGATTCCTTTGTGGAAGGAGATTGCAACCGAGTTGCGCGTCGTGCAGGTTTGGCAGTTGCCGAAAAACCGGGAACCACATCTTTCAATCCGTTGGTAATTTATGGCGGTGTTGGATTGGGAAAAACTCATCTTGCACAAGCTGTAGGAAACGAGGTGAAAAAATTACATCCGAATCGCGTTGTATTATATATTAGTTCGGAAAAATTTATTAATCAGTTTATTGATCACAGTAGAAGTAATGCAATAAATGATTTCATCCATTTTTACCAATTAGTGGAAGTGTTGATTGTGGATGATGTTCAATTTTTTGCAAAAGCAGAAAAAAGTCAAGACGCTTTGTTTGCAATTTTCAATCATTTACATCAATCCGGAAAACAATTAATATTAACTACCGATAAATCACCAAAAGATTTGGAAGGAGTTCAGGAAAGATTGCTCAGTCGTTTTCGTTGGGGATTAAGTGCCGATTTGCAAGTTCCGGATTATGAAACCAGAGTAGAAATATTGGGAAAGAAAATGCGCAAAGATGGTTTGGAAATGCCATTGGAAGTTGTAAAATATTTGGCATATAATATTAATAATAATGTACGGGAATTAGAAGGGGCGCTAATTTCCTTATTAGCACAATCTTCATTAAACAGAAGAGAAATTGATTTGGAGCTTGCTAAAAAAGTGTTGCGCAGTTTTGTTCGTACTTCAAGCAAAGAAATTACCATTGAAACAATTCAGAAATTAGTTTGTGAATTTTTCGATATGCCATACGATAAATTATTGCAAAAAACACGCAAACGCGAAATTGTACAAGCAAGGCAAATTACCATGTATCTTTCTAAAGCCTTCACAAAAAATTCGTTGAAAACAATCGGAGATCATTTTGGTGGTCGCGATCACACAACGGTAATTCATTCTTGCCAAACGGTTAAAAATTTGATGGACACAGAAAATATTTTCCGTGAAAATGTGTTGGAATTGCAACAAAAAATTCAATTAGCTTCTATTTAAACCAATTAAAAATCTTTTTAATCTCCAACCCATAAAAAAAGTTGGGGATTTTTTGTTTGATTTATTGCCAATTCAAACTATAAAAGTTTGCATTTGCTTAATTTTGCTCCGAAATTTCAATGCGTCAAATTGATAATGCAACTTTTGCCGTTTACCAAACAGCGTATTGTTTTCCTAATAAGCAAATCTAATTTTCATGATATTTGACCTCGAACTTATTCAAAAAATTTATGCAACATTTCCTTCAAAAATTGAAGCTGCAAGAAAAGTAATTGGGCGTCCATTAACACTTACCGAAAAAATATTATACACACATTTGGCGCAACCCGATGTAGTTGCGCATGTACGCGGAGTTGATTATGTAGATTTTGCTCCCGATCGTGTTGCAATGCAAGATGCTACAGCACAAATGGCATTATTGCAATTCATGACTTGTGGTAAAAAACAAGTTGCAGTTCCATCCACGGTGCATTGCGATCATTTGATTCAAGCAAAAGTGGGAGCAAAAAAAGATTTGGAGTTAGCAATTGAAACCAATCGAGAAGTGTATGATTTTTTAAGTAGTATTTCCAATAAATACGGAATTGGTTTTTGGAAACCGGGAGCAGGAATAATTCACCAAGTTGTGTTGGAAAATTATGCTTTCCCGGGTGGAATGATGATTGGAACAGATTCGCACACTCCAAATGCTGGCGGGCTTGGAATGATTGCAATTGGAGTTGGCGGTGCCGACGCAGTTGATGTAATGGCGGGACTTCCTTGGGAGCTAAAAATGCCGAAAATTATTGGGGTAAAACTTACAGGTAAAATGAATGGATGGACATCTGCAAAAGATGTTATTCTTTGGGTTGCCGGACAATTGACTGTAAAAGGAGGAACCGGTGCAATTGTAGAATATTTTGGACCGGGAGCCGATAACATAAGTGCAACAGGCAAAGCAACTATTTGTAATATGGGCGCAGAAATTGGAGCTACTTGTTCCCTTTTTGGCTACGATGAAAAGATGAATGCTTATTTAAAAGCAACTGAAAGAAGCAAAATTGCAGAACTAGCAAATGAAATTCGCGAACACCTTCGTCCGGATGAAGAAGTTGTTGAAAATCCGATTGGTTTTTATGATCAATTATTAGAACTGGATTTAAGTAAACTTGAGCCATATGTGAATGGTCCTTTTACTCCCGATTTAGCAACGCCAATTTCTAAAATGGCCACAGCTGTTAAAGAAAATTCTTGGCCTGAAAAATTGGAAGTTGCGTTAATTGGAAGTTGTACGAATTCTTCTTACGAAGATATTAGCCGTTCGGCATCTATTGTAAAAGATGCGGTTAGTAAAGGGTTAAAAGTAAATTCTGATTTTACAATTACACCGGGAAGTGAGTTAGTTCGTTTCACTATTGAACGAGATGGTTTCATAAATGAATTTGAACAAGTTGGTGGAGTTGTATTAGCAAATGCTTGCGGACCGTGCATTGGTCAATGGTCTCGCCATATTGATGACCCCAACAGAAAAAATACAATCATCACTTCATTCAACAGAAATTTTGCAAAAAGAAATGATGGATTATCAAGCACACATGCATTTGTGGCAAGTCCGGAAATTGTAACTGCTATGGCTATTGCAGGAAAAATTTCATTTAATCCATTAACAGATAAATTGAAAAATGCAAATGGCGAAGAAGTGTTATTGAAAGAACCAACAGGATTTGAATTACCCGAAAAAGGATTTGATGTGGAGGATGCCGGCTACCAAGCACCGGCAAAAGACGGAAGTGCAATTCAAGTTTTGGTAAATGCAGAATCAAAACGGATTCAATTGTTGGAACCATTTGCTGCATGGCAAGGAAGTGATTTAGCCGGGTTGAAACTTTTAATAAAAGCAAAAGGAAAATGTACAACTGATCATATTAGTATGGCTGGTCCTTGGCTAAAGTTTCGCGGTCATTTGGATAATATCAGCAACAATATGCTAATCGGCGCTATTAATTTTTTTAATGATAAAACAGACAGCGTAAAAAATCAACTGACGGGAGAATATGGAACTGTCCCAACAACTGCGAGGAATTATAAAGCTGCAAATATTGGGTCAGTTGTTGTCGGCGATGAAAATTATGGAGAAGGATCTTCCAGAGAACATGCTGCAATGGAACCAAGACATCTTGGAGTTCGAGCAGTTTTGGTAAGAAGTTTTGCTCGCATTCACGAAACTAATTTGAAAAAACAAGGAATGTTGGCACTCACTTTTGCAAATAAAGAAGATTACAACAAAGTGCAGGAAGATGATGTAATAGATATCATCGGACTTACAACATTTTCACCCGGAAAAACGTTGACTGTAGTTTTACATCATAAAGATGGTGCAAGCGATGAAGTGGTGGTGAATCATACATACAACTTGCAGCAAATACAATGGTTTAAGGAAGGCGGTGCTCTAAATTTGATTCGTAAACAAATTCAGTAATCAAAAAAAAAGTAATTCGCAATTCGTCGTTCAATGTGTATCAATAAAATGCACATTGCTTTTCTATTATCTTTGTCGTGGTTGAAAAAGAAAATTCTATTTTTTTAGAAACCGACTATTCGTTACAGCAACAAAATAAAATTTCAATGTACCGTACACATACTTGTGGAGAATTAAATCTATCCAAAATTGGTGCGCAAGTTACACTTGCCGGATGGGTGCAAACGATTCGAAAGTTTGGCGCAATCACTTTTGTGGATTTGCGCGATCGTTACGGCATTACACAATTATTATTTAATGAAGAACTTACACTTCAATTAGAAAAAAATTCAATTGGAAGAGAATTTGTTTTACAAGCAACAGGAATTGTAAAAGAAAGAAGCAACAAAAATTTAAAAATTGCAACTGGCGAAATTGAAATTTCAATTACGAATTATTCAATATTAAATAAATCAATAACGCCACCGTTTACTATTCAAGATGATACCGATGGCGGCGATGAATTGCGAATGAAATATCGCTATCTCGATCTAAGAAGAAACGAAATAAAAAAGAATTTAGAATTGCGTTACGCGGTAAATCGTGCTGCAAGAAATTATTTACATCAGCAAGGGTTTATGGATATTGAAACGCCATTTTTAATAAAATCAACACCCGAAGGCGCAAGAGATTTTGTGGTGCCAAGTAGAATGAATCCTGGAGAATTTTATGCATTGCCACAATCGCCGCAATCATTTAAGCAGTTGTTAATGGTAAGCGGTTACGATCGTTATTATCAAATTGTAAAATGTTTTCGCGATGAAGATTTGCGCGCCGATCGTCAACCGGAGTTTACGCAAATCGATTGTGAGATGGCATTTGTAGAGCAAGAAGATATTTTACAAACGTTTGAAGGGTTGGTTAAAAATATTTTTAAAGAAGTAAATCAAATTGATTACAAAGAAAAAGTAGAACGAATAAGTTGGGACGATGCCATGTGGAATTATGGGAATGATAAACCGGATACGAGGTTTGAACTTAAAGTTCAAAACCTAAAAGTAAAAGGTGAAAATTTATGTACCACATTGGAAGAAATAAAATTTGATGTTTTTAATTCTGCTGAAACCGTATTAGCAATTTGTATTCCCAATGCAAGCGAATACAGCAGAAAACAAACCGACGAACTTATCGAATGGGTAAAAAGACCACAGATTGGAATGCGAGGTTTGGCATTTATAAAAAAAGGGAAAGATGGAATATTGAAAAGTAGTTTCGATAAATTTATAAATGAAACACAATTAAATTCATTTGCAAATTATTGTAATGCACAGCAGGATGATTTGATTTTAATTTTAGCAGGAGCCGAAGAAAAAACCCGCAAAGCAATCAGCGACTTGCGAATGGAAATGGCGGAAAGATTGGGACTCAGAAATAAAAATGAATTCAAACTACTTTGGGTTTTCGATTTTCCATTATTTGAATACAACGAAGAAGGAAATTCTTGGGTTGCGCGTCATCATCCATTTACCGCACCAAAACCTTCGGACATTGAAATAATGATAAATAATGATCCAAAAATTTCCAATGCTTCAAAATATTTGGATCATCCCTATGCAAAAATCAAAGCCAATGCGTACGACATGGTATTGAATGGGAATGAAATTGGTGGTGGCTCTATTCGAATTCATCAACGAGAGTTGCAAGAAAAAATGTTTGCAGCACTTGGGATGGACATAGAAGAACAACTGCATAAATTTGGATTTCTTTTAGGTGCATTTGAATACGGTGCACCGCCGCACGGAGGAATTGCTTTTGGCTTTGATCGACTTTGTGCAATTTTAGGTGGCAGCGAAAGTATACGCGATTTTATTGCATTCCCAAAAAACAATGCCGGCAGAGATGTAATGCTTGATGCACCGGCAACCATTGATGAAAAACAATTACATGAATTACAAATTAAGTTGGGGAGTAAAAAAGTTTAATGAACTTTCACCATTTGAACTTTACGCCATACTTCAACTTCGGAACGAAGTTTTTGTAGTAGAACAAAATTGTGTTTATCTCGATTTAGATAATAAGGATCAGCTTTCTTATCACTTGATGGCTTGGCAAGAAAATAAGTTAGTGGCTTATACTCGCTTAATTCCACCAGGGATTTCCTATCCGTTTACATCTATTGGTCGCGTGGTAACTTCTCCTTCTGTTCGTAAATTAGGTATCGGAAAAGAATTGATGAGCCGATCTATTTTAGAATGTTATCAACTATTTGGAAAGAGTGAAATTAAAATTGGCGCACAATTATATTTATTAAATTTTTACAAATCGTTGGGGTTTAATTCAATTGGAGAAGTTTATTTGGAAGATGAAATTGAGCATGTGGAAATGATAAAATTTGTCGATTAAACTTATGAAACATTACTTAATCAGTACATAATAAAGTTCAAGAGTTTTCGTTAAAATATTGGCTGACCCTCTTAATTTTTTTAACAATCCTTTCTTCGTCATTATTTTCTCAGTCGCTTTTGTTTAAAGATGGGAAATATGAAGTTGGTTTTGGACTGGGACCATCCTTTTTTTTGGGTGATCTTGGTGGAACTTACGGACCTGGGAAACCATTTATTCAAGATATAAATTTTCCACTTACCAAATTAGCAAAAGGTATTTATTTTAATGCTTATCCAAAGGAATGGCTTGGTTTTCGTATTGCTGTTAATCATTCTTATTTAGAAGGGGACGACAATTTAATAAATCCAAAAGGTGGCGAAGAAGTGTTTCGATACAATCGCAATTTGTATTTTCAATCGCAAGTTTTTGAAGCATATTTGGCGGCAGAATTTTATCCAACAGTATTTACAGAACGCTACTCCGGATTGAAAGGGAAATTGCGCCCATATGGATTAATTGGAGTTGGCGTATTTCGTTTTAATCCAAAAGGGTATTACTATTCCAATCCGAATGACCCAAATACAAAGCAATTGGTGGAATTAAAACCACTTCGGTTGGAAGGACAAGGCATGGCGGAATATCCAAAAAATAAGGAGTATTCATTAGTACAGCCAGAAATTCCTATTGGAATTGGGTTTAAATATTACATTAAAGAAAATTGTTTTATAGGTATGGAAATTTTGCATCGTAAAACTTTTACAGATTATATTGATGATGTAAGTAAAGATTATGTTGATCCTATTAATTTTCAAAATTATTTAAGCGCAGCAGATGTTCCCATCGCAATACAATTACATAATCGAGAACCGCTTCGTGGATTGACACGACCTTATGTTGGAACTATTCGTGGGAATCCAAAAGAAATGGATTCTTATTTTTCTTTTATACTTCGTTTCGCATGGCGATTGAATTGGAATAATGGATTTGGTAGTGGTGCTTTGAAGAGTATAAAATGCCCCTCATAATTTAATTATTTCATCTCATCTCATCAGCAAGGAATTTAGCGGTGTATCCAATTTTTGATTTAACTAATTCTTCTGGAGTTCCTTCAAAAAGTATTTTTCCACCACCATCGCCACCTTCTGGACCGAGATCAATTATATGGTCAGCAACTTTTATTATTTCCATATTGTGTTCAATTACCAACACTGTATTTCCGCGGTCAACTAATTTATTTAATAAAGTTAATAAGTGTTGAATGTCTTCAAAATGTAAGCCAGTAGTTGGTTCATCTAAAATGTAAAATGTTTTTCCTGTGTCTTTTTTCGACAGTTCTGTGGATAGTTTTACACGCTGTGCTTCGCCGCCACTAAGCGTTACAGCACTTTGACCCAAAGTAATATATCCCAAACCAACTTCTTCTAAAATTTTTATTTTGCGGTACAGATAAGGAATGTTTTTAAAAAAGTCGATGGCTACTTCAACTGTCATTTCCAAAACATCAGCAATTGATTTTCCTTTGTAACATATTTCCAATGTTTCGCGATTATATCTTTTCCCATTGCATTTTTCGCAAGAAACATAAACGGCAGGTAAAAAATTCATTTCTATTACACGCATTCCACCGCCTTCGCAAACATCGCATCTCCCACTTTTTATATTAAACGAAAACCTGCCGGCAGTGTAACCTCTAATTTTTGCTTCGGGCAAAGAAGCAAACAAGTTTCTTATATCTGTAAAAAATCCACAATAAGTTGCAGGGTTACTTCTCGGAGTTCTTCCAATTGGTGCTTGATCAATTTCAATTACTTTATCGATATGTTCTAATCCGCTGATACTTTTATAATGAAGCGGTGTAATTTTTGACCCATACGCATGCTGTGCCAATAATGGATAAAGTGTTTCGTTGATTAATGATGATTTTCCACTGCCACTTACTCCTGTAACTACTGTAAATATTCCTAAAGGAAACTTTACTTTCAACTGTTGTAGATTGTTTCCTGCAGCACCTTTCAACTCCAAAAATTTTTCAATTGATTTTCTTCTTTCTTTTGGAATAACTATTTTATGAAGTCCATTTAAATAACCGGAAGTCAATGTTTTTAGTTTTAATAAATCCTGCGGAATTCCTTGTGCCACAATTTCTCCGCCATGTAAACCTGCTTTTGGTCCAATGTCAATTAAGTAATCGGCGGCAAGCATAATATCTTTATCGTGTTCTACCACAATTACTGTATTGCCAATATCTCTCAAATTTTTTAGTGCACCAATCAATTGGTTATTGTCGCGCTGATGAAGTCCGATGGATGGTTCATCTAAAATATAAGTGATGCCTTGCAGTTGCGATCCTATTTGTGTTGCTAATCTTATTCGCTGTGATTCTCCACCACTCAATGTTTTCGATGGACGGCTAAGTGACAAATATGACAAACCAACATCCAATAAAAACTGTAATCGTTCTCTTATTTCTTTTAAAATATCTTTTGCAATTAATTTTTGTTTATTCGTTAGTTGCAATTCTATTCCATCAAACCAAGCAGCAAGATTGTCGATATTCATATTGCTTAATGTTGCAATATTTCTTCCGACAATTTTAAACCAAAGACTTTCTTTTTTTAATCTTGTTCCTTCGCATGCAGAACAAGATTTTATCAGCATGTAATCTTCAACCCAGTCGCGAAGCGATTCGGTGTAAGGATTATTGAACCAGCGATACAAAATGTTGACGATTCCTTCAAATGGTGCGTTTGGATCGAATTTTAAATTTTCAAAATCCGAATCCGTTTGCAAACCTTCTTCGTTTCCGTACAAAATAATGTTTAAAGATTTTGTGGAAAGTTTATTGACGGGAGTTGTAAGTGAAATTTTATTTTTTTTTGCAATCAATTGCATTTGCTTGTAAACCCACGCATCTCTTTCCACGCCGATTGGAGCAATGCCACCTTCGGAAATACTCAATTCTGGATTGGTAATTACCGCATCCATATTAATATGGTTTTCTATTCCCAATCCCTTGCAAGCTGCACAAGCTCCGTAAGGAGAATTAAATGAAAATGAATTGGGAGATGGTTCTTCATAACTAATTCCTGAATCTTCACACATCAATTGTTTGCTGTATTGTATTAATTGTTTTTCTTCAACCAATAAAAACAACAAATCTTTTCCCAATTTTAAAGATTGTTGCACACTTTGGCTGAGCCTGGATTTCATCTCATTCGTTACTTGCAAACGATCAATCACAACTTCAATGTCATGAATTTTATAACGATCTACTTGTAACGAAGGAACTAAATCTTTTGTTTCTCCATCAATTCTTACTTTCAAAAATCCTTTCTTTCTTATTTCTTCAAATAGTTCGCGATAATGACCTTTGCGTCCACGAACCAATGGAGCAAGAATTGAAATTTTTTTATCCTTAAATTTTGTAAAAATGTTTTCTACAATTTCTTCTTCACTCCATTTCACCATTGGTTTTCCGGATTGATAAGAATATGCTTCTCCAATTTTTGCAAATAATAATCGGAGAAAATCATAGAGCTCTGTAACCGTGCCAACAGTTGAGCGCGGATTTTTATTTGTTGTTTTTTGTTCAATGGAAATAACGGGAGAGAGGCCAGTGATTTTATCAACATCGGGTCGCTCCATGTCGCCAATAAATTGGCGTGCATAAGCACAAAATGTTTCCAAATATCTGCGCAAACCTTCCGCATAAATTGTATCGAAAGCAAGCGAAGATTTTCCACTTCCACTTACGCCGGTAATCACAACCAGTTTATTTTTTGGAATTTGAATGTCGATGTTTTTCAAATTGTGAACGCGTGCACCCAAAACTTCAATTGCTTCATGGTTCATCTTCTCCAATTGCATGTTGCGAATTTTATTAAAAAAGTAGAACAACGAAGTTAAGTACATCATCGTTGTTTCAGAAGCGTGTTTTCTGTTTGTGAAAATGTATCTTTAGCACCATATTTATTGCATGAAAAAATTATCAATCGTTGTTACATTATTGAACGAAGAAGAAAATATCAAGCCATTACTTGCGGCAATTCACGCAGGGTTGAAAGGAGTTGATTATGAAATTGTGTTGGTGGATGACGGTTCAACCGACAATACAAAAAAAATAATTTTGGAATGCAATGATGAAAAAGTTGTGTTAGTGGAGCTAAGAAAAAATTATGGACAAAGTGCCGCGATGATGGCCGGAATTGACCATACTTGTGGAGAATTTATTGCATTGATGGATGGCGATTTGCAAAATGATCCTTCCGATATTCCTGCAATGTTGAATTTATTGAAAACAGAAGATTTTGAAATGGTAGCCGGTAACAGAAAAAATAGAAAAGATGGATTTTTTCTTCGTAAAATTCCCAGTAAAATCGCAAATATTTTAATACGAAAATTAACCGGAGTGAACATTTACGATTATGGTTGCACATTAAAAGTAATCCGACGAGAACTTGCAGAAGAATTAAAACTTTATGGAGAACTGCATCGCTTTATTCCGGTATTGGCAAAACTGCAAGGAGCAAGGATTGTACAAGTTGATGTCAATCATTTTTCACGACAATTTGGTAAAAGCAAATACGGAATTGGAAGAACATTAAAAGTTATTAGCGATTTGATGTTGATGATGTTTATGCGTCGGTATTTATATAAACCAATTCATCTTTTTGGGACAATCGGGTTTTTAAGTTTGAGTATTGGAATATTGATAAATGTTTATTTATTTATTTGGAAATTGTTAGGCCACGATATTTGGAACAGACCACTTTTAATTCTTGGTGTTATTTTATTATTAGGCGGAATTCAATTTATAACGATTGGGTTTCTTGCAGAAATAAATATTAGAACTTATTTTGAATCGCAACACAAAAAAACTTACACCATTCGAAATGTGTTTTCAACAAAAAATGAAATTAAGGGTTAAGGATTTCCTTGTTTTTTAATAACCATTCGTAAAACAAATTCAATCCATCGTGCAATTGCATTTGCGGTTGATAATTCAACAATTGCATTGCTTTTGTAATGTCAGCCATCGTTTTAAAAACTTCACCGGGCTGTTCAGGCATGTAGTGCAGCACTGCTTTTTTACCAATTGTTTTTTCAATTTCAGCAACCAAATCTTTTAATGCAATGGAATAATTATTTCCAATATTTATTATTTCAAAATTAGTTTTTGTATAAACAATTGCGGCAAGCAATGCAGAAATAATATCGTCAATATAAGTGTAATCTCTGCTTGTTGTTCCATTCCCAAAAATGGGAATTGGTTCATTATTTAAAATGTTTTTCAGAAATTTATGAATTGCAAGATCGGGCCGCTGGCCGGGGCCGTAAGCCGTAAAAAAACGCAATGCGATAAAACGAATTCCGTAAAGTTTGTGAAAAATATGTCCCAACATTTCGCCCGATAATTTTGTCATTGCGTACGGGCTAATGGGTAATAATTTTTCATTTTCATTCCAAGGAAAATTAGTGTTATTCCCATAAACACTGCTGGAAGATGCAAAAATAAATTGCGTGCAATTTTTCAATTTTGCAAAATCGAGCAAATTTTGTGTACCGATAATATTGTTTTTTTGATAAATCAACGGATTGGCAATACTTGGTCGTACACCAGCTTTTGCAGCTAAATGAATAATGACATCTACTTTTTCCGGAATTAATTCAAGCAAATTTTCAGCAGCATTGTTGGCGATGTCAAACTGTAAAAAACGAAAACGAGTTTCGTTTGCAAATTCGGCAAGATTATTTTTTTTTATTTCAATTGCATAAAACGAATCTAAATTGTCGATGCAGGTAATTGTGCAACTAGGTTGTTGTTTTAGCAAAGCACGAATGAGATTACTTCCAATAAATCCGGCACCGCCTGTAATTACAAAATGTTGCATAAAAAATAGTTTCGAACCGCTTGAGTTGTAATTTTGATTATCAATTGAAAATGACACAAAATAATTCAAATAATCTTTCCAAAACTGCATTTCTTTTTTCAATAATAGTTGCAATTGTAGTAGGGATATTTTTTTTAATAACAGGGAAAACAAATTCCTTCCAAATTATCAATGGAAATCATTCTGTTTTATTTGATTTATTCTTTCGCTACATTACTTTTTTGGGCGATGGGACAATTTGGATTCCAATTGTTGTGTATTGCTTTTTTTATAAAAGAAAATATTTGAGTACA
Source organism: Bacteroidota bacterium (assembly GCA_005798905.1). GTDB lineage: Bacteria > Bacteroidota > Bacteroidia > Chitinophagales > Chitinophagaceae > VBAS01. The sequence goes on along the minus strand of SYIK01000001.1, from coordinate 16,422 downwards.
GTTTTCCTCGGTTTTCTAATTTCTACATTGCTTACACATTTTTTTAAACGAATCATTTTTCCCGACGAATTTCGCCCCATTGTATTTTTAGCAAAAGATTTCCCCATTCATATTGTGAAAGGAGTAAAAATGTACAGAATTAATAGCTTCCCTTCAGGGCATACGGCTACTGCATTTACAATTGCAATCCTACTTTCATCTTTTACAAAAAATAAAGCGACAATTTTTTTCTTCGTCTTTTTAGCTTTTTTGGTGGGTTATTCCCGCGTTTATTTGGGGCAACACTTTGTAACAGATATTTGGTTTGGTATTTGCATTGGAATTATTTCAGCATTTATTTCTGTTTTTTACAAAAAATTTTATAAAGTAATTGTTACTGAGATAAAATGATAATAAAAAAAGACAACCATATCAAAGGTTGTCTTTTAATTTGGTTGGAATGAATACCACTAGTTCTAATTTGATTATGAAGAACTAAGTTTAATATCGTTGACTGTTATTAATTATATTTATTAAAAATTCTTTCACCAATAAGTTCTTCAATCAATGATAAAATTTATAGTAAGTTTATTTTTTCCACTTTGTTTATTCTCACAAAAAAAACACGAAACACCCGAATGGGCAAGAGAAGCAATTTGGTATCAAATATTTCCTGAAAGATTTAGAAATGGTGATGCTTCCAACGATCCAACAATTGAAACATTAAAAAATTCTTGGCCTCACGAAACGCAAAATGCATGGAGTGTTTCTCCGTGGAATAGCGATTGGTACAAACTTCAACCATGGGAAAATAATTCAAAAGGGTTTTATTATCATTCACAGCTAAGGCGCTACGGTGGAGATTTACAGGGAGTAATTGATAAACTCGATTATTTACAAAATCTTGGCATCAATGCAATTTATTTAAATCCTGTTTTCGAATCGCCATCGTTGCATAAGTATGATGCAACGATGTATCATCATATTGAAAATAATTTTGGACCAGATCCTGAAAGCGATGAAAAAATTTGGGAGAAAGAAGATCCTTCTAATCCTAAAACTTGGAGGTGGACAAGTGCTGATAAATTATTTTTGAAACTTATTAGTGAATGTCACAAAAGAAATATTAAAATAATTATTGATGGCGTTTTTAATCATTGTGGAATGACTTTTTGGGCATTTGAGGATGTGAAAAAAAGTGGAAAAAATTCTAAATATGCAGATTGGTTTACAATAAAAAATTATGATGACCCTGCAACTTCAAAAAATGAATTTGAATATGATGGCTGGTTTGGTGTAAAAGAATTGCCAGAATTAAAAGAGGTTAATGAAAATCTTTCCGAACCAATTAGAAAGCATATTCAACAAATTGTAAAACGGTGGATGGATCCGAATAACGACGGGAATCCTGAAGATGGAATTGATGGTTGGCGATTGGATGTTGCCGAAATGGTACCGATAAATTTCTGGAAAGAATTTAGAAAGTGGACGCGAGAAATTAATCCAAACTCATATCTTGTTGGTGAAGTTTGGTGGGAAGATTGGAAAAATAATAAAATGTTTAATCCTTCACCTTGGTTGCAAGGCGACGTTTTTGATGCAGTGATGCACTATCGATTAACCGCTCCAATGTTGAATTATTTTAATGATATAAAAAATAAAATTTCTGCAAATCAATTTTCAGAAGCAGTTGAAAAAATTTATTCTCAATTTCCAATAAATGTAATGCAAGCGCAACTGAATGTTTTAGAAAGTCATGATACAGATCGTTTGCCAAGTATAGTTGTAAATCCCGATCGATGGTTTGATCACGACGCAAGTGTCGCACAAAAAATAGATTACAATGTAAGAAAACCTAATGCGGAGGAAATTAAAAAACAAAAACTAATTGTTTTTTTTCAAATGATTTGTATTGGTGCTCCGACATTATATTACGGAACGGAAACAGGAATGTGGGGCGGAGATGACCCTGACGAAAGAAAACCAATGCTTTGGGATGATATTGTTTATGAAAGTGAAATTGCTCATCCTCATAATTTAAAAAGAGAAAAAGATTCTGTTTTTGTTAACAAAGATTTGTACGATTTTTATTCAAACATAATTTCAATTCGTAAAAAATATAAGTCGCTAAGTTTAGGAAGTTTTTCATTCAAAGTTGTTGATAATGAAAAAGATTTTATTGTTATTGAAAGAAAATTTAACGATGAAATACTATTGATTGCAATAAATAATTCTTTAATAGTTCAAAATTTTACGATTCCAACAAATGAGTATCAAAAAAAATCTGAATGGGTAGATGTTGTGACCAGTCAAGTTTTTGTACCAAAAAATCAATCTTTTAATATGAATATTCAACCAAAAAGTTGGATAATATTTCAGCTAAGAAACTAATTATATACTGGTAATATTATTTTTTAATTGTTTCAAATTGTATTAAAAATATTCTTATTTAATACTATAGGTTGGCTTGTCGAACGGTGAATCAATAAATAAATATCTTTTGTGTTGAAGTAAAAGTTCTGACATTCCTCCCTATTTTCGTTGTTGCGTTATAATTAAAATAAAAAAATAAATTCAATTAATAAACCAAATATGAGACTGTTTAGCACTTTTGCTTTTTTGTTTTTTTGCTTATTCACTAATGCACAAACATTGCTATCGCCAAACAAAAAGATGGAAATGATTTTCTCTTTGTCCGATAAAGGAGAGCCGCAGTATCAATTAATTTATAAAGGAAAAAATATTGTAAAAAAATCTTCACTTGGATTTAAACTTAAGAGTGGCGCAGATTTGACTTCAAATTTTGTTTTAACAAATTCAACGACCGGAAGTGTAAATGAAAAATGGCACCCTGTTTTAGGAGAACAAAAAAATATTCTGAATGAGTACAATGAACTTTCAGTTTCAATAAAACAAGCAAGTGAAAATCCAATTGAATTAATTATTCACTTTAAACTTTACAATGAAGGATTGGGATTTCGATATGAATTTCCCAATCAAAAAAACTTAAACTATTTTATTGTAAGTGAAGAGTTGACTCAATTTAATTTAAACGGAAATCATAAAGCATTTTGGATTCCTGGCGAATTTGATAGCCAAGAATATATTTATAATGAAACTAAACTTTCGGAAATTGATTTAAGTAAAACTTATATTGATAATGGAATTTTTAAAAAAGATATTTATTCCAATACAATGGTGCAATCGCCATTGATGATGAAGTCGGATGATAATTTATACATTAATATTTTTGAGGCTGCTGTTATTAATTATCCGGTGATGCACTTGAATGTTAATACAACAAATAATACCATTGCCTCTTATTTAGTTCCAAATGCAATTGGAGATAAAGCGTATTTGCAAGCTCCGTTTAACACTCCTTGGCGTACGATAATGGTAAGTGATGATGCAAGAGATATTGTGGGATCTAAAATGGTTTTAAATTTAAATGAACCTTGTAAGATTAATAACACTTCATGGATAAAGCCAGTAAAATATGTTGGAGTATGGTGGGAAATGCATGTTGGCAAAGCAAGTTGGGATTTTAGCGGTGGACAAGTAGGTTCACAACAACAAACAAAAGTCCCTCATGGTGCCAATACAGCAAATGTAAAAAGGTATATTGATTTTGCCGCAAAGCATAAGTTTGATGGTGTTTTGGTTGAAGGTTGGAATACCGGTTGGGAAGATTGGTTCGGCAATTGGAAAGAAAATGTTTTTGATTTTGTAACTCCTTATCCAGATTTTAATGTAAAAGAAATTACAGAATATGCAAAAATGAAAGGTGTGAAAATGATTATGCATCATGAAACATCTGGCTCTGCTGCAAACTATGAAAGAAGATTAGATCGTGCATTTGAATTTATGAAAAATAATGGATACGATGCTGTTAAGTCTGGTTATGTTGGAAGAATTATTCCGAGAGGCGAACATCATGATGGACAAACAATGGTAAATCATTATAACCATGTAGCACAAAGAGCGGCTGATTATAAAATTATGATTAACTCACATGAATCTTCAAGGCCAACTGGTGTAAGCAGAACATGGCCTAATTACATTGCCGCAGAAGCTGCAAGAGGCAACGAGTATAATGCTTGGAGTAATGGTAATCCGCCATCGCACGAAACAATATTACCATTTACTCGAATGTTGGGTGGAGCAATGGATTACACACCGGGCATTTTTGAAATAAAAATGAATTCATATAACCAAAATAGGAAAGAGCAAATACATACTACTTTGGCAAAACAACTTGCATTGTATGTTACATTATATAGTCCATTGCAAATGGCTGCTGATTTACCAGAGAATTATGAAAAACATTTGGATGCATTTCAGTTTATTAAAGATGTTGCAGTTGATTGGGACGATACAAAAATATTGGAAGCAGAACCCGGCGATTTTTTAACCATTGTAAGAAAAACAAAAGGAAAAGATTCTTGGTTTCTTGGAGCAATTACCGATGAAAATAAAAGAAACACAGAAATCAATTGCAGTTTTTTAACTGCTGGTAAAAAATACAAAGCAACAATTTACGAAGACGCAAAAGATGCCCATTGGGAATTAAATCCAAAGGCATATTCTATCAGAAATGAAATTGTTGATATCAATTCAAAATTAAATTTAAGCCTTGCGGCTGGTGGCGGAACTGCTGTCAGTTTTATTCAAATTAAATAGTATCAAACATATTTGCTAAAATTTAAAACAAATACTTCAAATTCTTTTTTAAAGAATCTGTATTGTTGATTTAGAAAAGCTAAGCATAAAATTAATGTGTCATAAGTACATATTTCCTACCTTCGAAAATAGATTTGTTTAATAGAAAATTATTAGTAGGGTTTTTATTAACAATTTCGAATGGGTAAAAATTTGCTATGAAAAAGATTTTTGTGCTGTTTCTTTTAGTGTTATGTCTTGTATTTAATGTCAATGCTCAATTACTTACGTGGACACCTGATTTTGCTAAAGACAATGACGCAATTGTAATCGTTGTCGATGCTACAAAAGGTAACCAAGGACTAAATAATTATTCTCCAACCTCTGATGTATATGTTCATGTTGGCGTTATTACAAATCTTAGTACCCATCCAACAGATTGGAGATATTCTAAATTTACATGGGGCACAACTCCGCCACTAGCTCAAGCAACTTATCTTGGAAATAACAAGTGGCAATACACAATCAATCATATCAGAAATTTTTTTAATGTTCCAGCTGGAGAAATTATCCAGAAAATTGCCATCCTGTTTCGCAATGGAACTGGATCTTTTGTTCAAAGAAATGCAGATGCCAGTGATATGTTTATACCTGTGTATGACAATACAATTGCAGCAAGATTTTCTGCTCCGTTTTTTCAACCAACTTATATAAGAATACCGGAACTAATATCTAAACAAGTTGGAGATAATATTTCACTTACTGCTATTGCAAATATTTCATCTACAATGAAATTATTTTTGAACGGAACAGAAATTCAATCTGTAAGTGCTGCAACAACTATTTCTGCAAATCCAGTACTTACAACTGCTGGTAATCAAACTGTACGAGTTGATGCTACTGTTGGAGCCACAACCAGATCTGAAACATTCCAATTTTTTGTAGCAAGTGCTCCAGTCGTACAAGCATTGCCTCCCGGAGTAAGGGATGGAATTAATTATGAAACTGGCAATACTTCTGTTGTGTTGGTTCTGTGTGCGCCAAATAAAAACCGTGTATCTGTTATTGGAGAATTTTCAGGAAATAATTGGGTTGAACAATCTTCCTATGTTATGAATAAAACACCAGATGGAAATTACTGGTGGCTTAGAATTTCTGGATTAACTCCCGGAACAGAATATGCTTTTCAATACTTAGTTGATGGTTCATTGAAAGTTGGCGAACCGTATGCAGAAAAAATTCTTGATCCATCTCATGATGGAAGTATTACTGCAACAACTTATCCGAGTTTGAAACCTTACCCAACAGGATTTACAACAGGAATTGTAAGTGTGTTACAAACAAATGCACCCGGATATACATGGAAAATCAATAATTTTTCAAGACCAGATAAAAGAAATCTTGTTATTTATGAATTGTTGCTTCGAGATTTTTTAGCAGCGCATGATTGGAAAAATCTAAGAGATACTTTGAGTTATCTGAAAACAATGGGAGTGAATGCAATTGAGATAATGCCTTTCAACGAATTTGAAGGAAATGAAAGTTGGGGATATAATCCTGATTACTTTTTATCGCCCGATAAATATTATGGGCCAAAAAATTCATTAAAAGAATTTGTAGATTCTTGTCACAGTAAAGGTATTGCGGTATTGATGGATGTTGCATTAAATCACACAACAGGGCTAAATCCATTGGCGGCTTTATATTGGAACAGTGCAGCTAATCAGCCTGCTGCAAATAATCCTTGGCTAAATGTAACTGCTACTCATCCGTTTAATGTATTCAATGATTTTAACCATGAAAGTTTGCGAACAAGATATTTTACAAGTCGTGTTATAGAGCATTGGTTACAGGAATATAAATTAGACGGTTTCCGGTTCGATCTTTCAAAAGGATTTACGCAAGTAAACTCAGTTGGTAATGTGGGGTTAATGGGACAATATGATTTAAGCCGAATTAATATTTGGAAAAGATATTATGATACAGTTCAATTAAAATCGCCGGGCTCGTATGCAATATTGGAACACTTTGCAGAAAATAGCGAAGAAATTGAATTGTCAAATTATGGAATGTTGCTATGGGGAAATAACACTTATAATTTTCAAGAAGCATCGATGGGTTTTATAAGCAATTCCAATTTTGAAGGTTTTTTACATACATCACGTGGTTGGAATAATCCATACCTCGTTGGTTATATGGAAAGCCATGACGAAGAAAGAATGATGTATAAGAATTTGCAATTCGGAAATAATTCTAATCCTTCTCACAATGTCAGAGATTTAAATACTGCATTGAAAAGAATTGAACTTTGTGCTGGATTTTTTCTTACAGCTCCTGGTCCAAAAATGATTTGGGAATTTGGTGAACTTGGTTATGATTATTCCATTAACACTTGTGTAGATGGTAGCGTCAATAACAACTGCAGATTGGATAAGAAGCCAATTCGTTGGGATTATAAAAATGTGACACAACGAAAAAAACTTTACGATATTTATTCAAGCCTGAATAAGCTTCGGTTTCATCCATGGTATAAAGATGTTTTTATTGCCAACAATATCAATCTTTCTCGAAACCTTGGTGGTGCATTTAAATCAATGACCATCCGTAGTGCTACAGATTCATCTATACTTTGTGTTGTAGGAAATTTTGATGTAAACGCACAAACAAGTTCCTTTACTTTTCCAGTTGTAGGTACTTGGTTTGATTATTTAAGTACAGGAACCCTTACCGCTACTGGTGTTGCGCAGAATATAACATTGCAGCCCGGAGAATTTCATGTTTATTTAAATAGAAATATTAATAATGTAGTTGTGACATCGGTTACTAATAATAATATTCTTGGCAATCAATTGTTGGCTACAGTTTATCCAAATCCAACACAATCAAATTCAATTCTTGATATTGATTTACCACAAACTGGAAAAGTACATGTGGTTTTGCAAAATAATCTTGGCCAAATAATAACAACTATATTTTCGGGAACGCTCAGTCGTGGGAAACACAAACTTTCACTTTTAGATAAAGTTAATAATTATCCTGCTGGAACTTATTTGCTGAAGATAAAGTATCTAAATAAAGAAACAATGATAAAAATAGTACTTCAACAATCTTAAAAATTAGTTATTAATGAGAGAAAAAAAAATACGTTTGAAGACCGCAGAAATAGAAAAACAAAGCCATCTTGATTATTTTAAAATAGCAATTTCGGTTGACTGTGTAATTTTTGGTTATGTTGAAAAAGAATTAAAAGTTCTCTTGATAAAATCTGATATGAAAGAATTTGAAGGGAAGTATTCATTACTTGGAGATTTGGTAAAGCTAGACGAAGATCTTGAGTCTGCTTCTAAAAGAGTATTAAAAGAAAGAACGGGTATGGATGATGTGTATATGGAGCAAGTACAGTCATTTGGCAGTGTTGATCGCCATCCATCGGGCCGTGTAATTACTATTGCTTATTATTCTCTTATTGATATAAAGCATCACAAACTAAAGCTCAGCCACAATGAATTGGACTGGCATCCAGTTAGAAAGGTTAAAAAAATGGCTTTCGATCATAATTTGATTTTAGATGCTTGTCTTAGACGTTTACAACAAAAGGTAATTGAGCATCCGGTAATTTATAATCTTTTACCAGAAAAATTTTCTTTGAGAGAATTGCAAAAATTATATGAAGCTATTCTTGGGGTTCAACTTGATCGTCGAAATTTTAGAAAAAAAATATCTATTAATGACTCACTTATTGATATAAATGAAAAAGAAGTTGATGTATCCCATCGTCCTGGAAAGCTATATAAATTAAAGCCAGAATTCAAAAAGAAAAAAACTTCAAAACATAATTGATTATTTGAACAAAATAAAATTTCTATGTTTAATCGAAAAATATCTGAATGGAAAATAAAATTTGGAGGGGATTAAAATTATGTTAACATTGTGTTCTTAATACACATTTATATTTTTGTTATTTAAACAAAATCGAATTTGAAAATTGATTGCTAAACATTTAATGATTACTTATGTATTTCCAAAAATTAATTAAAGCCGCTGGATTTATTAATCTGCTGCTTGTTGCACATGTTGCTTTAGCTCAAACTAAAGTTGTAACAGGAAAAGTTAGTGATTTAAAAAACGGGTCTGTTCTTCAGGGCGTTTCAGTAGCTGCAAAAGGTAGTAGTAGTGGCACACAGACCGATACTGATGGATTGTTTGTTTTAACTGTTGATAACTCTGTGGTAACTCTTGTTGTTTCTTATGTTGGTTATGCTACGCAGGAAATTTCTATAAATGGTAAATCATCTATTGAAGTTTCAATGGTTGACAACAATGCATCTCTCGGAGAAGTTGTAGTAGTTTCTTACGGAACAAGAAGAAGAGGAGATCTAACAGGATCGGTAACTTCGATTTCATCTAAAAATTTTCAAAAAGGTAATATTGCTTCTTCCGAACAATTATTGCAAGGTAAAGTAGCTGGGTTACAAATAACATCAGGAGGAGGATCGGCAGGAGGTGGAAGTAAAATGCGTATCCGCGGTGGAGCTTCACTAAATGCAAGTAATGATCCTTTGATTGTAATTGATGGTGTACCAGTAGAAGGTAATGGAATTGCTGGTTCGGGCAACTTATTAAATACTATTAATCCAAATGATATAGAATCAATAAGTGTATTGAAAGACGCATCAGCTACAGCCTTGTATGGCTCCAGAGCTTCAAATGGTGTAATTATTATTACCACTAAAAAGGGAACCGATGGCCATGTGAAATTTAATTATAATACCATGGTATCGATGGGTAAAGTAACAGATTTTGTAGAAGTGTTATCTGCCGATGAAATTAGAGCAATTGTTAATGCCAATGCTACTGCTACAGGAAATAATACGTATAAAAATTTATTGGGTACAGCAAATACAGATTGGCAAAAAGAAATTTACCAAACTTCAGTTGGCTTCGATAATTCAATCAGTGCAAGCGGAACCTTGATGAGTAAGCTTCCTTTTCGTGCATCACTTGGTTATTATAATCAATCTGGAATTTTGAAAACAGATGAATTCAATCGATTGTCGACGTCACTTAATTTATCACCTAAGTTTTTAACAGATCATTTAGCTGTAAACCTTTCGTTGAAATATAGTGCTACAGCGAATCAATTTGCCAATGAAGGAGCAGTTGGGTCTGCAGCAGGCTTCGATCCTACTCAAGCAATCAATACGTCAAATAAATATGGCGGCTATTTTGAGTGGTTGAGACCGTCAGATGGACTTCCTATTGGAACAAATGGAGGATCTTCTCAGCCGAATCCTCTTGGGTTATTAAAAATTAGAGATAATCAATCTAATGTAAGTCGGTTAATCGGGAGCTTAAAATTGGATTATAAATTTCATTTTTTCCCAGATTTGCATGTAATGTTAAATTTCGGTATGGATAATTCAAGTGGAAGTGGTAATGACAATATTGACTCTACTTCTGTTACCAATTACAATACTGGAGGAAGAAAGACACACTATGAACAAAAAAAGAAAAACTACTTGGCTGATGTATTCTTATTTTATTCTAAAGAATTAAAAGATATTAATAGTAAAGTGGATGTGTTAGTTGGGCACAGTTATCAGGATTTTTATACTGAAGTATCTAATTTCCCATCTTTGAGTTATAGAAGAATAACAGATTCTAATAATCCATCTAAAAAAGATACAATTGCAGGTTCAGAACCAACGTTTCTTACAGATAAACCACAATTTCGACTTGAATCATATATTGGAAGAGTAAACTTTACATTTGATAATAAATATTTAGTTACAGCATCTGTTCGTCGTGATGCTAGTTCAAAATTTTCTCCAGATAATCGAGTGGGTTATTTTCCTGCTGTAGCAGCAGCCTGGAAACTGAAAGATGAATTTTTTGTAAACACAAATTATGTTTCTGAATTGAAATTAAGGGTAGGATGGGGTATTACTGGTCAGCAAGATGGAATTTCTTATTATCCTTACTTACCAAGGTATGCACAAAGTACCAATACCGCACAATACCAATTTGGAAATACATTCTACAGTTTCCTTCGTCCAGCTGCATATGATTCGAAAATAAAATGGGAAACAACAACAACTTCAAATATTGCCTTAGATTTTGGATTTTTTAATAATCGAATTTCTGGTTCAGTTGATTTATATAAGAAAGAAACAAAAGATTTATTGAGTGTAATTCCTGTAGCACCCGGTTCTAATTTTGATATTACTTTATTAACCAATGTTGGTAATATGGAAAATACTGGTGTTGAGTTAACAGTAAATACTACACCGGTAAAAACAAATGGCATTACTTGGGATTTAGGATTCAATTACACTTATAATAAAACAGAAATTACAAACCTGTTAAAACAACCCGATCCTAATTTCAAAGGGGTTGATGTAAGCGGAATCAGTGGAGGAACAGGAAATAATATCGGCAAATTTGCAGTTGGATATGCGCCATATTCTTATTTTGTTTACAAGCAAGTGTATGATAATGTTACAAAAAAACCGATTGATGGTTTGTACGATGACATAAACAGAGATGGAAGTATTGATGATGCAGATAGATATTTATATAAAAGTCCTTCACCAGATGTTTTAGTTGGCTTTAGTACTCAAGTGAGCTACAAAAAATTCAACATTGGGCTAGCGGGACATGGCGCATTTGGTCAATATTTATATAACAATTTTGCTTCTGCTAACGGCTCTTTACGTAACGTAAATGACCCTCTTAATTTTATTAGAAATCCATCGGCAAGCTATAGGGAAACAGGATTTACCAATAATCGTTACTTGTCCGATTATTACATTGAGAATGCATCCTATTTTCGGTTAGACAACATTAACCTTGGGTATAATTTTGGCAGTGTTTGGAATAATAAAGCATTACTTAGAATTGCTGCCAGTGTGCAAAATGTTTTTGTACTCACTAAATACAGTGGGTTAGATCCTGAAAATGCAAACAGTACTGGGGTTGATAATATTATTTATCCACGCCCAAGAGTTTATTCATTAGGTGTAAATCTTGATTTTTAATTTATTTAAACGATTAAGTTATATGAAAAGCAAAACGATTAAAATATTTTTTCTGGCATTTGTTATAGTAGCTGTAACATCTTGTGCCAAGAAACTGGATTTATTTCCTGTAAATGAACTTACTCCAGAAAAAACTTTTTCAACCGCAGCCGGTTATAAAAGTGTATTAGCAAAAATATACGGAGGACTGTCTATTACTGGTAATGCAGGACCTGCAGGGCAACCAGATATAGCTGGTGGACTTGACGAAGGTTCTCAAGTAGCGTTTATTAGAATGTTTTTTAATTGCCAGGAATTACCAACTGATGAAGCCGTTTGTGCATGGAATGACCAGACAATTAAAGATTTTCACAATATGAAATGGACGAGTGCTGATCCTTTTTTGAAAGGAATTTATGCACGACCAATTTATAATATCACACTTATAAATGAATACTTGCGGGAATCAACAGCAGAGAAACTGGCTTCAAGAAATATTACAGGTAACGATGCTATTGATATAAATAAATCAAGAGCTGAAACTCGTTTTCTTCGCGCATTTAATTATTGGGTAATGTTGGATTTATTTGGTAAGTCAACTTTTATTGATGAATCAAATTTGATTGGAACTGATTTGCCTGGTGAAAAAAGTAAAGTTGAATTATTTGCCTACATTGAAAGTGAACTAAAAGCAATTGATACAGAATTAGCAACTGTAAAAACTATTGAATACGGTAGAGTTGATCAGGGTGCTGCATGGGCTTTACTTGCACGACTTTACTTAAATGCAAAAACTTATATCGGAACAGAAAAAAATACGGAAGCTGTTACTTATGCAAAAAAAGTAATAGCTGCTGGTTATTCGTTGCATTCAAATTATGGCCAATTGTTTATGGCTGATAATGACAAGCGTAAAGACGAATTTATGTTTGCCATCAATTGTGATGGCCTTCGTACACAAGCTTATGGGAATACTACATTTATGGTTCATGCTGCTGCAGGTGCCGATTTTGCAGAATTTGGAGTTGGTGGTGGTTGGTTTGGATACAGAGCAACAAAAGGGTTAGCTGATCTATTCGCAGATTTAACTGGGGGTACTGATAAAAGAGCAATGTTCACCACAAGTGCTTTTGGTACAAGCACTGCACAAATTGCAATCAATGATGTTAGCAATTTCGGTAACGGACTTCATGTAAATAAATTTAGAAATATCCGTTCGGATGGTGGCTCGGTTTCTGACGCCAATAGAACTTTTTCTGATGTTGATTTCCCAGTATTTCGTTTATCAGAAATGTATTTAATTTATGCAGAAGCAGTACTACGAGGTGGAACTGGCGGTGATGCAGCAACTGCATTAAACTACATAAATCTTATAAGAACAAGAGCACATGGCAATGCAAGTGGGAATATTTCTGCAGGGCAATTGGATCTACCATTTATACTTGCTGAAAGAGGAAGAGAATTGTATTGGGAAGGCCATCGTAGAACTGACCTAATCAGATATGGGTTGTTAACATCAGGAACTTATTTATGGCCATGGAAAGGTGGTGTTGCATCTGGAACTTCTGTTGATAGTAAGTATAATATTTTTCCAATACCAGCTGCAAACAGAACAGCAAATCCAAACTTATCTCAAAACACAGGATATTAATCTAAATCAATTTTTAAAATGCTTGATATGAAAAATATAGTAAAACTGATTTCGGGAACTTTCCTTTTTGCATTGGTTTTTTCATCTTGTAAAAAAGATGAAAACCAAGTTTTATTCGAAGGAGGAACAGCTCCTGTTCTTTCTGCTTCGTCAACTGCTGCGTTGATTTTGAAAAAGGAAAATAAAAATAATGTTGCCGTAGTATTCAATTGGACAAATCCAAATTATAAGTTCAATAATGGTGTCAGTTCACAAGATGTTAATTACATTCTTCAAATTGATACTACAGGTAAAAATTTTACCAGTTCTAACATGCAGGAAAAATCGATACCAAAAGATCTTTCCATCTCAATGACCGTAAAAGATATAAATACTTTTTTGGGAAAAATGGAATTGAATGCTGGTGTTCAGTATAATGTTGAAATAAGAATAAAAGCAATGCTTATTAATAATACTGTTCCACTTTATTCAAATGTTTTGAAAATAAAGATGACTCCTTATCTTGATTTTGCAGTTGAACCTCCGGGCACGGAAGCAGGTGGTTATTTGGATGCTGGTTTATGGGTAATTGGAGATTGTTTTGGTTCTCCTAATTGGAATAATCCACTAACAGGTGCTCAACTTACAAATCATAAGTTTACAAGAATTGACTTACTGCATTATCAGTTGATTATTCCTTTTGTTTCTGGCGGAGGGTATAAATTAATTCAAGTTCAAGGAGCTTGGGGTTCTCAATATCATGCAATGGTAGCAGGCGAAGCATTCTCTGGTGATTTTGAAAAAAGAGATGCTGATCCGCAGTTTGCATCACCTGGCGCCGGATTGTATAAGATTGAAGTAAACTTTCAAACTGGTAAGTATAAATTAACCGTACAATAGTCAGTACAATTAAAACACAGAAAATGAAAACTATTTATAAACTTATTTCACTGGTTATTTTTTCAGTATTTATTATTACTGCTTGTACAAAAGTACAAGACTTGACATACCATGAAAATGGCACGGCTGTTACACTTACTGCATCTAAAACTGCAGTAGTTGCAACGCCAGCAGATTCAATAACAAATGTTATTGCTTTTTCGTGGACAAGTCCTAAATACGCGCAAGACTCAAGCTTGTATAAATTCATTTTGGAAATAGATTCTACTGGAAGAAATTTTGCTAAAGAATCAACCAAGATTGTAACCGGAAGTCTTTCTACAACACTTACAGGAAAAGAATTAAACGCTATTTTGCTTAATTATGGATTTTCGTTGGGCGTTCCTTATGCCCTTGATGTAAGAGTAACTTCTTCTTATGGCAATAACAACGAAAGATATCTTTCTAATGTTGTAAAAGTAACAGTAACTCCATACAACGATCCTTCAGTTTTAACAAGTACACAAACTTCAGTTAACTGTGCATTAGCTACTTCTTCAAATTTATCTAATACATTTAATTGGAGTACTGCATTTAACGGATACACAGGAAATGTAACTTATACAATTCAGTATGATTCTACTTCAAAAAACTTTGTTGCTCCAATAGAAATACCAGTTGGAACAAATGTATTTACAAAGTCATTGACTCAGTTTGAAATGAACGAATCTGCTTTGTTTTCGGGAGTGCCCGGAGGTAATGTTGGTAAAGTGGAGTACAGAGTAAAAGCAACTACTGCACAAGGTGCAATATCTTATTCAAATGTGGTTAATGTAACTATATCAAGTTATGTTCCTATTCTTCGATTTTACATGCCGGGTGGTTATCAAGCTGCAACAGGAAACGGTAATAATTGGGATCCTGGTACAGCTCCAGAATTCATTCGCGATATGAGGCCAGCTGCATTAAACAAGTTGTACTACATGTATATTTATTTGCCTGCAAACTCTGAGTTTAAAGTTACACAGGGCCGTTCATGGGATATCAATTATGGCGGTTCTGGTGGAAATTTATCAGCAGGCGGTGCAAATTTTTCTGTTCCAACTTCAGGGTTTTATCGTATTTCAATTGACAGAGTTAATATGAAGTATGACATAAGAGAAGGAAGAATGGGATTTGTTGGTGGCGCAACTGGTGCTGGGTGGAGTCCTTCAAGTTCTTTCCCTAACTATGCACTTGGAAATTCTGCAACAAACTTGTTTGTTGGCCTAACTGATTTTTCTACTGGTGGCTGGAAATTGATTGACCATAACGATTGGAATAATGGAGATATTTCTGCAATGAATGTAAGATCTTATGGTGCAAATGGAGGAAGCGGAAGCACATTGGAAGTTAATGGTGCAAATATGCCAGATATTGCAACAGCGGGCCGTTACAGAGTAATTTGGGATGGTCGTGATGTGAACAATATTAAATATGAAATGAGTGGAGCTACACAAATGAGAGTGGTAGGTAATGGAATGACTGGAGTACCAAATTGGGATCCGGCAGGTAGTCCGCAAATGACTTATGCAGGAAATGGAGTTTGGACACTTACACTTTTATTGGATGCTAATGAAGAAATTAAATTTTTAGCAGGAAATTCGTGGGGGGCATTTGACTACGAGGATAATGGTGCAAGCGGAACGCCTAACACAAGAAAGATTAAATGGGAAGGAGGAAGTAATTTTAGTACACCAAGTGTTGCAGGAAGCTATACAATTACATTGAATGAGAAAACACAAACTGTAACTATTAATTAATAAAAGATAGGTTGTAATTATAACTGCCCTGCATTAGCGGGGCAGTTATAATTATATATAATTTGTACACTTGTTTCATTTTGTTAAGTTATTTAGTTAAAAATATGCTTAACTTACTCTCTAGTTTTATTTAGGAAGTCCAAATCTGATTTTACTATAATTAATGATATACCCATATAGTTAGATTATGTATATCTAAAACTACAAAAAAAACCTGAAAAAGGTGTGGTATTGGGTGTGTTTTCATATTAAAGAAAAAACCCCTACAAAATTCATTGATTTACAACGATTTGTAGAGGTGTTTTTTTCCTTCGTCGGGAAGACAGGATTCGAACGACATTAAAAATCAATGTGTTATAAGTATTAAATACTCATTCATACCCAATTTAGGTATGAAACATACCCAATATATTGGAGTACTAAAATAAAAAATAGTAATTTATTACAATTCCATTTA
>SYIK01000011.1 GCA_005798905.1 Bacteroidota bacterium | reverse complement strand
GGTTCGAATCCCTCTCTCTCCGCCAGAACACAGTGTCAAACTGTTTCAAAACGTGTAAACCCTAGTGTTTACACGTTTTTTTTGTTCTTATATGTATCAAAATGTTTCAATTTGTACCCACTTTTGGTGGCTAACTGGTAACCCCTTTTAGAAAATCAAAAAAGGGTTACTGGTGTTGGTACAAATTGGTACATATTGGCACTGAAAATCAATGTGTTAAACTTGTTTTGTTCAACTTGGGTTTGTAGTTTTGTTATCAAAATGGGGGCGAAATTTAAACAATCGCCATGTCGTCAAGAACATCGTTTGGGTTGACTTTTTTAATCAACCGAACAAAAGAAAAAAAGAACGGGGAATGCCCCGTGATGCTTCGCATCAACATCAACGGAGAGCGTGCAGCTCTTCAACTTAAAAGGTATCTCAAGCCTGAAGAATGGGATACCACACGCTATGTAATGAAAGGCCGTTCAAATGAAGCACGGATTTTCAATGATTACCTGGAAGCGGTTCGGGTAAAAGCTCACAAAAAATACAATGAGCTTTTATCTCTGACAGATGATGTAACTCCGCAGATGCTTCGGGATGCAATCCTGGGGGTAAACACTGCCAAAGCAAGGACAGTCATCGACATTTGGGAAGACCATGTGAATGGGCTCCAAAAACTTATTGGTAAAAAATGTCATTTCGCAACAATTAGGTAAAGTATGAATCCTTTAGTCCATAGAAGCCTCATATTGTGTATTTTCATAGCAATTTTCGGATATTTACGGATAAATACGGATATTTTTTGTTTACTTGAAACCACCTTACTTAAATCTATTTTTTCAAATAATTCTGCACGCTTCAATTTGGTTACTAATATTTCAAGCATTTCAGATACTCGATCATGAATTTCATTACTAATAATGTTGATAAAAGAAGAGCCAGCTCCGTTACCGTATTCTAATATTTCTAGTAACCCATTGAAAATAAGCACTTTTACTCCGTTACTAGCTCCGTTACTCATGCGATAATGAACAGGCAATATAACCTAAGAAATATCAAGTAAAAGCGTGGTAAAAAGATAACCCCACTAAACCCATTCATTAATTTATAATGGAAAATATTTTCATCAAAAGGCGTAATAATGGAAAATTTTCAATATTATTGCAATAAATCTGATAGATAATGGAAAAGAATCTACCTCTACACCTACAAGAAGTGATTTTTAGCTCTCAGGAGCCTAAGATTTCAATTCAAATTTCAAAACTTCTGAAGTCTGGAGCTATTAGAAAAATAGCCCCCAGGGTATATTCATCCAATTTAGACGAATCCATTGAAGGTATCGTCAGAAGAAATTTATTAAAGATTTTAGGAAATCTATACCCTGGTGTTTTGTTGAGTCATCGCTCTGCATTTGAGTTTCAACCTACAAAAACAAGTCAATTATTCTTAACTACTAGTTATACTAAAAAAATAAGTCTTCCAGGCATAACCCTTCATTTTCTTGAAGGGCATCCTCCTATCGAGGGAGATAATAAATTTCTAGGTGAATTGTACGCTTCTCAAAAGGCACGTGCTTTTTTAGAAAATTTGCAACCTTCCAAGAAATTAGGAAGTGCCTCAAAATGTTTGAGTTTACCAGAAATAGAAAAGCGTTTAGAGCAAATTATAAGGGTTAATGGAGAAGATGAAATTAATAAACTTAGAGATCGTGCTAGAGCTATTTCCGCGCAATTGGAAATGCCCAAAGAATTTGAAAAGTTGAATCGTTTGATTAGTGCCTTGTTGACGACTAAGACATCAAAAATTTTAAGTTCACCGCTAGCAAAAGCTAGAGCGTTTGGAAAACCATATGATCCTGCAAGAATGGAACTATTTGAAACATTGTTCCGAGAATTAAAAAACACTGAATTCCCATATCGAGAGGAAAGAAATATCACTCCAACATCCTTTAGAAATTTTGCTTTTTTTGAAAGTTACTTTTCCAATTACATAGAAGGAACTGTTTTTGAAATTGACGAAGCAAAAAAAATAATTCAAACAAACACTCCACTTCCTGCAAGAAATGCTGACAGTCACGATGTGTTAGGAACCTATCAGATTGTTTCAAACAAAAAAGAGATGCAGATAACTCCTTCAACTCCTGAGGAGTTTCTGAAAATTATTTCGTTTCGTCATTCGATTTTAATGAGTGCGAGGTTGGATAAAAATCCAGGTCTGTTTAAGGATAAAAATAATTTTGCTGGAAGTACCGCATTTGTAGATTTTAATTTGGTAAGAGGTACTTTGATACAGAGCTTTGACTTTTATAGTGCGCTAGATCATCCTTTCTCCAAAGCAGCCTATATTATGTTCGTGATGAGTGAAGTTCATCCGTTCTTGGATGGGAATGGTCGTATTGCACGTGTAATGATGAATGCGGAATTAGTAAATGCCGACCAATCTAAAATAATAATCCCAACCGTGTTTAGAGAAGATTACATGGGAGCCTTGAAGAAATTCACGAAACAAAGAAAATGTGATACCTATATCAAAATGTTACAGAGAGCGCATGAGTTCAGTGCAAATATATACAATGAGGATATGGATGACATGCAAGCTTACTTAGCCACTTGCAAAGCGTTTATGGAAGATTCTGATGTAATTTTAAAGATTGTAAAGCGTTAATAAAATATCATTGCGCAACAATTAGGGAAAGGATGAATCCTTTAGTCTATAGAAGCCATCTATTGGGTATTTTCATATCCGTTTTCGGATATTTACGTATAAATACGGATATATTTGTTGTTCAAATCAGATATGTTTTCGTATATTTGCGTATAAATACGGATATTTTATGAGTTTAAAAATACATACTTTGAAACTTGACTTGGGCATGAAACTCATGACTGAGCTGAGTAAAATTGATCGGTTTGATGCTTCTTGGGCTTCTATAGAAAAGCGTGAAGGGGCATCTTTAAAACAATTGAAATCAATAGCTACGGTAAGAAGTGTAGGTGCTTCAACCAGGATTGAAGGCTCTAAAATGACCGATGATGAAGTAGCTGTGTTGATTGAAAAATTGAACATTTCAAAATTAGAAGAAAGAGACGAACAAGAAGTGATTGGTTATTTTGAAGCATTGGATACAATCGCTGAAAACTATGAATCCATTGGCATTTCCGAAAGCCAAATTAAAAACTTACATAAAATATTGATGCAACATGCAGAAAAGGATGCATGGCATAGAGGAAATTACAAGCAAGTGAGTAACGCAGTGGAGGCTAATTTGGTTGATGGAACCAAACAAATTGTATTTAGAACTACGGAGCCAGGATTGGCAATCCAAGATGCCATGATGCAGTTATTTGAATGGTATCATACCGACAAGGAAACAATTCCTTTAGTAAAGGCGGCCTTATTTGTTTATGAGTTTTTAAGCATCCATCCTTATCAGGATGGAAATGGAAGACTAAGTAGATTGTTAGGCAGTTTGTTGCTATTAAAAAATGGGTATTCCTGGATTCAATACGTCAGTTTTGAGCATGAGATTGAAAGCAGGAAGTCGGAATATTACAAAGTGCTCATGCAAACACAGCGCAACAGGCCAGATGAAAATGTAACGGAGTGGCTTGCGTTTTTCATCAGTTGTTTGATAAACATTCAAGAGCAATTGATGAATAAATTGGAAGAAAGCAGAACAGATAAGCCAATTTCACAACGCGGTAAACGCATTTTGTTTTTTATTCAAAACCACGCTGGATGTGGTTCAGGAGAGATTTCAAAAAAACTAGACATTGCTTTGCCAACGGTTAAAAAGTCTTTGGGAGAATTGGTGGTAAAAGGAATTATTACCAAAGAGGGACAAGGTAAATCAACAGGATATATTGCGTTAACTCTTTAAAGTCAAGCCATCATTAATATTTGCTTTGAATGCAGCATATAACACTGCAAGGCAGATACCTATTGCTTTTTCTTCATCGGGATACTTTTTATGATATTTATCAGCGGCCAATCGCATATCTTCCAAGTTTCCACCCAGTAATTTATAAATTCTTTCTACTAGCCAACTCAGTTTTTCCCAGTGTTTTGTAAGAATAACTATGTCAAAAGGTTTGTCTATATTCAATTGATTCTTTCTTTCAGTATTTCCTGTAATAACTAAATAAGCACCACCCCATTCTTTCTGCTTTTTAACTTCACTTGGGAATTTTTCTTTTTTTATCAAATCCTCTAATACGATGAATTGATTAAAAATAATATCCAGCTTTTCATAATTCTTTTCGGCAAATTGATGCAAAGTCTTTTGATAAGAAATTGGAAAATTATTATTTAAAGCCGCACCTAGGATGGGACTTAAATAATTCCATTTTGGACTCAAATTCAACTTTTTGTTAACCACTTCATAGATTTCTGCTTCTGTATTAACAAATTCTTTTGAATTTAATATGTTGATATTATTATCGTATAAATTTTCGATTTTTTTATAAACTGTCAATTGTCTTCGTTTATACACATTTGGATGGCCTTCATAACGATCCAGTTTTTCCATGTCTTCATTTGAAAGTTCATATAAGATTCCCCAGACTTTTTCACCAGGGCAAATCAAAATATCTGCAACGGTACTTTCCCAAGTATTAGAATATTTTGTAAAGCCAAGTTGGACTTGCCAACAAAATCTAAAGAGTTAGTTTATTACAGCATTTAGTTTCCCCCAAAGTGCATTATCAAATATAGATACTACGGAATTTGTATTTGATAAATCTGAAGCATTACCCATTCTTACTACAACCATATTTTTGCTTGGAATTACATATATACGCTGATCATTTGCACCCATAGCAGCATACATATCCGAAGGCGCATTTGGTACTAATGAACCTTGATAAATTGTTTGGCTACCAGGAACCATATAACTTGTCTTTCCATTTAACCACCATAAGTATCCGTAGGAAAGATTGATGTTTTGAGAAGGAGTTACACTTTCATTAAAAAAAGATTCATTTATTATTTGTTCATTACCCCATTTCCCTTTGTTTAATGCTAACAATCCAAATCTTGCCATACTACGAGTACTACTATGATATATTTTAAAAATTAGTCCATTATTCCAAAAACCATCCATTCCAATTTTATTTTTCAATCTATTGTTAAAATAGGTCTCATAATCTTGATTACTTGCTTGAGCAACTACATTCATTAATTTTTGAAAAACATTGTGATACGACCATCTTGAACCAGCATCTGCGAGATAAGTTAAATTAGAAGTAATTACTAAATTGTTGGTATCATTTATTCCTGAAGTCATTGTGAGCAAGTGCTTTAAAGTAATTAAATTTTCTTTTGCTATGAGTTCACTTGTCCAACCTGTACCTATATACTGTGATACTTTGTTGTTACTATTTAAAAGATTTTCTTGTTGAGCAATACCAACTGTAGTAGTAACAAGTGTTTTTCCTGCACTATTCCATTCCCAAGTATTGGTTGCAGTATGCCCATAAAAATATTCTTCAAATACGATTCTTCCATTTACAAGAACTATAAATGATTTTGTGTTTTTTTGAATAAGAAAATCTTTCAATGGTTGAACCGCGTTTTGATTCCATCCCAAACTTGAAATAGATTTCGTTTGCCAAATAGTACCCGTATTCAAAGGGAAATACATTGATTCTGTAGGTATTGGTTGAATTTCATCGTTATTTTTATTACAATTCATAACCGATAGTAAAAACCCAAAAAAATAAGTCAAAAATTTCATGCCTTCTTTTGTTTATAATTTAGTCGTTTGGCATTTTATTTTCCAAAAAGTTTAAATGTCATTTTAATATTATAACCATCAAAGTGTCATTTTATAATGATCACTAACTCGTTTATAGTTTCTTGTATTTTGATAATCAGTTTTGAATTTGATTAACAGCAATCAGTTCCACAACAAGTTTTCGGTTTTTCAGCATAAACAGTAATACTGAAAACACCAGCATTGCCAGTTTTAAAACGCGAAATATTTCTTTAAAAACATTGTTTTTGTTAGGGACAAGATTAAGAACGCAATTACTAACAATTACATCTGCGACATTTGCAGTCACAGGAATTTTTTCAATATCACCTTGTCTGAATTCAACATTATTAATTCCTAATTTTTCAGCATTTGCTCTAGCTTTTTCAATCATAGTTGGAGTAAAGTCAATACCAATTATCTTACCCTCAACACCGGTGGCTGCTCTTGCAACAAAACAATCATTCCCTGCACCGCTACCTAAGTCGATAACAGTGTTACCTTTTGAAATTTTTGCAAATTGAGTTGGCAAGCCACAACCTAACCCTAAATCAGCGTCCGGATTATACCCATTTAAATCGTCATAATTATCGCTCATAATGTTATAAACTTCTGTTGAGCAACCACCAGCCCCACAACACGAAGCTTGATTAGTTTCTTTATCTTGCAAAGCAATTTCACTATACTTTTGCTTCACAATTTCTTTTAATTGTTCTTCTGTTAGCATGATATTTATTTTTATATTATCGTAATATTTCGATTAATGTTTGCAAAAAAAAGTCAGCAACATTTCGTTGACAACTTTTCAAAACTTACAAATAATTCATTCAGTATTTTTTTTGCGTTGTTCCATTCTTTTTCATCAATACAATAACATACTTTAACTCCTTCTATTTCTCCCTTAATTAATCTAGCTTTCTTTAACTCTTTTAAATGCTGTGAAACTGTACTTTGTGACAATGGTAATTCATCTACTAAATCTCCACAAATACACGTTTGCTTTTGTATTAATAATTTTAAAATTGCTACTCGTGCTGGATGCGACAATGCCTTCGAGTATTTTGCTACTTTATTGTCTTTTACTGAAAATGAATCTGATTTTGTTACTCCCATTTGTTCATTTTTTAATCGTAATATTACGATACAAATTTTAATCCCCAAAATTAAGTTAATAAAAAAATTATTTATTGAGAACTACTATCCTACTGCTTCTACCTCGGTTATCAAATGTTGCAATACGAAGGTTCCTCCTATTGGTAATAGGCCCTTCCACAATAGTGCTTTTACTAGTAGGGTTTGAACCGTCAATTGTATATCGAATAGTTAAACCTGGAAATTGCGTGTTAATGAGTACAGATCCATCCTTTACCACCACTCCCGGTGAAGGAATTCTATATGCAAATCCTCCAGACAAATAATCTAACCGAGGAAGTTCCCGCTTACCAAGCTGATTCAAAAATATTGAATAGTCATGTTGAAATGCCATTGAATCAAATATTCTGCCCCAACTTGGATTGGGTGCCCAAGCCCGTTCCGAAACCCCTAATAATTTAGGCAGCAAAAGAAATTCAAAATCCTCATTAGATCTTAGATTTTCTCCCCATAACAATCCTTGTACCCCAATTATATTGGATTTCCCAATACTTGTTAACCGTATTTTATCCATGAAAAAAGATGGGGGCAGGGTATTACCATCTGGAGTTTCTTTCGTATTCAAATAGTAATTATACGGAATAAAATAAAAAGGTTTATCAATATCCTGATACCCGCCCCAGTAATAACCTGGTTCTTCAGGATGCTTATAGTAGGCAAGATCTAAATAATTGTTACTTACCGGTGATAGTACTACTTTATATCCTGCATTGGCTAATCGATAAGGAAGGTCTTCCGACCCCCACCCCGGAACATTATTCCAAACATGTAATTGAATATTTTCTGCTGCCAATCGAGGATTGACCATCATCGTGTTTTTCCCATTAATTGTTCTTGGCATCATGCCAACTTCTTCCCAACCAGAAGTAACCAAACCCTTTGAGCGGACAATAATATTTATTTTTCTTATGTAATATTCCCACAAATCGTTTGTCTCTATTAATTGAGCATCATCTGCAATAAGTTGTTGACATATTGGTGATTTTTCCCAAACACCAGCAGGAACTTCATCACCACCTATGTGAATGGTTGTTAATGGTGCACCAGCTTCCTTATATAGGGCAATTATCTCATCTATCACTTTCTCCATAAAAGCGTAAACAGAGGGCAAGGCCACACACATAACATTGTCCGTCCATTGCTGTGCCGAACGATACACAGAACTATCTTTCCTGTCTCTGAGTAGATATTTCACAGCCTCCACACTGTCTCCAAATTGCATGAATTTTTCATACCGAGCATCCATAGATTTAATAGCAGCACGACTATGCCCAGGTGATTCTATTTCAGGCATAACCATTATATGTCGTTCAGTTGCATATCTCAGAATTTCAATAAAATCTTTTTTGGAATAATAACCACTAGCCAAAGTTTTACCTGGCATAGGGCCAGCCGCATAAGAAGGAGGAAGCATGGTCTTACTTTCAAGGTCATGTCCTCGAAAAGAACCAATGGTTGTTAACTCAGGTAATGCCGGAATCTCCACTCTCCAACCCTCATCATCACTAAAATGAAAATGAAGCACATTCATTTTATACATTGCCATAAGATCCAGTACTTTGAATATTGTTTGCTTTGACTTGAAATTTCTTGCTACATCCAGCAGAAGACTTCTATAAGCAAATCTGGGAGCATCTTTTATTTCAACAATCGGAATATGAATTGTAGTTCTATTTTCTTTCCATGTATCTGGAGGTAAAAAAGAAAGCAGTGATTGTATCCCATAAAAGATTCCAGCACCATCCGATGCAGAAATAAGTATTTTTTCTGTGGTAACATCAAGCTGATAGGCTTCGGCAGGTAATTCCATTTTTTGAAAAATTATCTTTCTTTTATCCTTTCCGTTTGCTAATAAAATTTTATTCCCAAATAATTGTTTTGTTACAATTTGCAAATAAGACACTTCATTATTAAATACAGTATCCGCCTGCAACACTACATCTGTATTCCATGTAAAATCACCGTTCGTTTCCTTGTAACAAACTGGAGTTGGAAATATTTTGGGTAACTTTTCTATTGGTATATCTTTTATAATCTTGTTTTGCCAGTAAACTTTCTCAGCAGTCATTATAACTGCATCAGAATAAACAAGTGGCACAATAGAATAGTCGCTAAGAGGAACCCCTGAAAAACGATCCTTCTCCCAGACAATGTACAAACCAGATGGAGCAGCTGTTTTATTCAGAATAATTCCATCAGTATAATACTTAACTACAACAGAGTCATTTACTCCGATAGACAAAAAACTAATGGTTGGAACTATTTGATAAATATCGCCATTAACATGGTTGATAGATACCCCACTGGTTGCTTTTGCACTAGTAATAGGTTGGCTTGAATTAAAAAAGATAGTCCATCCTTTATTCGGGAAAAGATGTTTGTCATTATTTACAATTGTAAAATAAGACAAGGCTTCGCCTTTTTCATTGTGATTATTTGCTAGGAGCCCCCATTTGATTTGTAATTTCTTTTCATCTATTTGGCTTTTTTCCTGTGAAAGAATTTTCCCTGGCTTAGCGATAAGCAAGAAAAAAAACAAAGCAAAACGAAACTTATTCATATCGTGTTTTTAATATTGTTTTTATTCCACACGTTTCAAAAGAAATTCATAAAACTTCTGGGCTCTGCCTAACCGAAAAATAATCCCATTATCTGGCAAAGATTTTACTTCTTCTTCCCCTCTTGTTTTATCTATTAAATCCAATTGTGTTTTTATTATCTCCGGAGCCTTTTTCTTATTAAATATAGGCTGATTATTTGCAATCACATAAATAGGTGTTGTATGGGCTACCGCACCGTTCTCACAATAAGCAACAGCTGCAATCCATTGGCTTTCTCTTATTTTATGTTTTAACTGAATTGTTACAGAATCAGAACTTGATTCATTCATTTTTTCAGCTATTTGCCCTTCACTACTATATAACATAATTCTTTCAATTTTTCCAATTTCTTTTGGAGAAAGAGCTTGAACTTTCAAAAATAATGTATCGTCATTTTGCACACGAATCTCAGTGCCAGGCAAGAAATTTTCAGCAGTAAAAAAAAGTACTGGCCCATTTGAAACAAATGAATTTCCTGCTTTCAAACCAGCAAACCAATTATCGGCAGAAAAGGTGTCTCCAGTATAAACAAATGTTCGAACTTCTCCCAATGTTGCCCCCCATGGCACATCACTACCTGCTGCTGCTGTTAATCTAAAACCAAGATTCAGATAATCATAATAATTAAGTGTATTAATTTTACCGAACTGTAACAATTCAACAAAATCAATTTCTCCGGTTGTTATATTCCATGGTAAGCCTCGCAGTAGTTCACATCCATTCCAAGAAAAATGAGCATAACCAACCAGTGCTCCTTGCTGTTGATGCAGTAGTTTAAAAACCGTATCATAATAATTGTACATCGAAGGCAATCTTATCTGGCTGGAAATATTTAGGCCAATAATATGACCAAATTCACTTCTAGGATCCTCCTGACCTGAAACAAGACAAATATTGCCTTCACATATTCTAAATGTTTTTCCAAATCCTGCTTGTTTGAAATCTGTTCCCTTATGATGTCCCATTTCAAGAACATTCACTAGGTGAATATCTTCTGCTTTAGCATATTCCAACAAAAAATCTATGTATTTCTTTTTGTTGGCAGGGTGATGAACATGCACATCACCAGCGTACCAGCCCATTTTAGGAAGATTAATCCATCTTTTAATGTAGATATCTTCGTTATGGAAAGTTTCGCTGTCAGCAACAACAAACTCATGCTTCAGCGGTATAAACTCATTTCCATGCTCAATACTAATTTTCCATTCTCCTGGATGTAGGTCAATCATAAAATCTCCTGAAACTTGATAAATTGCTGATTCTTTCCAATAAGGAAGGGAAGGCATCAGTTCATAGACAAAACTTCTATCATCATTATCTCCATAACCATTCATTTTTCTTATCGGACCAGACCAGTTTTTATCACTCGAAAAAGATATTCCTTGATAGAACTCTTTTGTTCTGGATACTGTATCATTTTTTCTATTCCCAGGGAAAAATAATTTTTTCGGAAATTGCTTATTCACAATATAAACCATGGCTGGTGTTGTAAGCTTAGTAGTTTCATCATATATTCTTATATGAGTGCTTACGGCTTTTCTGTTGCGATCCTGCGATGCTACATGCTGGCATAAACCGCCGGTTAAAATAAAGACAGTAATTGCAATTGTTTTCAAGTGCATATTGATAGTATCATTCAATGTAAGCAGCGCCGAGTTCTTCCCTGCTGGTATTGATATTCTTGTTATACAAATACAATGACCATTTCTCTCCATTAATTAAATCGGCCACATATAAATCGTAACCACCTTCTCCACCAGGTCTCGTACTGGACAAAACCACATACCTGCTATTTATCGGGTAGGCATCAGAAAAATTATGACCGGGTTCATTGAACAGAAGTCTGGATGGAGTTCTACCATTCAGAAAACCAAGATAAACCTGGTCATTACGATCACCGGTACTATACCACCTCGTAAACAAAAAGCTTGTATCGTCTTTTACAACAGGATAATATTCCTCCACACCTGTATTAGCCGAGAGCGGCAGGACGGTGTTTGTTTGTAAGGATAATTTCAAAATGTCTGCCGTAGTTCCTGTGGGTTCAGTACCCGAATAAATAATAGAGCCATCACCTTTTATATAATATGGCATTGACGCTTCTGTCTGTGGTACATGTATCGAATTTAAGATGTTTCCAAGTGTATCCATCTCTTTAATAACCCCATTTTGTTTAAAGACTATTTTATTGCCATCAAACGAATATTTAGGATCCTCATCCCTGGTGTTACCAGAAAGTCGCGTCAAATTTTGTGGATTTACAACAGTGCCAATTCGCCAGCGGAAAACATCCCATCCGCTACCAGGGGTTACCCCCATAAACACTATTGATTTGCCATCTGGTGAGAAATGAGCATTCATCGGGTTTGAAATTCCCCAAGTATCACTTATTCCCGTTAGAGTATTTGAACGAAAATCGTATAAGAACAATTTTGAATCATTACAAGAATAACATGTATAGTTATGAAAAACCAACCTACCAGTAAAGTTAGGTTGGTTTTTTATTAATCCTCGCGATAGTAGGTCTACCTTATCTTTCGAACAATTCGCAGCACTAAATAAGCCGCATGATACAATAAGTAAAACCCAAATTAAAATATAGGTTTTCACTATTTTCGATTAATACCCCGGATTTTGAACTAAATTTGGATTATTGTTCATTTCAACCAAAGGTATTGGCATTATCCAACGCTGTTGTGTACACTGAGTGTAGTCCATTCTTACAGGAGCGCTTTGCACTCCATTTGGACAAGAAAAAGTATACTCCTGAAGACCTCGCATTACTTGAGTTGCTACACCAGCTCTAACCAAATCATCCCAACGTTGAGCCTCAAAAGCAAGCTCCAAACGTCTTTCCAATAAAATAGAAGTTCGCATTTGTGTTTGCGAAGCTGCAGTAATATTGGAAAGCCCAACACGTGTTCTTATGGTATTTAATGTAGCTGCAGCACCTGCAAAATCGCCAGTTTCGTTTTGCGCTTCAGCTTTCAACAAAATGATATCAGCCAATCTTAATAAATAAAAGTCATCTCCACTTGCCCATCCTGCAGGATGAGATTGTTTATTATTGAAAGGAGTTGGCGTATTTATATTTTGACACGGATTCCAGTTTTCATCAGCCCAACTTATAGGGTCTCCGTTAGCATCTCTTGTTAAAAATAAAATATTAACACCCTTTCTTACATTATCTCCTGCTGCATCATATGCAGCAACTAAGTCTTTTGAAGGAACACAATATTTCTGCCAACCATCTTCAGGAGCTAAATACAATTGTACACCCCAACAAGATGCATCCCAGTTTCCCTCTTCATAGGGAATTACCAAAATCGACTCAGCGTTGTAATCGTGATTGCCATCAAAAACTTGTGCATAGCTAGATAAAAGTGAATAGCCTGCTGGACTGCTAATTACAGCATTACAATATTGAAGTACCTTGCTATAATCGCGATCACTTCTTTGTGCCCATGCTTTTGCAAGCATTGCATTAGCTGCTCCTTTGGTTGCACGAGATTTATTTACAGAAGGTATGTTGGCAGTAGAAGAACCAGATGCTCCACTATACTGATTCGGCAAATTCGTTGCAGCCTTTTCTAAATCACGTACAATTTGATCATAAACCTCTTTTTCTGAAGCCCGTGCTTTACGCGTTTTGCCTGGGTCAGCAGTATTTGATTCCAATTCCAAAGGCACTCCGCCATAAAGTTTCACTAAATGGTAATAATGAAATGCTCGCAGAAAGCTTGCTTCTCCGATTATTTGTGTCTTCCGTTCAGCTGTTAATGCTGGATCGCTGATTTCCTCAATTTTATTTAACAAGACATTGCAACGCGCTATTCCATTATACAATGCTTTCCAATGAGCATAACTATGTGTGTTACTTGAAGGCAAAATAAATCTGTCATAATCGAAGAAAGTTTCTTCGTTGCCACCTCCAGGATATGCATTGTCTGAACGAACATCGCTTAGCATTACATTCTCCCATTGATAATAATCCGTTGCATAAAAGATGTTGTAGCATCCTGCTAATGCATTTTCAATATCTCTTGCAGTGCTGAACGCATTACCTGTTGTAAGAGATGTTACAGGTTTGTCGTCAAGAAACTTCTTGCACGATACAAATGGTACCAACCCTATCAATACCACTGTTAGTAATTTAATTGAATATTTTTTCATGATTACGTTTTTATTAATTTAGAAGGAAATATTTACACCAAAAACAAATTCTCTTGATTGAGGATAAGTACCCCAATCAACGCCAGGAGCAGCATTTTGATTTGTCGTACTGTTTGATTTACCACTGAATGCACTCAATTCTGGATCGAAACCAGTGTATTTAGTAAAAGTAAACAGATTTTCTGCTGTGATATAAACAAAGCAGCGATTCATCTTCCATTTTTTAGCAACATCATCTTGTAAACGATACCCTACCGTCAATGATTTAAGACGTAAGTAAGACCCTTTCTCTACATACCTTGTTGAAGGCAGTGAATTCCTCCAACTTCCAGGATTAGCACGAGGAATATCAGTAATATCTCCAGCTCGCTTCCATCTTCTTACTACTTCCGAACTTTGATTCATTACAAGAGCCATAGACTCTCCTAAGAGCTTAGTAGCGTTCATAATATCATTCCCACTTACACCCTGAAAGAAGACGTCTACACTAAAATTTTTATAAGAAATTGAATTGCTGAACCCGTACGTGAATTTTGGATTTGCATTTCCAATAATTCCAACGCTATCAGATGTACCTGCCTGATTCTTCATGAAAATAATATCTCCAGTCGCGGGATCTACACCTTGTGAAATTTTTCCATAGAAGCTACCTAACGGTTGTCCTGCTTTAACAATTGCAGTATTATAATTCGACCCGGCTGGATTTATTGTACCCACAACCAACTGTGTTCCTACAATATCCAACACTTTGTTTTTGTTAAATGAAATATTGAACTCACTGTTCCAACGTAAATCTGATTTTTCAATATTTTTTGAACTAAATGAAAATTCAAACCCTTTATTTTCAAGTGTACCAGCATTTTGCCAAGCACTTGAAAATCCTGTAGATGTTGGAATTGGAACAGCCAATAACATATCGCTTGTTGTTTTCTTATAGTAGTCAGCCGTAATCATCAACTTGTTTTTGAACAATCCTAAATCAAAACCAATATCTACTTGTTTTGTTTTTTCCCAAGTTAAGTCTACATTTTCAAGCGAACGTGGCACATAAGCAGTATGAACAACCCCGCCAATTAAATATTTTGGACCAGTTGTATCAACAATTCCAAACCGAGCATTTGCAGGAACAGCATCATTACCAACAATTCCCCATCCTGCACGAAGTTTAAATTCGGAAATACTAGAATTTGTTTTATTAAAGAAATCTTCTTCAGA
Source organism: Bacteroidota bacterium (assembly GCA_005798905.1). Classification (GTDB taxonomy): domain Bacteria; phylum Bacteroidota; class Bacteroidia; order Chitinophagales; family Chitinophagaceae; genus VBAS01. Next base: position 175,834 of record SYIK01000011.1, on the reverse strand, counting down.
AATTCTCCAACCAGCAGAAAATGAAGGGAAACTACCCCACTTGTTTCCAGGCGCAAATCTACCAGAACCATCCTGGCGGAAATTGGTGGTCAAGTAATATTTATTTTTGTAGTTATAATTCACCCTTGCAATAGCAGAAACACTAGAAATTTGTGTTTTTTCAGGTACTGGAGTTGACTTAACAGAACCTCCTTCTACAGATTGATCACCTCCAACCGCATTTCTAAAGTCTACAGAGTTTCTGTAAAGGTTGTCGGTATTTTGACGAGAAATCACAAAACCTCCTAAAGCAGAAAGATTATGACCATCAAATTGCTTTGTGAAATTAAATGTGTTTTCCGAAATCCAATTTTTCAAATTGTATTTATTTTCAGTAGCCAAACCATGCATCGTTCTTCCATATCTAGTTTGAATAGTATCTTGAAATGAAGTGAATATCCCATCAGAGTTTTCAAAACCAAATAGTGATTTAAATTTCAAATCTTTGTTAATGGTTGCCTCTACATACAAATTACCGCTTAGGCGATTGTTTACGAAAAGATGTTCAGGCTGGTATACAGTTGATACAGGATTTTCTAAATCATTAATGAAAGGACTTCTTGCATATTGTTTTGGATCATCTATATCGCGAATACCAATGATGGGAGCAGTAGTAACCAATCTGGCAATTACACCATTGCGATGATTTTCAGGAACATCTCTGTCTTTCCAATTTGCGTAAGCAAGACTAGCACCTACTTTTAAAAATGAAGTAACCTGATGATCAATATTTGCTTTAAGTGTTGCTCTTTTTAAATTATTATTTATAATGATACCATTTTGGTTGACATAAGCACCTGATAAATAGTAAGAGGTATTTGAGTTCCCTCCAGTAGCAGATAATGAATAGCTTTGAGAAAGTGCATTTCTAAAAGTTTCATCCTGCCAGTTAGTATTAGCATTGTACTTGTTCCAATCTGTAGTGGCTCCCAAATCAGTCGCTAATTCCTTAAACTGAGCGCTATTAAGTACATCAAGTTTTTTCCATGCTTGACTTGATGTTATTGAAGTATTGAATCCAATTTTTACTTTTTGGTTTTTTCCCCTTTTTGTGGTAATCAATACAACTCCATTGGATCCTCGATTACCATAAATTGCTGCTGAAGATGCATCTTTTAATATGGTTATGTTATCAATATCAGCTGGGTTGATATCGTTTATATTTTCTGTAGGTACTCCATCTACAATATATAATGGATCACTACCCGCAGTAATTGAAGAAGTTCCGCGAACGCGAATTGAAAATCCTGCTTGAGGTTGACCAGAAGAACGAATAATTTGTACTCCCGCAGCCTTTCCCTCAATAGCATATCCAAACTGAGTAGCAGGTCTGTTTTCAAGATCTTTTGATGATAGAGAAGAAATAGATCCTGTCAAATCCCTTTTCTTTTGTGTACCATACCCAACTACAACAACTTGATCCATTTCCGATGCACTACGTACTAGTTTTACAATAATACTTGTTTGGTCACCTACTACTACTTCTTGAGATTCGTAACCAATGTGAGAAACTACAAGAATTGTTTTTTCGGAAACTTCAATTGAAAACTTACCGCTTGCATCAGTTGTAGTTCCGAGGTTTTGACCCTTAACTTGGATGCTTGCACCCACAATTGGTCCACCTGTTTCGGAAATTACCAAACCTGTTAACGCCCTTACATCATTAATCTCAAAACTGCTCGAATTGATAGCCCATACAGGCTTGTCAGCAGCTGAAGCTTGCAAAGAAAGGAATAACATAAACAGCATGAATATGCTCTTAATGTTGTTCACTTGCAACAAACAATGATTAAAAGGAGGTGTATGCTCTCCAATAAATTTCATTTTTCTCATAACATAAATTTGTGTTTAAATAAAAAAAAGATACTTACATGACAAAATATCGCGCAATGTAATGAATTGATAGTTTATAAATGTTATGATATTAATCATATCTCAAAAATATTATTTTTCGATATAGGAACTTTAAAAAACAAGTTTAAGAAACTTATAAAAAAATAAACTGAGAGGTTAAATTTGTTATCAACTATCTGTTGATATTTATACAAAACATCAAATTCTGAATATTTTTTTGGCATTTGCAGTAGTTATCTCTCCTACCTGACCTATAGATACATTTTTACTTTTACTCAATTTTTCTGCAACATATTTCAAATAACTACTTTCATTCCGCTTGCCACGAAAAGGCACCGGAGCCAAATAGGGCGCATCGGTTTCTAAAACAATATTTTTCAAATCAATCGATTCCATTACTTTATCTAATCCCGAATTTTTAAAAGTCAACACCCCTCCGATTCCTAAATAAAAACCAAGATCTATAATTTGCTGCGCTTGCTGCACCGTTCCGGAAAAACAATGAAATACGCCACGCAAATTTCCTTTTTGATTTTTTTCAACAACGGCAATACATTCATCAATTGAATTTCGAGAATGGATTACAATTGGTAAATCGAAAGTAATTGCCCAATTTATTTGTCGATTGAATGCTTCGTATTGCTGCGTAGAAAAAGTTTTATCCCAGTAAAAATCAAGGCCGATTTCGCCCACTGCAATAAATTTTCTTTTGGCAAGTTGTTGCTCCACAAATAATAATTCTTTTTCAAAATCATTCTTAACTGAACAAGGATGAAGTCCAATCATTACCTCACATTTTTTTGGAAAAGATGCTTCAAATTTCACCATTTTTTCATAAGTCGTACTGTCAATTGCTGGCATTAGAAAAGAAGTAATTCCTTCCTTTTCCGCTCGCAAAATCATTGCTGTACTATCAGGTAAAAATTCATCCAAATAAAGGTGGCAATGAGTGTCGATAAACATAACCTGAAAAATGTAAAAATTAAAAAATATTAATGAATTAAACTATTGCATAGATTTGACATCTCAGAGGTGTAAAATTTTTTATTTCACAAAAATATTGATTGATTATGAAAACGCTATCAAACCTTACTCGATTATTGTTTATCTTTTTATTCTTTTCCGCTTTGTTATTTACCTCTTGTAAAAAAGAAGTAAGCAACAATACAACGCAGGAAGAAGAATTTGCTTCTAAATCAACTTCGGAAGCTGATGCTGAATCGGAAGTAATTTTTAACGATGTGTTTGACAATGTGATGGGAGCTGATGATGAAGTTGGCATGGCTGGAGTTGGCGTATTTGGGCAAGCAAATAGCTCAACAGGCTCAAGTAATACAACAGCTCGCGGCGATTCTCTTCATTGTTTTGTTGTAACCGTTACACGCCTTAACCCACCTTCCCCATTCCCTGTAAAAATTGTTGTCGATTTTGGAACGGGTTGCCGTGGACGCGATGGTAGATTGCGCTCTGGTAAAATTGTTACGGTATATACCAATCGTTTAGTAGTTCCAGGTGCTAAAGCAACAACTACTTTCGTTAATCATAAAATTGATAGCGTTAGAGTAGAAGGAACACACGTTGTTACCAATATTAGCACGTCTAATGTTCACAGATTTAAAAATGTAGTTGAAGGTGCAAAACTTACAAAACCAAATGGCAACTATACCGAATGGAATAGTGTAAAATATATAACACAAATTGAAGGACTTGGAACACCATACTTCCCAATTGATGATGTTTATAAAATTGAAGGAAGCGCAAATGGTAAAGTAAAAAGAGAGAATTTAATTTTTACTTGGCGCTCAGAAATTATTGAACCATTGATTAAAAAGTTTACTTGTAAGTGGCTTGTAAAAGGTAAAATAAAAATTGTTCGTCAAAATCTTTCCACTACTTCTCCTTGGATTGCAGTAATAAATTTTGGCCACGGAGATTGCGACAACAAAGCAATTATGACAATAAACGGAATTTCGCACGAAATAACGCTACCGTAAGATAGTAAAGCCTTAAACCTATTTTCTTTGGGAATGGATTTTTACAAAGGACTTGAACAAAAACTCAAGTCCTTTTTTTATTCTTTTTCAATTTCATTAATGAATTACTTTAAAACAATATCCTTTTTCAGTAAAATATTTAAGCAATTTTGGAAGCACATAACTCATGCGCGGAAATGCTTTTTCACTGTCGTGAAGAACAATAATATCTCCGTCTGTTATTTTTGATTTAATGTTTTCAAAGCATTTTTCCGGAGTCAATTCTTCTATCCAATCACCTGCAAGAATATTCCACATCACAATTTTAATTCCTTTTATTTTTTTATTCAAAAGCCGAATTTGCGACCATTTCATCCTTCCATAAGGTGGTCGAAATAATTTGGAATCAATTGTTTTTTGAGCCTCTAAAATATTTTGAAGATATGCTTCATCTGTTGTTTCCCATCCATTAACATGATTTTGTGTGTGGTTTCCTATAGCATGTCCGCCTGTAATTACTTGATTAAAAATTTGAGGATATTTATTTACATTTTCTCCAATGCAAAAAAAACTTGCTTTTGCATTGTATTGTTTCAACAACTCCAACACAAATGGAGTAATCGTTGGATGTGGGCCATCATCAAAACTTAAATAAAGTATTTTTTCTTTTGGGTAAATATCCCATAAACAATTTGGATATATTTTTTTTAGCCACCACGGCGTTTTTGTAAAAAAATGATCTTGTTTGAAAAAATTTAAAATCGCTTTTTTGTTGGACTTAATAAAATGGGGAGCAATTAATGTCATACTTACAAATATACCCAACGAAGTTGGGTAGCACTAATCAGCAATATATCTTTGTAGTATGAATGATTCGGTAAGAGTTCGGTTTGCACCATCGCCCACCGGTGGTTTACATTTAGGCGGAGTAAGAACCGTTTTGTTTAATTATTTATTTGCAAAACATAACAACGGAAAATTTATTGTAAGAATTGAAGATACCGACCAATCTCGCTATGTACCGGAAGCAGAAGAATATATTTTTAATTGTTTAAACTGGGTAGGGCTGCAACCGGATGAAAGTCCGATTCACGGTGGTGATTACGGTCCTTATCGACAAAGTGAAAGAAAAGAAATTTATAAAAAATATGCCGAACAATTAGTTCGCGATGGTTTTGCATATTACGCATTTGACACACAAGAAGAATTAGAAAAAATGCGACAAGATTTTAAAACTACACACAATCATTCGCAACAATACGATCATTCAGTTAGAATGAAAATGAAGAATTCAATTACATGTTCGACTGAAGAAGTTAACACTTGGTTGAAAGAAGGAAGAAGCCATGTTGTTCGGATTAAAATGCCCAAACACGAAAATGTTTCTTTTAAGGATATGATTCGTGGCGAAGTGCATTTTGATACTTCTGTTGTTGATGATAAAGTTTTATTGAAAGCCGACGGAATGCCAACCTATCATCTCGCAGTTGTTGTTGATGATTATTTAATGAAAATATCGCATGTCTTTCGCGGAGAAGAATGGTTGCCAAGTGCACCTGTGCATATTTTGCTTTGGAAATATTTATTTGGTATTGATGCAATGCCGCAATGGGCACATCTTCCATTGATTTTAGGACCTGTAGGAAAACTGAGTAAAAGAGACGGAGCCAAGCATGGATTCCCAGTTTTTGCAATGAACTGGACCGACAAAAACAATTCAGAAAAAACAGAAGGATTTAAAGAAAAAGGATTTTTACCAGAAGCGTTTATTAATTTTTTAGCGCTCTTAGGATGGAACGATGGAACAGAAAAAGAATTGTTTTCAAAACAAGAATTGATACAAAATTTTTCTATCGATCGAGTTCATGCAGCTGGTGCAAAATTTGATTACGAAAAAGCAAAGTGGTTCAATCATGAATGGATAAAACGGTTAGAGCTAATTGAATTAAAATCAAAAGTGAAAGATTTTTTTTCAGCACAACAATTTGAAATTAACGATTCTACTTTTTTAGAAAAAGTAATCGAACTTGTAAAAGACAGGTGTACTTTATTAACAGATTTTTATCCGCAATCAATTTTTCTTTTTGAAACACCGACACAATTAGATATTGCTTCCATTCAACCAAAATGGGATAATAAAAAAAATATTTTTTTTACAGAATGGATTTTGCAATTAACTGAAATGATTAATTGGGATGCCACTTACATCGAAGAAAATTTTAAAGCATTAACTAACCTACATAATATAAAAACTGGAGATTTACTTTTGCCACTTCGTATCATGTTGGTTGGTGGTAAATTTGGACCGCCGGTTTTTCAAGTTGCCGCTTTAATTGAAAAAAAAGAGACAATCAAAAGAATTGAAAATGCGTTGAAGCTTTTTAATTCCTAACTTGTCATTCTATCAATTTTTATGAATAGACCTATCAGGATTTTAGTTGCAAAAGTTGGACTTGATGGACACGACCGCGGTGCAAAAATTATTGCCACTGCGTTGCGTGATGCAGGCATGGAAGTAATTTATACCGGATTAAGACAAACTCCGGAAATGGTTGTAAATGCTGCACTTCAGGAAGATGTAGATGCAATCGGCATTAGTATTTTAAGTGGGGCACATTTAACTATCTTTCCAAAAATAATTTCCTTAATGAAAGAAAAAGGAATGAATGATGTGTTGCTGACCGGCGGTGGAATTATTCCTGAAGAAGATAAAAACAAATTAGTTGAAATTGGCGTTGGCGAATTATTTGCGCCTGGAACTGCCACTGTCGAAATATCAACTTATATAAAAAATTGGGTAGAAAAAAATAGAACATTTTAATTTCAACTTATGTACAACACTTTATTGACTTCGTTAGAAAATAATATTCTACTTGTTACAATCAATCGTCCTGATAAATTGAATGCATTGAACCAACAAGTAATGCAAGATTTAGATAAAGTATTGAATGAGATTTATGAAAATAAAAACATAAAATCTGTAATCATTACAGGATCTGGAAATAAAAGTTTTGTTGCCGGTGCAGACATTGGTGAATTTGTTGGAGCTACAAACGAACAAGGAAAATTGTTGGCAATGAATGGTCAAACTATTTTTTCTAAAATTGAAAATTGTCCCAAACCAATTGTGGCTGCTGTAAATGGTTTTGCTTTGGGTGGTGGTTGTGAACTGGCAATGAGTTGCCATTTTAGAATAGCAACAGAGAATGCTAAGTTTGGTCAACCGGAAGTAAACCTAGGATTAATTCCCGGTTATGGCGGCACGCAACGCCTTGTTCAATTAATTGGAAAAGGACGTGCATTGGAATTATTGATGACAGGAAATATGGTTGATGCAACATCGGCTTTACAATTTGGTTTGATTAACCATCTTGTTTCGCAAGAAGAATTAATTCCAAAAGCAATTCAGATTTTAACAACAATTAATAACAAAGCTCCCTTGGCAGTAGCTGGCTGTATCACTGCTGCCAATGCAGTTTTCGATGAAAAACAAAATGGTTTTCTTACAGAAATTGAAGAATTTGGAAAATGTTTCGACACAGCGGATATGAAAGAAGGAACGAGTGCTTTTTTAGAAAAAAGAAAACCAAATTTCTGTGGTTGTTAATTTGTTGTTTTTTTTGAATAATTAATTTTTAACCGAATTTGTAAAAATAATAATCATGGAATATCGGATTGAAAAAGATACAATGGGCGAAGTAAAAGTTCCTGCGGATGCATATTTTGGTGCACAAACGCAACGTAGCATTGATAATTTCAAGATTGCGCAAGACATAAATCGTATGCCAAAACAAATCATTTATGCATTTGCCTATTTAAAAAAAGCTGCAGCAATCACGAATTACGAAGCAGGTGTTTTGTCAAAAAATAAATCATTATTGATTGGAAAAGTTTGCAACGAAATTATTGCTGGAAAATTAGACGAATATTTTCCATTGGTAGTATGGCAAACAGGAAGTGGCACACAAAGCAATATGAATGTAAATGAAGTAATTGCTTACAGAGGACATGTGCTTTCCGGCGGTAAGCTTTTTGATAAAGAAAAAAAATTACACCCAAATGATGATGTAAATAAATCGCAATCATCCAACGATACTTTTCCTACTGCAATGCATATTGCAGCATATAAAATTTTAATTGAATCAACTATTCCGGGAATTAAAAAACTTAGGGATACACTTTTCGATAAAAGCAAAACTTATAAAAAATTAGTAAAAATTGGGCGCACTCATTTTATGGATGCAACGCCACTAACACTTGGTCAAGAATTTAGTGGATATGTTTCTCAATTGGATCATGGATTAAAAGCCATCACAAACACATTATCTCATTTAAGTGAATTAGCACTCGGAGGAACAGCAGTTGGTACAGGAATTAACACGCCAAAAAATTACGACAAAAATGTAGCAAAGCAAATTGCAAAACTTACCGGATTACCTTTTGTAACTGCAAAAAATAAATTTGAAGCATTGGCAGCACACGATGCAATTGTAGAAGCACATGGTGCATTAAAAACAGTCGCAGTTAGTTTGATGAAAATTGCAAACGATATTCGTATTCTTTCTTCCGGACCAAGAAGTGGTATTGGTGAAATTTTTATTCCCGATAACGAACCTGGATCTTCTATCATGCCAGGCAAAGTAAATCCTACACAATGTGAAGCATTGACGATGATTGCTGCACAAGTTTTAGGAAACGACGTTGCTATTAACATTGGCGGAGCTACTGGCCATTTCGAACTCAATGTTTTTAAACCAATGATGATTTATAATTTTTTACACAGTGCAAGATTAATTGCCGATGGTTGTATATCATTTAATGACAAGTGTGCAATTGGTATTGAACCAAACGAAATCAATATAAAAAAACATGTTGATAATAGTTTGATGTTGGTTACAGCACTCAACACAAAAATCGGTTACTACAAAGCTGCGGAAATTGCACAAAAAGCACACAAAGAAGGAACCTCATTAAAAACGATGGCAATCAAATTGGGCTACTTAACAGCAGACCAATTTGATGAATGGGTGAAACCTGAAAAAATGGTTGGACATATTAATTAATCATCACTTTTTTCAACCAATTCGTGCTTTCCAAAAAATCTCTTTTGAAAAATAAAAAGTGAAATTCCTCCAACAGAAATTGCTGCATCTGCAATATTAAAAACTGGACTGAAAAATTCAAATTCTTCTCCACCCCAAAAAGGAAACCAAGTTGGAAAATTTGTTTTAACAATTGGGAAATAAAGCATGTCCACAACACTTCCATGTAAAAGAGAAGAGTAGCCATTCGTGGAAAAAGTTGCAATGCCGGAATAAGAAAAATAATCTTTAACTACAGAATCAAAATGCAACCCTTTGTCAAATATCATTCCATAAAACATACTATCAATTAAATTTCCTAATGCTCCAGCATAAATTAGCGATATACAAACTATGTATCCTTTGTGATAATTTTTCTTTGTAATCTTAAAAATATACCAAGTACCAAAAACAACTGCCACCAATCGAAACAAAGTCAACACTACTTTTCCGGTTTCGTTGCCCATTTTTAATCCCCAAGCCATTCCAGAATTTTCGATAAAATGCAAATGAAACCAAGGAAATATTTCTGCGACATTTCCTGTTGCAAAATTTGTTTTTATCCAAATTTTTAGCACTTGATCAGCAAGTAAAATTCCAACAACTAACAATATTGTATTTCTTATTTTCATTTACAAAATTTAAATCGCAAATATAATTATTTAGGTTTTGCAGTTGGGCTCATTGTTGCAAACTTCTATTCCTGAAAATAAACACGTTTTACGCGCTGCGAAATCCACGTCATTATTTCATATGGAATTGCATTTATCCAATTTGCAATTTTTTGTATCGGAAGTTCTTTTCCAAAAACGATTACTTGGTCCTGTACTTTTACTTCAGGAATATCTGTAATATCAATCATCGTCATATCCATACAAACCATTCCAATTACGGGAGCCAGTTTTCCGTTGACCCACATTTTACCAATTCCATTTCCAAATCTTCGACTATACCCATCGGCATATCCAATGCGAACAGTAGCAATCTTTGAATTTCTACGCAAGATTCCTTTTCTTCCATAGCCAACCGTTTCGCCTTTTTTTAATTCTTTTATTTGTGCGATTGTAGATTTTAAAGTTGCAACTGTTTCCAAATTTAATTTTTTATCATCCGAATTATTAACGCCGTATAATCCAATCCCCAATCGAACCATATCAAGCTGCAAAGCTGGATGCCGAATGATTGCAGCCGAATTGCTTAAATGTTTTAAAATATGGTGTCCAACTTTTTGTTCTACTTGCAAAGCCGCAGTTAAAAATTTATTTTTTTGTTGAATCGTAAATTTATCGCCCAATTTGTTTTCGCTAAAAGCAAGGTGAGAATAAATACTTTTTACTTTAACTATTTTTTCAATTTTTATTACTTTGCAAAATTTTTCAATTTCATTTATCGAAATTCCCAACCGATTCATTCCTGTTTCAATTTCAATATGAATTGGATAATTATTAATGCCGACCTTTTTTAAATATTTTTGAAACGAAGTCAACATTTCAAAAGAATAAATAACCGGTTCCAACTTATTTTCAATTATCGATTCAAAAGCATTTTCTTCAGGATTCATTACCATGATCGGAGTTAAAATTCCGGCTTTCCTCAACTCTAAACCTTCATCGGCATAAGCAACTCCAAAATAATCAATTTGATTGTATTTCAGTACTGTCGCTATTTCCACCTCACCCATCCCATAGGCAAATGCTTTTAACATTGCCATAATTTTTGTTTTTGGGAAAAGCAAATTTTGAAAATTTTTAAAATTGTTCGTTACAGCATTTAGATTGATTTCTAAAGAAGTTTGATGTGATTTTTGTTCGAGCAGTTGAATGATTTTTTCAAACTGAAACACTCTTGCTCCTTTTACCAATATCGTTTCTTCTTTGAATTTTTGTTCTCGAAAATGCCCAATAAAATTTTCTATTGAAGAAAACAATTCCACTTTTATTGCTTCGTTGGTTAACTGATTTTTAAAATTCAACCATTCTGTAATTTGAACTCCAATTCCAATTACACGATTCACTTTGTGTCGAATTAACTCCAATGCAATTTTTTGATATAACAATTTATTATTTAACCCTGTTTGAAAAAAATCAGAGAGAATAACAGATTTAGTTCCAGTTAAATTTTTATGCTGAAGAAAATCAAGTGCAATTTGTAAAGAACTGAGATCGGCACTATAGCTATCGTTGATAATTGAACAATTATTAATTCCCTTTTTTAGTTCCAATCGCATTGAAATTGGTTGCAACAACTTCATTCCTTTTTTTATTTGCGTTTCATTTAATTGCAAATACAAAAGCACACACCAGCAAGTTATCGCGTTTTGGATGGAAGCATCGTCAGTAAATGGGATAAAAATATTGAGTTCTTTATTTTTATAGTTTGCTATAATTTCAGAACCATTTGCCTGTTTTGAAATTTTTATTATTTGTAAAACAGCTCTTTTCGACTTTCCCCAGGAAATAATTTGAATAGGATTTTTCTCTTTCTTTTGAAATTCTGTTTTGATTTTTTTTGTAATTATTTTATCAACCAGTTTTTCATCGGCACAATAAATTATAAGTTTAGATTCATCAAACATTAATATTTTTTCTTTTATTTTTTGTTCTAACGATTGAAATCCTTCGCTATGTGCTTCGCCAACATTTGTTAAAATAGCAATGTCGGGACAAATAATTTTTTGCAAATTTTTCATTTCATTCGGTTGCGAAATGCCTGCTTCAAAAATTCCGAGTGTGTGTTGTTTGTTTATTTCAAACACACTCATCGGTACACCGATTTGAGAATTATAACTTTTAGGACTGCGAACAATTTCATACTTTTTATTAAGTAATTGAAAAAGCCATTCTTTCACAATAGTCTTTCCATTGCTTCCGGTTATTCCAATTACTTGAAACCCCTTTTTAAAACCTAATCTATGAAATCTTGCAAGTTGCTGCAATGCAATTAATGAGTCCGCTACTTTTATAACATTCGCTCCGGGAAGTGCTTCCAATTTTACATCTTGGCTTACAATAAAATTTCTAACACCTCTTTGAAATAAATCATAAATAAAATCGTGACCGTTTTGACGACCAACCGAACCTTTTAATGCAATAAAAATGGAAGAATCAATTGAAAACAATTGACGACTATCAAAAAAAACATTCTCTATTAACTCGTTACTATTTTTCAGCAAGAAGTTGCCATCAATAATTTTACAAATTTTTTCAATTGAATAGTTCACTCAATAAAATTATATCTTTTTTTGTTTCTTACTTTCTTGAACCGAATACGCAATCGAACCAGCGAGACAAATTCCAATGATAATTAATGAAATAAATACAGGAACTTTTACATGAAAGTATTCAGCTAGCATTTTCGCCCCAATAAATATTAACACAATGGCAATGCCTTGTTGGAGATACGCAAATTTATGAACGGCTCCTTTCAATAAAAAAAATAACGACCGTAGCCCAAGCACTGCAAAAATATTACTAGTAAAAATCACTAATTTATCACGAGAAATAGCAAATACTGCTGGAATACTGTCAAGTGCAAATACAATGTCTGTGGTTGCCAACAAAATAATTACTACAAATATATTTGTAAATAGACGTTCCCCATTTTTTACAATTATGAATTTTCCACTTTCATCATCGGGTGCAAGTTTTAACACTTTAATTAAAAAATTGTAAACAGAGTTTTTTGAAAGATTAAATTCTTCTTCATGCTTTACAGCAAATATTTTAACCCCCGTGTAAACTAAAAATGTACCGAACACATACAAAAGCCAAACAAATTTTTCAATCAGTACAATGCCAACCGAAATAAAAACAATGCGAAAAATGATTGCCATCAAAATTCCAATTAACAAAGCACGTGGTACATGCTTTTCGGGTATTTTTAATACAGAAAAAATCAAAATGAAAACGAAAATATTATCCATGCTAAGACTCCACTCCATCAAATAAGCACTGAGGTACTCGATTGCAATATTTTGTCCTTTTTCGAACCAAATAAATCCCATAAAAAGCAGTGCCAACCCTACCCAAATCGCTGTTTGCCACAGCGCTCTTTTCATGCTAATGACTGAAGATTTTTTACTCAATAAACCCAAGTCAAAAATGATGGCAATTATTAAAACAATCCCAAAAACCAGATAGGATATTTGATCAGTGGTCATAACTATTATTTAGAAAATGCAAAGTTAATTAAAGGATTTTAGATGTGAAAAGTAATGCCAATTAATTTCAAATTGTATATTTTCTTTTTCTAAAATATTGAAAAATTATACCAGCGAAAACGATAATAATTACAGGAAATCCAACATTAAATAATTGCCAAAATAATTTTTGCTCTTTCACTTTTTTGGAATCTAATAATCGCATTGCAATTTCTTTATTTCCTGCTTCAATTATTCCCACATCGTTTGTTAAATATTCTAAACAATTTTTTAAAAAATTTGCATTCGCCATCGGAATAAAATATTTTCCGGATTCACTTTTATTACTGAATGTGGTATAAGTATATTTATTCCAACCCATTGGCAGCGGACCAAACTCCGAACTTATTTCATTCAAAACAAAATCGCCATCTGCTACTACAATTATTTTATTTGCGAGTGGCGAATTTTCTTTAAAAGGAACACCAAGTGACACAAGTGAATCTTTTAACATTTTTCCAACTCTGTATTTATAGATTGATTGAAAACTCCCTTCCAGCAAAGCGGCAACGGGGATACTATTTTGGTTAAACTTTTCATCTTGCGGCACCATTTTATTTTCATTCAAACTTATCAATGCAGGAGTTGAAATAGTTCTTGAATTGGTTGATGAACTTAATAAGATTGTTTTTTTAATTCCATTCGCAGAAATTGTATCAACACTATTTACATATTGTCCACGAAGTAAGTTGAGTCCTCGATTGATAATATGTGAATTGGTTGATTGAAAAACAGGAAAATAATTCCATTGCAAAAATTCAGTTTGTGGATTGGATGCCGATCCGCCAACTACAAATTCTAAAAAATCACATTGCAAATCCATTACTAAATCTTGATTAATTCTAATTCCATATTGAAATAAAAGATCTTCAAGATTCAGATTTCTATCATAAGCAACCGTTTGCATTTTATTGCGCAAGCTATCTTGCTCGGCATTGAGTGCATCTACAAAAAATAACACGTTTCCACCACGCATTACAAACTGATCAATTTTTAATTTTTCATCTTCGGTAAATTGAATAGAAGGTTTTACAATCATTAACACATTAAATGTATCCGGAATAAAAGTTTGTTTTGCAATATTGAATGTGAACAATTGAAAATTATTTTTTAAACTTTCCTGAATTGCAAATGTTTCAGGACCAGTTGGTTCTCCATTGCCGACACTGTAAGCCACGAGCGGTTTTGCGGGTTTTAACAAACTGTGAAATGTTTTTAAAAACTGATACTCCAGTTGTGCTTCCGCACTATTTATTTCATTTTGAGAAACAACACTATTGCCTTCAGGATAAAGATTTACAATTGCTTGTTGCCCTTTGTAAGAAATAATTGCAGTTGGAAAAACAAGTTTTTGTTGCTGTCCTTCGCTAAGTTGAACAGTTAAATTTATTGGCGAAATACCCATCGCCAGTAAAGTATCGCGATAGGTGACACTATTAGTTCCGGGAAAAATTTCGAGTGGAGAAATGAATTGATAATTGATTTTTGAACCTTCAATCCGTTTTAAATTCATTAAAAAATCTTCTGTGGTATTTGCCATTTTTTGAAACCCTGATGGAAAATCACCTTTTAAGTAAACTTCAATCTGAATTGGCTCTTCTAATTTGCGAACAAATGTTGTTGTTGCTTCGCTAAGTGTAAATCTTTTTTCTTTGGTTAAATCAAACCGAAAATAAACTAAGGAAGAAATTATATTTATTACTATTAAAACAATTAGCAGCAGCAACCACCAAAACTTTGAGCTCCACAATTTGTAAATAATTTTTTTCATGCACTTAATTACAGTTGTTTCATTTTTCGAAAAGTGATGGAGAAAAATAATCCAATTACAGATAGAAAATAAATCAAATCTCTGGTGTCAACAAGCCCGCGACTAATATTTCGATAGTGAAAATCAATCCCCAACATTTCTACATAATAATCCGTGCCACGGCTTAAAAACGGCAATCGACTAAGTGCATTGAATCCATAAAACAACAGTCCACAAATAAATAATGATAGCATCATTGCAACAACTGTACTCTTGGTGAAACTACTTGAACAAATTCCTATTGCTGTAAAAACTGCAGCCAGAAAAAATAATCCAATATACGAACCAGCCGTAGCGCCAGTATCAATGCCATTTCCGGAAGAAAGTGATTGTATTGAAATTAGATAAAGTAAAGTTGGAAAAATTCCAATTAAAACTATTATCAAATTTCCGAAATATTTGCCTGCAATAATTTCTCCCCTTTTTAATGGTTTTGTTTGTAAAATTTCGAATGTGCCGGATTGAATTTCTTCGGAAAAACTATGCATGGTAATTGCAGGAATAAACAATAGCAGCAACCATGGCGCTAGTTGAAAAAAACTTTCAAGTGTGGCATATCCAAAATCTAAAATATTATCATCAAATACAAAAAGAACAAACCCGTTTATTAAAAGAAAAATTGCGAGAATGACATATCCAAAAGGATTGTTGAAAAAATGACGAATTTCTTTTTTACAAATGGCCCACATAGTTTGTGCAAAATAGTGAAAATAAAAAATCTTCCGATTGTGGAAGATTAAAATAATTATTAAATACGTTTTATTACACAGCAAAACTTTCGCCGCACCCACAAGTTCGACTTGCGTTTGGATTACTGAAATAAAACCCTTTCCCATTCAACCCATCAGAAAATTCGAGTGTGGTGTTTACCAAGTATAAAAAACTTTTTAAATCAGTAACAATTTTTACTCCGTTATCTTCAAATTCCTGATCGACCGGTTTTTTTTCATTGTCAAAATCAAGTTTATAACTTAAGCCGGAACAACCGCCACCAACTACACCAACTCTTAAAAAGTAAGATGCATCATCGACAACTCCTGCATCAGTCATCAATTGGCGTACTTTTGATTTTGCTTTATCGCTTATGTAAATGCTATTGTCCATTAAACTATTTAGTTAAAATTTGTTTTAAGAATAAAATCAATTAATGCACTACACTTTCTTCAAATTTAATTTCTTCTAACCCGTTTTTTTGACGATAATCGTTTACCGCTGCTTTGATAGCATCTTCGGCAAGTACGGAACAATGAATTTTTACTGGAGGAAGATGAAGCTCTTCTACAATTGTCATATTATCAATCGTAATGGCTTGGTCAACTGTTTTACCTTTCAACCATTCCGTTGCAATTGAGGAAGATGCAATTGCAGATCCACAACCAAAAGTTTTAAATTTTGCATCGGTAATAACTCCGGTAGCATCATCAACTTCTATTTGCAAACGCATTACGTCTCCACACTCAGGTGCACCTACCAATCCTGTGCCAACATTTGATTTACTTTTATCAAGTGTTCCTACATTTTGCGGATTTTGATAATGTCTGATAACTTTTTCTGAGTATGCCATAATAATTTTTTTTAATAATTATAAATATTAATGATGTGCCCATTCAATGGAATTCATATCTATTCCTTCTTTGAACATTTCCCAAAGCGGACTCATTTCTCTTAATTTTAAAACCGTTTTCGAAACTGCTTCAATCGTGTAATCAATTTGTTCTTCGGTTGTAAATCTTCCTAATCCAAATCGTAAAGAACTATGTGCTAAATCATCTCCCAATCCCAATGCTTTTAAAACATACGACGGCTCTAAAGAAGCTGATGTACAAGCCGAACCTGAAGAAAGTGCAATGTCTTTATTAAAGCCCATCAACAAACCTTCTCCTTCTACAAATTTGAAAGAAATATTACTTACATGCGGCAAACGGTTTTGTTTATGCCCATTCAAATATGCTTCTTCCAACCCAAGCAAACTGTTTTCTAATTTGTCGCGCAATTTTACAATTCGTACCGCATCCTGTTCCAATTCGTTTTTACAAATTTCACATGCTTTTCCAAATCCAACAATTCCCGGAACATTTAATGTACCACTTCGCATTCCTCTTTCGTGCCCACCACCGTCTATTTGTGCAGTAACTTTTACTCTTGGATTTTTTCTACGCACATAAAGTGCTCCAACTCCTTTTGGTCCGTACATTTTATGTGCAGTAAATGCAAGTAAATCAATTCCATCTTTATTAACATCAACCGAAATTTTTCCAACCGCTTGCGTAGCATCTGTAAAAACCAAAACTCCATTTTTCTTTGCAATAGCGCTTATTTCTTTCATTGGCATTACCGTACCAATTTCATTATTGGCATACATAATGGCAATAAGAATTGTAGTTGGTTTGATAGCTGCTTCTAATTCATCTAAATTAATAATACCATCGTCGTTTACTTTCAAGTAAGTAACTTCTCCGCCTTCTTTTTCAATATGCTTGCATGTATCTAAAACAGCTTTGTGTTCAATATTGCAAGTGATAATATGATTGCCTTTGCTTTTGTACATTTCAAAAACACCTTTGATTGCCAAATTATCCGCTTCGGTTGCACCCGAAGTAAAGATGATTTCTTTGGCATCGGCACCAATTAATTGAGCTACTTGTTCCCGCGCATTATCAACTGCACCCTCTGCCTGCCAACCAAAAGGATGATTTCGGCTTGCGGCATTACCAAAACTGTTTGTAAAATACGGAACCATCGCTTCTACAACTCTTGGATCGCACGGAGTTGTAGCATTATGATCTAAATAAATAGGAAGTTGCACCATTTTTATTCAATATTTTCTGCTGCAAAGTTACTTCAAACAAACGATGTTTCTTGTTTGATTTCAAAAGTTAAGTTTATTTTTACCAAATTCGAAAACAAAGCATTTAAACAAGCCATGCAAAAAATTGAACATATTGGCATTGCGGTAAAAAGTCTTGAAACTTCAATCCCTCTTTTTGAATTGCTGCTTGATACTAAATGTTACAAGACCGAAACCGTGGAAAATGAAATGGTAAAAACGGCTTTTTTTGATACCAAAAACGGTAAAATAGAATTGCTGGAAACGACAGCCGAAAATGGCCCGATTGCAAAATTTTTAGCCAAAAAAGGCGAAGGAATTCATCACATTGCTTTTGAAGTGGCGGATATAAAAAAAGAAATGGCGCGATTGGAAAAAGAAGGTTTTGTTTTACTGAACACCGAACCTAAAAAAGGAGCAGATAATAAGTTGATTTGTTTTCTTCATCCAAAATCTACAAATGGTGTGTTGATTGAACTGTGTGAATCGTGTTAAGTATTTTATTTCGTTGGTAGCCATGCACAGGGCAACGCATCATACCAATTTATCTGCCGTAGGCATGACGATGGCTTTAATAGCATTAACTTTTTTCGTCCACTGCACTATCTGTTTCCGTGTTTAATAACCCCAAAATATCTACGGCAACTTGTGCTGCAATTTGAGAAGCATCTTTTTTGTTAAATGCTTTTCCTTCTGCAATTTTTTCGCCATCTACCATTGCGCCAACTGTAAATAAACGACGGCCTCCTTCTATTCTTTCTTCAATAGTTTCAAATTCCAATTGCTTTCCGCCTTTGTTTGCCCAGCCGTACAATTTGTTTTTGTGGTTAATTTCAAGATTTTCCAAATCATCTACAAACATGTGCGGAATAAGGATTTGCTCTTTTACCCATTTAGCCGTTTTTACATAACCACGATCCAAATAAATTGCACCAACCAACGATTCAAGTGTGTTTCCAAAAATCTGACTCATGTTGAGTGCACCATCTATTCGGTTATATTGCGTAAGTTTTTTCAGTCCCATTCGAATAGCAATATCATTTAATTGTTGACGATTCACCATCTTGCTTCTCATTTCTGTAAGATAACCTTCTCCTTTATATGGATAACGCTTGAAAAGATAATCGGCAACTAATGCACCAAGAATTGCGTCGCCTAAATATTCCAATCGTTCGTTGTTTTCATCGGATGATTCTTTTACGGAACGATGTGTAAAAGCAGTTTTGTAAAGTGCAAGATTTCCTGGAGTGAACCCTAACAAATTGCTTAATAACTTCTTGAAAGAAGCAGTTTTATTTTTATAAAAAAATGACTTAATAAAATCCACGGAAGTAAGCTACAAAATTTATGCGATTAAAATTAATTTGTATATTTTTTCATAATAACACAAGCATTGTGACCACCAAAACCAAATGTATTGCTAAGTGCCACATTTACGATTCTTTTTTGTGCTTTTCCAAAAGTGAAATTTATGCGAGCATCCAATTCTGGATCATCGGTAAAGTGATTGATGGTTGGAGGTACGATATCTTCTTGAACACTTTTAATACAGGCAATCGCTTCAATTACGCCTGTTGCTCCCAAGCAATGACCAGTCATAGATTTTGTACTACTAATATTAAGTTTAAAAGTATGTTCTCCAAAAACATCCAATATTGCTTTTACTTCTGCAATATCACCCAGTGGTGTTGATGTACCGTGTGGATTAATATAATCAACTTCGGAAGGTGCTATTCCTGCTTCGGCCAATGCAGCATTCATAACATTTTTTGCTCCAAGTCCTTCGGGGTGCGGCGCTGTAATATGGTACGCATCTGCAGATGCACCGCAACCAATAATTTCGCAATAGATTTTTGCGCCTCTTGCTTTTGCATGTTCCAATTCTTCCAACACTAATATTCCGGCAGCTTCTCCCATTACAAATCCATCGCGTTCTTTATCGTAAGGACGGCTAGCAGATTTTGGATCATCGTTTCTTTCGCTTAATGCTTTCATTGCATTAAATCCACCAACACCGGCTTCGTTAATTACACTTTCCGAACCGCCGGCTAAAATAATATCTGCCTTTCCCAATCGTAGCAAGTTGAATGATTCCATAATTGCATTGGAGGAAGAAGCGCAAGCACTTACTACCGCAAAGTTTGGTCCTCTAAATCCATGACGAATAGAAATATGACCGGCCGCAATATCCAATATCATTTTAGGAATAAAGAATGGATTGAATCGTGGCGTTCCATCTCCTTTTGCAAAATTCATCACTTCTTCCTGAAAAGTTACAATACCGCCAATTCCACTACCGAAAACAACACCAACTCTGTCGCAATTAATTTTTTCTTTGTCAAGATTTGCATCCTTCACGGCTTGGTCACTTGCAACAATTGCAATTTGTGCAAAGCGGTCTAATTTTCTTGCTTCTTTTTTCTCAAGAAAAGCCGTTGGGTCAAACCCTTTTATCTCGCAGGCAAATCTTGTTTTAAATTTTGAGGCATCAAAAAGTTTAATCATTTCAGCACCCGAAACTCCACTGATTAAGTTTTGCCAAAATTCATCTACTGTATTACCAATCGGTGTTAATGCACCTATTCCAGTAACAACAACTCTTTTTAATCCCATATAAATTTGGAAATTTTTTTAAAGATACACCGAGCAGATTTGCTACACAAGAAAACCGCCTTTGTAATTCGAAAAAATTACTAAGGCGGATTAATTTATTTTCTCCTCGTTACTGAAGAGTTGAACTTTTACTTTGCGTTTTCTTCCAAATAAGTAATCGCTTGACCAACTGTAGTGATGGTTTCAGCTTGTTCATCTGGAATAGAAAGGTTAAATTCTTTTTCGAATTCCATAATCAATTCTACAGTGTCCAACGAGTCGGCACCTAAATCATTAGTGAAGGAAGCTTCGTTGGTTACTTCTGCTTCATCAACTCCTAATTTGTCTACAATAATTTTCTTAACTCTTGATGCAATGTCTGACATATAACAATAGTTTAGTTAGATATGGTTGCAAAAATAGATTTTTTACATTAATCAACGCATTTAATAGGTTTTTTCTTTTAAAAAAATAAATCGTATTTAACATTAATTCGAATATTTTAGTAAACAATTGGTTGTAATTTTAATAATACGTAATTTGAACCCATCATAATTACTGCAATTCTATTTTATGGCTTTAAAGATTATAGACTACGGCACTTTTGAATACCAGAAAATGGTTAATCTGCGAAATGATCTTTTGAGAAGACCTTTAGGTCTTTCTTTGTTGAAAGATGAAATAGAGAAAGAGAAAGAGAATTTATTAATTGGTGCTTTTGATGATGATCAAATATTAGGTTGCTGTATGCTTGTACCACAAGATATACATACAGTTCGTTTAAGGCAAATGGCAGTTGTAGACGACCTTCAAGGGAAAGGAATAGGAAGAGCTTTGATGCGGTTTGCTGAAAATCTTGCACGCGATCACGGATTTAAAACAATTAGTATGCACGCACGAAAAAATGCAATTGGTTTTTATGAAAAAATGGGCTACAAAAGCAAAGGAAGTGATTTTATCGAAATCACCATCCCTCATGTAATAATGGAAAAAAAATTGTAACCAAAATTTCGGTTACTAAATCTCTTACTTATTATTCGATTGTTTTGCTTCAACAGTAAGCGTAGCATGAGGTACAGCACGAAGGCGTGCTTTTTCAATCAGTTTACCTGTTTTTCTACAAATACCATAAGTTTTATTCTCAATGCGCATCATTGCTTTTTCCAAATGATCTATATAAGTAATTTGACGACTGGCCATTTGAGATAATTGTTCGCGCTCCATGCTTACACTTCCATCTTCCATGGTCATATATCTACCCTCGTCCATATCGCCAGTTTCATCTTTTCTAGTTATTAACCCCTGCAAATAGCTCAACTCTTTCTTTGATCTTTCCAATCTTAACTGAATTAATTCCTTGAACTCTAAAAGCTCACCATCAGAATAGCGTTGTGTGGGAGCTGAAACAACCGCTTCCTTTGTATCTAAAATTGATCTCATAAAATCTGGTTCGTACTTTTTAGAGGCTTTTGTAGCAATTTTAGGTATAATAACTTTAGATACTTTGGCTGGCTCTTTTTTTATTATAGGTTTTATTGAATGCTTGCTTGTTGGTAAAGGTTTGGAAATCTTTACAACCACTTTTTTATGCACAACCTTTGCCTTTGGCTTTGCAGCTACTTTCTTTGCTATCGGCTTTGCTTTTACAACTATTTTTTTTGCAACTGGCTTTGCTTTTGCTGCCGGTTTTTTTACAGATTTTTTAGTTGGTGTCGCATGTTTTACAACCTGCTTTTTTACTGGCTTTACTGCTTTCTTAGGAGCTACTTTTTTCTTTGTTGGCATAGTTTACTCTTTTTTTAAAACTATTATTTTTAACATTTTTCCATTCACTTCAATTTCTAAACCTTCCGAAATAGTTGACAAAACTTCAAATTTATCTGCCAAAATTTCGGCGCAAATATAACTATTATACTTTGTCAATGAATTTTTCATTCTTTCGTCCGCCATTACCTGAACTACAATCCGATCCATTAATGCAAACCCACTATCCTTCCTTATTTTTTGAACACGATTTACAAACTCACGGGCATTGCCTTCATCTTCCAATTCCGGTGAAATAGTTATATCCAATGCAACGGTTAAATTCCCTTTTGTTGCCACCATCCATCCCGGAATGTCTTCGCTTGTTATTTCGATATCCTCAATTTGTAATAATAGGGATTCATTCCCAATCGACAAACTATATTGAAGGTCTTTTTCCAACACTGCTATTTGCTCCTCTGTAAATTGACTTAATAGCTGTGCAACTTCTTTCATTTTGTTTCCCAATTTTTTTCCAAGGGTTACAAAATTGGGTTTCACTCTTTTTTTAATAAATGTGTTACTCGCATCGAGGTATTCTATCTCCTTTATATTTACTTCCGACTTTATTAACTCTTCAACTTTTTGTAATTGAATTTTCATTTCACTGTTAAAAACCGGTATCAAAACTTTTTGCAATGGTTGGCGAACCTTAATGTTTACTTTTTTTCTAACAGATAAAACTAATGATGATGCTAATTGTGCTAGTTGCATTCTTTCTTCCAACTTTAAATCAATTGCTGATTCATCCACTTTTGGAAATTCAACATGATGAACCGATTCTGCAGCAAATCGTTTGCTAACAGCATTTAAATTTTGAAAAACAGCATCGCAGAAAAAAGGAGCAATCGGTGCTATCAATCTCGAAATCGTTTCTAAACATTCGTACAATGTTTGGTATGCACAAATTTTATCTTGTTCATATTCTCCTTTCCAAAATCTTCTACGGCACAAACGAACGTACCAATTACTTAAATGTTCATCTAAAAAATCTTCAATAACACGAGCAGCCTGCGTTGGCTCGTAGTCGTCCATAAAAGCAGTTGCTTTTTTTACTACACTATTTAAAGAAGAAAGAATCCATCGATCAATTTCCGGACGCTGCGCTAACGTAATATAATTTTCTTTAAATGAAAAACTATCTACGTTGGCATAAAGACTAAAAAATTGATACGTATTGAAAAGTGTTCCGAAAAATTTTCGTTGCACTTCTTTAATCCCATCTAAATCAAATTTCATATTCTCCCAAGGAGATGCATTGGAAACCAAATACCATCTTGTTGCATCTGCACCAAATGTTTCAATTGTTTTAAAAGGATCGATTACATTTCCTAATCGCTTGCTCATTTTATTGCCGTTTTTATCCAGCACCAACCCATTGGAAACACAAGTTTTATACGCAACCGAATCGAAAACCAATGCAGCAATTGCGTGTAAAGTATAAAACCAACCTCGCGTTTGGTCTACTCCTTCTGCAATAAAATCGGCAGGGAAAGATTTTTTAAACTCTTCTTTATTTTCGAAAGGAAAATGCAATTGTGCATAAGGCATCGAACCGCTGTCGAACCAAACATCAATTAAATCCGGAACTCTTTTCATCGGTTTTCCGGAATCACTCACCAAAATAATATTGTCAACAAATGGTTTGTGTAAATCGGAAACCAATTTATTGATTTCAATTTCAACAGCTTCTTTTGAATCCAATTTCATCCATCCCGAAGCAATTGATTTTCTTAATTCATTTTTAAGTTCTTCGATGCTTCCGATACATTTTTTTTCTTCGCCATCTTCTGTAAACCAAATGGGAAGTGGCGTTCCCCAAAATCGGCTGCGACTCAAATTCCAATCAACCATATTCTCTAACCAATTTCCAAAACGACCCTCACCTGTTGATTTTGGTTTCCAATTGATGGTTTGATTTAATTCCACCATTCTATCTTTTAGGGCAGTAGTTTTTATAAACCACGCATCCAACGGATAATAAAGAATTGGCTTATCGGTTCTCCAACAATGCGGATAACTGTGTTCGTATTTTTCTACTTTAAATGCACGATTTTCTTTTTTTAATTTTACGGCAATGTCAACATTCACATCTACATAATTGGAATCGTCTTTGTAATTTTTTACAAATCGATTACTAAATTCACCAAGTCCATCTACAAATTTTCCTTCACGATCAACCAATGTTAAAATTCCAATGTCGTATTTTTTTCCAACGCGAAAGTCATCAGCACCAAATGCCGGCGCTGTGTGCACAATTCCGGTTCCGTCTTCTGTGGTTACAAAATCTCCAATCAAAACGCGGAATGGTTTTGCAGTTGGTGTTTGCACCAAAATTTCTTTCATTGAATTTGCATTGAAAGAAAGTAGTTGCTCGTATTCGCAACCCGCCAATTGTTTTCCTTTGAATGTTGCTAAAATTGAATAAGGAATATTTTTCCCGTCATTTTTATAAACATCAATTGAAGCATTTTCATTTTCCGGTTTAAAATATTTTTCAAGCAATGCTTTTGCTAATATTACATTTACCGGAATATGCAAATACGGATTGATTGTTTTTACTAAAACATAATCAATATTTGCGCCAACCGACAATCCCAAATTTGCCGGAAGCGTCCATGGCGTTGTAGTCCACGCCAAGAAAAATATTTCTTCATTCTCAATTTTATTGAAAATGAATTCGCTTTTCTCATTGCGAACAGACTTAAACATAGCCACGCAGCTCGTATCTTTTACCATCTTATAAGTTCCGGGCTGATTGAGTTCGTGCGAACTAAGTCCGGTACCTGCTGCCGGTGAGTACGGCTGAATACTTACACTTTCATACAATAAATCTTTTTTAAACAATTCGCTCAATAACCACCAAACAGATTCAATGTATTCGCTTTTAAATGTTATGTATGGATCGTTCAAATCAACCCAGTAGCCCATTTTTCGCGTTATGTCGTCCCATTTATCTTTATATTTTAAAACCGCTTCGCGACATTTTTTGTTATAATCTTCTACCGAAATTTTAGTGCCGATATCTTCTTTTGTAATTCCTAATTCTTTTTCTACTCCTAATTCTATTGGCAAACCATGTGTATCCCATCCTCCTTTTCTTTTTACTTGAAAACCTTGCATGGTTTTATAGCGACAAACTAAATCTTTTAATGTGCGCGAAATAACATGATGAATGCCGGGCATTCCATTTGCACTTGGTGGTCCTTCATAAAATACAAAAGGAGTGGCGCCTTCTTTTTGAGAAACGCTTTTTTCAAATGTTTCATTTGCCTGCCATTTTGCAAGTATTTCCTGCTCAATTGCGGGTAAATTTAGCTCTGAAAATTCTTTGTATTTTAAACTCATAATCAATGCAAAAAGTGGGCAAAGTTAAGGAAAACAAGTTGGTCTAAAACCAAATGCTACCTATTGAATAGTTAGTTTTCTAACCGATTTAGCCAATAAAAAAATTGGCTTCTATTTTTTCATATTTACCTTTTGCTTAATTATATTATTTGTAAAACTGCAGCTACATTGCTACCTTTTATCTATTCATGTTGTAATAACAATGACGAAACCCTTTTAAAACTTAGCACCAATGCTTATAAAAAAAGTTCTCCCATCGGCAGGTAAAACTCCCGGACCTGGATATCCACCGGCTCTTCGTGTAAAATATTTTTCGTTAAACAAATTGTTTATTCCTGATTTTAAAGAAATCGTTTTTGAAAATTTATAGGAAGCTGTAAAATCAGAAACCAAATAAGATGGAATCAATCCACTATTTCCATTAGCAGTTGGCGTTAAAATATTGTTTGCATCGCTAAATGATTCGCCAACAAAACTACTTTGAAGTGTTATTAATAATTTTTTATAGCCAGTAGAAATTCCACCACGGAAAATATTTTCTGGAGCATTCTCCACCTTTTTGCCTTTTGTAGCAGCATCTTTATAATCAGTTTCGTATCGCGCATTTGTATAACCATACGAACCAAAAACAGTAAGAATCAATTTATTGTTTTGAGAAATTGCACGTGCAAGGTCAAATTCAGCAAATGCTTCTAATCCTTTGCTGGTGCTATTTCCAACATTTGTAATAAGCCGATACGACGGCGTGCCACTTATGGAAACTGTTCCAATACGATTATTGTATTGTAAATAAAAAGCAGAGATGTCAAACTTTAAATAATTTTTTATTTTGCCGCGGTATCCGAAGTCTAAATTATACCCTTTGGCATCTTTTAAATTAGGATCAACCACATCTGTAGTTGGCGGTGCTTGAAGGTTTGCAAACTGAATTGGTCGATAAGCTTCCGTAATGTTTCCATAAAATTCTGTATTGAAACTAACATGATATTCTGCCCCAATTCCTGCTAAAAATATTTTTCGGCTGCGCGAAATCGGTTGAAGTAATATTTCAGTTCCGTTTGCAGCATATCCATTTCTACCGGATGCTGCACCTTCCAACCATTCTATTCTAAAACCAGGAATTAAAAGTATTTTATCATTGATATGAAAAATATTTTCAATAAATATGGCTGCATTTTTTGAAACAAATTCAATATCCTTCGGATAATTTCCAATAACTGTTAAATCATAGTTTGTTCCTGTAGAACCAATGCCATCCGCCTTTCTACTCGTAGTTCCCGTATAAAACCGAACGCCTCCAGAAAGCGTATTTCTTAAACTTCCAAAATTATATTCTGTAATAATGCGACTTTCCAAACCATAATTGCGATAATTATCAACCTGTATTGTACGATTGTTATAGTTATTGGTTAATGAATTGATAGTATCATTTATTAAACTAGTTTTAAGAAAACCAACACTATTTCTATCGCCAATTGTTGCAAATAGTTTTGTATTCCACCGTGTTGTTTCGTTGAATTTATAATTTGCAATCATTGCCGGAGTTGTCCAAACAATATCAAACCAATTGCGACTGCGGAAACTTTGTTGTGGTTGTTGTGTTGCTTGCGCATCCGTTAACCCACCGGGCTGTTGGCTGCGAATATGCGAACGCATTACTTCAACCGATAAAGAAAATTTCGGATTAATAATGTATGTCATTGTTCCAAATCCGGAATTGGTAAAATATTGGCTATTCTGCCTCCAACCATCTCCATTTCTATAATCGAAAAAACTATAGTAATGAAGATTTTTTGTTTTACCACCAATTGCATTGTAAGAATTGAACAACGCATTGCTGCCAATTGTTTGTTGCGTTTCAAATTCAAACTTTTTAGTAACCTCACTTCCATTGCGAAGAATATAATTCACCAATCCTCCAAACTGTGGGCCATACTGCAAAGCACCTTGTCCGCGTACAATTTCAATTCGTTGAACAGCCTGCAATTGCGGATTATAATATGCTTCGGGATATCCAAACGGATCTGCTGAAATATCATACCCATTTTGTCGCACATTAAATTCCCAACTTCTATTCGGACTTAGTCCACGCGCAGAAATTCCAATTTGAATTCCACTAGGATCACTTTCCCAAATATGAATTCCCGACACTTTTGCCAACACTTGCCGCATAGTATTGGTAACTACATTTCCTTGCACATTATCTAAAACAATTAATGCATTTTTTTTACCAGCATAAATATTTGTGCCAACAACTTCCGGCATTTGTTGAACATCGCTGATACTATGACGACCTACAATAGTTATTTCTGGCAAATATTTGTGTATCGGAAGAACTGAATCTTGTTGAAAATTTTTACTGTTTTCTTGTGCAGTTATTAACAAACTTTGAACGAGGATTAAAATAATTAAACAACTATTTTTTAACATACTTTTTTTTGATTGCAAAACTCAGTGCTAGTACAACTCTATTGTTTTTGAAAACAGGAAAACTATTTATAGAATCGGGAAATTAATTGCACTCAAAGTCGAAGTTTGATTCCTGCATTTATAGAAGCCCCTTCGGTATGTGTCCAAATTTCATCAAAAGTTGGGAAGGCGTGATTCCCGTTAACCACTGGTTTGTATTTGCTTTGCCTTGTGTTGGTAAAATTTTCGAAATTGATATACACTGAAAATTTTTCCCAAATTTTTTCTGCCATAAAACCAAACTCCCAAAAATCGTTCGACTGTAATCCACTGGTCAAATATTGTTTTCCTGTATAATATCCTTCCAACCCTATTTTTAAAAATTCGTGTTTTTCATAAATCAATGCAGAATTTAATTTATGTTTTGGAACTAATGGCAAAAACTGATTATCCGTCAAATATTTTGCATTTGCATCGGTGAATGTATAACCCAAAAATAATTTAAAATTATCTTTGTAAATAAACTTTGCATTGGTTTCAAAACCAAGACTAACAACAGGTTGATAGGAATTAATAAAATAAAAACAATCAGGGTAATTGATAGAGTTTTGCAATAACAATGGTCTATCAATCTTTGTATAGAAAAAAAGTTGATTGAAACTTACAGCAATGTTATTACCAATTTTTGATTTCAAATTTATATCGGCAGTTCCGCCATAGCTTTTCTCTGATTTATTATTATTTAACTGCAGAATGTTTCGATATTGCATGGTTTCAGTTTGTTCTGTAAAAAGTGTTGGCGCTTTATATCCCATTCCTGCGCCAATACGTGATGAAAGCTGATTATTATATTTTATCAACAACGAAATTCTTGGCAATAAAAATAATTCTGAGTTTGAATAAATAGGGTTGGTGTATGTTGTTCCATCAAAACGAAGCCCCGATTCGAGTTTCATTTTTTCAGACAAGTCCCAAGTATCTTGAATATAAACCCCTGCAGTAAAATTGGCATTGTCTCTTTCATTAATACTGTTTTCATTTTCTTTAGACTTATCGTAAAAGATATTTCCTCCGGCAACAACTGAATGATTTGAAAAATTAGAAAGAAAAGAAATATCTGTAAAACTAAAATAATTGGTACCAGTAAAATAATAATTAGGCATTTCAATTTGTCTGTCAAAAATGGAAATGCTTTGTTTTATCGTCAACGATTTTTGTGAACTCAATTTTTTTTGTAATTCCAATGAAGTTGTATTTCTTATGGAATTATTTTCTTCAAAAAACTGATGCAAACTGTTTCCTCTTTTTTTTATCACTTGTACATCGCCGCCAATTCTTTTTCCTTTGCTAAATTCATTCCCAACAATTACCGTTGTTTTTTCATTGATATAAAAAAACAATTTGGGATGCAGTGTAATTGCTGTTGACTTTGGCAGTTCGGTAAAATCGTCTTTATCTACATCATACAAATTTTGATTACTCACCATTCCCAAAAAAGTAATTCCAATTTTTTTATTTCTTTTGGAAAAAAAATAGCCACCCGTTGTTTGTCCAATATTGGATTGATTAACAATAATATTGTTTTCAGTTTTTTCTTTTGGTGTTTTAGAAATGAAATTAACAACACCGGCAATTGCACCTCCGCCAAATAAAGTTGAGGCCGGACCTTTTATAATTTCCACTTGATATAAATCCAGCGGAGGAATCTCAAGAATACTTAATCCACTTGCGAAGTTGCCAAAGTTGGCAAATCCATCTTTTAAAAGTTGCGTGTAACGCCCATCCAGCCCTTGAATTCGAATACTTGCATTGCCACTAATTGCGGAAGTTTGCTGCACTTTTATACCGGTGCTTTCATTCAAAAGCATCGACACATTATTCGGTCGCATATTTGTTTTTTCATCAATTTCTTCCAGCTCAATTGTTTCAACTCTTGTTGGTGTATTGTAAATAGTTCGACTGGTACGGGTTGATTGAATGATCACTTCCTCCTCAGACTCTTCCTCTAGTTCAAGAAATATTTCAACAATTTGATTCGTAAAAGGCGCATTAAAAATTATTGTTTTTCCTTTAAACCCAACATAAGAAATAATTGCCTTAATTTTTTCTTGCCCGTTAATTTTCAATTCAACAATTCCGTTGCTATCAGCAATGAATTTTTCCAATTTACCAAAAATTAAAATAGTTGAGGATGGTAACGAATCTTTATTAGCGGCATTTAGAATTTTGATTCTAATAGTTTGTTGCCCAAAAGTTGAAACGGAAAACAGCAGCGCAATTATGAAAAATATTATTTTATTTTTTCCCACAAAGAAAATTAGATTAACAAAAGTAAAGAACAATGCTAATCCAAATTCTTCTTTTTTATTTGAAATACACGCGATAAATTAAACCCAAATCTAACTTCACCTTTTCCCCATTTCCCAACTGTTTCAGTAATAAAAGCTCGTTCATTCATACCTACTGCATTGGAAAAATGAAGTTGAAACACATGACCACCAGTTTCAATATCAAAGCCGAGTGAGAGTGGATTTTGAAAAGAAATATTGGTTAATGGATTTAGCACATAAAAATAATCCCAATTCACCGAAATTCTTTTTGATAAACGCATTCGCCCACCCACACCAACGGAATAAATATCGTTTTCGTCATTTGTTTCAACCACTAAATTTTTATGTACAAGAGTTGGCACAACTTGTAGAGTAAATGCTTCTGAAATTTTTCGGCCAATAATTGTTTGAAAATAATATCCCAATCGAGAAGAAAAATAATTTGGTCTGATAGGATCGGCCCATGGCATTCCATCAATTGTAATTCCTGAAACAATTGCAAATGTTACTGGAAAAGATTTTTCACCTGTCGCTTGCAAAAAAGGCGCATATTTAATGAACGCATCTACTTCCTTTTTAACGGTACTTCGGCCAACTCCAAACATTAAATTCTTTGTTATACCAAAATCAAACCCCATTCTCATCGTTGCTTGATCTAATCCGTACAAATTTTTATACCCTTGATTCAATAATCCGAATCGATGAAGAATTCGAAAATCCATTGTTCCTGGACGAACAAATTCCATCGAATGAGCATTGATAACTCGACAAGATTTAAATGCGTTTTTTACAATTTCTTTTTTGGGCTTGTCAACACTAATAAGTTTAAGCAAATCGTCATCTTGCGCCAACAAGTTATTGTTTAAAAAAAATAAGCTTATCATTAAACCAAAAAATGCAATTAATTTTTTCATGCTAATTTTATTTTCAATTTTTTAAAAGTTCTAGTGAACATGCAACTTTAATTGAAGCAATTTTTGCAACTTGCTCTGCCACAAGCGCAGGAATTGAAATGCTATAATCTTTAAGTACAATATTAAATTCGGCACTGGCATTTATTTTTCCATCTTTTACAGCCAATTTCCCGTTCGATTCTACATCTTTTGTTACTCCATGAATTGTCAATTTTCCTTTTACATTAACTGTGTAAACTCCATCTTTGTTATAATTCACAATTTCATTGTTGGAAATCTGACCTTTAAAAACTGCACTGGGAAATTTTTCACTCTCCACATAATTTTCATTGAAATGTTCTTGCATTAATGCACTGTGAAATTCAAACCCTTTCATTAATACAGAAAATTGAATTGCACCTGTTTTAGAATCTACAACACAAACCACACTTTTGTTCACTGCTTCAATTTTTTCGGGAGAGGCGGGGCTTGTTGCATTAAAGAATATTTCTCCACCTTTTGTGAAAAATCGCTGTGCGTTTGATTGAAGACTAAATGCCACCATCACAACTAACAATAATTTTTTCGTATTCATATATTGATTTTTAGTTTTTAATAAATTTCTGAAAATTATTTATTGATATAGCACCGAACTAAAATTAAATCAGATCCCAACAATTCATCTGCATTATAACCCGAACAAATACCTTTTATTATAACAACACTACCTTTGATAAGCTCACTGGCATTGTTCGAAGATGCACTGTCAATACTACAACGAACACTAGACATTGAGCTACTATCTCCCAGCGAAACTGTATAAAATCCTCGTTCATTTTTACTCACTTCTTTTACCATTCCTTCTACTTGTAGTAGTTTATCGTTGTATTTTTTCCCAGCAACAGAATCCAATTGTTGAAATTCTTCTAAATAAAACAAGGCAGTATTCACAAAGTCTGGTTTAGTAGATGCTGTATCCACTGGCTTTCTATTAACTTCTTTATAAATATAAACGGCAACAATGGCTCCAACTAAAATAAGTGCTAAAAGAATTAATTTGATTTTTTTTCTACTCATTATAAAAATTTTTAATTGTTAGGTGCCCCTGCATCAATCCATTTTTTTATTACAGCTATATTACAAACAGAAAATTTTGCAGCACTTTTTGGCATAGCAGAAAAACCACTTGCGTGTGAAATACACCCATATAGTTTTCCATTAGTTACAAGTGCTTTATCGGTAGTGTAAGTTCCCATTACAATCCCTCCGCCTGGAGAACCACTCGTATGACAAGAGTAACAACTTTGTTGAAAAAGTGGAACTATTTTTTGCGCATAAGAAATAGTTGCGACCGTATCGGTACAAGGCTTTGAAGTTCCATATAACAATGCTTCATTATCATAATAACAAGAAGAAACTGTTATAACAGTAAAACCCATTGCTAAAATGGCTAATATAAAATTTCGCATATTTAATTATTTAAAGTCCCGTTTGTAATCCATTTGGTCACTTGTGTAATTTCACAATCAGATAATTTGTTCCCCCCTGGAGGCATAGGAGAATAACCTGCTTGTTGTTTTATTGATCCTAAAAGTTTTCCATTCAACGCAACCGTCTTAATCCCTGTGTATGCAGATAAGTCAATATTACCTCCTAAATTTGACGGATTGTGACACCCAACACATTTATTATCCATTAATGGTTTTATAGCACCAGCGAATGTAAATACTGTTGAATCGCAACGTCCCACACAATAATTATTTTTTGCTCCTTGGTCGATCCATTTTTTTATTAATAATTTTTGTGCAGCAGTTAATGCCGGCATTGGAGCAGGAGGCATTCTTTCATCATTAGTTTTTATAATTGATTTATAAAGTTTACTTCTCGAAGCATCCCCTGCACGAACAGTGGACATGATATAATTATAAGTAGTTAAACGAATTCCATCCGCTGCCGTAATATTATCGTGACAACCTGCCATAGCACAGTTAGATATAATAATTGGTTTCACATCATTGATATAATATGATGTATCTGGGCTACATGCATTTGTAGCTGGTGTTGGTGGAATTTCTGGTCCAGGATCAAACAAAAGCTCATGTTTACAAGCTAAAATTCCAAAAACTAATACAGTTATGAAAACAAGTAGAATGGGGTATGATACCTTTTTCATCAAGCTAATTTTTAGTATAACGTAAAATTACGATAAATAATATATATATATATATATACTAAAAATTATTTTAAGAGTAACTCACATGGCTTAAGCCCTGTATGTTTTTTAAACGCAGATGAAAAGTGAGAGATTGAAGAATAACCCAATAATAGAGAAACGTCCGTTACAGTTAACCCTTTTTCATATAACAAATATTTAGCATGTTCCATTCGTTGGTTTTGGTAAAAATCAAAAATCGTAGTTCCAAACATTTCTTTAAACCCTTTTTTTAAATAACATTCATTAATTGCCACTTTTCTACTTAATGCTTTAATCGTAATTGGTTCGCCAATATTGGCAATTAGTATTTCTCTTGCTTGAGTAATCTTTTCCCTATCTGCTTCGTTTGATAAAAATTTACAAATAACAGTTGAATCTATTTCTTTTTCGCCCAACATACAATCAAGGCTGTAAAGTAGCAGCATTTGCGTTTGTGCATTAATATAAATATTTTCCAAATCACCAGAATAGGTATTATTTAGTAATGATTCTAAAACATTTCGAATTTTTCCACAAATTGGAATCAATTTTGCAAAAGAATTTCCATGTTCGAATCGAAGTACATTGGATGAAAAAACTTCATCCCCTTTTCTTGGTTTTACAAACTGAGATAACTGTGCTGGCGAAAATTGAAAATTTAAAACATCCACAGATTCTACTTTTTCCGTACAAACTTTAGAATTACTCCGTTTACATAAATCACATTCCGAGTCTTTTTGACGACAGTATATATTTCCGGAAATGCAAAATTTTAATTCTAAATAATTTTGCTGTGGTTTTGTTTTCTCAAAATGATAAACCAACATACCAGAATCTTCCATATTCCATTTACCTGCCGGATGGTAGCGTTTTATATTATAGCGAATTGCACCCGGAATAAGCCGTTCTTTTTCTTGCAAAACAACCAATTCGTCTTGCAACAAATTTTGCTTGTAAGCAACAGCTAATATGTCGGGTGAGTGAAACATCGGGGTGCAAAGTTACGCCGTTATTGTTTATTTGTACAGCTTGGAAATGTTAATTGGAACGAGTCTTTTTAGAATTGTTAGAAAAATCTTCAAATTTGAACTTGAAAATTTACCTTTGCGGTCTCCGTTTAATCGGAGCTTTTTTTTAATGATTCATCCGCACACCTATATTCATCCCAACGCTAAGTTGGCAACAAATGTAAAAGTAGACCCCTATTCTGTAATTCACCAAGATGTAGAAATTGGTGATGGAACTTGGATTGGTTCGAATGTAACTATAATGGAAGGGGCCAGAATTGGAAAAAATTGTCGCATTTTCCCCGGAGCTGTAATTGCTGCCGTGCCGCAAGATTTAAAATTTCAAGGAGAATATTCGCAAGTAATTATTGGAGAAGGAACAACTATTAGAGAATTTGTAACAATTAACCGAGGCACGATGAGCCGCGATAAAACAGTAATCGGCAAAAACTGTCTCATCATGGCTTACTGCCATATTGCACACGATTGTATTGTTGGTGATAATTGTGTTTTAAGTAATAATATACAAGTTGCAGGGCATGTTACAATTGGCGAAGGCGTAATCATTGGAGGAATGAGTGCTATCCATCAATTTACAAATATTGGACAGCAATGTTTTATAAGCGGAGGTTCATTGGTATCAAAAGACGTTCCGCCATATATTAAAGCAGCAAGAAATCCACTTTGTTATGCAGGCGTAAATTCTGTTGGTTTAAAAAGAAGAGGAATTAGTCTAGAAAAAATAAATCATATCCTTGATATTTATCGGGTTATTTATAATAAATCGTTAAATACTACACAAGCGCTAGAATTTTTAGAAGAAGAGTTTGATGCAACGGATGAGAGAGATGAAATCGTAACTTTTATTCGCGAATCCAACCGGGGCATTATTAAGCGTTTCACTAAAAATGGTGGAGATGAAGATAATATTCAATGACACGGGAAAACGCTTTAATAGAGAATGGATTTTTCGCCATTTTACGTACGAGTTTTCAATTGACAATACTTATGCTATCATCGGACCAAATGGTTCGGGCAAATCTACTTTACTTCAAGTATTAAGCGGAGGGATGGATCTCAGCGAAGGTCAAGGAAGGTGGTTTTCTAAAAATCTTCCAATAGAATCGGATTGCATCAATGAACATGTTTCCATCTGTGCCCCTTATTTAGAGTTAATTGAAGAAATGACTTTGTATGAATTTTTGAAATTTCATGCAACATTTAAACCATTTATTAAACCCCTTACCATCGAAAAAATAATTTCGCTCATTGGATTACAAAATGCTGCTAACAAACAACTTCGACTCTACTCTTCTGGCATGAAACAACGCGTAAAACTTGCTCAAGCTATTTTTTCTGCTGTTCCCATTGTATTGCTCGATGAACCTTGTACCAATTTAGATGTTGAAGGAATTCAACTTTACCATCAACTAATAAATGAAAATCGAAAAAATCGTTTATTAATTATTAGCAGTAACGATACGGAAGAATATAGTTTTTGTGAAAATAAAATTAACATTTCTGATTTCAAAACAACTACTGCTGACTTGCAATCAATAAATTAAGATCCGTGTACTTTAAATCGAACCGCTGACTGAGATAGAAATTAGTTAATGACCCTTTAAATAAGTAAGTGCTCCCTCGCAAATGAAAATGGTGCCATACTAAATTTTCAACACCGCCCTCTTCTCCTACTCGTAAAAGCAATGGCATCAACACATTGCTAATTGCCTGTGATGCAGTTCTTGCAAAACCAGAAGGAATGTTTGGAACGCAATAATGGATAACGTCATATTTTATGAAGGTGGGGTTTTCGTGCGTTGTCAATTCTGAAGTTTCAAAGCATCCACCTCGGTCGATGCTAACATCAATAATAACAGAACCCGGTCGCATATCACTTACCATTTCTTCCGAAACCACCAATGGAGTACTACCTGTTGTTGAGCTTAATGCACCAACTACTACTTCGCAGGTTCTTAATTGTTTTGCTAACATTTTTGGTTCAAGAATGGAAGTCCACAAACGCTGTCCAATATTATTTTGTAAGCGCTCCAACCGATAAACACTTCCATCAAAAACTTTTACGGAAGCTCCTAATGCTAATGCTGCTCGTGCCGCAAATTCACCCACTGTACCTGCCCCTAGTATGATAACTTTTGCTGGTGCAATTCCAGAAATTCCACCAAGTAAAACTCCTTTTCCATGATTAGCTGAACCTAAATATTGACCTGCGATCAACATAACTGCACTTCCTGCAATCTCACTCATACTGCGAACAATAGGATAAATACCACTATCGTCTTTTAAATTTTCAAAAGAAATTGCTGTAATTTTTTTCTCCATCATTTTTTGTAATAATGCTGCTTTCATCAATGCAGGATGAATGGGAGATAGAACTGTTTGATTGAGTTGCAGCAATGCAATATCCTCTTCAACAATGGGTGCACTTTTAACTAAAATAGGTGCTTTAAAAATTGTAGTTCGTTCGTGCACAATTGTTGCACCGGCTTCTTGATATTCTGCATCTGAAAAATGAGCTGCTTTGCCTGCATTATGTTCAAGCATTACTTCATGTCCGTTACTTATCAATACTCCAACCGCATCGGGTGTTAATGCAATTCTATTTTCTTGAAATGCTGTCTCTTTAGGAATTCCTATTTGCAATCTAATCCCCGTAGCTTTTATATCAAGCGTCTCTTCTAGAACTTCATAATTAAATGAAGTTGAAATTGTAGGATTTTTTTTAGACATTTTCTAACTTGAAAAAGTTTTTACTAATAAAAAGTGTTCACTCAAAACTAGTTAAATTTCGTTTATCCTTATCAGTCTTGTTTGTTCATCAATAATTTCAATAAAAACATGAATAGTTCCTTCAGGTAATAAACCAGGAGCTCTTTCGGGCCACTCTACAAAACAAATTTGATTAGCAAAAAAACATTCTTCCACACCAGCTTTAATTATTTCATCTTCGTTTTTTAAACGATATAAATCAATATGAAAAATAGTTTTCAAAAGTCCTTCTTCCAAATAATCATATTCATTAATAATTGAAAAACTTGGACTGCTTACCAAATCTTTACTCTTTTTTTCAATACATAACGCTTGTATAAAAGTAGTTTTCCCTGCACCTAAATTCCCATGAAATGCAAAAACATTTTTTCCTTGAAACTGCAACCAAAATTGTTTCGCTATCTCTTGCAATTTATCCTTGTTTACAATAAATTCCATATGCAAAGATATTGGTAGATTTGCTTCCTATAAACTTCTGAAACGATGAATAATGTTCAATGGAAATTAGATGGTATGGATTGCAGTAATTGCGCATTGATTATTCAAAAATATCTTGAAAAACAAGGTTCGGAAAAAATAAAAATAAATTTTGCAACAGGTGATGTTTCATTCGAATTACCCGATAATAGCGACCATCAAAAAATTGCACTTGGCATTAATAATCTTGGTTACTTCGTTGAAAATTTTTCTGCAAGAACCAAAAAAGAAAATAAAATTACCATTACGCATTTACATCGTTTTTTATTTTGTTTGCCTTTTACATTGGTGTTGATGGTGCACATGATTCCCGGAATGCATTTTCACTCATTAATGAATCCCTGGGCTCAACTTGCGTTAAGCATTCCAGTTTATTTAGTAGGCTTAGATTTTTTTGGGAAAAGTGCATGGAAAAGTTTGCGCAATAGAATTCCTAATATGAATGTACTTATTGTAATGGGTGCAAGTGCTGCGTTTGTGTACAGTTTATACGGAACAATTATTGGGCAAGCCGAAGATTATTTATTTTATGAAACAGCCGCCACCATCTTCACATTAGTTTTCATGGGTAATTTATTGGAAGAAACTTCTGTTCAATCAACTCAAAAAGAATTAATCAAATTAAACAAGTCGCAAAAAGTTATGGCCAATATGATTGGTTATGATAGCGACCACCATGAACATATTTTTACGGTCGAGAATACACAATTAAAAGTTGGTGACTTACTTTTAATAAAAAGTGGAGAACAAGTACCAATTGACTGCAAAATACTTTGGGGAGAAGCACAAATAGACGAAGCAATAGTTACAGGGGAAAGTAAACCAGTTTACAAAGCTGCAAAAGATAAATTGATTGGAGGAAGTTTGCTAATTGACGGAAGTTTAAAAACCCAGGTGACAGCGGTTGGGAACGATACGGTTCTTTCCAATATTTTAAATTTAGTAAAACAAGCGCAAGGAGAAAAACCACCCATCCAACAATTAGCCGATAAAATAAGTGCCCTATTTGTACCTCTCGTATTAGGAATTGCACTCCTTACTTTTTTAATAAACTTTTTTCTACTCGACGATTTTACTTCCTCCTTAATGAGAAGTATTGCTGTGCTTGTAATTTCCTGCCCTTGTGCAATGGGATTGGCAACTCCTGCAGCAATTGCCGTAGGACTTGGAAGAGCTGCAAGAAATGGCGTATTGTTTCGCAATGCGACTGGGTTGGAAGTGTTTAAAGATATTAAACAAATTGTCTTTGATAAAACAGGAACCTTAACAACGGGAAATTTTCAACTCAACAATTTTAGTTTTCAAACTATTTCTGAGGAAAATTTTAAACTAATCGCTTTCTCGTTGGAAAAATATTCCAACCACCCAATTGCGAATTGCATTTCTAAAACATGGAAAGCAAAAAATGAAATTCGCTGGAAAAAAATTGAAGAAATAAAAGGCAAGGGAATGATTGGCGAAGATTACGAAGGAAATATTTATTCTGCAGGATCTTATAAATTAATGACGAATAATGAAATTGAAAAAAAGCATAGTGTTTATATTTTAAAAAATAATACTTATTTGGGTTGGATTGATGTAGAAGATGAAATTCGTCCCGAAGCAAAATCGGTCATTACTTATTTACACAGCAAAAAAATAAAAACTATTTTACTCAGTGGTGATCGATTAGAAAAATGTCAACTACTTGCCAAGCAACTTAAAATAAATGAAGTAATTGCAGACCAAAGTCCAGAACAAAAACTAAAAATAATTACTGAACTAAATAAACAAATGCCAACCGCAATGGTTGGTGATGGAATAAACGATGCACCAGCATTAGCAAAAGCAACGATTGGAATTTCGATGAGCGACGCTTCTCAAATTGCAATGCAAAGTGCGCAAGTCGTACTAATGAATCATGGATTAAAAAAATTACCAACTGCATTGGGATTGGGTAAACAAACTTATGTGACAATTAAACAAAATCTTTTTTGGGCGTTTGCTTACAATATTATTGCAATTCCTGTTGCAGCATTAGGTTTTTTAACACCTACTTTTGGTGCATTGGTAATGGGATTGAGTGACGTTGTTTTAGTAATCAATTCCGGAAGATTATTTGTAAAAAAAGTTGTTTAGTCTATTTTTATTTATTAGATTGAGTTGATACCATGAACCAAAGTTTTCTTTCTATTCTCAATCAATATTGGAAGTTTGATTCCTTTCGTCCATTACAACAAGAAATAATTGAATCTGTTTTTAATGAAGTAAATACACTTGCGCTAATGCCGACTGGTGGCGGTAAATCGCTTTGTTACCAAATACCGGCACTTGCAAAACCGGGCATTTGTTTAGTTGTGTCGCCGCTTATTGCATTGATGAAAGACCAAGTTGCAAATCTTCGAAAAAAAAACATAACTGCATTTGCCATTTATTCCGGAATGACGCGAAAAGAAATCATCAACATATTACAAATAGCAACAAATAGTAATTGTAAATTTTTATATGTGTCGCCCGAACGATTGGAAACAAATTTGTTTAAAGAATATTTGCCCGGAATACATGTAAACTTGATTGCAATTGATGAAGCACATTGTATTTCGCAATGGGGTTACGATTTTCGACCATCGTATTTAAAGATTGCCGAACTGCGAAACGAGTTGCCCGATGTTCCAATTCTTGCTTTGACGGCTTCTGCAACGAAGGAAGTTCAAAAAGATATTTGCAAACAACTTCAATTCAAAAAAGAAAAAATATTTCGACAATCTTTTCATCGTCCCAATTTATCGTACAGCATTTTTAATACACCTGTAAAAATTAATCGCTTGATTGAAATACTGAACAATGTTTCCGGAAGCAGTATTGTTTATTGTAGAAATAGAAAAAGAACACAAGAAATTAGCAACTTGTTATTGCTGCAAAATATTGACACAGATTTTTATCATGCCGGAATGAAACAAGAATTAAGAAATAAAAAACAAGAAGATTGGATTCAAAATAAAATTAGAGTGCTGGTTTGTACTACTGCTTTCGGAATGGGAATTGACAAACCAGATGTGCGAACCGTAGTGCATGTGGATGTTCCGGATAGTTTGGAAAATTATTACCAAGAAGCTGGACGAGCAGGAAGAGATGGAAAAAAATCGTATGCAATTTTATTGTACAACGAAAAAGACATAGAAGAACTGAATAACCAAGTAGAAATTCGATTTCCAAGTTTCGCCGTTTTAAAAAAGGTTTACGAAAGTGTTGTTAATTATTTACAAATTCCATCCCACAGCGGCGAAGGACAATATTTTGAATTTGACAGAATTGATTTTACAAAAAAATTTAAATTAAATACACTTACTGTTTTTTATGCATTAAAAACCTTGGAACAAGAAGAGTGGCTGACTTATAACGAACAAGTTCAAATTCCCGCAACAGTAAAATTCTGTACCGATAAAAATTATTTATACGAGTTTGAAAAAACCACACCTCGGTTAGAAC
The DNA here is from genome assembly GCA_005798905.1 of Bacteroidota bacterium. Taxonomy (GTDB): domain Bacteria; phylum Bacteroidota; class Bacteroidia; order Chitinophagales; family Chitinophagaceae; genus VBAS01. The sequence continues at coordinate 134,741 of SYIK01000011.1, read as the reverse complement.
CAATTATCAAAACACTTTTGCGCAGCTACGAAGGAATTTTTGATTACCCTGCTTCTATTTCTGAATATTTTTTGGCACAGCAATTACAATCAACAGTTGACACAATAAAAACTCAATTGATAAAATTGAATCAACTGGGAATTATTGAATATGCCCCACAAAAAGACAAACCACAATTATTTTTATTGCGCAATCGAGTACCAGTGAGCGATTTTTATATCAACACCAATTTTTATAGACATAGAAAAGAAAAATATATTGATCGAATAAAAAATATGGTTGCGTTTATAAATGAAACCGCCATTTGCAGAAGTAAGTTTATTGGAAATTATTTTGGCGATTTGAAAATAAATAATTGTGAAATTTGTGATAATTGCCTTCGTTATAAAAAAACAAAATTTTCTAAAATAGAATTTGAAAAAATAAATTCTCAAATACAACTTGTTTTAAAAACAGCGCCGATTTCTTCTAAAAAATTATTACTACAACTCAAAGAATTTAAAAAAGAAAAAATTTTAATCGTGATAGAATTCCTTCAAGCAGAAAATAAAATAGAAATAGATAAAACTGGTTTATTAAAATTAAAATAGTAAAGAAAACTGGCAGACGTTACAGAAGCAAGAGATATTTTATAATTGGATACTCTCTCAAGAAAAAATCAAAGAAATGTTTTCAACTTTTATTGCATTATTCTTTTTCTTCCAGAAATCAGATAAACTAACCCGGTAATAAATCCAAAAAAAATAAAAGCAATTGCCCACATATATTTTTCCGGCTTATCAATTTTGGGTGAATTATTTACTTCAAAAATTCCCAAAATAATATAGGATAAAGTGCATAATAATCCAATAATTATAGTTGGTTCTGTGAATCCCCAATTCATAATTTTTAAAAAAGTGCCAATCAGTATTATTGAAAAAGACACTAAAAACATTGTTTTGAAATTGTAGATTGATTTCATAAAGATTAGTTTTGGTTTTAAAATCAAGTGTACTTGTTGTTAAAACTACCAATATTTCTGCCAAGCAACTAAAAACTTATTCGTCTTCTGCATTTGCAAGATGCGATGGAACCATTTTTCGCAAAGGATTTTTTCTGTTTTCAGCAAATTCTTTTCTACTATTAATAATATTTATACATTCAAACAGCGCAGTTCTTAATGAAGATTCATTTGCTTTGTTTTTTCCGGCAATATCAAAAGCAGTTCCGTGATCGGGAGAAGTGCGTACAATGGGAAGTCCGGCAGTAAAATTTACACCTTCATCTGTTGCCAAAGATTTAAAAGGAATCAAACCTTGGTCGTGGTACATTGCCAATACCGCATCAAATTGATTTTGGTATTGCCTTGCAAAAAATCCATCGGCGCTAAAAGGGCCAACTGCTAAAATGTTATTTTGTTTCGCTTCCTTTATGGCAGGTTTAATAAATTCTTCTTCTTCTTTACCAATTACGCCTTCATCACCTGCGTGTGGATTCAGGCCCAATACGGCGATGCGTGGTTTATCAATGCTAAAATCCTTTTTTAAACTTTCATTTAAAATAGTCAGTTTTCTTAAAATAGTTTCGCGAGAAATATGATTGGCAACTTCGCTTACAGATACATGTTCGGTTACTAAAGCCACTCTGAAATTTCCTGAAAACAAAATCATAACTACATCATTTACACCAAATGCAGTTTTTAAAAAAGGCGTGTGCCCCGTGAAATTAAAATCTTCGCTTTGAACATTTTTTTTATGAATTGGAGCTGTAACTAATCCGTGAATTTGATTTTTTGTTAATGCGTCAACTGCCGCAAATAATGATTTTACTGCATATTTTCCACCTGCGGCGGTTAATTGCCCAGGAGTAATTTCCAACTCTTCTTCCCAGCAACTAAATAGATTTATTTGTTTGGAATTTAAGCGTGAAAAATCGCGTACATTTTGCCAACTGATTGCATTTTCTAAAATTGTTTTACGATAAAAATTGAGCAATTTAGTGTTCGAAAAAAGTACAGGGGTGCATAATTCCAAAATTCGGTTATCGGAAAATACTTTAATAATTGTTTCGGTTCCAATTCCATTCAAATCACCACAAGTAATTCCAATGATTGGTTTTATTGGTTGTTGCATATAAATAATTGCATGTAAAAGTACTGATTTGAGAAGTAAAACGATAGTTGTAAATTCAACTATAAATTTAATTTTGACCAACAGCAATTAAATTTGCAACGATGTACACACTGAAAAAATCGCTGGGACAACATTTTTTGAAAGACGAAAATATTTGCAAAAAAATAGTACATGATTTGCAGCAGGAACCCTTTGATCAATTGTTGGAAGTAGGGCCCGGAGCCGGAGCTTTAACGAAGTATTTGTTGCAAATTCCCAAAATCAATTTTAAAGCCGTGGAATTGGACGATGAAAAAGTAGATTTTTTATTGCAGTCATTTCCGGAAATAAAAGATAAAATTATCGCACAAGATTTTTTAGAAATGGAAAAACCATTTACAGGAAAATTTACAGTGATTGGGAATTTTCCTTACAATATTTCATCGCAAATAGTTTTTAAAATATTGGATTGGAAAGAAGAAGTACAGTGTATGATTGGTATGTTTCAAAAAGAAGTGGCACAACGAATAGTTGCAAAAAGCGGCAATAAAGTTTACGGAGTGATAAGTGTGTTGGTGCAAATTTATTTTGATACAACCTATTTGTTTGAAGTAAGCGAAACTTGTTTCAATCCGCCGCCAAAAGTAAAAAGTGCAGTCATAAAAATAGTTCCTCGAAAAAATAAAATAGAAATCAAAAGTGATAAAGCTTTGAAACAAATTGTAAAAGCGGCGTTTAATCAGCGAAGAAAAATGTTGCGAAATGCTGTAAAAGATTTATTTCTTGCAGAAGATTTGAAAACCGATATTTTTAATAAAAGAGCGGAACAGCTTAGCATTTACGATTTTGCGCAACTAACTTTTTTGATGGCGGATAATAAAACAAAAGTTGAATGAAGAAGGTTATCATTACAGCAAAAGTTCACGAACAACTAATTGAAGAATTAATTCAAAAAGGATTTGATGTAATTTATTCACCTGAAATAAACTACGAACAACTTGGCGATATAATTACAGATTCAGTTGGATTGATTGTAACTACAAGAATAAAAGTGGACGAAGCGTTGATTACAAAAGCAAAAAAATTAGAATGGATTGGGCGATTGGGAAGTGGAATGGAATTGATTGATGTTGCGTTTGCAGAAAGTCGCGGAATTGTTTGCGTAAGCACGCCGGAAGGGAATCGAAATGCAGTTGCCGAGCATGCATTGGGTTTGCTGTTGAATTTGATGAATAAAATAAATTCTTCTCACCGGCAAATTGAAAAAGGAAAATGGCTACGCGATGAAAATAGAGGAGTGGAGTTGCGCGGCAAAACTGTTGGCATCATTGGATTTGGAAATACAGGATCTGCATTTGCAGCATTGTTAAATCCTTTTCAAGTAACTGTTTTGGCCAATGATAAATATAAATCCAGTTTTGAAAATAATTATATCAAAGAGGCAAGTGTAGAAAAAATTTGTAATGAAGCCGATGTGATTAGTTTTCATGTTCCGTTAACCGACGAAACTCGTTTTATGGCAAATGCAGATTTTTTTAATGCACTTAAGCAACGACCTTTTTTAATAAATACTTCGAGAGGAAAAGTGGTGAACCTTTCTCAACTATTAGATGCAATTGAAAAAAATCAAATTGCCGGCGTGGCACTCGATGTGTTGGAGAATGAAAATTTATCATCTTATTCAAATAGTGAAAAAAATCGTTTGAATTCACTTTTACAAAAACCCAATGTTATCATTACGCCACATATTGCCGGTTATAGCCACGAAGCTTTTTTACAAATGGGAAAAGTATTGATTGAAAAATTAAAACTGTAAATTCAGAGAGGTTTTTATATTTACTTATCTTTGCAAAACATAAGACAACGCTTTGGGTAAAAACTAAGGCGTTGTTATTTTTTTATTTTTAAAGAAGCGTGTATGAGTGGAATTAATTATGTAACCAAAGAAACGTTGGAGCAATTGCGGTCAAAACTGCAACACATGAAAGGTGTTGAACGACCTGCTGCATCACGAGCTATTGCCGAAGCAAAAGAAAAAGGAGACTTAAGGGAAAATGCAGAATACGATGCTGCAAAAGAAGCGCAAGGTTTGTTGGAAGCAAAAATTGCTCACCTCGATAGCATGTTGGCAAATACTAGAGTTATTGAAGAAAGCAGTATTGACACCAGTAAAGTTTCAATACTTACGAGTATTAAACTCACCTATTTATCCAGCCAAAAACTAGTGATTTATAAATTGGTTAGCGAAACAGAAGCCGATTTTAAATCCGGGAAAATATCTATTACATCACCAATAGGAAAAGGATTAATTGGGAAAAAGGTTGGAGATGTTGTGGAAGTTCAAGCTCCTGCTGGCATTTTAAAACTTAGAGTAGAAGAAATTTCAAAATAAGAAAACAGTAATTTAGCGCATGACCATTTTTTCCAAAATAATTGCGGGAGAAATTCCCAGTTATAAGATTGCGGAGAACGCTTATTTTTTTGCTTTTTTGGATATTTTTCCATTGCGCGAAGGACATGTTTTGGTTGTTCCAAAAATTGAAACAGATAAATTTTTTGATTTGTCGGACGACTATTTAGCGCAAATGCTTGTGTTTGCCAAACCAATTGCAAAAGCAATTGAGCAAGCTTTTGATTGTAACCGTTGCGGCATAACTGCAATTGGTTTGGAAGTGCCACATGCGCACTTACATCTAATTCCAATCAACAGCGCCAACGATTTGAATTTTACCGGTTCCAAAATGAAAATGAACGAGGATCAACTTAAAAAAGTACAAGAAAAAATCTTGCGTTTTATTTAAGATTGAAAAAAATGTGTTCTTATTTTTTACGAATGCGAGAAGGATTTTTAGAAATAAAATCACTCCAACCTTTTACCGCAGTATTGGATTTTATTAAACTGTTTTCTTGAAAATAATGACAGACCGCCACGGCTAACGCATCCGATGCGTCGAAATGTTTTATTGCTTTGTTTTTTATTTCCAAAAGTTGTTGCAGCATTTTCCAAACTTGTTCTTTATCTGCGTTTCCATTTCCAGTTATGGATTGTTTTATTTTTTTTGGCGAATATTCCGTAACTGAAATGGAAGCACTCATTGCAGCTGCAATGGCTACACCTTGCGCCCGTCCAAGCTTTAGCATACTTTGCACGTTTTTTCCAAAAAAAGGAGCTTCAATTGCAAACTCTGTCGGAGAATATGATTTAATTAATTCCATTATTTTTTCATGAATTAATTTCAGCCGTTCGTAATTGTTTTTTTTATTCGAAAGTTTTAATACGCCCATTTCTAAAAGAGAAATTGTTGTTCCCGAAATTTGAATAATACCAAATCCCATTATTAAAGTACCCGGATCGATTCCTAATATTATTTTTGATTTCTTTAGCAATTGGAAAACTATTTTTACAGAGAAATGATTGTAAACAAAAATATCAAAATAATCTTCAATTATATCCTTGGCCCTTTGTTGTTTATTTTACTTTCTTATGTAATTGTACAGCAGATAAGAATCAAGTCAAATTTTTTGGAGTCATGGTTTTTTATTAAAAGTTCATTTGACAATACTTCTATTTTTTATTTTTTATTTGTAGTTGTTTTAATGGGAATAAACTGGTCGTTAGAGGCCATTAAATGGAAAATATCTGTTAGGCAAGTTCAAAAAGTTTCATTTTCAACGGCATGCAAAGCGGTTTTTTCCGGTATTTCATTTTCAATAATTATGCCCAATCGAACAGGAGAATATTTGGGAAGAGTGTTGTATATGGAAGAAGGAAAACGATTACGAATGGTCGCACTGACAGTGCTCGGCAGTATTAGTCAATTAATCGTAACACTTTTTTTTGGTTTGTTGGCAATCGCCGTTTTTTCAAACTATTTTTCAGATTCTAATACAACTAAAACGCTATCAATTTGGGCAATTTCAATTTGCGCAATCGGCTTCTTGCTCTTTTTTTCTTTGTTTTATTTTAAGATTGAGCTAATTGTAAAATTGTTGGCGAGATGGAAATTTCTTAAAAAATATGCAGATGTAATTCAGGAATTGGAGCAAATAAGTAACAACGTATTGTTAAAATTAATTTTCATTTCAGTAATTCGGTATTTCGTTTTTATGTTGCAGTATTATTTATTGTTTAAATTTTTCGGTGTAGAAATAGTTTGGTTGCAAGCAATTGGCGCAACCGCAATTCTATTTTTAATTATGGCAATAATGCCAACAATTGCTTTGTTTGAAATTGTACAAAAAATAGTTGTTGCAAATGAGCTATTTTACTTATTCACAACTAATTTATTAGGGGTGGGATTTGTAATAACTACAATTTGGTTGGTGAATTTGATTCTACCGGCAATTATTGGAAGTTTATTAATTGGACGAATAAAATTATTTAAAATAAAAAATGAATAAACTATTTTTAACAGCATTAATTTGTTTCGCAGTTTTTCTTTTTTCTTTTGTCAATCGAAAAACAAAAAAAGAAGTTTGCGAAATTCGAAATACTACTTTTTCTGCAGGCGAAGAAGTTATGTTTCGTGTGTACTATGAATTAGCTGGGATTTATGTGAATGCAGGAAATGTAGTTTTTTCGAACAAGTTGGAAATTTTAAATAATCGGCCGGTTTATCATATTACCGGCGATGGAAAAACACATAATTCGTACGATTGGATTTATAAAGTACGCGATAAATACGAAACATTTATAGATACCGCAACCTTGCAACCTCTGCAATTCATACGCAATGTAAACGAAGGCGGTTATATTAAATATGAAAATATAGTATTTGACCACAAAGCAAATATTGCCAACACAAATCACGGAGTTTTTAAAATTCCCGATTGTGTGCAGGATGTGCTTAGCGCCATTTATTATGCACGCAATATTGAGTTTGATAATTACAAAGTTGGCGATCGAATTCCTTTTAATTTATTTTTAGATAATGAAATTTTCAATATGCATATTCGCTATTTGGGAAAAGAAATTATCAAAACGCGTTACGGTACTTTTCGTGCTATTAAATTCAAGCCATTGTTATTAAAAGGAACCATTTTTGAAGGTGGTGAAAAAATGACGGTTTGGGTTTCGGACGATAAAAATCATGTGCCATTACGAATAGAAAGTCCGATTGTGGTTGGCAGTATAAAAGTAGACATGATGAATTATAGCCAACTGCGGCATCCGCTTAATTCATTAATGCAACTGAGAAAATAGAAGAATTAAAATTCACTAATTGTGAAAAAATCTTTCGGTCGAATTCCTTTTTCATTTTGTTGCAACGTACAACATTCGTATTGCGGATCATGTTCAAAAAACAAAACATAATCGTTGCGAACGGCATCGAGTAAAAAAGATTTTTTTTCTTGTAATGTTTTCAGTGGAAACATATCGTACGACATGATATATGGCAACGGAATATGACCTTGCGATGGAAGCAAGTCGGCCATAAACACAATCGTTTTTCCTTTGTAATTTATTTGAGGCAACATCATCGCTTCTGTATGTCCATACACAGATCGGATTTGAATGTTATCCGAAAAATTGATGAGATCACCCTGTTCGGCACCAGTAGGCAAGTTGATAAATTTCAATTGTCCACTTTCTTGAATTGGTAAAATATTATCTTTTAAGAAAGAAGCTTTCTCTCTGTCGTTGGGGTTTACAGCCCATTCCCAATGATCTTTATTGCTCCAAAAATTTGCATTTTTAAATGCAGGAATTAATTTTTCTCCTTGTCGTACAATGCTTCCGCCGCAATGGTCGAAATGAAGATGCGTAAGAAATACATCGGTAATATCATCTCGATGAAAACCATTTTTTGCAAGCGATTTATCCAATGTGTCATCGCCGTGTAAATGATAATGACTGAAAAATTTTGCGTCTTGCTTATCTCCATTTCCATTATCAACCAAGATTAATTTATTCCCATCTTCAATTAATAAACAACGCAAAGCCCAAGAACATAAATTGTTTTCGTCGGCAGGATTAATTTTATTCCAAATACTTTTTGGAACTACGCCAAACATAGCGCCGCCGTCTAATTTAAAATATCCCGTATTGATTGAATAGAGTTTCATTTTGCAAATTTCTTTTCTGCATTTTTAGTGTAAAAAAGAAATAGAAACCCAAGTATGAAAAAGCTAAGGAGTGCTAAAATAGAATTCCGCTGTGATCCTGTAATTTCTGTAATATAGCCAAAGCTAAACATTCCTAGTACAATCGCAATCTTTTCGCTAACATCATAAAAACTAAAAAAAGAAACAGGATCTTTTGTTTCGGGCATTAATTTAGAATAGGTTGATCTACTTAAAGATTGAATTCCACCCATTACAAAACCAACAAAAATGGCAAGGCCATAAAATTGATAAATTCCATGTTTGGGTATTTGATACCCTGCTAAACAAATGATAATCCAAAATAACACACACACCATCAATGCATTCAAGTTACCAATCAAGGAAGATAATTTTGCAATAACGAAAGCACCTGGAATTGCAATAAGTTGAATAAGTAATATAGCAATAATTAAATTAGCAGTAGGAATTGCCAATTCACTTTTCCCATATAATGTTGCAGCAAGCATTACTGTTTGCACGCCCATATTGTAGAAAAAAAACGAAAGTAAAAATCTTTTTAAAATCGGAAGATGAATCAATTGGTTCCACACTTTTCGTAATTCTTTATAACCATTTGAAAGAAAATTATTTTGGTTGCCTTCTCCCGCAGCAATTGAGTTTGGTAAACGATTTAGCGAAAAATTTCCAAAGCTAAACCACCAAATGCCAACTAATAAAAAAGACAATTGCGATGCAAAACCAATGGTAATTCCAAACGAATCGCTTCCCATTACAAATACAAAACAAATAATTTGTAAAAGTACACTGCCCACATAGCCGTAGGCAAAACCGCGTGCACTTACTTTGTCTCTATCCTTCGGTGCTGCTATTTCTGGTAAATATGAATTGTAAAAAACAAGGCTTGACCAAAAGCCAATGCAAGCAAAAATCATACAGATTAATCCAAAAACTAAATTGGTTTTATTGTAAAAAAATAAAGTACTGCATGCTACACTTCCTACCGTCATGAAAAAACGAAGAAAAGATTTTTTGTTCCCTTTATAATCTGCAATGGAAGAAAGCAATGGAGAAAAAATAGCAACAACTAAAAAAGCAACTGCAAGCGTATAATTATACAACGAAGTATTTATGTACTCTCTTCCAAAAAGAAATACTGTATCGTTTTGCGTAGACTCAATTCCATCTCCAGTCATACTTTCAAAATAAGCTGGAAAGATGGTGGAAGTGATAACAAGACTGTAAACAGAATTAGCCCAATCGTACATTGCCCAAGCTTTTACCGTCTTTTTTGAAGCTGTTTGCATCTTGTAGAATTTGTTGATGGGGAAAGATAAAGAAATATTTTTTATAACTATTTCATCCCGCTACAAATACTAATTAATAAAATAGTTCCTAAAATGATTCGATACCAGCCAAAAATTTTGAACCCATTTTTTTTAAGATAGTTGATAAAAAAACGAATGGCAAGCAGCGCAACGATAAAAGCAACAATATTGCCAATGATAAAACAAATCAGGTTTTGTTGATTTTCGAAAAGAATAGCAACTCCTTTTCGAACTTGATTTTCTTTCTCCCAATCTTTTAAAAAAAGTGAATAACAAGTAGCAGCCAACATTGTGGGTACCGCAAGAAAAAATGAAAATTCAGCAGCAAGTTCTCGGGTTAATTTTTGTTGCATTCCGCCAATAATTGATGCGGCACTTCGGCTAACACCCGGAATCATGGCAATTGTTTGCCAACATCCGACAATAAATGCTTTTTTAAAACTAATTGCTTCGTCGGTTTTAATGCTGTGTGTTTTAAAAATTTTATCAATAAATAATAAAAAAACACCACCGAGCAACATGGCAATTGCAACCGTCAGCGGACTTTCCAACAATGCATCAATTGTATCGGAAAATAATAATCCCAAACCAATTGCAGGTAAAACACCAACAATTAATTTTAAATAAAATTGTAAACTTCGAAAGGAAAAAAAATCTACTGTAAAAAAAATTTTCCAATACAAAAACACCACAGCCAAGATGGCGCCAAGCTGAATAGAAATTTCGAATAGTTTGGTAAATTCATCTTGATGAATGCCCAATAAATAACTACTGATGATCATGTGGCCTGTGGAGGAAATAGGCAGGAATTCAGTTACCCCTTCTACAATTGCTGTAATGATGGCTTCAAAAATAGTCATGTGCAGTTAAGAAAAATTGCAACGGAAAATTTGCAATCAGGATTTTGTTTTTTTGAAAATAGCAACAACTTCAATAACCAACCCAATAATAATTAATATTGGAGCTACCGTAATTCGTGTAAAACTGTAAACTTCTTTTTCATTGAAAACTGCAGGGTCGGTGCTTTTGCCGCCACTCATCAAAAACATCCCTATTGCAATGGTTACAGCACCGATTGCCATCAATTTTAGGTTTTGTTTTTCAAAAAAATTAGAAGTAGTTGTAGTTTGTTTTTTGTCGCTCATAAATAAAAATTAGAAGTGCAATATAATTAAAAGCATTATTTAGTATAATTCATCCAATTTCATACGCAAGTATTTCAACACACTGCGATAAGTGCTAAAAAGCGTAATTCCAATTCCTAAAAAAATTAACACTAATCCAAGCAACAACAACGATTTCGTATCATGCAGTTTTTTGAACCCTTCAAAAAAAGTGACTGCAAACAGTAATAAAAAATAAATAATCCCAAATGCAAGTATGCCACTTGTAGCACCGTTTATGATTGCTTTACGATTTAAGGGTTGAGCAATGTGCCAACGGGTGGCACCTACCATTTGCATGGTTTTAATTAAAAAGCGATTGCTAAACATCGCGAGACGAATGGTGTTATCAATTAAAATAGTTACTAATATGGAAATTAGTGAAGCAACAACTAATAAAATCAAACTAGCTGTTTTTAAATTGGAAACCATTTTTCCTACTACAGCTGTTGGATATTTTACTTCATCTACAATTGGAAATTGAACAATCTCTTCTTTGATGGCTGTCAATTTTGTAGAATCTAAATAATCAGCTTTTAATGTAAAATCAATACTTGGCGGCAACAAACTATTGTTGATAAATTCAGTAAAATCTTCGCCACCGGTTTTTACCCATTCTTTTTTAGCGGTTTCTTTATCGGTGTAAGAAATTTTATTTACATAAGGTTTTGCTGCAAGAAAAGCTTGTAATTGTTTACGTGCGGTATCTTTTATATTTTGTTTTAGAAAAACATGTACTTCTACACTTTCTTTTAGATTGGTAATTAGTTTGCGCGAATTAAGCATTAAAATACCAATAATGCCAAACAAGCACAGCACAATTGTTACGCCAAGAATGGACATAAAGTAAGATGGTTTGCCGCGCTTAATCGATGATTTTCCTGCTCGAATCATTTTCTGTTTTTTTAAGGAGATACAACAAGCAAAATAACGAATATAAAATGTCAATTCGTAAATTTGTCGCTATCAAATAAAGATAAAAAATTTCAAACACTGAATTTATCTTCTATTTCGATAGATAGAAAAAAATTATGGAGTACAATTTTAGAAATATTGAAAAAAAGTGGCAAAGCGAATGGAAGAAAAATTTGCAGTATAAAGTTGCAACCAATTTTTCACTTCCAAAGTTTTATGTCTTGGATATGTTTCCTTATCCAAGTGGTGCTGGTTTGCATGTAGGCCATCCGCTCGGTTATATTTCCAGCGATATTTATAGTAGATACAAACGATTAAAAGGGTTCAATGTGTTACACCCGATGGGTTATGATGCATTTGGTTTGCCGGCAGAACAATACGCCATTGATCACGGCATTCATCCAGAAGTTTCCACCAATGATAATATCGACAATTTCAGAAAACAATTAGACAATATTGGTTTTTGTTACGATTGGGAAAGAGAAGTTCGTACTTGCGATCCCAATTATTATAAATGGACACAATGGATTTTTTTGCAATTGTTTGATGCTTGGTACAACCGAAAAAAAAATAAAGCTGAACCGATTGCAACATTGATAAATATTTTTGAAACGCAAGGTGTTAATAATAACGAAGTGCATTGTTCGTCAACCGTTATTCCTTTTTCAAAAGAAGAATGGAATGCGTTTGACGAAAAAAAGAAAATGGAAATTTTGATGCAGTATCGTTTGGCGTATTGCGGATTTGGAGAAGTGAATTGGTGCGAAGTATTGGGAACCGTTTTAGCAAATGATGAAATAATAAATGGCGTTAGCGAACGCGGTGGTCATCCGGTTGTAAAAAGAAAATTGCGTCAATGGTATTTGCGCATAACAGAATTTGCCGATCGCTTACTTGATGGGTTGGATAAAGTAGATTTTAGCGAAAGCATGAAAGAAATGCAACGCAATTGGGTTGGAAAAAGTAGTGGTGCAGAAATTAAATTTCAATTACAAACTTCAAATAAAAATTTTCAAAATAATAAGTTAGTTGTTTACACAACTCGACCGGATACAATCTTTGGTGTTGATTTTATGGTGATTGCTCCAGAGCATGAATTAGTAAACAAAATTGTAACTGAAGAACAAAAACAGGAAGTAGAAAAATATTGCAACACTGTAAAAAAGAAAAGTGAGAGAGAGAGAATGGCGGAGAAAAAAATTAGCGGCATATCGTCCGGTGCATTTGCAATTCATCCGTTCAATTGTAAAAAAATTCCGGTGTGGATTAGCGAATATGTTTTGATTGGTTACGGAACGGGTGCAATCATGGCGGTTCCAAGTGGCGATCAACGCGATTTTTTATTTGCTAAACATTTCTCCATTCCAATCACAAATATTTTCGGAACGCATTTTATACAAGAAGAAGCAATTGTTTCCAACGCTATTGCACTCGAAAATTCTGACTTTTTAAATGGGATGTTTCCGAAACAAGCAATACAAGTTGCCATTAATAAGTTCGAAGAAAAAGAAATTGGAAGACATAAAGTAAATTATAAAATTCACGATGCTGTTTTCAGTCGGCAGCGTTATTGGGGCGAACCTTTTCCAATTGTTTGGAAAGATGGAACTGCCATTGCACTAAATGAAAACCAGCTTCCAGTGCTACTTCCATCACTTCAAGAAATAAAACCGGGAGAAGATGGCGAAGGACCTTTGTCTAATCTCATCGCTTGGAAAAATATTGATTCGGGAATACGAGAAGTAAATACGATGCCGGGATATGCAGGATCGTCTTGGTATTTTTTGCGTTACATGGATCCGAAAAATGAAACTGAATTTTGCAATCGAAAAATTGCTGATTATTGGGAACAGGTAGATTTATACATTGGTGGAACCGAACATGCAGTTGGCCATTTATTATACAGCCGGATGTGGACGAAATGCTTGTTCGACCTTGGTTTTATTAGTTTCGACGAACCATTTAAAAAATTAATCAATCAAGGAAAAATCGGTGGCGATTCCAGAATTGCCTATCGAATTCACGGAACCAATCAATTTGTTTCGGCAGGTTTGAAAGATAATTATAAAACGGATGAATTACATGTGGATGTAAGTTTGGTTGATGGAATGGAATTAAATTTTGAATCATTTAAAAAATGGAAACCAGAATTTGCGAATGCAACATTTATTCTTGAATCAGAAAAATATTTTTGCGGAGCACGATTGGAAAAAATGAGTAAGCGCTATTTCAATGTGGTGAATCCCGATGACGTAGTTGACAAATATGGCGCTGATACTTTTCGGATGTACGAAATGTTTTTAGGCCCGTTGGAACAAGATAAACCATGGGACACAAAAGGAATTGAAGGAGTGCATCGCTTTTTAAAAAAACTTTGGCGTTTATTTTTCGACAACCAAAAAGGAAAGCAGTGGACAACAGAAAAACCAACCGATGCCGAATGGAAAGTGTTACACAAAACAATTAAGAAAATTGAAGAAGATACCGAACGCTTTAGTTTCAATACCGGAGTTAGTGCGTTTATGATTTGTGTAAATGAGTTGACTGATTTGAAATGCAACAAACAAGAAATTTTAGAAAAACTATTAATTCTACTTGCACCGTATGCGCCACATATTTCGGAAGAACTGTGGTTTGCATTGGGAAATACAAACTCCATATTAAATGCATCGTTTCCAACTTGGGAAGAAAAATACATTAGCGAAACATCCAAAACTTATCCCGTAGCAATCAACGGAAAAACAAGAACAGAAATCAACATTGACTTAAATGCAACGCAACAACAAGTTGAAGAAATTGTGCTGAATAATGAATTAGTTAAAAAATGGATTGAAGGAAAACAACCAAAGAAAATTATTTATGTAAAAAACAAGATGGTGAATATTGTGCTATAATAATTAAACACTCTTTTTTTTAACCAACCTTTTTTGTAACTTTTTTCTAATAAAATCGCTCAGTTTGTATTTGCTAAGAATTTCCTCTGAAATATGTGCAGCTCCTCGAATGCTTGTCAAGCAGTTTGGTTGATTGCAATAACAGGTAAACGGGCTTTCCATTTTCCATTCTGTTGATGGGTAAAAAAATGTAAACTCTTCGTCGATAGCAATATTTTTTAATGCAATTACTTTTAATTGTGTTGTGTCGAAAAAACAATTGGGATTACAACCATGATTGATGTATTGTAAAAAAAATGGGTACAAGTTAATATGTTTCTTTTCGTTGATTTGTACTGTTAAATACGAAGGAGTTGCAGAAACCAACGCAGCTCCAAAAGAGGTAATAACATCTTCTTCGTTAAAGGTTTGTAGCGAAAATAAACTTTGCTGACCGGAAGAAGTATCCTTTCTTATTTCGGCAAATTGATGCGAGCTGACTATATCAAAGCTGCTGCTGGTTGCTGGGTTTACAGGCATAAACAAATTAGTAATGGGTTAAAAGATGAAATGAAAGTAAAAACAATAGTACAAATTTTCAAATTTTTTAACCCACAATTATGAAAGTATTTATAAGTAAGTAAATAGAAAAAGTATATTTTTTTTACTCGTATTGCACAAATAATGAAAAAAACATTATCTTAGGTCGCTGTAATGTTTACAACAATTTTTTTAAACCCTAAACACAAGCTGCTTATGTCAGTTTTTTACTCAATTACTAATACTGGTTTTTTCAGAAGTAATTTCATAAATGTGAAGAAAGCCACAATGAGCTTTTTATTCCCATTGCTATTAACAATTCTTACGGTTCAATTTTCTTTTGCACAAGAGCAAAGAAAGACGGAGTCGATGTCTGCAAAGGCAAAAGCCGAATGGATTGAACAAAATGGTGGAGAAAATAGCAAAGCCGTTATTCAAGAAAATAAATTAGCTGCTGAACAAAAAGCAGTTGGAAAAAAATTGGAGAAACATGGTGTTTCTTACGAAATTTTTTCAAATGCAAAAGGCGGTTTTGATTATCAAATTTTTGATGGTCAAACTAAAATATTGGAACAAAGTGTAATTGGAGGTTCCGATGCAAGTGCAAAAAACAGACAAGAAGCAGAAAGGCAAGCACAACTTGCTGTTGAAACATTCAAACAAAAACAAGGCTTTTCTATTCCTGAATTAAAGTCGGAAATTCTTTATCAACTTAATGCAAGAGGTGGAGACGGCGGAATTAATCTAAGTACGGCTGCACTTTGTACTTATACAGGTACCGTACAAGCTGGTGATCCTCAAATTACAGGTAGAATTTTTAGAGATGGTATTGCATCTACTTGTGCGGCACCTAAAACTTGTCCTACCGGTACACCTTTTGGCACATCACCATTCAATTACGATCCTATCACTATTACCAATACCACTGGTAGCAGCCAATGTGTTACTACAACCATTGCTGTAACGGGCGGAGGAACTCAAATGCACGCAGTTTCTTATTTAGGTAGTTTTAATCCTGCAAACCAATGCCAGAATTATTTGGCAGACTGTGGTTCAAGTTCTATTGGAGCACCAAGAACCTATTCTTTTACACTTGCTGCAGGTGCAACTGTTGTTATTGTTGTGTATAATCCAGCTGCTGGAACAACTACAACTAACTATACAGTAACAGTTGATGGTTTGACTTGCGTTGGTGCACCACCAACTGGGGCCATTGTTATTACATCTCAACCAACAAATGCAACTGCTTGTCCTACTACAAACACATCTTTTTCAGTTACCGCTACACCTGTAGGTGTAAATTTCAATTGGCAAGAAAATCGCGGTAGTGGTTGGGCTTACCTTGCAAACGGTGGTGTTTATTCAGGAGCTACAACTGGTACATTATCACTAACTGGTGTAACTGTATCTATGAATGGATATAAATATCGTTGTGTAGTTACTGCTACTGGCTTACCTGAAATTTCAAATGAAGCAACGTTAACAGTTCCTGCGGCTTTGGCTGCGCCGGGTGTTGCTCCTTCAACTGCCGCAATTTGCCCAGGTGGGTCGCAACAATTATCTATTACTACAGTTTCTGCTCCAACAACAAGTACAACATCTTCCGGTACAATTGCGGTAGTAATACCAGATGCAACGGCTGCCGGTGTTACGCATACAATTCCTGTTTCAGGTATCCCTACAGGAGCAACTGTTTCTACAGTAAGTGTAAAATTTAATATTGCTCATACTTGGGATAGTGATTTAACTATCAACCTTGTTGCTCCAAATGGGAAAATATTAAACTTGGTAAGATCAAGAGGAGGAAGTGGCGATAATTTTGTAAATACAATTATCAGTTCGGCATCTACTACATCTTTAGGAACAGGAACTGCTCCGTTTACTGGAACATTTAAAGCGGATGGTGTTTTGAATGTAGGGCCTACTGCTTTTCGATCAAATGTTATCAATTTTTCAGATTTATTTTCAATACCAAATGGTGATTGGAAACTTGCTATGGTTGATCCTTGGGGTGGGGATGAAGGAACACTTACTTCATGGTCTATTGATATAACTTATGGGGCAACTGTTCCAGGTATTTGGACGCCAATTTCCGGATTATTTACTGATGCTGGTTTGACAACTGCTTATACTTCAGGAGCAGCAGTACCATTCGTATATGCTTCCCCCGCTGCTACTACAACTTATTCTGCTGTATTGTCGAACGGGGTTTGTAATTCTCCGGCATCAACAGCAACAGTTACAGTAAATCAAGCACCGTCATTTACAACTCATCCTTCAGGAGTAAATGGTTGCGTGGGAACAACTAAAACATTTACAGTTGTTGCAACAGGAACTGCTGTTACTTATCAGTGGCAAGTAGATAATGGAACAGGGTTTGTAAATATTACAAATGTTGCTCCTTATTCAGATGCTACAACAGCTACTTTAACGATTAGCCCAGTAGCGTTTTCAATGAATGGATATAAATATAGAGCTGTTGCAACGGGTACTTGTTCACCTGCAGCTAATTCCAACGAAGTGGTTTTTGCAGTAAATGCTTTACCAGTAGTTACAGTAAGTCCGGACGCACAATGTTCTCCGGTAATGCTTACAGCTGCTGGTACTGATACTTATTCATGGTCACCTGCTGGTGGTTTAAGTGCTACAACAGGAGCAACCGTAACTGCAACTACAACCGCAAATACTGTTTATACAGTTACAGGAACCAACACGGCAACTACTTGCTCTAATACAGCATCGGTAGGAGTTGTAGGTAAACCAAGCATCCCATCACTTTCACCATCTGCTGCAACTATTTGTTTAGGAACTGCACAATTAATTGGAGTTGCAGGTTCACAGTCTTTTGCTAACACGGGAACAATTGTAATTCCTGATAGTGGACCTACATCACCATACCCATCTACAATTACTGCAAGTGGATTGCCAGTTTCTGGAGTTACCGTAAAATCTGTTACATTAAATAATTTCTCCCATTCATGGCATTCCGATGTGGATTTTGTACTTGTTTCACCAACTGGAGTTGCAGTTATATTGATGTCAGATGTTGGCGGTTCAACAAATACTTCACCAGGCAGAACTTATACATTTGATGATGCTGCTGCTACACTTATGACAACGGGAAGCAACCCTGCTGGAACTTATAAACCAAGTAATAATGGTGCTACGGATAATTTCCCTGCACCGGGTCCTGGTAGTATTACACAAGCTACACCTATGCTTGCTATGTTTGGCGCGGGTAACCAAAATGGAGCTTGGAGATTATATGGAATAGATCAGTTTGGAGGAGACTTTGGAACTGTAAGCGGTTGGAACATTACATTTAGTACAGGAGCGTCAACGGTTAGTTTTACACCAACAATAGGTTTATTTAATGATGCAGCTATGACTTCTGCTTATACTGGAAATGCAGTAACACAAATTTATGCATCGCCAACTGTTACAACTACTTACTCAGCTACAGCAAGTAATTCAGGCCCTGGCCCGGCTACTGCTAATTATACATTTAACTATTCCGGAGCAGCTATTACAATTCCAGGCAGTGGAGTTGCAAGTCCGTATCCTGCACCAATTGCAGTAACCGGCTTACCGGCTAATGCTGTAATTAAATCAATCACATTAAATGGTGTTTCGCATACTTGGCCTTCAGATATTGACATATTATTACAATCTCCATCTGGAACCAATGTGACTGTATTATCTGATATTGGTGGTGGAAGTGGATTTTCAGGTAGAACTTATACATTGGACGATGCTGCGGCAAGTAGTTTAGCAACAAGTTCCAACCCTTCCGGAACATATAAACCAACAAATTCCGGCGCAACAGATAATTTCCCTGCACCGGGTCCAGGTAGTATTACTATGGCTACGCCAACCCTTTCGATGTTTAATGCTGCTAACAACGGAACTTGGAATTTATATGTTATAGATGATGTTGGCGGAGATGCCGGTTCAATAACAAGTTGGTCAATTACATTTACGGTACCATCTACTCCAACAGTTTGTACATCTGCGCCAACAACAATAACAGTTACGGTAAATCTTCCGGTAGTGTTTACAACCCAACCTGTAAATAAAACAACTTGTAATGGCGATAATGCAACATTTACAGTTGCTGCAACAGGTACAATTCAAACTTACCAATGGCAAGTAAGTACTGATGGCGGTACTGTTTGGACAAATATTACAGGAGCTAATACAGCTACTTATACAGCATCGAATGTTCAAACTGCAATGAACAATTACAAGTATCGTTGTGCAATATCAAGTGTAGGATGTGGTGTTTCAAATTCTAATGCTGCTACTTTGGTTGTAAATCCTTTACCAACAGTTAGCTTTAGTTTAAATCCTGTAGGTCAAACTCAATTAAGACCAGGATTAGTAACAACTGTAACTGTAAATTCTACACCAGCTGCAGCAAGTTACGTTTGGTCATTAAACGGTATTGCCCAAGCCAACATTGCAACTCCAAGTTATGCAGTAGATGCTTATCATTTAGGTAAATACAAAGTAAGAGTTACAGATGTAAATGGTTGTGTAAATACAACAAGTGAAGTTGAATTCACCGCACTTGCATCTTCTAATTTGTTTATTTATCCAAATCCGACAAGTGGAGCATATTATGTGACTTATTATATGCCACAAGTTGGCTCACCAATTACAATTACATTGACTGATATGAAAGGAAGAAAAATTGAAGAAAGGCATGCAGTAACAACTGCACCTTACACTCGATTCGACTTCAGCAATAGCCGACTTGCAGCCGGAGTTTATGTTATCGAATTCCGCGATCCAGGAGGAGATAGACTTGCAGCTGGACAGTTGGTTGTAAAAAGTCATTAATAATTGATTGAATAATTTTTCACAGTCCCGCTGAAAAGCGGGACTTTTTATTTTAGAAATTTTAGAATTGTTTAGTTTTACAAGTAATAAATAAAGATGAGTAACGAAAACTTGAACAATAAAAAAGATAATTTATCGGATGCAGATAAAGCATTTGAAAATAATATTCGTCCAAATCAGTTACAAGAATTTGCAGGACAAGCACAAACGATTGAGAATTTAAAAATATTTATTAAAGCTGCAAAAATTCGCGGAGAGGCTTTGGATCATATTTTATTTCATGGCCCGCCGGGATTGGGAAAAACCACACTTTCACGAATTGTTGCAAATGAATTGGGCGTTAACATCAAAGAAACTTCCGGGCCGGTTATAGAAAAGCCGGGAGATTTAGCCGGGCTACTTACTAATTTACAACCGAACGATGTTTTATTTATTGATGAAATTCATCGGCTGAGTACCGTAGTGGAAGAATATTTGTATGCGGCAATGGAAGATTATCGAATTGATATTTTAATTGACAGCGGCCCGAATGCAAGAAGTGTACAAATCAATTTGAATCCATTTACATTGGTTGGAGCAACTACAAGAAGTGGATTATTAACTGCACCGTTGCTTTCCCGATTTGCAATTAAATCAAGATTGGAATATTATTCCGCAGATGTTTTAAATAAAATTATTTCGAGATCGGCAGCTATTCTTCAAACAAAAATTTCTGAATCAGCAATTGCAGAAATTGGAAGAAGAAGTAGAGGCACACCAAGAATTGCAAATGGATTATTGAGACGCGTTCGAGATTTTGCACAAGTATTAAATGACGGGCAAATAGATATTGGCATTACAAAACATGCATTAAAAGCATTGAATGTAGACGAGTTTGGTTTGGATGATATGGATAATAAAATTCTAACTACAATTATTGAAAAATTTAAAGGAGGGCCTGTGGGAATTGGCACCATTGCATCTGCCGTAAGCGAAGAAGCTGGCACAATCGAAGAAGTGTACGAACCATTTTTAATTCAAGAAGGATTTTTGCAACGCACACCGCGAGGAAGAGAAGTGACCGAAAAAGCGTACACACATTTGGGAAAAACAAAATCGAGATCTGCAGAAACTTTGTTTTAAAATTATTTTTAGGGGTGTGTAACCAATCTAAATCCGTTTCCGTGAATATTTACAATTTCAATTTTTTCGTCTTCTTTTAAATATTTGCGCAGCTTGGCAATATAAACATCCATGCTTCGGCCATTAAAATAAGTATCGCTGCCCCAAACTTTTTTTAACGCCAAATCTCTTGGAAGTAAATCATTCAAATATTCGCAAAGCAAACGAAGCAGTTCATTTTCTTTTGGCGATAAAACTTGTGTCGTGTTGTTCCGAATCAAGTGGCGCAATTTTGGATTGAAATGATAAGTGCCCAAATCAAATTCTTTGTTTTCCGATTCTCTATTTAGTTCTTCGTTTCTTTTTAAAATTGCTTTTATTTTTAAAAGCAACACTTCGCTTTCAAAAGGTTTTGTAATATAATCGTCGGCGCCTAATTTATAACCATGAATGATATCGTCTTTCATGGTTTTTGCACTCAAAAAAAACAAAGGCATATCTTGGTCCACATCACGAATTTCTTCTGCCAATTTAAACCCATCCATATTGGGCATCATCACATCCAACAAACAAAGTTCGAATTTTTCTCTTTGAAAAGCAGCTAAACCAAGCCGGCCATCGCGTTCCAATGTTACCGAATAGTCGTGCAATTCTAAATATGTTTTTAAAACTGTTCCGAGGTTGGTATCGTCTTCGCACAAAAGCAGTTTATGTTTTTTTGTTTCCATAAATAGTTAATTTATTTTTAAAATACTTCACTGACACTCTATAATTATTCAGTAAGTTCAATAGTGAAGATAAAATAAAAGCGGCCATCGAGCCGCTTTTATTTCTTAATTTAAACAAAATTATTTTTTGTACTGAAGAATCAACTCGTTGACAAGTATCATCATTTTCTTCAACCCTTCTTCAGGTAAATTTCCTTTTTTAAATTCCGCCAATACTTCTGGTAATTTATTATCCATTTCCATCAAAAAATGTTCTTCAAATTCCTTTATCTTTTTTACAGGAACTTCTTTCAAAAATCCGTTTGTACCAAGATAAATAATTGCAACTTGTTTTTCTACAGATGCAGGTGAATATTGTAATTGTTTTAAAATTTCCACGTTACGTGCTCCTTTGTCCAACACGTTTTTAGTAGCTGCATCCAAATCGCCACCAAACTTTGAGAATGCTTCCATTTCGCGATAAAGTGCTTGGTCTAATTTCAATGTACCTGCAACTTTTTTCATTGACTTAATTTGTGCATTTCCTCCCACACGACTTACCGAAATACCCACGTTAATTGCAGGTCGAATACCAGCATTGAATAAGTTTGTTTCCAAAAATATTTGACCGTCGGTAATGGAAATTACGTTAGTAGGAATGTATGCAGATACGTCACCCGCTTGTGTTTCAATAATTGGAAGTGCTGTTAAAGATCCTCCTCCTTTTACCAAATGTTTAATAGAATCTGGAACGTCATTCATGTTTTTTACTACCGTATCATCGTTAATGATTTTTGCAGCTCTTTCCAACAAACGGCTGTGTAAATAGAATACATCACCCGGATAAGCTTCACGGCCTGGAGGACGACGAAGCAACAAAGAAACTTCGCGATAGGCAACTGCTTGTTTCGACAAATCATCATAAATAATTAATGCCGCTCTTCCGGTATCACGGAAATATTCACCAATCGCAGCTCCAGCAAATGGAGCATAGAATTGTAACGGAGCAGGATCCGATGCAGAGGCTGCTACAATTGTAGTGTATTCCATTGCGCCAGCATCGGTCAATGTTTTCATCACACCTGCAATGGTAGATGCTTTTTGACCAATCGCTACATAAATACAATAAACCGGTTTGCCTGCCGCAAAAAATTCTTTTTGATTAATAATAGTATCAATGCAAATAGCTGTTTTACCTGTTTGACGATCGCCAATAACCAACTCACGCTGGCCACGACCAATTGGAATCATTGCATCAATTGCTTTGATACCTGTTTGCAAAGGTTCTTTAACTGGTTCACGAAAAATTACTCCTGGAGCTTTGCGCTCAAGTGGCATTTCATATCGCTCACCAACAATTGGTCCTTTTCCATCAATTGTTTCTCCCAACGTATTTACTACGCGTCCCACCATTCCTTCTCCTACTTTTATAGAGGCAATTTGTCCGGTACGACGAACTTTCGATCCTTCTTGAATTCCACCTGTGTCACCCATCAATACTACACCTACGTTGTCTTCTTCGAGGTTAAGTGCAATGGCTCGAACGCCACTTTCAAATTCTACAAGTTCTCCGTAGCGAACGTTTCCAAGTCCGTATACACGAGCAATTCCATCGCCCACTTGCAAAACGGTTCCTACTTCTTCTAAATCGGCACTTGCATTAAAATTGCTTAGTTGCTGACGAAGGATAGCACTAATTTCTTCGGGTTTAATTTTTACCATGTTGTTATATTATTCTTTTAATTTCAATGGCGGATTTGAAATACTATTCCGCTTATCGAATGTTGTAAATAAAATCGTTGTTTTCAAATTGTTTGGCAATCGCTTTTAAGTCATAAGCGATGCTCGCATCTACTAATTTATCGCCAGTTTGTAATACAAATCCTCCAATAATATCTTCTTTCACTATTGTTTCCAATTCAATATTTTTCATTTCCGTTGTAGTAGTGATATGCTTTACAATTGCATTTTTTAATTCTTCGCTAATTGCAGTAGCTGTTGTTAATTTGATTGTATTAATTTCTTTTAATTCTTTGTATTGTTGGATAAATGCATTGGCAATTTCTGGCAATACACCTTCTCTTCCTTTTTGAATTAACAAGGCACAAAAAGAAGCAGTTAATTGTCCAACATTATTTTGAAAAACAGCGGTAATAATTTTTTGTTTTGCATCGGCATTTACTACCGGGCTACGTAATAGAGTTGCAAAATCGCGATTGCTTTTGCAAACGGCTTGCAACCATTGCATGCTTGCAAAAACTTGCTCTAATTCGTTTCTTTCAATGGAAAGATCGAGCAATGATTTTGCATATCGTGATGCTAAGCGTGTATTTACCATAAATCAATTATTCTGTATTCAACTACAATTTTCTAATTCAATTTTACTTCATTTACCAACCCATTAATATGGGCTTCTTGTGCTTCTTTATTGTTCAATTCTTTTCTTAATATTTTTTCGGAAACCTCTACAACCATTTTCCCCACTTGGTTTTTTACTGCAATCAGCGCAGCCATTTTTTGTGCTTCAATCGCAACTTGTGCATCGGCAACAATTTTGGATGCTTCTACTTTTGCAGCTTCTTTTGATTCGTTGATTATTTTTTCTTTGGTTTCGCGTGCTTCTTTTAGCATGGAGGCTCTTTCTTCTCTTGCTTGAGAAAGTAAAAGTTCGTGTTCGCTTTTCATTTGCGCCATTTCATCTTTTACTTTTTGAGCAGTTGCCAAAGATTCAGCAATGAATGCTTCTCTTGTTTTTAAACCATTTACAATTGCCGGCCAAGCCAGTTTTTTTAGTAAAAAGAAAACAATCATAAAAGCCAAAAAAGTCCAAATAAGCAACCCAAATTCGGGGGTAAGTAGTTTCATCTTATTTCTGTTATTTCTTTTGTTTAAATTTAAAATACTGCACTCGCCACCCTTTGTGTTGAGTGCAGTAAATTTTTGGCAAATAGTTATTAAATAACCATTGCAAGAAAGCCTACAATGATTGCAAACAATGCAGCACCTTCAATAAGTGCGGCTGTAAGAATCATGTTAGCACGGATGTCGTTCACGGCTTCGGGCTGGCGAGCAATTGCTTCTACAGCTCCTTTACCAATTTGACCGATACCAATACCTGCACCCATTGCTGCTAATCCGGCACCAATTGCACCACCTGCATTTGCTGTGGCTTCTAGTAAAATCACATTTAGTAAATCCATGTTTGTGTGTTTATGACAATTAAAAAAATACTTGATTAATGCGCCTCTTTATGATCGTGCCCCCCTTCAAATGCCTGACCTATAAAAACAGCTGTTAACATTGTAAAAATAAATGCTTGAAGAAATGCAACCAATACTTCAATTAAATAAATAAATACGGTAAACGCTACAGAAAAAATGGATGCTCCCCATCCTGCAATTGGATTGATTTGCCCAAAAATAAAAATCAATGAAATCAAACAAATAATAATGATAT
Source organism: Bacteroidota bacterium (assembly GCA_005798905.1). Taxonomy (GTDB): domain Bacteria; phylum Bacteroidota; class Bacteroidia; order Chitinophagales; family Chitinophagaceae; genus VBAS01. Next base: position 109,663 of record SYIK01000011.1, on the reverse strand, counting down.
GACCTGCGACCATATTTGCAAAAAGTCGAATAATAAGCGCAAATGGTTTTATAAAAACGCCTAAAACTTCTACAGGAATCAAGATGAACTTGACAAGAAAAGGCACATCGGGTGGGTTAATAATATGTCCCCAAAAATGTTTATTGGTGCTGAATAATATAACCACAAAAGAAATCACACCCAATACAACCGTAAAAGCTATATTACCTGTAACATTTGCTGTGCCTGGTATTAATCCAAAAATATTGTTGATTAAAATAAAAAAGAAAACCGTTAACAAATAAGGCAAGTATTTATCTACTTTATTTCTCAAGTTAGGTTTGGCAACTTCGTCTCTAATAAAAATTACAATTGGTTCTAAAAACCCTTGTATTCCTTTTGGTGCCGATGTTACCCCTTGTCCTTTTTTGTAGCTATTAGCAATGCTTAGCATAATTACTACAAAAAGAGTTAAAGCCAAAAGCATTTGCGTAACATTTCTGGTAAGCGAAAAATCGTAAATTTTTTCTGTTTTATCTGATGGAACAATTACGCCATCCACCAAATTATACCCTTTATATTCTTTATGGCCGTGTTTAAATTTTGAAGACATGAAAACGGAAAAGCCGTTTTTTTCGGAATAAATAATGATTGGCAAAGGAATTGTTACCGCATGTTTTTCGCCATTATCGCCAACAATATCTAAAAAATGAAACTCGTGCCCATCTAATATATGACCAAAAATTACCTCGTTCGCATCAAATTCTTTTTTCTTCCCCTCTGATGAATGCCCCTTCGGTGCTTCAGCATTTTGCTCATTCGCATGCGCTTGAGCAAAAGCAGTATTGCTAAACTGAACCAATCCCAGCGCAAAAACTACAACCAGAAAGCGTTTTACCAATCTGAGGTTCATATTTTTTTTAAAATTTGCCGCAAAGATAGGGTTGCAAGGCCTAAAAACCTTGAATTTTAAAGCATAAAAGCTAAAAGTATTGGAGTTATATTTTATGTGGCTAAAGCCAAAAATAATTAACTACTTTTTTATTGCAGTCAGTTAAAACTGACTGCAATAGATTGATGATTTGTGCTTCATCCATTGCTGTTTGCTTTAGCATCATTTTTCGACTATTCGACAGGCTCATGGGAGTGCAACCCAAACCTAAAAAGACCGAACTGCTCTAACTCGATGTAAGACTGCTTTGGAATCGGCAGTGATCCAGCCATAGGCGAAGTGATGAATCCATGCGATATTGTAATTGTTTTCCAAAGAACTCCAGTAGTAGTCGCTAAGAAAGCCACCAATTGCTGCCTGGTTTATATACAATTTATTCAAATCATCTTTACTTGGTAAATACCAGTCGCTATATCCGTTCAATACCAAATCTCCACAAAGCCTGGCAGCTATACCTGCCTGCTGTGGAGCAACCCGCCATAATATCAATGGTATTTTGGTTTCCTGTTCCAATGGCTGTGCCATCGGCACCAGATATTATTGTTCCGACACAACCCCATTGAGCACCAGAACTTTGGTCTGCAGCTGCAGCAATTAAACCGTGTGTAGTATTTGCGTTATAGCCAGGGTCTCCACTTTGTAAAATATAGGCAATTATTCCGCCTTGAAAACTACCACCAATTATTGTATCAAGGCTGCCATCAAAATTCTTCCATTCTGTTCCGTTATAAAAATTGGGTTTATTTGTAGTAGAATTATAAATCATTAAACCTGCTATAGGTGTAATTGTATTCCTTTGCGAAATTGTCATCCGTGGAGGCAAAAATCCTTTGGTGGTGCTTGTTACATCCAACTGTGCCGATGCAGCAGTGGTTGCCGTACCAATGCCAACCTGCGCATTGGTGGTTACAAATAGCAAAATGCTACATAAAATAGTCAAGAATTTTTTCGGGGGGAGATTTCATACTTTTTTTGTTTTTGAAACCCGAATATAACTATTAATCTCTTTGAAAAGCGGGACTATGCTTTTCAAACTGTAGCTGATAAAGTTGATTGTAATGACCTTGTTTTTCAATCAGCTCATCGTGTGTGCCCATTTCTTTAATTTTTCCTTTATCCAAAACAATTATTTTATTGGCTTTTCTGATGGTTGAAAGTCGGTGAGCAATAATAATTGAGGTTCTTCCTTTTATCAGTTTTTCAATGGCTTGTTGAATTAACAATTCACTTTCCGAATCCACCGAAGAAGTTGCTTCATCCAAAATAAGTATGGAAGGATTATACAAAAGTGTGCGCAAAAAAGTAAGTAATTGTCGCTGGCCAAAAGAAAGAATTCCGCCTCGTTCCATTACAGGACAATCATAATTTTGTGGTAAACGCATAATAAAATCGTGCATATTTATAAGCTTAGCCGCATTAATAACTTCCTCTTTTGTGATAGCAGAATTGAGCAGGGAAACATTTTCAAAAATTGTACCCGAAAAAAGAAATACTTCTTGCAATACAACGCCAATGTTTTTTCTTAAACTATTTAATTCATAGTCTTCAATTGCTATATCGTCAATTTTTATTACACCTTGTTGAACAGGGTACAAACGGTTCAGCAAACTTGCCATGGTTGTTTTTCCACTTCCGGTGTGGCCCACAATCGCAACTGTTTCGCCGGGATTTACAGTGAAATTTATATTTTCTAAAACCATTGTTTCGTTTGAATAACCAAAACATACATTTTCAAATTCAATTTTACCAACAATTTTTTTTGGCGAAAAATTTCCTTGCGTTTGAATAAAATCTTCATTATCCAATAATTTAAAAACGCGTTCACCGGCTACCATTCCCATTTGCAACACATTGAATTTATCTGCAATAACCCGCAACGGACGAAAAATAAGATTTAAACAAAGTATAAATGCCATTAAAGTTCCTTGTTGACTTTGGTGTAAATGCAACGCTTCTTTTGATGTCCACCAAACAATTAATCCAATGGCAACAGCCAACACAATTTCTACAATTGGGAAAAAAACGGAGTAAGCAAAAATTGCATCAATGTTTGCGTTTCGATGATTTTTATTAATACTCTTGAATTTTACTAATTCGCGCTCTTCCGCTGAAAATGCTTGCACCACATGCATTCCAGTTAATCGCTCTTGAACAAAAGCATTTAAATTGGCAACAGCATTTCGAACGCGATGGAATGATTTGTTTACGCTTTCTTTAAAATAATAAGTGGCAATTAGTAAAATAGGAAAAGGAATTAATGCAATCAAACTTAGTTGCCAATCTTGCCAAAACATATACGACAACACACAAAGAATAGAAAGCAAGTCGGCAAGAATTGGAATTACTCCGTCGGAAAAAACATCGTTTATTCTTTCAATATCATCAACTGTTCTTGTTGTAAGAACCCCGATATGTGTTTTATCAAATTGAGATAGATTTAATCCTATTATTTTATCATACACTTTTATGCGTAAATCTTTTACTACGTGTTGCCCAAGCCAAGCTGTAATAAAAGAAAAATAGGAGCGCAAAAAAGTTTCCAACAGAATTAATACAATTTGAAAAACCGTAACTGCAATCAGCATTTCTGGTAATCGTCCTTGAATATATTTATCTACCGAAACTTGAATCAATAATGGGCGAACCGGCGTAAGGAATGCTAAAAAAATGGAAAGAAAAATTGAAGCGTATAATTTTTTTTTATACGGATTTGCGTAATGCAGCACACGACGCAACAAAGCAAAATTAAATTTCTGATTAACTGTTTTTGTTTTCAAATTGTTTAGCAATTAATTTTTTGCATTAAATTGAAGTGCGGTTGCATATGCTTTTATAAAAATTGCACCCAAGTTTTTATGCGGAGGAATATAATCTTCCACTCCTTCCACTTTTACTTTCTGTTGAAATTCTTTCCAAAAACTAATCCATTGAATATCTTTTCCGGTTCTTAATTTTTCCAAAAGCAATTCAAAAAATGGACGATTGATGGCTGTTTTTCCAATTTGCTTGGATGCGATGATATGCGCATCGGGAGCGGTTTTAAGAATATTGTGAATTAAATGATAGCCGCCACAACTGCCCATAAAAACAATTTTTGAAATTGGATTTAATTGCGCAATTGTATAAGGCGCATAATAACTATGTCCGCGATGAATGGTAACCGTTGGGTTTAAATTTTGCTTGACAAGAAATGAATCCAATGATTTTTGTGCAAGTTCGTCTTCGCCTGTTTCTTCGGGCAAAGGTCGGTTGGCAAATACGGAAATTCTTTTCCCTTTTGTTGAATTGATGACGATCCAATTTTTTTCATTCGTAATCTTCCAAGCATCTGTACTAAACATTTTTTGAAACCCTTGAAAAATAGCTTGCCCGTCTTTATCTCCATAAAAAAATACTTGAATAATAATTTGATTGCTGTCATTCGTCAAATTATTAAATGGCACAAAATACACAGGTGGAATTCCGAGCGCTGCAGTAAGATCCACTTGTTTGGAACTATCTGCTGATTGAAAAAGTTGGTGCAACAATTTGTAAACTACCATTCCTTTTTTGTTGTTTTGCGCTACATTTCGATTGTAGTTCAATTGTACATTTTCCAACATTTTTTTTGATAACGATGGATTAATCTCCACAATACTTGCATAAGAATCTGCCACGTCCACGCCATCTTCCAGTCCATTTGATTTTTCAAGATTTCCAACAAATGCACGCATCAAATCATTTGCATCATTGGAATTTGAGAAAGAATTTAAAAAACTATTTAGCGTGTTGAACCCCGCAGTCATTTTTAAAAATTTTCGGTAGCGATCAAATTTTACAAGCATTAACAACGAATCACCGCGGTTATTTACTTTTCGCATCATCAACGGAAAAACCCCTTTTACAAAACTGGAAGTATAAATAATTCCATCGGAAAGCACAGCCAAATAATAAAGTTCTTGTGCCGTTAACGGTTCAATAATTTTAAAACGCAGCTCATCCGATTCATCGTGCAATGCATTAATCGTAGTTACAAAAACATCTTGCGCTTTTATTTCCAACATTTTTATTAGATCTTCATACCCTCTTGCCGTATCTTTTTTTAGTAGCCGACCGGCATAATCAATATGCGTTTTCACCAACAAGCGATAATAGTCCAACGAATCATTTCGCGCCAAATCAATCGCTGCTATTGTTAACTTTCCATTTACAACATTGTCGAGAAAAGGAAAATAAAGCTGCCCATTTCCGCTGCTGGTGGCCATTTTAGACACAGCACTAATTAATGGCTCATCTATTTTTCGAATAATTGCACCCAATTTATTATTGACGGTTGCGTAATTGTACAATTGTTTTGGAGAATAATATCCTGCAATTATAATTAAGCTGTCTGCAAATGGTACATCTGGGAATTGGGTAAGCGTTAATAAAATTTTATCCGGAAATAAATGACAATATTTTTTAACCAATAAGTTTTTACTTGTTTTAAAACCTAGATTATTATCAAATGCAGAACAGTTTACGATTGGTTGTGCAACTGCGTACGACAATCGGTCAATAATATTTTCTATCGTCAATCCTTGTCTGTCGGCTTCCACACAATTAAAATATTCGAGCAACATGGTTGGAAATTCGTTTACTGCAAATCGATTCGATTTCCAATTTGCATTAAAATCTTTCAGCAATCGTTCAACGCCGCGGAGGTATCTAATTTTTGTTTGAATTCCTAAAACGGAATCCTTTTCCATCCGATATTGAAATTGATTTACACCTTGAATTAAACTTCGAGTTATATGAAAATTGATTTCTTCATTTGAAGAAGCTGAAAATAATTCATCTTCTTTTCCGTCCGATTTTAAAATTAATGCTTGTTCTCTATCAATAAAATCGTGGAATAAAACTGTATTGCGGTCTGGCGTAAATACAAATTGAGAATCAGTTTGCGCAGAACTTGCAAATGCAAAAAACAGAAAAACCAATAAAAAACTTAATTTCAAATTCATAGCGATGGGAGCAAATCTACAACCTTCTAATTTTAATTATTCTCTTTCAATTGATCTCTTTAATATTAAATAATTATTAACTATTAGTCAAAATTTTTATTCATATCTAAAAACCCACAATTTAAAGTAGGTTTGCAAAACTTAACTTTTTTTCATGGATACAAAATCGTTGAAAGTGTTGATTGCAGATGACGAACCTGATATTTTGGAAATATTAAAATACAATCTTACAAATCAAGGATACCAAGTTTTTACAGCAAAGGATGGGAATGATGCGCTTGATAAAGCAAAACAATTTCAGCCCGATTTAATTGTGTTGGATATAATGATGCCGAAAAAAAATGGAGTTGAAGTTTGTGAATTGCTTAGAAAGCAAGCTGCATTTAAATCCACTTTAATAATTTTTTTAACCGCACTGAATGATGAATCAACTCAATTAAAAGGTTTGGAAACCGGAGCGGATGATTATGTGAGCAAACCAATTAGTCCAAAAATTTTTGCAAGTAAAGTAAACACACTTTTTCGACGATTTGATAAAACACAAACCAAAACTATTGCGATTAATGATTTAACGATTGACCCTGAAAAATATATTGTTAGTTATAAAGAAAAAACAATTCTGTTAGCAAAAAAAGAATTTGAACTTTTATATTTTTTAGCTGCAAAACCAGAACGTGTTTTTCTTCGCAATGAAATACTTGCACAAATTTGGGGAGCTGATGTAATTGTTGGCGACCGTACGATTGATGTTCATATTCGAAAAATTCGACAAAAATTAGGTGTCGATTGCATCTCAACAATAAAAGGCGTTGGCTATAAATTTTCACTTTTAAATTGAATGGATTGATTTTATTAGTTTTCAAACATAGCTCGTAGATTTGCACCCATGTTGAGTCCAAAAAACCTAACTCCTCGCCAGCTCTCGTTCTTAGCTGCTCTCGCCATTTCTACTCCAACCGCTTTTGTTATTTATTTATTGAATCAAAATTGGATAATATTTTTTATTTCTTTCGCGCTGCTCACGATTATCAGTTTTTCAATTATCGTTTTTACTTTCAACCGATTTATTTATCGAAAAATAAAATTGATTTATAAAATTATTTACAATACAAAAGCAACTAAAAAAGAAGAAATTTATCACAAGTATCTGCTGCCTCAAAAAAATATAAAAGAAGTTACTGCAGATGTGGAAGCGTGGGCAACAGAAAAAACGCAAGAGATTGAAATACTTCAAAAAAACGAACAATTCAGAAAAGAGTTTTTACAAAATCTTTCGCACGAATTTAAAACGCCGGTATTTGCAATTCAAGGCTATGTAGAAAGTTTATTGGATGGCGGCATGTTGGATCCCGAAATCAACAAACGATTTCTCAACAACACATCTAAAAATATTGAACGACTTACTAATCTAATATTAGATCTTGATGAAATTTCAAAATTAGAAAGTGGTGAAATAGTTATTGCAAAAACAAACTTTGTTGTACAAGAATTAATTAAAGAAGTGTTTGAAAGTTTGTCTTTAAAAATGATAAATAAAAATATTACAGCCGGTATTAAAAAGGGTTGCGAAGCTCCACTATTTGTTTTTGCAGATAAAGAAAAAATTAAACAAGTGTTCATCAATCTGATTGACAACGCAATTAAATATGGAAAACCGGGGGGTATTATTTCAGCAAGTATTTATACGATGGATGAAATGCATATTCTAATAGAAATTAGCGATGATGGCATTGGTATTCCGGAAATACATATCCCAAGAATTTTTGAACGTTTTTACCGAACCGATGCAGGAAGAAGCCGTGATGTAGCAGGCAGCGGATTGGGATTATCTATTTGTAAACACATCATTGAAGCGCACAACCAAAACATACATGTGCGCAGTTCCGAAGGAGTTGGAACAACCATTGGATTTACATTAGAAGGAAGAAAAGATTAATCTTCCTTTTCTACTTTTTTTAAAAAAGCACTTCTTCTTGGTGCGGGCATTACACTTTTTTCTCCTTTTACCGCTTTCCAAATTACTTCACTAAAAACAAGATCCGGAATTTGATCTTCTTTAGAAAAATCAAACGTTTCGCTAAGTTTGGCACTTGCATTATTTTCTTTATTTATATCATTTAAATTCACATTTGCAGGCAACGAAATAAATGGAGAAATGTTTGGAGTTTTTGAAAAACATCTCCACAACGATTCTGCTGCTGCATCGTATTGACTCATTGGTGGCAATCCAAGTATCAATTCTATTGTACGCAATACAGAAGAAGTTGAATACATCGTATGATCAACTGTTTTTCTTTTTACAAACCCACCTGCAACATAAGCTGTGCTTCGATGTGCATCAACATGATCAGGGCCATTTTGTGCATCATCTTCAACAATAAATATTGCTGTTTCTTTCCAAATAGAACTTTTGGATAAATACTCAACAAATAAACCTGTTGCTAAATCATTATCCGCAACATGTGCAAATGGAGTTGGTTTCCCCAACCTCAATCCCTCGGTATGATCATTAATAAATCGAATAGTATTAAACTTTGGAACTGCATTTTTTGAAAGAAGTGAATCAAACTCCCTTTGCCATTGATAAAAACGAGAAGTATCTCTAACCGATTCGTCCCACTCTGTAAAATAAGGACAGAAATTATTTTCCAAAGCTGGGATTGAACCTTTGCCATTAAAAACAAATTCTCCATAGGTTCTATAACTTACTCCAGCTTTTTTACAGTAATCCCAAATAAAACCACGATCTGGATTGGCTATTTCACGGTTACCTTCTGCATCATAACTTCCACCCCGTCCGCCATAATTTGTTGGCCAAGTTTTTTCTAAATAATCATTTGCATTTGCAGCGGTACTCCAATTATGCCCATCGGCACTTACTTCACCATCAACATAAAAATTATCGAGCAGCACAAATTCACTTGCCAATTTATGTTGATTGGGAGTTATTTTTTTCCCAAACAAAACAAGACTTGTATCTCCATTTCCTTCGGGCACATCACCCAACACTTGATCGTAAGTTCTGTTTTCTTTAATTACATAAAAAACATACTTGATAGGTGAAGCATCGCCCACTTTCATTGGAATAGGATTTCCTTTTTCTCCTTTTGCATTAAGTTCTTTGTGTTTGGAATACGGCGTGTTTTCATAAACTTTTTGAGAATAAGAAGCCAACTCTTCTTCGGATGGTGTATCAATAATACTTAATGTTCCTTTAAATAAACCGCCGATATATTCTACTTCTTTTTGTTGCTTTGTAGACCCTTTTTGATAAATAACTTCTTCTTTTCGTTTGGTTGGATTTGGTCCGTACGGATTGGATAAAGAAGTGAGCCCTTTGCCATTGCTTACAAATATTTTTCCATCCACCACTTTTACATTTGTTGGATACCAACCAACAGGGATAAACCCTTTTGAAGTACTGAACCCAACATTGCTTACATCAAAAACAGCAAGGCAATTATTGTCGGCATTTGCAATGTATAAAATTTTTTCATCGGCACTAAGTGCTAAACCATTACTCGCAGAACCTGTGGGTGCGTTGGAATACAACGCTGCATTTAAAACTTCTAAAACTTTCCGCTGCTCAACATCAATTACCGAAACGGAATTATCGCCGGCATTTGCAACAAAAAGATGTTTACCATTTTTTGAGAGTAATATTTCATTTGGATTTTCTCCAACATGAATTGTTGCTTCTATTTTTCGAGAAACAATATCAAAGACAAGAACTTTTTTATCGCCCCACAAAGAAATATAAAGCTCTTTTTTATTTTTCGATAAGAGGCAAGAATAAGCAGCGTCGCCCAATGATTGTTGAAAAATGATTTGTTTGTTTTCGAGATTAATTATGTACAAAGAATTATTTTCTTTTGTAACGACAAACATTGTCTTCGCTTCGTCATCAATTTCAATTCCTGTTGGCGATATTTTGTTCGGCCATTTATCGCCCAGTTTTATGGAATCAATTAAGTTTAAATTATTATTTAAAATAGAATATTGTAAAATCCAATTATCATTCCCTCCGCTTGCATACAAATATTTTTCATCAGCGCTAAATTTTAATCCATACCAAGATTTTGGAATAACAACTGTGCTAACTATTTTTTCATTTTGCGGATTAATCAATTGCAGACTTTGAACACTTTGCCCATTGTTAGTAACTGCTATCAAATTTTTTGAAGGCGAAACCGCCATATTCAACGGTAAATCGCCAAGAGGCAAACTTCTTCCAGCGGGCGATAGCGACCATCCGTTGGGCAGTGTTACTTTTTTTTGGGCATTTACAAAAAAACAACTACAGCTTGTTATTGCTACTATTAATACAAGTCTTTTATACCGTTGAATCATAGATTTTATAATTAATTATGAAGTTCTAAAGATAAGTACAACACCAACAACTCAACACTGTATGGTAAAAGTTAGCCCTATGTTAAGTAATTATTAAGTATTTCATTTCTCTTTTTTGTATCAAATTGGCTTTTACTTTTGCACCATTAAAACAAATTTTTATGTCACTAAATTCCATTTTTAAAATTTTTATGCCAAAAGACAGAGTTTTCTACGACTTGTTTGAAAGCGCTGCAGGAAACGTATCGTTAATGAGTGACCAACTGAGAGAACTAGTTTCAGAAGCAGATTATGACAAGAGAAGTTTTTGGTTTAAATCGCTTGAAGACTTAGAACACAAAAATGATGAGTTGACTCACACCATATTTACCGAACTAGGAAGAAATTTTATTACACCTTTTGATAGAGAAGATATCCATGCACTTGCAACAGCAATGGACGATATTGCCGACTATATTTATGCTTCTGCCAAAAAGATAAATTTTTATAAAGTCAATCCAAATGAAATAGGAATTCAAAAATTAGCCGAAGTAATTCAATTAAGTTGCAACGAAGTTAGAAATGCAGTTACCGAATTAAGAAACATGAAGAACATGAAGCGAATGACTGAAGCGCTTATTAAGATAAACAGTTTGGAAAACCAAGCCGATGATATTTTTGACATGAGCATTGAACGACTTTTCGAAACAGAGCCGGATGCAAAAGAAGTAATTAAAAAAAGAGAAATTTATCAAGTACTTGAAATAGCAACCGATAAATGTGAAGACGCTTCCAATGTTATTGAATCTATAATTATTAAGTACGCTTAATTTTTGCTTAGCTAATTGTAACAACTATGATTCCATTTTTACTTTCCATTATTATATTGGCGCTGGTTTTTGATTTTATTAACGGATTTCACGATGCGGCTAATTCTATCGCCACCATTGTTTCCACAAAAGTGCTTACACCATTACAGGCAGTTTTGTGGGCAGCCATATTTAATGTTGCTGCTTTTTGGATTTTTCAAGATCATGCAGTGGCAAATACAATCAGCAAAACAGTCAACAAAGAATTTATTACACTTCCCGTAATTTTTTCTGGATTGATAGCTGCAATTATTTGGAATTTAGTAACCTGGTGGTACGGAATTCCTTCTTCTTCTTCGCATACATTAATTGGAGGTTTTGCAGGTGCAGCTATTGCGCATGCAATTAATACAAAAGGATGGAACATTTCCTGGACTTCGATTGTAGAAAGTGATATGATTCTAAAAACGGTGTTATTTATTTTCTTAGCACCACTTATTGGAATGTTTGTTTCTATTTTCATCACTATCGTCACGGTGATACGAAATGTTTGGTTACGTATTGCAATTTTTGGGTTATTTACAATTGTAATCATTTTTGCTTTCGACCAATTTGAGCAAAATAAAATGAATCAAAACCTTACAAAATTTGTAAAAGCAGATAAATACAAAATTGATTTTGAAAAAGCTGCTGCAAAATTGGATTCGACCGATAGTGTTTCAATTGCAACTTTTGCATCTGCAAAAAAGAAACTGGACAAAGCTGTTGCAACTTATGAAAAGATTGAACCATTAATTGCTGATTACGATAAATTGGGTGCCGACTCTATTGCAAAAATTACTTACAACGAAGGATGGTTGTCGGAAATTGAAGTAAGCAAATTAAAAGATGACGTTCGCAATGCAAACGATTATTTGATTTTGGAATCTGCATCATTAACGGATAAAACAAAAAAAACAGAATTTGCAAAAGCCAAAGAATTAACAGAGAAATACAAAGAACCGTTGGCTCGCTATTTGAAAAAAGAAGCTTCTGCAGATAGCACGATTGCTGCAATGAGCGCAATTTATCCTTTGAAAGAAAAAAACATTTCCCAAATAAATAAAGTTCTTTCCAATTTCAATATTGAAAAATCTTTTAGAAAAGATATTTTAAAAGCAGACAATAAAGGAATCACTTGGGGTATTGCTGCAATGTCTATTATTTTTTGTCTTGCCTTTTTATATTCCGAAAAAATAAAAACGCCAACGGCTTACCGCGTAAGCAATATGTTTAAAAAATTGCAATTACTTAGTTCTGCTGCATTTAGTATTGGACATGGTGGAAACGATGCACAAAAAGTAATGGGTATTATTGGTGCTGCGTTAATTGCAAGTGGATCCATTCAAGATTTTAGCCATCTTCCTGCTTGGGTTCCTATTGCATGTTATGCCGCAATTGGATTAGGTACACTAAGCGGTGGGTGGAAGATTGTAAAAACAATGGGAACAAAAATTACGAAAGTAACGCCACTCGAAGGCGTAGCTGCAGAAACTGCCGGTGCATTTACTTTATTTTTTACCGGACAAATGGGAATCCCGGTTTCTACCACGCACACCATTGCCGGAAGTATCATGGGAGTTGGTGCAACCAAGCGTTTATCAGCTGTGCGTTGGGGAATTACCATCAATCTTTTGTGGGCTTGGATATTAACGATTCCCGTAAGTGCATTAATGGCTGCGCTGGTTTACAAAGTAGTACTATTTTTTATTTAATATTTAATTCAACTTCTATAAAAAAAATCCTGACATTTGTTGGGATTTTTTTTATGAATAAAATACTTGTTACTGGTGGTTGTGGTTATATTGGTACACATACAATGGTGGACCTAATCGAAAATGGTTTCGATGTTATTTCCATTGATAACTTTTCCAGATCCAACCCAAAAATGTTGGAAAGGGTAGAAAAAATTACAGGCAAACAAATAAAAAATTATGCCATCGACCTTTGCAATTTTGATGCTTGCCGTTCGGTGTTTTTAGAAAATACAGATATAAAAGGAATCATTCATTTTGCGGCTTTTAAAGCTGTAAATGAATCGGTAGAAAATCCTTTGCTTTATTTTCAAAACAATTTGTTTTCGTTAATTAATTTATTGAAATGCGTGGAAGAATTTGCCACACCTTATTTTGTTTTTTCATCGTCGTGTACGGTTTACGGCAGCCCAGACGAAAGCCCCGTAAGCGAAAGTTCGCCAATCAAACCAGGCGAATCGCCGTATGGAATTACAAAGCAAATGGGCGAAGAAATTGTTTCGGAATTTTCAAAAGCCAATTCAACCAAATGTGTTTCGTTAAGGTATTTTAATCCGGTTGGCGCTCACCCATCCTCATTAATTGGCGAGTTGCCAATTGGCAAACCGCAAAATTTATTTCCGGCTATTACACAAACTGCAATTGGAAAAATTTCAAAATTGACAGTTCATGGAAATGATTATGATACAAGAGATGGAAGTTGTATTCGCGATTATATTCATGTTTGCGATATTGCACATGCACATACACTTTCTATAAATTATTTAGAAGCTGAAAAAGAAAAATCAAATTTTTCAGTTTTTAATTTAGGAACAGGGGTTGGAGTTTCTGTATTGGAAGCAATTGAAACTTTTGAAAAAGTAAATAAAGTAAAACTGAATTATGAAATAGGTCCGAAACGACCCGGAGACATTATGGCAATTTACGCAAGTAACGAATTGGCAAAAAGCGAATTGGGGTGGAGTTTAAAATATAGTTTAGCTGACATGGTTTCTTCGAGCTGGAAATGGGAACAAAAATTAAAAGAGGAGTTTGACTCAAGCATTAAATAAGAAAATAAAATCGTATGTGTGGTTTCGTAGCAGTATTTGAAGTAAAGAATAGCAGCGCAGAATTGCGTCCGCAAGTGTTGGAAATGGCAAAAAAAATTCGTCATCGTGGTCCGGATTGGTCGGGGATATACAGTAACGATAATGTAATTATGGCGCATGAGCGTTTGGCTATTGTGGATCCATCAAGCGGAAAACAACCTTTGTATAGCGAAGACAAAAAAATTGTACTCGCAGTAAATGGTGAAATCTATAATCACATGGAGTTGCGCGCTGAATTTCCCAATTACAAATTTTTAACCGCCTCCGACTGCGAAGTCATCATTGCTTTGTATCGAGAAAAAGGTCCGAAGTTTATTGAAGACCTCAGCGGCATTTTTGCCTTTGCTTTATATGATGAAGAGAAAAATACCTACCTCATCGCCAGAGATCATATAGGAATAATTCCGTTGTATATGGGATGGGATAAATTTGGGCATTTTTATGTAGCCTCCGAGTTGAAAGCCTTAGAAACAATTTGTAATAAGATTGAAGAATTTTTACCTGGGCATTATTTATTCAGTACCGAAGGAGCAACACCAGTAAAATGGTATCATCGAGAATGGAATGATTACGAAAATGTAAAAAATAATAAGAGCAATATTGATGAATTGAAAGCAGCATTGGAGCAAGCTGTTCATCGTCAACTCATGTGCGATGTACCCTATGGTGTTTTATTGTCGGGCGGATTGGATTCATCCATCATTTCGGCCATCACAAAAAAATATGCTGCCAAACGAATTGAAAGCAATGATACGCAGATGGCTTGGTATCCGCAGTTGCATTCATTTGCAGTGGGATTGGAAGGATCGCCCGATTTAGCCGCCGCACAAAAAGTGGCAGATCATATCGGTTCCATTCATCACGAAATACATTTCACCATTCAAGAAGGTTTGGATGCTATTCGAGATGTGATTTATCATTTAGAAACCTATGATGTTACCACTATTCGAGCTTCAACACCCATGTATCTTTTGGGAAGAGTGATAAAATCGATGGGAATAAAAATGGTGCTATCGGGCGAAGGTGCCGACGAAATTTTTGGTGGCTATCTTTATTTTCACAAAGCCCCAAACGCACAGGCCTTTCACGAAGAAACCGTTCGCAAATTGGGTAAGTTGCATTTATACGATTGCTTGAGGGCAAACAAATCTTTAGCGGCTTGGGGTGTGGAGGGACGTGTACCTTTTCTCGACAAAGAATTTATGGATGTAGCAATGCGATTAAATCCGGAAGATAAAATGGCGAAGGATGGGAAGATGGAAAAATTTATTTTAAGAAAAACTTTTGAAGATTTATTGCCCGAAAGCATTGCGTGGAGGCAGAAGGAACAGTTTAGCGACGGTGTTGGCTACGGATGGATAGACACTTTGAAAAAAATTGCAAATGAAAAAATTAGCGACGAAGAATTAGCAAAAGCTAAATTCCGGTTTCCGGTGCACCCTCCTATGTCCAAAGAAGAGTATCATTACCGAAGTATTTTTTCTGAACATTTTCCAAGCGAAACTGCAGCAGCTTGTGTTCCATCGGTAAAGTCTATTGCCTGTAGCACACCCGAAGCCTTAGCATGGGATCCTTCTTTTCAAAACTTGAACGATCCGAGTGGAAGAGCCGTAAAGAGCGTACACAATAGTGGATATTAAAATTTAATACGATAATATCCTCATATAAAGTGGTCAAATTCCGAAAACAATTCCCTTACTTTTGCGTCATAAATTTTAGGAATGTTAAAAGAAATTCAATCAACAGGAAATAAAGATACAAGAAGTGGTTTCGGAGATGGAATTGTGGAAGCCGCCAGAAAAAATTCAAATATTGTTGCACTTACTGCCGACCTCGCAGGATCTTTAAAATTGAATCAATTTATAAAAGAATTTCCCGAAAGATTTATTCAGTGTGGAATTGCCGAAGCTAATATGATGGGAATTGCAGCGGGCTTAACCATTGGCGGAAAAATTCCTTTCACTACCACTTTTGCAAATTTTTCTACAGGAAGAGTTTACGATCAAATTCGCCAAAGCATTGCCTACAGTGGAAAAAATGTAAAAATTTGTGCTTCGCATGCCGGTGTTACTTTGGGCGAAGATGGTGCAACGCATCAAATATTGGAGGATATTGGATTAATGAAAATGCTTCCCGGAATGACGGTTATTGTCCCTTGCGATTATAACCAAACCAAAGCAGCAACATTGGCAATTGCCGATTTTGTTGGACCTGTTTATTTGCGTTTTGGGCGACCAAGTTGGCCAATATTTACCCAAGCCACCGAAAATTTTGAAATAGGAAAAGCACAATTTTTTTCCGAAGGAACTGATGTTAGCATTTTTGCTTGCGGGCATTTGGTTTGGAATGCAATTCAGGCTGGAGTTATTTTGCAAGAAAAAGGAATTAGTGTAGAAGTAATAAATATTCATACCATAAAACCATTGGATGAATCTGCTGTTATAAATTCAATTCGAAAAACGCGCTGTGCAGTAACTGCCGAAGAGCATAATATTATTGGCGGACTTGGCGATGCGATTGCACAATGTGCTGCGAAAAATTTCCCCATTCCAATTGAATATATTGGTACAAAAGATACATTTGGCGAAAGTGGAACACCCATGCAATTGCTTAAAAAATACGGAATGGATGTAACGGATATTGTTACTGCCGCCGAAAAAGTAATAGCAAGAAAATAATTTCAGGATTGCTTATTTTTATATTGCTTGTACTATAAATAATAAAATGGCTTTAACAAGTAACAGCGATACAGAATTGTTATTTCAATTTCGCAATCCTTTTACGAAAGAAAGTGCATTTACCGCCATTTTAAAAAAATATCAGGAAAAACTTTATTGGCATATTCGAAGAATGGTGATAGACCACGAAGATGCAAACGATGTATTGCAAAATGTTGCCATCCGTGTTTGGAATGGTCTTCAAAATTTTAGAGAAGATAGTCAACTTTATACATGGTTATATCGTGTAACTACCAATGAATGCCTTAATTTTTTAGAACAGCAAAAAAAACGAAAATCTGTTTCTTATGATGATGTTGCCTCCGGACTTGAAAACACCATAAAAGCAGATAAAAATTTTGATGCTAATAAACTAGAATGGAAACTTCAATTGGCAATTCAACAACTTCCTGAAAAACAAAAAGTTGTATTTCAACTTCGGTATTACGACGAGATGCCTTATGCCGAAATGAGTCGAGTTTTAGAAACAAGCGAAGGAGCTTTAAAGGCCAGCTATCACCATGCTGTTAAAAAAATTGAAGATTTTATGCTGAATAATTAAACCTTAATTTCGGGTTGTTGTCCTAAAAAGGACGGAAAATTGGTTTCGAAAATAAAATGAAAAATAGGGACGAAATAGTAAATGAACTTAATGCAGTCGGAAAAAACTCAATCGTAAATGCGGTTGGAGAAAATCTTTATACAGCTCCTGCAGGTTATTTTGAAAATTTGGAAACGAATTTGATGCTTGCAGTAAAAGCAAGTGCCGATTATCAAACGGCAAGTGAAGAGTTAGCGAATCTATCACCATTCTTAAAAAACTTAGAAAAAATAAATACTTACGCAGCACCTTCGCAATATTTTGAAACGATAACTTTTTCAACTTCAAAAACAAATGCAAAAGTTATTCCGATAACTACAAAAAAATGGTTCCGTTTTGCAGCAGTAGCCGGTGTATTTGGCTTAATGGTAATTTCTGGTTTGGAATTTATAAATAAAAACAAGATTAACCCCGTTTCAACTCCGCACAATTGGGTAGAACAAAAAATGAAAAAAGTAAGTACAGAAGATATAAGTAACTTCATTAATCTTACCGAAGCTGAATTGAACACAAAAGAAAATTTGACTTTGGCAGACAATTCAACTGAATTGGAATTATTAATGAAAGATGTTTCCAACAAAGAAATTCAACAATTTTTTGAC
The DNA here is from genome assembly GCA_005798905.1 of Bacteroidota bacterium. Lineage (GTDB taxonomy): Bacteria > Bacteroidota > Bacteroidia > Chitinophagales > Chitinophagaceae > VBAS01. Next base: position 91,808 of record SYIK01000011.1, on the reverse strand, counting down.
GAAACAAATTTTACAGAAGAAATAGTTTTGAAATAAGCAAATAGAAATGAAAAAGATAATTATACTATTAATATTGGGATGGTTTGTGGCGCTGCCTTCTTTTGCACAAAATGAAAATGCAGAAAAAATTCGCGATCGAATGAAAGAGTTTATTCAAAAAAGAATGCGACTTTCCCAAAACGAAGCAGAACGATTTACTCCTATTTTTATGCGCTACTATTCGGATTGGCGCGCCATGCTAAAAGAAAATAGAGAAGACCCACTTTTTCGCCAGCAAAAAATTATTGAATTGCGTCTTCGCTATCGAACCGACTTTAAAGAAATAATGGGAGAAGCAAGAAGCAATGAAGTTTATCGCCAACAAGATTTATTCATTCGCGAGTTGGACAATATTAGAAAAGATAGAATGCAACAAAGAATAGAACGAGCTCCAAAAAAATTCCGTTGATTTCTTTTTCCAACTAATTTAAAAACGCCAAACAGGATTTTTTATATCGTGATAAAATAAAAAAGTCCATTTTTCTTTTTCTCCTTGCGCCCACCACTGTTTTCTTAATTCCATTGCCTTTCTTCCATCAAGGTCATATTTTGCAATGAAGCGATGTTTCATTTGTTGCAATTGCGGTGCAACATCTCCTCCAAAAAAAACAATTTCATCTTCTTCTCTTACCCAAAATACTTGGTGAAAAGACGAATGGGCTGCGGTGAGTTGGTAAGAAATATGGTTGTCAATTACTCCTTCGTATTCATTTAATAAACAAACTTGAGAAGATGATTTAAGCAGCTCAAGTTCTTCCAACAAATAAGATGGAGATGTTTTTTGCAATGCATATTCGAGTTCTTTTTGTTGTACAAAATAAGTTGCGTTGGGAAAACTAAGTTTAGTTTTATCCTCTTTTTTTGTAATCGCTCCTGCATGGTCTTTATGTAAATGAGAAAATAATACTTTCGTTATTTCAGTAGAATTAATTCCAACATCATTCAAATTTTGGTGAAGTTGAAGCACGCCATTTTTACTAAATCCCAATCCTGTATCGAATAATAAAATATCTTTTTTTGTAACGACCACAAATGGTTGCACTTCCACCAACAAACTTCCAACCGGACGATTTTGCAGCTCGTGCTGTTTTTCATCAAACGGAATAAATTCTTTTGTTTTATCAATTGTAAATTGACCTTCAGAAAGTGGAATTATTTTCATGGCTGTAAAAATACAATCCCTATCTCAAACCCATTTGCCGATCCACATCTAACCGAATAAGAATAAAAAGTAAAATTGAATTGGTAAGTAGCGAAGTTCCTCCATAACTAATAAAGGGAAGTGGAATTCCAATAACGGGAGCAAGCCCAACTGTCATGGCGAGATTAATAGAAATATGAAAAAAGAAAACAGCCGCAACTCCATATCCATAGGTTCGACTAAAAACACTTCGCTGCCTTTCTGCAACTGTGATGATTCTAAATAAAAGAAGTGTGTATAATGTAATCAAAATAAAACTTCCAACAAAACCAAACCCTTCTCCTATAGTACAAAAGATAAAATCGGTTCTTTGTTCCGGAACAAAATCATTTCGTGTTTGTGTACTTTTCAATAAACCCTTTCCCCAAAAACCGCCGCTACCAATTGCAATTTTTGATTGCTTTACGTTGTAATGAACATCTGTTTTTCTTGTAGCAATTGCATTGCTTTCGGAAAAATATTCCGACGGAACATCTTTACCAATGGTGCTAAAAATTCTTTCCACTTGGTGTGGCTTAAGAATATTTTTGAAAATAAACGGAACCGCAAATCGTTGCACTCCCACACAAATCAACCAAATAAATAAAACGGCAAACATTAATGCTTTTTTCTTTTTTACTTGTCTTCGCAAAAAATAAATAGTTGCTAAAGCAAGTCCGGTCAAAATAAAAGCAAGTGTATTTTTTTCAATCAACAAAGTGGAGACAACTAAAACAGCAATCGCAAATGCAATTATTAGCACCGAAGAAGACAACCCTTCACGATACATTACAATAAAAAAAGAAAAATAAACTAAGGCCAATCCGGTTTCGCTTTGCATGACGCTAAAAATTGCAGGAATCAACACAATGATTGCTGCATATACTTGTGATTTTGGTTTTAGAAATTCTCTATGTGGTTGTGAAAGGTATTTTGCTAATGCAAGACAAACGCAAATTTTACAAAATTCTGCAGGTTGAAATTGGAATCCTCCCAATTTAATAATTGATGCTGTGCCACGAACATTTGAACCAAATGGAAATACCAACAGCAACAATAAAATTCCAAACAAATACCAAAGATTGGCAGTTGCTGCAAAAAATTTACTGTCAGTTAATAAAATAAAAATGCCAAATAAAGATGCAACACCCCAGAAATAAAATTGTTTGCTGTAATCAGTTTTAAAACCAAGTAAAGTTTGAATAAACGGATCGCCTTCTTTAAATGTAACCGCAAAAATTGCCATCACGCCAACTGCACAAAGCAATATCCAAAGCCAAAGCAGCGCCCAGTCTATTCCTTTTGTTATCTCTTGTCTTCTATAACTCATCGAGTAGTGGTGGATTTGAAATTATAAAATGGATATTGTCTTATTGCAACTTCTTCTCTTTGCTTGTTTTTGCTGTTATCTTTTTTTTGTTTTGGAAAACGATTTTTGTTTTCAAATACATATTTTTTGATGTAGCTACTATCTTTTGTTGTTTTAAACCAATCAAAAGCACGAATGGAATCTGTTTTCGTTTGCAATCGTTTTAAATAAGACGGCAATAAATTTTTAGTGCTGATATAATCCAGCCACCTTACTTTACTTTCTGTACTAAGTGAATCATTCAAATATTTTTCCATTACCATTTTTGCAATAGGAGCCGCCCAAGTATTTCCGAATCCACTATTTTCAACAACAACAGCAATTGCAATTTTTGGATTTTCTCTTGGAGCAAAACAAACAAAGAAAGAATGGTCGGCTAATTGCAATACACGTCTATCAATTACTTTTTTATTTTCTGCAGTTCCTGTTTTACCACAAACAACAATACCCGGTATTCTTGCATTACTTGCCGTTCCTTTTTCCACCACATCTTGCATTCCGTCAATTACAATTTCATAAATAGAATTTGAAAGCTCGATTGATGTTTTTTGTTTTTTTCTAAATTTAGTTAACAAAGTATCTGTTATTGTTTCTCCTTCAATTGAGCGTACAAAATGTGGTGAAAAATAATACCCTTTATTTGCAACAATGCACATGGCATTGGCAAGTTGCAATGGCGTTGCAAGCATTTTGTCTTGTCCAATTCCGAGCGTAAGGTTGGTGCAAGAATTCCAACTGCCGCGATAATCTTTATTGTAAATTGTTGTATCAGGAATATTTCCTTTGTCTTCGCTTGGAAGATCAATTCCCAATCGAGTGCCGAGCCCAAAACTGTTCATATATTTTTGCCAAACAGAATAACCTTCTTTTACACTTTTATACTTGGAATTATCAACCGACATTCGGTATAATTGTGTAAAATATGCATTGCAAGAATTTGCAATGGCTAATCGAAGATTAGCGGCATGCCCGGCATTGTTATGCGAACAAGCTGGTTTGCCAATGCCGCAAGAAGTATATCGACCTCTACAATTATATCCATAGTTTTCAGTAATAATTCCATCATCGAGTGCTGTAAGCGCCCCAAGAATTTTTACAGTGGACCCCGGTGGATATTGCCCTTTAATTGCTCTATTCAGCATCGGTGCAGAAACATCCAATTGTAATTTTGCAAAATTTTTATTTTTATCAGGCCCTGTTAAATCATTGGGATTAAAATTTGGACCAGATGCCATTGCAATAATTCCACCTGTGCTTGGTTCTATTGCAACAATGGCTCCTACTTTATTCGCAAGTAATTGCTCGGCTAATTGTTGCACTTCAATATCAATATAAGTTCTTAAACTTTTTCCAGCTACGGCAATAGTGTCCAATTCACCATTTTCAAAAGAACCAACTAATCTATTTTTATTATCTCTAATTAAATATTGTATTCCTCGTTGCCCCATTAATGTCGCTTCGTAAAATGCTTCCAATCCATTTTTACCAACGTAATCTCCCATTCGGTAAAAATTTTCTGATCGCCGAATCTGACTTGTATCTACTTCGCCAATGTATCCTAAAATATGTGCTGCAGCATTGAATGGGTAAGTGCGCACCGGACGTTGCACCAAAACAAATCCAGGAAACTTCCAACTGTTTTCTTCAAACCGTGCTTGTAAATAAGGTTGTAATAAATCTTCAAAAACAGATGGCCGAACTTCTGTGTTTTTAAATGAGGCATCACGTATTCGTTTTCGAAACATTGCCATATCAATTTCCATCATATTGCAAAACTCAAGCGTGTCAATATTTTTAACTTCTGATGGCGTAACCATCAAATCGTACATTATAGAATTGTTGAGAATGGCTTTTCCATTTCTATCATAAATAATTCCGCGTTCGGGATAAACAATTTTTGGATAAACAGAAAGATCTAATGCTAATTTCTGGTATTTACCAGAAATGCTTTGCATAAAAAAAAGTTTTACAAGTATGATTACAAAAGTTGTAAGAAAAACTAATTTAACAATTTGACTTCTTGACTGGTTGAATACGGACATACAAAAATAAAAATGGGGAATTGATTCGTTTCAAAACTACACTGTAAAAATTCTAAACTGATTTTTTTGAAAAAAAATTTTTTAACTCATAGTTGACCTCAACTTTTGTTTTCTTGAAAAAATTACCTCGAGTGTAATTACAAGCAACATACTGATGATAGACGAGCTAATTATTTTAAATAAAAAGTCTAAAAAATTGCCAAACTGTAACCATTCCAAAAAGGAAATATAACCGTGATACACAATGGTTAAAATAAAAACATAAGTTAAAAAAGGAGCCCATCCCATAGCCGCAGCAGATGGTTCGCGATAAGTAAATTCATTTTTTTCGTATTGTACAAACAAGTTGATTAAAGCAGGACGTAAATACATAATCAATACACAACCCGCAGCATGCAATCCAGGTGTCATTAAAAAGTAATCGAAAGACAGTCCAAGCAAAAAACCAATTATCAATAACCAAAATTTATCTGTTGAAAACGGCAACCACAATAGAAATAAATAATAAATAACCGGCGAAATAAAATGATGCAACGGCGGCACATTGTTCAACACATAAACTTGCACTCCCAAAAAGAGAACAAAGCGAATTATATTTTTAAAAAAATTAATCATTTTTTTACTTTATTAATTTCTTCAATTTTTTTATGCGTTGCCTTATCCAATTCAACCTGTTCTTTTCGTTGTAAATTTTCAATTACAAATACTTGTTGAAGGTTTTGGAAATTTGTCGCTGTTTTAATTTTTAATATAAAAAAATTTGACTGTTTTTCATTGATAATTTCTTCCACCGTACCAATCAATAATCCAGGAGGAAAGTTGTACGAGTACAAACCTGTAAGCACAGAATCGCCTACAGCAACTGCATCACTTTTCGGAATATCTTTTAAGGTGAGAACCAATGGGTTTTTTCCATCCCATTCAATACGACCGTTGTTGCGACTGCGTTTTACCATTGCATTCACTTTGCTTTGGATGTGCAGCAAACTCATCACTTGGCTAAAATTTTCACTCACATTTACCACTACACCAACTGCCGACCCATCCGAATTAACAACAGCCATATTATCGCTTATTCCATATTTTGATCCGCGATTGAGTTGAATATAATTTTTTTCTTCACTTACAGAATTGCCAACCACTTGTGCTGTTCTGCTAAAATAACGGCGAACTTTTCCGGAAGAATCAAAATTTGTCGTATCGGAAAAAACACCAACAGATATGTCGGGAGTTGTAAAATTGGAAAGAAGTAAATTTCGCAGCGAATCATTCAATTGATGAACGCGTTTGTTTTCATTTTGCAAATGAAAAAAATCTTCGGCGTTATTATATTTCGAATTAAAATAACCGGTTATCTCATTTGCTTTTCCCAAAAAAAATGCACGCTGATTTTTGTTGTATCGAAAAAGCATCACCAATGCAATAACTTGCAATACAAGAAAACTTATAAAAGTTGAATACCGACGCAGAAAGAGAAATATATTATGCATGAAATTTTTACAAATTCAAATCTTTGAAATACAAGGTAAGTATAATCGTAAAATAATTTGAATTATTAATTATTAAAATTAGTGTCGGTTAGCGCATCACAAATGGAAAACGGTTATAATTTTTCAAAGCAATACCCGTGCCGCGCACCACACTTTTAAGTGGATCGTCGGCAATATGTACCGGCAATTTTATTTTTTGCTGAATTCGTTTATCCAAACCGCGCAACAGTGCACCACCGCCAGTTATGTACAAGCCACGACGGTAAATATCTGCTGCAAGTTCCGGCGGAGTTTGTTCCAATGCTTTTAAAATTGCCTCTTCTATTTTAAATAAACTTTTATCCAACGCTTCTGCAATTTCCTGATAACCGATATAGATTTGTTTTGGAATTCCTGTTACCAAATCGCGTCCGTTTACCGGGATATCTTCGGGTGGATTTTCTAACTCTTTAGTTGCAGCTCCTACTTGAATTTTGATTTGTTCTGCAGTTCTTTCGCCAATCAATAAGCTGTGGTAGCGACGAAGCACTTCCATAATATCGGCAGTAAATTCATCCCCTGCAACTCGAATACTTTGATCACAAACAATTCCCGCCAATGCAATTACACTTATTCCTGTTGTTCCGCCACCAATATCAATAATCATATTACCTACAGGTTCTTCCACATCAATTCCAATTCCCAATGCAGCAGCCATTGGTTCGTGAATTAAATATACTTCTCTTGCACCTGCTTGTTCTGCACTATCGCGAACAGCTCTTTTTTCTACCTCGGTAATGGAAGAAGGAATACAAATCATCATTCTCCAACTTGGAGCAAAAAGCGGTCTTTTGGGATGAACTAATTTTATTAATTCTCGAATTAACAATTCGGCTGCGTTAAAATCTGCAATTACTCCATCTCTCAACGGACGAACAGTACGAATACTTTCGTGCGTTTTTTCGTGCATCATCAACGCTCTTTTTCCAATTGCCAAAACTTCTTTTGGGTTATTTCTATTCAATGCGATGATTGATGGTTCATTTACTACGACTTCGTCGTTGAAAATAATTAGCGTATTTGCAGTGCCTAAATCAATTGCAATTTCTTGTGTTAGCCAGTTAAAAAGTCCCATTTTATGATTTGTAATTAATGGGCACAAAGTTGGTGTAAATAATTTGAATTAGCAAAGCAGAAATCGCTGTTTGCGACTTATTTTTAATTTTAGTCAACTCTTTTGAATTAATTAACTTCAAGAAATGCGTATTGTCAACCGCACAGTTTTGATACTTTCTTTGGTTAGCTTATTTGCTGATATTGCCAGCGAAATGCTTTATCCAATTGTGCCGGTTTATTTAAAAGAAATTGGCTTTTCAATTATACTCATTGGCGTTTTGGAGGGGTTTGCAGAATTTACTGCCGGAATTAGCAAGGGCTATTTTGGAAAACTAAGTGATGAAAAAGGAGTTCGATTGCCTTTTATAAAATGGGGTTATTTATTGAGTGCAATTAGCAAACCAATGATGGCTGTTTTTATACAACCACTAGGAATTTTTTTTGCAAGAACTACCGATCGATTGGGAAAAGGACTTCGAACAGCGGCAAGAGATGCATTGCTTTCGCATCAAGCAACGAAAGAAACAAAAGCAACTGTATTTGGTTTTCATAGAAGTTTAGATACGATTGGTGCAGCAATCGGTCCAATAATTACATTAATTTTTCTTCATTATTTTCCAAAACAATATGCCTCCATTTTTTTTCTGGCATTTATTCCCGGAATAATTGCGGTCCTTTTTTTGTTTTTGTTGAAAGAAAAAAAACAATCGGTAGCAACTTTGGGCAAAGGAAATTTTTTCTCATTTTTAAAATATTGGAATATCGCTTCGCCGCAATTTAAAAGAATTGTTTGCGGAATGATATTATTTGCATTAATTAATAGTTCAGATATTTTTCTTTTGCTACTTACAAAAGAAATTACCGGAAGTGATTCGATAACGATTGTTGCTTATGTTTTTTACAACCTTGTTTTTGCTTCGGTTTCTTACCCAATGGGGATTATAGCCGATAAATATGGAATTAAAAAAACATTCATTTTTGGATTATTGTTGTTTGTAATCGTTTATGGAGGCTTTGCATTTAACCCTTCAATTGCTACAATTTTTATACTGTTTTTTATTTATGGTTTGTATGCAGCAGCTACAGAAGGAGTCGCAAAAGCATGGATTACAAATAGCGCACACCACAACAATACAGCAACTGCCATCGGATTTTTTACAACTTGTCAAAGTGTTTCTGCATTATTTGCAAGTACAATTGCCGGAATTATTTGGAGTCAGTGGGGAAGTCAATTTGTATTTTTAATTTCTGCAATTGTTGCGCTAATCATTGTTGTGTATTTTTTACTGATGAAAGAGTAACAAATTTTATTAGTATTTTTTTGAAAGTTCAAAAAGTATTTTCCTATCACCATTGGTAAGAAAATTCGTTGTGTCTTGTGGAGTAAAATGAATTTTATAAGATTGAATTGCATTCTTCGTGTTTGATGTATTATAGCCAATATTTCTTAAAGCTTGAAGTGCATTAAAATCATTTGGCACTTCTACATTTGTTGTATCGTACCAATGACCAAATCCTTTATCAGCCAGCTGTTTCCAAGAAAATTGCCTGCTTGGATCTACTTTTCTTCCCGGTGCTACATCGGCATGTCCAACAAAATTTGCTGTTGGAATACTGTATGTTTTTTTCAATCGCTCCAACAACAACAACAAACTATTCATTTGCATTTCCGAAAATGGTTCGCTTCCGTTATTGTCAATTTCAATTCCAATGCTCGAAGAATTTAAATCGGTAGCATTGCCCCATTTACTTACACCTGCATGATGTGCGCGCAATAAATCGTTCAACATGTGGTAAACAGTTCCTTCTCTACAAATAACATAATGTGAGCTAACTGCAGTTCGTGGCAAGGTGAATGTTTTTAAAGTTTGATCGCAACTATTTTGTGCCGTGTGATGAATGACAATAAAATTTGGACGGCGCATGGAAAGATTCGTAGTCCCTACAAATTGATTGGCAAAAGGCAAGCCCACTGAGTCATTCAGTGGATAGGTTTTAAAATTTGTTGCAAATTGTTTGACTTGTTTCTTATAGCTTTTATTTGTTTCGCTATATGGTTTTGGCGAACAAGCAGTAATAAAAATTGCCGTACAAAAAATAAATAGAAACTGTTTCATGTTTACAAATTACATATTTCTTCTATACTGACCGCCTACTGCATACAAAGCATGTGTAATTTGTCCCAACGAGCAGAATTTTACTGTTTCCATTAATTCTTCAAAAAGGTTTCCATTGTTGATTGCTACTGTTTTCAACCGTTCAAGCATCGCTTGTGAATTAGAATTATTTCGTTCGCAAAATTTGTGTAAGTTTTCAATTTGCATTTCCTTTTCTTCCATAGTGCTTCTTATTACTTCGCCGGGAATAATTGTTGGACTTCCTTTTTTATTTAAAAATGTATTTACGCCAACAAGGGGCAATTCCCCTGAATGTTTTTGATGTTCGTAATACAAACTTTCTTCTTGAATTTTATTTCGTTGATACATTCTTTCCATTGCTCCCATTACGCCGCCACGTTCTGTAATTCTATCAAATTCTTTCAAAACCGATTCTTCAACCAAGTCAGTTAGTTCTTCAATCGCAAAACTTCCTTGAATAAAGTTTTCAGTTTTTGCAGTTCCTAATTCTCGGTTGATTATTAATTGAATTGCCATTGCACGACGCACACTTTCTTCAGTAGGTGTTGTTATTGCTTCGTCATAAGCATTTGTATGTAACGAATTACAATTATCATAAATGGCATACAGTGCTTGAAGCGTTGTACGGATATCGTTGAAATCTATTTCCTGCGCATGTAAACTTCTGCCCGATGTTTGAATATGATATTTTAACATCTGGCTGCGTTTATTGGCTTTGTATTTATACTTCATCGCTTTTGCCCAAATTCTTCTAGCAACTCTTCCAATTACACTGTATTCCGGATCCATCCCATTGCTAAAAAAGAAAGATAGATTTGGAGCAAAATCATCAATTGCCATTCCACGACTCAGAAAATATTCTACATAAGTAAATCCATTCGACAATGTGAATGCTAGCTGTGTAATTGGATTAGCACCAGCTTCTGCAATATGATAACCGCTAATACTTATACTATAAAAATTTCTAATTTTTTTATTTATAAAATATTCTTGCACATCACCCATCAATTTCAATGCAAATTCTGTAGAAAAAATACAAGTGTTTTGCGCTTGATCTTCTTTTAAAATATCTGCTTGAACAGTACCGCGCACTTGTTGCAGTGCAGCTTGTTTACATTGGTCATAAATTTCTTTCGGTAAAATTTCATCTGCGCTCAATCCCAATAATTTTAATCCAAGTCCATTATTCCCTTCTGGCAATTGCTGCGATTTTGATTCACTAAAATATTTTGGTTGTGGTTGTTTTTTAAACTTTTCAACAATTTTTTTATTTATATCCGCCCAACTTTCATTTAATTCAATCCATTTTTCGCATTGCTGATCGATTGCTGTATTCAGAAAAAAAGCAAGAACAATTGGAGCTGGACCATTAATTGTCATTGATACGCTTGTCTTGAAATCGCACAAATCGAAACCACTGTATAATTTTTTTGCATCATCAACGGTTGCAATACTAACTCCACTATTTCCAACTTTTCCATAAATATCTGGCCGATGTGCAGGATCTTCTCCATAAAGTGTAACGCTGTCAAACGCTGTGGATAAGCGTTTCGCTGGTTGGTCCAAACTTACATAGTGAAATCGTTTGTTCGTTCTTTCCGGCCCTCCTTCTCCTGCAAACATTCTTGTGGGATCTTCTCCTTCTCTTTTTAATGAAAACACACCTGCAGTAAACGGAAAATGTCCGGGAGCATTTTCCTGTGCTTGCCATTTTAAAATATCGCCCCAATCTTTATATTTTGGCAAAACAATTTTTGGAATACGAAGTCCCGATAAACTTTTCGTAAACATTTCCTGTCGAATCGTTTTGTCGCGCACAGTGAATTCGTAAAAATCTTTTTGATATTCTTTCTTTTTTTGTTCCCAATTTGTAATCAATTTTCGACTAATCGGTGTAAGTTGATCGGTATAAAAATTAATTTGTTGTTGTAAAATTTCCAGTTGCGATTCAATCACATTTTCTTTTATTATTTCCAAACTTCCATGCAACTGATACAGCTTTGAAGCAATTGTAGCTTGCTCTTTTACCAATTGATCATAATTTCGATTGCTCTCACTTATTTCGCTCAAATAACGAACACGACCCGAAGGAATAATTGCTTGCGAAATTTTTGCTGTTTCCGAAAAATGAAATTCACCAAATGAAATTTTCATTTTCGATTCAATTCTTTTTAAAAGCAACTCAAATAAATAATTAACCCCTTCGTCGTTGAATTTGCTCGCCATTGTTCCTACAATTGGAAGCTCACTGTCTTTCGCCAAAAACATTTGGTGATTGCGTTTGAATTGTTTTCGAACATCTGCAAGTGCGTCCAGCGCACCGGCTTTGTCAAATTTGTTGATACAAATCAAATCAGCAAAATCAAGCATGTTTATTTTTTCTAACTGCGAAGCAGCGCCGTATTCGGGCGTCATTACATACAAACTCACATCGCAAAAATCAAGAATGGATGCATCGCTTTGTCCAACTCCTGCACTTTCTAAAATAATAAAATCAAACAGTTCCGCTTTACAAATTGCAATTGCTTCTTTCACTGCACCACTCAGCGCAGTATTGTCTTCTCTTGTTGCAAGCGAACGCATGTAGACTCTTGGATGAGAAATGGAATTCATTCGAATTCGATCTCCCAACAATGCACCACCTGTTTTTTTCTTGGAAGGGTCAACAGAAATGACTGCAATTGTTTTATCTAAAAAATTATTTAGAAATCGGCGCACCAATTCATCCGTAACTGATGATTTTCCTGCGCCACCTGTTCCGGTTACTCCTAAAACAGGAATCGTTTTTATTTCCGCTTTTCCTTTTTCAACATTTATATTTACTCCATTTTCTACATTCGTAATCTGTCTTGCAATTTTTCGAACATCTTTTGCTTCTTCGAGTTTAAGTGCAATTTTATATTCGGGATTTCCATTTAAGTGTATATCGCATTGTTTGATTACTTCTTCAATCATTCCTTCCAATCCCATTTTTCTTCCATCGTCGGGTGAAAATATTTTTGCAATTCCGTATTGTTGTAATTCTTCAATTTCATTTGGTAAAATAGTTCCACCACCACCGCCAAATATTTTAATATGCCCACATCCGTTTTCATCAAGTAAATCTTTCATGTATTTGAAAAATTCAAGATGACCTCCTTGGTAGCTTGTAATTGCAACGCCTTGCACATCCTCTTCGATGGCTGTTTCAACAATTTCGTGTACGCTGCGATTGTGTCCAAGATGAATAATTTCTGCGCCTTTTGCTTGCATTATTCGGCGCATAATATTTATCGCCGCATCGTGCCCATCAAACAAAGAAGCTGCCGTTACAATTCTAACTTTATGTTTTGGTCTTTCGCCCATAATAAGTTTATTCTGAAGGTTTCAAAGTTAAATTAAAAAAAGTAATGCCTATCCGTATTTACACTGCATATTCAATTCGTTTACTTTTGCTTCATGCAAGATGCTTTATATTCTATATCGGAACTATATAAAAACTGGAAAGGAATTTCTATCGAAACGATTGATGTCCTGCCTCAGTCCGGAAGCGAACGACGCTATTTTCGTTTGCACGAAAAAGACGGGCAAACACTTATTGGCACATACGGAGCAAATAAAAAAGAAAACGAAGTCTTTATTTATTTTTCTAAAAAATTCAGTAAACAAGATTTACACGTTGCTACTATTTATGCTGTAAGTAAAGATGGACTTTTTTATATTCAAGAAGATTTTGGCGATGATTCATTGCTAACACTTTTGGAAAAAGATGGATTTACAAATGAAATTTATTTGCTTTTCAAAAAAAGTTTGGAAGCGCTCGCCAAACTTCAAGTGAATGGTGATAAAGAACTTGATTACAATCGTTGCCTCACAAATCACGAATTTGGTAAACAGGCCATCATGGCTGATTTACTTTATTTTAAATATTATTTTTTAGATGCGTTGCGCCGTCCGTACGATAAACAAAAATTGATGGACGATTTCGAAAAGCTTAGTCAATATCTTGCGCACACAGAGTATAATTATTTTATGTTTCGCGATTTTCAAAGTAGAAATATTTTGATTGATGAAAATAACTCGCCTCATTTTATCGATTACCAAGGTGGTATGAAAGGTGCACCACAGTACGATGTAGCAAGTATGTTGTGGCAAGCACGGGCTAATTTAAGCGACGAATGGAAAGAAAATTTACTGAACGATTATATCCTTTCTTTTGAAAAAGAAATTGGGGAAAAAATAGATGTACCAAATTTTAAAAACCAATACAACGGTTTTGTGTTAATTCGTTTATTGCAAGTTTTAGGTGCTTATGGATTTCGTGGATTGTTTGAACGAAAAGCTCATTTTTTGACAAGTATTCCATTTGCACTTTTGAATCTAAAACATTTTCTCAGCAAAAATGTAATTGAAATTGACACACTAGAATTTCAAAAAGTATTAGCCATTTGTACCGAAGAAGAAACGATAAATTATTTTACACCAATTCAAGCAAGCGAACAAACGCCACTTTTAATAAAAATTACCAGCTTTGCTTACAAAAATGGAATTCCGGAAGATGCATCTGGAAATGGCGGTGGCTTTGTATTTGATTGTAGAAGCATTTTAAACCCAGGCCGATTGGATGAATATAAAATAATTACAGGACGCGATAAACCAGTAAAAGATTTTTTAGAACAACAAACACAAATGCCGCTTTTTTTAAATAGTGTTTTTGATTTGGTAGACATCGCCGTTACCGATTACATAAAAAGAAATTTCGAAAACCTATCGATTAATTTTGGCTGCACCGGTGGACAACACCGCAGTGTTTTTGCAGCCGATGCTTTGGCAAGACATTTAAGAAATAAATTCAAAGTGAAAATAATTTTAACACATCGCGAACAACACATCACCGAACAAAAAGGTTTCTAAAAAATGAAAGCAATAATTTTCGCAGCAGGATTGGGTACACGCTTCAAACCGTGGACGGATACGCACCCCAAGGCTTTGGCAATTGTAAACGGAAAAACTTTACTGCAGCGAAACATTGAATATTTACAACAATTTAATATTTACGAAGTCGTAATTAACGTGCATCATTTTGCCGATCAAATTATCAATTCAGTAAAAACAAACAACGGTTGGGGAAGTAAAATTTCAATTAGCGACGAACGAACTGAAGTATTGGAAACGGGTGGCGGATTATTAAATGCGCAAAAATATTTTACAAAAAAAGAATCCTTTATTCTTTGCAATGTGGATGTACTTACAAATCTAAACATCAACGCACTACAATTATTTCATCAACAAAACAAACCACTTATTTCATTTGGTGTTACCAATCGAGTTTCTTCGCGCAATTTTTTATTCGACAATACAAACCGATTGTGTGGTTGGGAAAATAACAATACAAATGAAAAAAAAATTGCAATTAATCATTCACCGTTAATTGCAAAAGCATACAGCTGTGTTGCCATTTTAGATTATTCCATTTTTGATTTGATGATAAAAAATAATTTTAGTGGGAAATTTTCATTAACGGATGTTTACTTAAAACTTGCTTCTAGCCACACTATTCTCGGATTTGATCATAGCGGCGATAAATTTTTGGATGTGGGCAAACCCGAATCGGTTGCAATTGCTGAAACTATTTTTTCTTAATTTATTTCTAAACTTATTTTTTGGCATTGTTGTTATTCCGAATTTAATTACTTTGGTCATCTCAAAATAAATCACGTATGAAAAAATCCATTATCGCATTATTGTCGTTTCTTATTTCTTTTGTTGGCTTTGCCCAAGAGTCGAAATACGATCATCGCGAAGCATTTCATCCACATTTTTATCCATATTTGGGAAATGATTTTAGAAGTGCAAGTGGCGAACCAGGTCCAAAATATTGGCAAAATCGCGCTGATTATAAAATCAATTGTACGATTGACACAGCAACGCATATTGTTTCCGGCGATGTAGAAATTATTTATACCAACAACAGCCCGGATAATTTAAAATTTTTGTGGTTGCAATTAGATCAAAATATTTACAAACAAGATTCTCGTGGATCTGCCACTACCACGCAAACTGGCGGCAGATGGGCAAATGCACAGTTTACAAAAGGAGATGTACTAAAATCAGTAAACATAGAATCTGCCGGAAAAATTACAAAAGCAAAATACATCGTTACAGATACACGGATGCAAATAGTATTGAATGAACCGTTGAAACCAACGGGTGCAAAAATAAAATTGATTGTAAAATTTGAATTTGAAATTCCGGAATATGGAACCGACCGCATGGGAAGACTTACAACAAAAGACGGAATCGTTTACGAAGTAGCACAATGGTTTCCAAGAATGTGTGTGTACGATGATATTCAAGGGTGGAACACATTGCCCTATCTCGGCGCCGGAGAGTTTTATTGCGAATATGGAGATTATGAATTTTCTGTAACCGCCCCTGCAAATCTTATTGTTGTTGGTTCCGGAGAATTGGTAAATCCTTTGGAATGCCTTACTCCACTTCAACAAAAAAGATGGAACGATGCAAAAAATAGCGATACGACTATTGTTCTTCGCAGTCAATATGAAGTAAATGATAAAAGTTCACGGCCGGCAAAAGCAAATTGTACTTGGAAATTTAAAATTACAAATGCAAGAGATGTTGCTTGGGCTGCTTCAAAAGCATTTGTTTGGGATGCTGCAAAAATAAATTTACCAAGTGGTAAAAAATGTATGGCTATTAGTGCCTACCCGGTTGAAAGTATTAAAAAAGACGGTTGGCAACGATCAACAGAATTTACAAAAGCAAGTATTGAACATTATTCAAAAACATGGTTTGAATATCCATATCCTGCAGCAACCAATGTGGGCGGAATCGTAGGTGGAATGGAATATCCCGGAATTGTATTTTGTAGTCATTCGGATAGTGGTGCAAGTTTGTGGGGAGTAACCGACCATGAATTTGGGCACACTTGGTTTCCGATGATTGTCGGAAATAATGAAAGAAAATATGCTTGGATGGACGAAGGGTTCAACACTTTTATTAATAGCATTTCTACAAAAGAATTTAATAAAGGAGAATTTGTAGAAGATGAAATGCATGGCTTGGACGTGAGCGCTTTCATCTTCAATGACAAAATGGATGGCTTATTTAATTCTCCAGAAGTAATACAACAAATGAATTTAGGAATTACTGCTTATTATAAACCAGCTATGATGTTAACTGTATTGAGAGAAGTAGTGCTAGGCAAAGAAAGATTTGATGATGCTTTTCGCGAATACATTCGCCGTTGGGCATTTAAACATCCAACTCCGTGGGATTTTTTCCATTCAATTGAAAACGCTTCTGGCGAAGACCTTAGTTGGTTTTGGAGAGCTTGGGTTTTAAATACTTGGAAATTGGATCAACGTGTAAAAGAAATAAAATACATACGAAACAAACCAGAAGATGGTGCAATGATTACAATCGAAAATGTAGAAAAAATGGTAATGCCGGTTTCACTTCTTGTAAAAGAAGAAAATGGAAAAGAACACAAAATAAATTTACCAGTTGAAGTTTGGCAACGCGGCAGCTCTTGGACTTTTGGGATTCAAACTACATCTAAAATAAAAGAAATTATTTTAGATCCGGAAAAACAACTACCGGATGTAAACCGAAACAATAACACATTTAAAGAAAAACCGTTTTAGAAAAAAAAGAACCTCCTTCGGGAGGTTTTTATTTTATGGCAATCATACTAATTTCAATATTCACAAATTTTGGCAGTGCAGAAACTTGTACTGTTTCTCTTGCCGGAAAATTGGCTTCAAAATATTTTCCATAAACTTCGTTGATATCAGAAAAACGATTCATGTCGGTAATAAAGATTGTAGTTTTTACTACATTTTCAAATGTCATTCCGGCTTCCGTTAAAATTGCACGAAGGTTGTGCATTACTTGATGAGCCTCTTCCTGAATATCTTTATTCTTTAATTGCCCGGTTGCCGGATCGATGCAAACTTGTCCCGAAATGTAAAGCGTATTTCCATGCAACACTGCTTGGTTGTAAGGTCCAATCGGCGCTGGTGCCATTGACGTGTTTATAATTGTTTTTGTCATACTATTTTTTTAAGAAGAACGAATTTAAGTTTATACTGTTTCTTTGCAAAAAAAGTTTGATGAAACTACTAATCCGATCAAATGAAGTTTTAATGAATGAACTTTTATTTCAGCCAATCGCTGACGAGTTAATCATTGAAAGAATCAGCAATTTGTCGGAATTAAGTTTATATAAAGATGCAGCTGCTATCATTGATTTACTATTTGAAAATACAGAAGAGGAAAAAAAATTACTTGCTCAATTTTTACCAAAACCTGTAATTGTAAATTCGGTTTGTGACACACTGCAAGAAATTGATCAACCATTTATTCGTATAAACGGCTGGCCAACTTTATTGAAAAGAAAAATAACCGAAGCAGCTTGTCTTTCTTCAACAAATAGGCAAACAGTGGAAACAATTTTTGCAGCACTCGGAAGAAAAACAGAATGGGTAAACGATCAGCCCGGTTTTATTTCTGCAAGAATAATTTCGATGATAGTTAACGAAGCTTTTTTTTCAATAAGCGAATCGGTAAGTAATAAAGAGGAAATTGATATTGCTATGAAACTTGGAGCAAATTATCTTTACGGACCATTTGAATGGGGAGAAAAAATTGGCATGAATAATATTTGTCAATTGTTAACCAAACTCAGCAAAAACGAAGCACGCTATTTGCCTTGCGATTTTTTAACGAAATCAGTTTTCCCAAACTAAACGAATGGCAATTATTTTAAATATCGATTCTTCTATTGATGCTGCATCACTCTGTATTTCAAAAAATGGAGAATCCTTGTGTTTTCAAAAAAATGATGTGCTAAAAGATCACACAATTTGGATGCATTCCACATTGCAATCTATTCTTACAAATGCGAGTTTAACGATGAAAGATATGGAGGCAGTTGCCGTTACAATTGGTCCGGGATCTTACACTGGTCTACGCATTGGATTAGCTGCTGCAAAGGGATTTTGTTATGCATTAAACATTCCACTTGTTACAATAAACACATTAGAATTAATGACAGATGTGGCGATAAAAAATTTAACAAATGTCGATGATGCTAATACTGATTTGTTTTGTCCAATGATTGATGCGCGCAGAATGGAAGTGTTCACTGCTTTATATAATTGTAAACTGGAAACAATTGAACCACCAAGAGCGTCAATTTTAGATACAACAAGTTTTTCAGAAAAATTAGCTACAAACAAAATTCACTTCTTTGGGAATGGCAGTATGAAATTTCAAAATATTTGTGTTTCTCCAAGTGCTTTTTTTGAATCAATAAACTGGGATGCAAGAAATTTAATTCCGTTGGTTGAAAAAAAAACTATTAATAAAGAATTTACCGATTTAGCCTATTCGGAACCTCTTTATTTGAAAGAATATTATACACCTGCTCACTAACCGTTCATCCATAAATAAACACCTTTAACATATTTGTAATTTTTTAAATATGCAAAAAGCTAATTTTGTACAAACCAACCAATTTAACAATGAACAATAATTCCTTAATCCTTACTTCAGCAAGTGAAAAAAATAGTGAATCAAAAGTTGATTTACTAAAAACCAGAAAGTTTGCATGGATCTTGCGAGCTATTAATCATAAGCTTCGCCAACAAATATTAAAATTTATTGCAGAAAAAGAAAGCATTACCGTTTCGGAAATTTATCAACATCTGCGATTAGAGCAATCCATTACATCGCAACACCTTGCGATTTTACGAAAAGCAAATTTTGTATCTACAAAAAAAATTGGAAAATTTATTTACTACTCGATTAACACAGAAAAAATAGGGAAATTGAATTCTGTGGTTGACCAATTGCTTAATTGAGTTTTTTAGCTAAAAACAATTGTTACTTAATATTGCTATCTTCCATTCTTAGAAATTGAATTATTATTTTAAAAATAAGATGAGAAGCAATTTAAAAAAACAATGATTTTTATTCTGAATGATTTAACGCCGGTTGAAGCGCAATATTATTTGCAACACGCAATTGCGCCAAGGCCAATTTGTTTTGCTTCAACAATTGATAAAGTCGGAAATGTAAACTTAAGTCCGTTTAGTTTTTTCAATTTGTTTTCCGCCAATCCACCCATTGTTATTTTTTCGCCAGGAAGAAGATTGCGCGACAATACCATTAAACATACTTTGGAAAATGTAAAAGAAGTTCCCGAAGTGGTTATCAATATTGTTACACAAGATATGGTGCAACAAACTTCGTTAGCCAGTTGCGAATACGCGAAAGGAGTAAACGAATTTATAAAAGCAGGATTTACGCCAGAGCGTGCCACTATTGTGTCTCCACCGATGGTGAAAGAAAGTAAAATAAAATTGGAATGCAAGGTTATCGAAATAAAATCGTTGGGAAATGATGCTGGTGCTGGCAATTTAATTATCTGCGAAGTTTTGAAATTACATATGGATGATTCTCTATTAGATGAAAATAAAAAAATTGATCAACGAAAAATAAATCATGTGGCTCGCTTGGGTGCGGATTGGTATTGTGTAGTAAATGAAACGAATCTTTTCACAGTTCCAAAACCAATTTCTGAATTAGGAATTGGCGTAGAATCTTTGCCAGAAAATATTAGAAATAGTAAAATTTTATCAGGGAATGATTTGGGCCAATTGGCTAATGTTTCCGAAATGCCCATAGTTGATGCGACATTTTCAGATGTTCGATTAAAAGAGATAATTCAATATTACAGCATGTCTCCCGATGAAATGGAAAAAGAATTGCATCACTACGCTAAACAATTATTGAGCAAAGGTTGTGTTCGTGAAGCTTGGCAAATATTAATTTCAGCTTATTAATACAGTATGAAAAAAAACAAAATTCAATTTCTCCGAAAAACACATCGCTGGCTGGGTCTAATTATTGGTGTCCAGTTTTTATTTTGGACTGTAAGCGGAATTTATTTCAGCTGGACTAATCTTGACGAAATCCATGGCGACTTTGAAAAGAAGCAGCCGTCCTTGCTTACAGCTGACTCTACATTCGTAAGCCCATCTTTACTTATTGAACAACTACAAAAAATAAAACCGGTCGAAAAAATAATTTCTTTTAAACTCATTAACATTTTAAACGCTCCAGTTTATCAATTAATCTATGAAGATCATCAATCTACGAAGCACCAAAGTGTTCAACTTGCCGATGCAAAAACCGGAAATTTTAGACCGCCATTAACAGAAAAAGAAGCGATTCATTTAGCTGCAGCACATTTTAATGGTACGGCAAATGTTAAATCCACAACATATATTACAAGTGTTGATGCTTATCATGAATACCGCGAAAATCCGCTGCCTGCCTACGCTGTAAGTTTCGACAATAAAAATAAAACAACGATTTATGTTGCAACCGAATTAGGAACAGTCGAAAAATTTCGCAACCATCCTTGGCGTTGGTTTGATTGGCTTTGGATGACACACACGATGGATTATGCAACTAGAGATAATTTCAACAATCTTTTACTTCGTATTTTTTCTGTGATGGGATTACTTACTGTTTTATCTGGGTTTGCACTTTTTATTTTTACTTTCAAAACAAAAAAGAAGAAACTTATTATGTAACGAAATAGAAATATTTTTCTTTTTGTAAAGACTAGTTTTCAAAATGTCAATTAAGTAATCGATCGACTAAGTGCATATATCTTACTTAACTATTACCTTTGCGCAGCTTGAATCAAACAGAAATGAACAACCCTAATTTATCCGAACAAGAACTTATACGCAGAGAAAAACTGAGCGAATTATTGGCATTGGGAATTGATCCTTTTCCCGCTCCAGCTTTTCCAATTACAACAAATGCTGAAGCAATAAAAGAAAATTTTACAGAAGAAAATAAAGAAACGTTTACGGAAGTTTGTGTTGCGGGGCGCATCATGAGTGTACGCGATATGGGCAAAGCTAATTTTGCTTTATTGCAAGATGCTTCGGGTCGCATTCAACTTTATATTCGTCGCGATGATATTTGCAGTAGCGACGATAAATCATTGTATGATATCGTTTGGAAAAAGTGTATTGACATTGGCGATATTATTGGAGTAAAAGGTTTTGTTTTCAAAACAAAAACAGGGGAAACATCCATTCATGTAAAAGAATTAACGCTACTTACGAAAGCATTAAAACCATTACCAATTGTAAAAGAAGCTGAAGGGCATCAATTTGATGTAGTTACCGATCCGGAATTTAAGTATCGTCAGCGATATGTAGATTTAATCATCAACCCCGATGTAAAAGAAGTTTTTACAAAAAGAACAAAATTGGTAAATGCCATTCGCAATTTTTTAAATGAACGCGGTGCATTGGAAATTGATACTCCTGTTTTGCAAAGCATTCCCGGCGGTGCATCAGCAAAGCCATTTATCACACAGCACAATGCGCTGAATATGCCGATGTATTTGCGAATTGCAAATGAACTTTATTTAAAAAGATTGATTGTTGGCGGATTTGAATGGGTTTATGAGTTTAGTAGAAATTTTAGAAACGAAGGAATGGATCGTACGCACAATCCCGAATTTACAATCTTGGAATTTTATGTTGCTTACAAAGATTATTTATGGATGATGGAAATTACAGAACAACTGTTGGAAAAAACTGCAGTTGCTGTAAATGGAAAAAGCACCGTTTTAATAAACGAAAAAGAAATTAATTTCAAAGCGCCGTACAAAAGAATTACCATGTATGATGCAATAAAAGAACATACAGGTATCGATATCAGTAATATGAATGAAGCAGAATTGCGAACAGTTTGTAATGAGCTGCACATTCATGTGGATAAAACAATGGGAAAAGGAAAATTGATTGACGAAATCTTCAGCAAAAAATGCGAAGCATATTACATACAACCAACTTTCATTACGGACTATCCGGTAGAAATGAGCCCGCTTACAAAAAAACATCGAAGCAAACCCGGATTGGTGGAAAGGTTTGAGTTGATAATAAACGGAAAAGAAATTGCAAATGCTTATAGCGAGTTGAACGACCCAATTGATCAACGAAATCGTTTTGAAGAACAAGTAAAACTAATGGAACGCGGCGATGACGAAGCCATGTTTATTGATACCGATTTTCTTCGTGCATTGGAATATGGCATGCCTCCAACTTCTGGTATTGGTTTTGGTATTGATCGTATTTGCATGTTGCTGCTCAATCAACCATCCATTCAAGACGTACTTTTATTTCCGATGATGCGCCCAGAAAAAAAAGAAGGCGAGTAAGAATTTTTATTAATCCAAAAATAAATCTTTATACAATTGTGCGCCCGGCACAACGCTGTATTGAGACAAATCTGTTATTCCTTCTTTTGCCAATACTTCTTCATCTATAAAACAATTTCCGGTGCAAGTTGCCGAAGATTGTTTTAAAATATAATAAGCTGCATCGGCAAGTATTTCGGGAGTTCGGCTCATATTGGCTAACATTTGTCCTCCTAATAAATTTCTTACCGCAGCAGTATCAATTGTTGTTTGTGGCCACAACGCATTAGAAGCAATTTTATATTGTTTTAATTCTTCGGCCCAACCCATTGCCATCATACTCATATTGTATTTCGTCATCGTGTATGCAAGATGACTACCCAACCATTTTGGTTTCAAACTAATTGGCGGCGATAAAGTAAGAATATGCGGATTAGTTGCTTTTTTCAAATAAGGAATGCATGCTTTTGTTACAAAAAAAGTTCCGCGAACATTGATGTCGTTTATTAAATCGAATCTTTTGCTTTCTGTTTCTTCAGTTGCTGTTAAACTAATTGCACTTGCATTATTTATTACAACATCGATTCCGCCAAAATGTGCAATTGTTTTTTCAATTGCTTGTTGAATTTGCTCTTCGTTGCGAATGTCGCATTGAATGGGCAGCGCTTTTCCACCAGCTTTTTCGATTTCCGCTGCTGCAGAAAAAATAGTTCCTCCAAGTTTGGAATTTTCTTCGATGCTTTTTGCAGCAATAACAATATTTGCATTTGCAGATGCTAATTTTAATGCAATTGCTTTTCCAATTCCACGAGAAGCGCCCGTAATAAAAATTGTTTTGTTTTTAAATATCATTGATGAAATTTTTAATTACTAATTTTCTTTCATTTGAAAAGGTCCCGTTGGATAATTAAATGTAATCACTTTCAAATCTTGCGTGGCTTCCATACCTTGATTGCCGACAATATGTTTGTCTTTACCGTCCAATCGCGTTGGTTTGTCGGAATAAAATTTTTGTAAATTTTGATCCCACCACAATTCGGGACATCGCAATGTATCTCCATCTCTATTTACCACCATTACGCTATCTCTTAAAAAAACCTTGTTCATACTTTCGTAATATTTGCCATAACGTGCCGAAAGCCAACTTTTAATTTGTAAACTGTCATCATAAAAATCAACATGAAGTGCTTTCGGAAATTCTGTGTAAACAGTATCCGTCATATAACGCAGCATGAACGAAGAAACAAGCTTTGCACGCATCACACCATCTTGGCTAAAATAACTTTCAATATTTTTTGCTTCTTCGGCTACTTCTCTTTTTTCTGTCCAAGCTTTTATCAATTTTAGATCGTTTTCGCAGCTCAATAAAAAACAGCAACTCAATAAAAAGGTTGCTGTTGGTTTTAAAAATATTGTTGAAAAATAATTAGTCATACTTGCGTTTAGTAAACCAAAGATCGCTCAATGTAAATCCTGCAGAAAGTCTAAATAAATCTTCGCGTAGTAAATTTTCTTTTGTGCCACGCTTTAAATATTCAACAGAAATATTTACAACAGTATATTGTGTGCGAAACCTTCTTGCAGCATCTTTCAAATTTGCAACAGGTAAACTTACGCCTGCAGAAATTCCGAACTCGGGTAACTTTTTATTCAACTGCACATAACTCGTTCCAAGAATTAATCCTGCACGATATGCCATAAAATTTTTGTACTGTGCATTTTTGGTTGTCGGCTTAAATTGCGTTCCGATTTTTAATTGCCAATTGTTTTTAACCGCATCGCGTAAATTATTCTCCCGATAATCATCCCACCCATTATGAATAAAATCAATGCCAACTAAAAGCCCGCCTTTTTTATCATCAGCAAGTCTTTCCATTATTATTCCACCGCCAAAACTTGCCGGATAAATAATTGTTCCTTTTATGTCAAGTTGTTCGGAAACACTGTCCAGGCGAAACTCACCGCCATCGGCTACGCGAAAATATGTTTCGCGAATTTTATCGGTGCGCGAATTCAACGTATGTTTTGTATTTCCAAAAAGTCCTACTTGAATATATGTTGTTTTTGCAGTGTTCAAATTCACTCGATATTGCAACCCGCCACTAAAAAACAGGTTCCCAAAAGTTGTTTTTGTTTGATGATTGGAACGATTGTATTCCACCGAATCGTTAATCAATAAGCGTTTGCTGCTGTAATCTTTTTTACCAAAAAGATAACCGGCATTTATTCCAAAACTAAATTTTTTGATTGCATATCCTGTTCCTGTGTTTACAAGAAAACTTCCACCTTCTCCAGTGAAATCCGTAACGGCGCTATCTATCGGCAAACCGGTAAATGGATCTTTCAAACGCTCAAACCTTCTTACTTTATAACTGATTGAAGAAATAGGGCGCAAACCAAATGTAAATCCCCAATTTTTTTTAAGCGGAATTCCCATTTGTAAATAGGAGAAAAATGCATTGGAAACATTAAACTTTTCTGGATTATCTGTTTCGTGTAAAGTTCGACTATCCAAATTCAATCCGATATCTAGTAAAATTCTACTATAAGCGGATTTTTTCGACTTTCCTTCCAACATAGAAAATAAAGAAGAATACGAAGCTGGATTGGAAAAATTGACAGAAAGTTGATCGGAATATGCCGCGCTTACACCTCCCATTCCACGGTTCAACACAGTAGTGTTGGAATGTAGATCTCCAATACCATAGCGAGAATAAGGCGAATTGTCCTGCGCTTTTACTGTTATAAAAAATACCAAACTTGACAGTCCAATTAAACTGATTTTTTTACTGATTGTTCGTTTCACTGATTGCATAAAGTCCTTTAAAAATTAATTCAGAATCCGCAAATATCTTGTTTTTAAGGTGCGGAGCCAAATAGACTATATCTCCTCCGGTTAAATGGACATTAAAATTGTTGAATTTCAGTTTATATGAATCAATAAATCCGTCAATTTCGTTTGCCATTCCAAGTATAACCCCACTTGTAATGTTGGTTACCGTATCATAACCAATAAGCGGAACAATGCTTTCTGGCTTTACAATCGGCAATAATGCGGTGTAGTGATTCAGCGATTTGAAACGCATTTCCATACCAGGAGAAATACCTCCCCCAAAAAATTCATGTTCTTTATTTAGAAAATTATAGGTAATGCAAGTTCCCAAAGCAATAACAAGATTGTTCTGATTCGGGAAAAAATAAACAACAGCTTCCGACATCGCTAATCGGTCTGTTCCAATTGTTTCTGGTTTACCAACAGCTGTGGTAAAAGAAAGTTTAGAAAGGTGATTGAGTTTGTGAAATTTTGTTTTTTCTGCAAGTAGAATTTCCAATTCCGAATTATGATTGACGACAGAAGAAAGGATTGATTTTTGCGGATTATATTTTTTAATTAAAGTTGAAATCGTTTCATAATCATCTTCTATTATTTCAATGGTATTTATGAGTAGTTTATTTTCAAAAATTGCAATTTTTTTTCTTGTGTTTCCAAAATCAAGGCAAAAAGTAGTAACCATAAAACAAAAATAATACGAAAATTGTATTTAGCTTTTATTTGTGAGTTGATTCAGTTCTTTGTATTTCAAAAATGTATAAAGTGCGCTAAGCCATGCGCAGGCAAATCCTTCCTTTCCATCTAAAAATCCAAATTTGAAAACATAGTTTTTAATAAAAGAAAAACAAGGAGATGAAATTATTTTTAACCAACTTACTTTTTTACCTTGACGAAAATATTTTTCAGCGCCTAATTTTGCATATTTTCTCATTTTTATTTCATACTCGTTTACATTTTTTGCAGTGTGATGAAGTATGAATCCTTTCAACAAAACTGATTTGATATAATACGGTAAAAGCAACTGTTCGTGCACCGCATCTTCGCTCCATTTATTTTTTTTACGATTAAATAAGCGAATGTGTTTGTCTTTTCCCCATTCACCAAAACGAATCCATTTTTCGGAAAAGAAATTTTTAAACCGAAATTGATACACGATAGTTTCGTCCGAAAAGTTAATATTACCCAATTCTTTTTTTGCAGCTTCGTCAATTGCTTCATCTGCATCCGGGCAAAAAATCCAATCATATTTTGCCAATGCAATTGCTTTGTTTTTTGTTTTGCCAAAACCTTCCCAACTGCTTTCAACCAAATTAGCGCCAAAGTCTTTTACAATTTGCTGCGTTCCATCTTCGCTTCCATTATCGTAAACGATTATATCGTCGGTAATCCCTTGAAAACTATTTAATGTGTTCCCAATATTTTGTGCTTCATTTTTACAAATGATTACAACGGAAATTTGTGGCATAACGCAAAAATAGGTCTTCCCTAATTTCGTATCTCGTTATGATACAACGTATTTTTGAATAATTGATTTTGATAAAAATGATTGCTGAATTAATTCAACAACTTAAACAGAGCGATAAAAAAGCGTTGGCTCGTAGTATTTCGATTGTTGAAAACGAATCGGAAGGCTACGAACAATTATTACAATCGTTGACGCATTCAGTTGCCACACCTGTTATTGGAATTACCGGCCCCCCCGGATCCGGAAAAAGTAGTTTAGTAGATGCGTTAATTGGAAAATTGGTGAATGATGGAAAAAAAATTGCCATATTATGCATTGATCCATCATCGCCTTTTAATCTTGGTGCTATTTTGGGAGACAGAATTCGGATGACCAATTGGCAAAACCATCCCAATGTTTTTGTTCGTTCATTAGCAAGTCGCGGCTCGCTTGGCGGATTGAGTCCGAAAATTATTGAAATAACCGAATTGGTAAAAGCAGTTGGATTTGATTTAATAATTATTGAAACTGTTGGAGTTGGTCAAAGTGAAATTGAAATAACAGGGTTGGCTGATGTAACTATTGTTACCGTTGTACCCGAAGCAGGAGATGAAGTGCAAACAATGAAAGCCGGCTTGATGGAAATAGCCGACATTTTTGTGGTAAACAAAGCCGACCGACCCGATGCAGATTTGTTTGTAAAAAATTTGCAACAAATGTTAGCGCCATCTTTTCGTAATCATTACAACGAAATTCCAATTGTAAAAACAATCGCTATTGAAAATTTTGGGATTGATGAATTGTACAAACAATTGCTTCATTTATTAAAACATACTCATACAAAAGAAAAAAAATATTGGTTGCAAGCCGAAAAAGCTTGGCAGCTCATTCAACAAAAAAAAATGAAACACATCGATAAGAAAGAATTTTTTGCTGAAGTAAAATCCTTGATGATAAAAAATGAATTTCAGTTGTATGTTTACATGAAAAAATTTGAATAATTATGGAGTTAATTCCAAACGAAAATTTTCCGATAATTGCTGCTTGCAATCCCAAAACAATTAAAGTAGAAGCTGGAAAAATATATTCTTGGTGCACTTGTGGATTAAGCGAAAAACAACCTTTTTGCGATGGCTCGCATAAAAAAATAGAAGGAATGCCATACAGAAGTATGAAAGTACAATTTGAAAAAGAAACAGAAATTGCTTTTTGCCAATGCAAGCACAGTAAAACGCCACCGTTTTGTGATGGCTCGCATCGTTCAATAAAAGAAAATAATAAGTAATCTCCTTTTATCATCAAATTAAGATTTATGAAAAAACAATTTCTACTCTTCGCTTTTACTTTTTTGCAGATTTCAATTATTTCTGCACAAAAAATTGAACAAGCTACTAATCCGGAATCGGCTGGTTTCTCGAGTGAGCGACTTTTAAGAATTGACAATGCGATGAAAGATTGGACCGACAAAGGATGGATGAATGGCGGTGTGGCATTGATTATTCGAGATGGGAAAATTGTTTACCACAAAGCAGCAGGGTTTAATGATTTAGACTCAAAATCAATTTTAAAAAAAGATAACATTTTTAGAATTGCATCGCAAACAAAAGCAATTACAAGTGTTGCCGTTATGATGCTTTTCGAAGAAGGAAAATTATTATTGGATGATCCAGTTTCAAAATACATTCCGTCTTTCAAAAAACAATCTGTTATCGACAAATTCAATCTTTTGGATACAACTTACACGGTGATTCCTGCTAAAAAAGAAGTTACAATTCGCGAATTACTTACGCATACTTCGGGCATTGGCTATGCACAAATTGGAAGCAAAGAAGCAAATGCACTTTATGCAAAAAGCAATCTCACTGCGGGTATTGGCGTAACAAGCGAATCTTTATTAAGTGCAATGTCACGATTAGGTAAACTTCCATTATTGCATCAACCCGGCGAAAGATGGACTTACGGATTGAACTCAGATTTATTGGGTTGTTTGGTAGAAGTTATTTCTGGAATGAGCTTGAATGACTTTTTTGTAAAAAGAATTTTTGAGCCGCTAAATATGCAGGACACTTATTTTCAAATTCCTGAAAACAAAGCAACACGATTGGTGAATTTATACAAAGAAGATTCGTTGGGCAAACTGATTAAATCACAAAGCAATATGTTGAATGGAAAAACAATTTCATCCAATTATCCATTATACAAAAGTGAGTATTATTCGGGCGGTGCGGGTTTGTCATCCACCATTTACGATTATGCTATTTTTTTACAAATGTTATTGAATGGAGGAATTTATGACGGAAAAAGATTGTTGGGGAAAAACACCGTTCGCTTAATGACAATGAATCAAATTGGTGATATCCCTTTTAGTAATGATGATAAATTTGGTCTGGGATTTTTAATTGTATCAGAAAAAGGAAGTGCGCGAACACCTGCGCAGGCAGGCACTTTTAGTTGGGGCGGCGCATTTGCAACTTCGTACTGGGTAGACCCAAAAGAAAAAATGGTTTTACTTTTTTATCGTCAATTACAAAGCAGCACCCACGGAGATGTAGTTGAGAAATTTAGAGCATTAACTTATCAGGCAATGAATAATTAATTATTCAAGAACTGTTTATCACTTCATTTACCAATATCAAAAAATTAAATGGCCTGCCCAAAAATATAATTAAAGCCATGTAAGTACATATTACTTTAATTAATTTTTAATTGATCGCTTGTTGTAATAAAAATCCAACACTCAGAAATAAAGTTAATAACTACACAATTGTTTTATAGATTGATCTAATCTGGCTTTTGCCATAAAATTTTTTTCCAATTCAACATTAAATGGAATTGGCGTATCCAACGAACCACATCGAACAACTGGCGCGTCCAAAAGATGAAAACAATTTTCTGAAATCCATGCAGAAATCTCACCACCAACTCCGCCGCTAAGTGTGTCTTCGTGTAAAATCAAAACTCGACCAGTGCGCTTAACAGCAGCTTCGATTGCTGTATAATCAAGCGGCAACAATGTACGTAAGTCTAAAATATCTATCGAAATATCCTTGTGTTCGGAAGCATATTCAAGCGCCCAATGCACACCACTTCCATAAGTTATGATTGAAATTTCTGTTCCTTCTTTTACATGTTTGGCTTTCCCAATTTCGATTTCATAATATGTATCGGGAATTTTTTCGGAAATAGAACGATACAATGCTTTGTGTTCAAAAAATAATACAGGATTCGGATCATTGATTGCAGCTATCAATAATCCTTTTGCATCAATTGCAGAAGATGGATACACCACTTTTAGTCCCGGCACTTTTGTAAACCAGGCTTCATTGCTTTGCGAATGAAATGGTCCTGCACCCACACCACCACCTGTTGGCATACGAATTACCACATCCGCATTTTGCCCCCAACGATAATGCAGCTTCGCCAAATTATTTACAATCTGATTAAACGCAACAGTTACAAAATCGGCAAACTGCATTTCTACTACACTTTTAAATCCTTCCAGACTCAGCCCCAGCGCAGCTCCTATAATGGCACTTTCGCAAAGCGGCGTGTTTCTAATTCTATCTTTTCCAAAATCATCAACAAAGCCTTCCGTAATTTTAAATGCACCACCATAACCTGCAATATCTTGCCCCATCAAAATTAATTTCGGATGCTTTTGCAAACTTTGTTTTAATCCTTCGCTAATTGCATTCACGAATCTTGTTTCGTGCATCGCTAATTTTATCTCGCTATCAATTTGTGAATTATCAATAATCGCGGCTTGCTCTGTCGCCGTTATTTTTCTTTCGGCATAAACATCTGCCAACTCCACATTTGTGTTTACTTCAATTGGCTGATGATTAAACCCAATAGTTAATTCGGATTCAATTTTATTTTTAAATTCTTTTTTTATTTCTTCAATCTGAATATCAGTTAAACATTTTTTTTCTACTAAAAACTGTTCGTAATTTTTTACCGGATCTTTTTGTTCCCAAATTTTGAATAATTCTTTTGGCACATATTTTGTTCCACTTGCTTCTTCGTGTCCGCGCATGCGAAAAGTAATGCATTCAACTAAATATGGTTTTTGATTTTTAATACAATATTCTCGCGCTGTCTTTATTGTATTAAAAACTTCTAACAAATTATTTCCATCTATCATCACTCCTTCCATTCCGTAACCCTTTGCCCTATCTACCAAACTGTTGCATCGATATTGTTCATTCACCGGCGTGCTTAATCCATATCCGTTATTTTCAATAATAAAAATTACGGGCAAATCCCACACAGCAGCTACATTTAGCGCTTCGTGAAAATCTCCTTCACTTGTTCCGCCATCGCCAGTAAATGCAAGTGAAACTTTATTTTCTTTACTCAATTTATGTGCAAGTGCAACTCCATCTGCAATTGCTAACTGCGGACCCAAATGTGAAATCATTCCACAAATACGGTGCTCACTTGTTCCAAAATGAAAACTCCGTTCTCTTCCTTTGCTGTAACTTTCTTGTGCACCTTGCCATTGCATAAACAATTTGTGCAGTGGTATATTGCGCGTTGTAAAAACTCCCAAATTTCTGTGTAGTGGCATAACCCATTCGTCGACTTGCAATGCAAGTGTGGCGCCAACTGAAATGGCTTCTTGTCCAATCCCACTAAACCATTTAGAAATTTTTCCTTGTCGCAATAAAAGCAACATTTTTTCTTCAATCATTCTTGGCCATAAAATGGAACGATAAAAATGCTGAAGTTCTTGATCGGAAATATTTTTTCTATCGAAAACCATAATTGCCAAAATTGAAAATTAATGTTCCAAAGTTAGGATAGGTTGAGTTAGATTTTTCTACACAACAACCAATTCATAAAACGCTTCTGGATTCAAATATTTTTGCGCCATTTCTTGTAATTCTTTTGGTGTAATTGTTTTTATGGCTTGAATTGAATCGTAAAAATATTTTTCATCAACATTATTTAAAATATAGTTTTTCCATCTTGCCATAATTTGAAACGGCCCGTCTAAATCGCCAAGAATTGATCCCATTATATAATTTTGTACCAATCGCAGTTCATCCGCATTCACTAATTCTTCTCTTAAAATTTTCATTTCTTTATACACTTCTTCAATCGTTGCTGTGCAAACATCTTTTCCCGCATCCGTACTTATTACCCAAGCGCTTTGTTGAATATGATTTTGAAGAAAACTATGAATACCATAAGTGTAGCCTTTATCTTCTCGAATATTTTTCATTAGCCGAGATCCAAAATAACCACCGAAAATATTATTCAACAAATTACATTTTTGAAAATCGGGATGATGTCGATTGGGAAAAAGTCGCGCAATACGAATAGATGCTTGAACACCATTTACATCATTTGTGACATGAAATTTTTCTCCTACTTTTTCAGTTGAAGTAATTTCATTTTGTGGAATGACGAACTTAGTTCCAAATGGAATTTTTCCAAAACATTTATTGAGCAAGTTCTCAATACCTACAGGAAGTTTACCTGTAACAAACAACATGCAATTTCCTTTTTGATAATATTTTTTATAAAAAGAAAAAAGTTTTTCTCGCGACAAGACATCAAACTCTTGATAACTAGAGTATTTCCCATACGGATGCTCTTTTCCAAATAGGTAAGTGTCAATCAATCGTCCCGCAACAAAATCAGATTTTTTCAAATTCACACTTAATCCTTGCTTCATATTTTGTTTGTAAATAGCAAGCTCATCTTCGGGAAACACAGCATCTTCAATCATTTCCCGCATTACAGGCAACAATTCATGAATATGTTTGCTGATGGTGTGCAACGTAACTGTTGCCGTTTCGTTATAGCAAGCACTATTAATATATGAACCGTAATATTCAAAATGTTCATTTATCTGAAATGCTGTTTTTTTAGACGTGCCATTTTTAAAAAGATAGTTTGTAGTTGCCGCTACCAAATTTTGATCTTCGAAACAATTACCTGCAAAAAATACAAATTCAACTTTCATCACTTCTTCTTCGCCGGCATTAATTGTATAAACCGGAACGCCATTATCGAGTGTAAATTTTTCAAATGGTTTTAATTTCAAATTAAAATTAATGCCTTCAACTATTTCGGGAGCAATATTTCTGTTCAAGTTCATGGATTATTTTTATTTCAATTCTTCGAATAATAAAAAAGCGTGTTGCTGTTTGTGTCTTTAAATATTTTTTTACACTCTTGTTGAATTGCTTCGCGTGTAACTGCATTGTATTTTTCTAATTCGTCATTCATCCAATTTGCATCGCCAAGCAATTCGTAAAAAGCAAGACTATTTGCGCGACTCATTACACTCATGTCTTCAAATGCAATCATGCTTTCGGTTTTATTTTTAACTTTTTGTAATTCAGTTTCAGAAATTAGTTCGTTGCAAATTATTTGTATTTCTTGTTCAACTGCCGAAAGCGCATCTTCCATTTTTATTCCTTTTATTAATTTTCCTTCAATAACTAATAATCCAGCATCGATGCTTCCCGTATGATAACAACCAATGTTGCTAAATAATTTTTTCTCCTTTACTAATTTTTGATACAAACGCGAAGATCCGCCACCACTTAATACTTCAGTAATTAAATCAACAATATAATAGCGTTTATCCAACCGCGGATAAATATGCCAACACTTGTAAAATGCATCAAGCGGCACGTCGGCAGTTACGGTTAAACTTCTTGCTTCTTGCTGAATTGGTTCAATTGAAATTTGACGAATATATTTTTCTCCCGAAGGAATATCACCAAACCATTTTTCTGCTAATTGTTTTACATTTTCAAAACTTACATTTCCTGCCACAACAAGAATTGCATTGGTTGGACAATAATGTTTTGAAAAGAATTTTTTTACATCATTCAACTTTGCATTTTCAATATGTGCTAATTCTTTTCCGATTGTCATCCAACGATAAGGATGCGATGTGTAAGCCAGTTCTCTCATTTTATGCCAAACATCACCGTACGGTTTATTTATATAATGTTCTTTAAATTCTTCGCAAACCACTTTGCGCTGCACTTCCAAACTTTTTTTATTAAATGCTAACGATAACATTCTATCACTTTCCAACCAAAATGCTATTTCCAAATTTTCGGATGGCAACTGAATGTAATAATTCGTAAGGTCGTGTGTAGTGTAAGCATTGTTTTCTCCACCGGCTCTTTGCAAAGGTTCGTCGTAGCTTGGGATATGAACACTTCCACCAAACATTAAATGTTCAAACAAATGCGCAAACCCTGTTTGTTCAGGATTTTCATCTCGTGCGCCAACATCGTACATAATATTTACAACCGCCATTGGTGTAGATTTATCTTGATGCACCAACAGTCTTAATCCGTTCGGTAATAAAAACTTTTCAAATTGAATCATAAAAAAAAATAAACCTTTCTAAAAATATGTTTGTAAAAATAAGCGAAAGAAAACAGTGGGCTTGTGAGAAAATCTTAAAGAATACTTTTAATCTTAAATTCAAATTGATGCAACGAATAATCTCGCTGAACAATCATTTTTATTTTATCTCCGGTAGCTTGTAAAAGCTGTTTATATGCTTGCAAATTTTGATTCATAAAATTATTAACACTAATAATTATATCTCCTTCTTTCAATCCAGCCTTTTCTGCAGGCGAATTCTTTGCTACGTTGCTTATCACAATTTTATTGCCGAGTAAATATAATTCCGCGCCAGAATAGGCATAATCAAAAAAATCGTTGTAGTGTGTATTCGGTATAAAATAAAACTCTCGGTTTGCATAATTCAATGTAAGATTGAAACGACGTAATAAATCGTTGCCAATAATTCCAAACAAATACGGATACGAAGTAACATTGTAAGAATCTTCAAAAATCAATGTGGGGATGTTATTAAATTTATAGGGGCCTATTTGCAGTCGTTTTATTACCGTTAGTTGCAAATCAACGGCACCTCCAATACCAACTACAGAGTGCGCAAAGAGTTCTTTTTTTATTTTTATAAATTTATTTTCATTCACAAATGCTTTATTTAACATTAGCGAAAGCCCCGCACCAATATCAAATAAAAATCTAGCTTCAACTATTGTTGCATCGTATATTTTTGCTTCCTGTATAGGAATTTTGTACAAAATTGGATTGTAAAGCCAGCCTCCTTTTGGATATTTTATTTTTCCTTTTGTATAAATATGAATACATGTACTATCAAAATTTATTTGAAAAATGTAACGGCTCAATACAGAATAACCAATAATGCCATCGATTTTTTCTCCGTA
Organism: Bacteroidota bacterium; assembly: GCA_005798905.1. Taxonomy (GTDB): domain Bacteria; phylum Bacteroidota; class Bacteroidia; order Chitinophagales; family Chitinophagaceae; genus VBAS01. Next base: position 56,707 of record SYIK01000011.1, on the reverse strand, counting down.
AAAATTACTTAAAATTTCATAATCGTTTATATGAAAATTAAGGCTGTCAATTGACAATCCAGGTAATACCAATCTTTTATTATTTACAAAAGATACTTTTCGAATACCTCCAATTCCGACAATTGTCTGCTCCGAACCAATAGGGGTAATGTTAAACTTTGAAAGTGTAGTGGAATCTAAGGAAACCCCTCCGCTTCCTGTGTCTAAAATAAAATTTAGCGAATCAGCAAAATCCGAAAACTGTGCTTTTAGTAAAATAACACCTCCAGCTAATTGCTTAAAATTGAATGAAGTTATTTTTTTTGCAATTTGATCGAACGATCCTTCTTGAGCATTTGAATAAATAAATATTACTAACTGAAAACATAGTATCCATACTATTTTTACTACTTGCTTCACAAATTTTACGTTGTAATTTTTTTCTACTTGAATTTACGATTTTATTCTCACATTTATTTTTTTTCAAATAAGTAATTCAATAAAATTTTGTTGCCTTACTTTTGTTCTTTCTGTAAATTATACTGATAATGCAACTGCAAAATTTATTTCAAAAAGCAATGTCTTTCGCATTTCTAAGCAATGAAGAAGGAATTTTTCTTTTTCAAAAAGCACCGCTTTCCGAATTAATGTTTGTAGCCGACGAGCTTCGAAAAATACAAGTACCTCATGGGAAAGTAACTTGGCAAATTGATAGAAACGTAAACACAACAAATGTGTGTATTGCCAATTGCAAGTTTTGTAATTTCTATCGAATTCCTGGCCATACTGATTCCTACATTACAGATATATCCACTTATAGAAAAAAAATTGAAGAGACACTACAATTTGGCGGCGATCAATTATTACTACAAGGAGGCCATCATCCCGAACTTGGATTGCAATTTTATATTGATACTTTTCGACAAATAAAAAAAGAATATCCAACAATAAAACTACACGCACTTGGTCCTCCCGAAATTGCACACATCACCAAACTTGAAAAATCTACACATCGTGAAATTTTGCTTGCACTTAAAGAAGCAGGATTGGATAGTTTGCCTGGCGCTGGCGCAGAAATATTAATTGATCGTGTAAGAAGATTAATAAGCAAAGGAAAATGCGGTGCGAAAGAATGGTTGGATATTATGCATGAAGCACACCAACTTAATATTACTACATCGGCAACAATGATGTTTGGCCATGTAGAAACAATTGAAGAACGTTTTGAACATTTAATTAAAATAAGAGACGTACAAAGTCGAAAACCAGAAAATGCAAAAGGATTTTTAGCATTCATCCCTTGGACATTTCAAGATGTAGATACATTGCTTGCAAAAATTCGTGGTGTTCATAATCTCACAACGACTGAAGAGTACATTCGTATGATTGCAATTAGTCGCATTATGTTACCGAATATTAAAAACATTCAAGCAAGTTGGCTTACCGTGGGTAAACAAGTTGCACAACTTTGTTTGCATGCCGGCGCAAATGATTTTGGAAGTATAATGCTTGAAGAAAATGTAGTAAGCGCAGCAGGTGCACCACACCGATTTACATACAAAACAATTCAAGATTCTATTAGAAATGCAGGATTTGAACCACAGCTTCGCACGCAACAATACGAGTGGCGAGAATTGCCGGAACTTATCGAAGAACAACAAATAAATTATTAAATCGAATGATGCAAAACAAAGTTTTTCTGTTACGCAAAATAGGAATTGCGGAAGGTGTTTCCTTTCTCGTTTTATTATTAATTGCAATGCCATTGAAATATTATTTCAACCAACCACTTGCTGTAAAAATTGTGGGATGGCTCCACGGAATTTTATTTATCGCATTTAGTTCTATTGCATGGGAAGTAAAATCCGAACGTAATAAAAACTTTAAATGGTTTGCAATTGCATTTGCAGCTTCCATCATTCCTGCCGGAACTTTTTTCTTCGATCGTTTATTAAAAAAGGAATTAACTAATTCCTAAACTATTTGTAATTCGATTAATGTTGTATGATGCGAATTTGCTTTCCGCCTCTTTCTATCATTTGCATCATTTGTTGTGGCATTTGATTTCCTGCCATTTTATTTATGTTGTAAGTAAAACTTAGCATCGCATATTGCCGAACTACATTTACTCTTGTGTCTTCAAAATAGTTATCGCCCACATTTCTGTTTACACTTTTATTTTGATTCAACAAATCGTAAAACATCAATTTTAATTCACCTGCTTTGTTTTTAAACATTTGCTTTGAAAGTCCTCCATTCAACATTGGAATTGATTGATTGTACCCTTCCGAACGACCGGAATTAATATAATAATCAATGTCTGTTGAAAGAATAAATCCTTTCTTGAATGTATAGCTAAAATCGGCAGAATAAGTTTGAGATAAATAAGAGGTGTTTAGATTTTTTTGTAAGGAATAGGTTGCTTTGTTATAGCCAATGTTTCCATTTATACCCATGTCAAATTTATCTTTGTTGTAATTAATTCCAAATGATTGTGTAAGCGACATTCTCTTTGTAATATTTTCCTGCTTGTTAATCATACTCACATCTCTATTATAATTAGACATCGTACTAAAATTTAAATTACTTCCTTTCAAACTTTTAATAGGAAACCCAACAGTTATCATTCCCCATCCATTGTACGCACCATTTAAGTTGATAGGTTTTGTAATTGTTGTTGCTCTATTAAAAGTATCAATGCTATTTACAATTTTGTTTTTAGTTGTATTTACACTCAAGTTTGTGGCAAAAAACCGCGAAGTAGCCATATTGAAATTATTGTAATTGATACTAAAATTGTTGATGAATTCTTGTTTCAATGAAGGATTACCCATTTTTATTTGCATCGGATTACTTACATCCGGAACATCCTGCAACTGAGATACACTTGGCGCATTTGTTCTTCCACGATAGTTCGCTCTGAAATTTTTAGTTCTGTTCACACTATAATTAAAACTAGCTGTTGGAAAATAATTTGTAAATCGCTGCTTAATGGTTGTATCTAATCCGGTAATAGCTCTTAAACTTTTGCTTGCCAATTCTGTAAACTGCACCCCCATTCCAATTTGATAATTATATTTTTTTTCTTGTAAACGATAGTTAATTCCAATACGGTTGGAAATATTTGAATTTTTAAAAAAATTAGTTTGAATCAAATTCATTGCATCGTATTTGCCAGAGATATTATTGTAGTCGTAAGTTTTTTTATCTGAAGTAGATTGGTTGTCGGAATAAGCATAATTCAACTCCACAATTTTATTGTGCCCAACTGGTTCGGTGTACGAAGTAGTTACCATATTGTTGGTTGATTTTGTTGCTTGCGTTCCTTTTTGATTTTGGTTACGAGCAAACAATAAATTACCATCCGAATTATAAAAATAATTTGGAGAAATATTTTTACTTTCTGCATCACTGTTGTTAGTTCCATTCCTCCAACCGAGTGTAAAAGTTCTACCAACTTTACTTAATTTTCTACGATACATTAACTCTCCACTATAATTCATACCATTCCTTTCTGTTTCATTATAAGTGGTTCCGGTAACTGCTAAGTAATTTTTTGTTGCACTAGAATAAGTAGATGAAATATCCGAATAAAGTCCGTTTGATTCTTGAATATTTAAATTGGCTGTGTATAAAATTGAGTTCATCGAATCAATTGCATATTCGCTTCTCACATTAAATCGGTGATTGATATTTGTATTTTCCGATTGGCTTTCTGTGGAAACTTTGGAAGAAGAATCGTTTGTAAAATAGTTTTGTCGCAAGCTGCTTTGTGTCAACGCATTGTCGCTTTGAGAGAAAAAGTAACTGCTTCTAAAATCAATTTTCGGGTTAAATTTATCATTGTAATTTAGTCCGGCAGATTTTGCTGCAGTAACTCCGCTGTTGTTTCCTCCAAAACTGCCGCCGCCAAAACCTCCACCACCAAAACTGCCGCCGCCAAAACCTCCACCACCAAATCCTCCACCGCCGCCACGACTAAATTGTGCCATTCCTCCTTGAGAAGAAATAATATCATTGAATGAAAATCCTTGCTTATTTGTATTGTTGGCTGCAGCTAAAATAGAAATTCGTTGATCGCCTCTAAAATGATTGAAAGATAAATTCCCTTCGTAGCGACTGTCCGTTCCAGCACCTGCAGTTATCTTTCCAAAATCTCCTTTGTTTTTATCTTTTTTTAATTTGATATTAATTGTTTTTGCACGACTGCCATCATCCATTTTTGTAAATTTTGCTTGATCGCTCATATCGTCGAACACTTGAATTTGATCAACCATTTCGGCAGTAATATTCTTCATCGCTAATTTGGGATCGTTTCCAAAAAACTCTTTCCCATCCACATATATTTTTTGAACATTTTCGCCCATCGCACTTACCGTTCCGTCTTTTTGAACTTGAACTCCCGGCAATTTTTTCAATGCGTCTTCCACGGTTGCATTTGGTTTCGACTTAAATGCATCCATCTTAAATTGAATCGTATCTCCATTTACGCGTACTGGCGCAGCATCAGAAATTGTTACTCCTTCCATTTCTTTGAATTTCTTTTGCAAAGCAATTTCTCCAAAATCAATAATTTTTTTATCGGCAGTAATTGATATTGTTTTTGAAAAATTTTCATACCCGTTGAAAGAAACCATCACTAAATAATCATTCGCTTCAAGATTGGTAATTTGGAACACACCATTTTTTTCAGAAACACCATAGCTAACCAACGAAGAATCTTTAGCAATCATTACGGAAATAGTAGCGGTTGTTAATTTTTGTTTAGCTGCTGTATCAGCTATTACCCCTTTTATTGTTCCTCCGTTTTGCGCATTTGCAGCAATTACAGAAACAATAAACAACATCGACAAAGCAAATTTTTTCATAGAATTTTATTGAATTGCAAAGTTAAAAATGGTTTCGATATTACGATAGGTTTAATGACAAACGGCAAATTGAAGCTAACTCCTATCTTAATCGAATGTGAAAATTGGTTTTATTTGTTTAGCGAAATGTTAAAACCCTATTTAACTAAATAAGTATTCAACATCTTCCCTTGAAAGAGATTTTACAAAAGCCGTATCATCGGCAATTAATTCTTTTGCCAATGTTCTTTTTCGCTCTTGCAACTGTATTATTTTATCTTCAATGGTATTCTTACAAATCATTCGATAAGCAAAAACACATTTTTCTTGGCCAATGCGATGCGTTCGGTCAATTGCTTGTTGTTCCACCGCAGGATTCCACCAAGGATCAACGATGTAAACATAATCGGCTGCAGTAAGATTCAATCCCACTCCTCCGGCTTTTAATGAAATTAAAAACACTCTCACTTCGTCATCATTCTGAAAACTTTGTATTGCTTTTTCTCTATCACTTGCCGATGTACTTCCATCGAAATATGTAAACTTTACACCTAAATGAGTCAACCGTTCTTGAATGAGCGAAAGCATTCCTAAAAATTGAGAAAAAATTAATGCTTTGTGATTGCTAATATTTTCGGCTATTTCTCTCGAGAGTTCGTCGAGTTTTATAGAGTGATTTTCAAATTTTTCCTGTTCGTTGAGTATTGCTGGCGAATCGCATATTTGTCGAAGCTTCATTAATCCTTGCAAAATATTTAGTTGCGATTTTTGTACGCCTTGCTCTTCAATTATTCCCAATATTTTCGATCGAAAATCATTTCGATATGCATCGTAAACTCTTCGTTGTTCATTTCCCATTTCGCAAAACAATACAGTTTCTGTTTTTTCCGGAAGATCTTTTGCAACTTGCTCTTTTGTTCTTCGAAGAATAAATGGGTATAATATTTTTTTCAAATGTTCTTTGGTATCTTTTTCGCCGAGCTTATCAATTGGAATGGCAAACTCTTGTCTAAAAAAATCCATGCTTCCGAGCATTCCCGGATTTAAAAAATTCATTTGCGCATAAATATCAAATGTGTTGTTCTGCAAAGGAGTTCCGCTCATACATAATCGGTTTTTTGCATTTAACAACGAAGCAGCTTTGGTTACTTTACTGCTCGGATTTTTTATCGCTTGGCTTTCATCTAAAATAATATAATCAAATTTTAATGACATCATTAGTTTAATGTCGCTTCTCAATGTTCCATAAGTTGTAATTACAACGTCAGCACTTTCCCACTTTTCTACTTTTTTTATTCGTGCTCCTCCATGATGAATTTGAAAACTAAGTTCGGGTGTAAACTTTTTTATTTCATTGCCCCAATTATAAATTAGCGATGTGGGACAGACAACAAGCGCTTGTATTTTTCCATTTATATTTTTATACTCTTGTAAATAACAAAGCGCTTGCAATGTTTTTCCCAATCCCATATCATCGGCCAAAATGCCGCCCCACTTTACTTCTTGCAAATAATTGAGCCATTGATATCCCGAAATCTGATACGGCCGTAATACACTTTGCAATCCATTTGGCGGATCAATTTTTTTAATTTCACTTATTGTTTTTAAGTTTTCATGCTTCTCTTCTAATTCAATCATTAATTCACTTTCATCTCTGTTTTCATACAACTCATCAATTACGCTTAAATGATATCGGCTTAATTTTAATTGATTTCCTTTTCCTTCGCCCATTCTAAAAAGTAAAGAATATTTTTTCAGCCATTCTTCCGGAAGGACACCCAATGTTCCATCGTTAAGTTGGACAAACTGTTGCTTATTGGCAACTGCACGTTTTACTTCGGCTATACTTACATGCATGTCTCCAAAAAGAATATTCACTTTTGCATCAAACCAATCTGTGTTGCTGCTAATAATAATATTGGTTGATGGTCGCGCTGTATTAAATCGAAAACTTTTCAATGCTTCAAAACCAAAAACAGGAACTTTCAATTCTTTCATCGCATCTACAAACAAATAAAACCAATTATTTTTCAACACTTCCGAACCCCGCAATGCCAGAGAGTTTGTATCGTTTTGAAAAATAAAACTGTTGTGTAAATTTTGTAATTTATCAATAAATAATTTTTCTTCCAATTGATTGCGTTGAACCAACATCACTTTTTCACCAACGGGAATAATTATTTCGTTTCTTGTATTTGCAACAATTTCAAATCCTTCATAGTTGAACGATGGTTGAAAAACGAGGTAATCATCTTTCTCTTTCATGTACAAACTAACGGTTGGTTTTCCTTTGATTGTTTTTTCCAAAATTGATTTATCAAATTGGATTGTATAATCGACCGTTAGCGCAAGAATTTCTTCTTTCAAAGTTTTTTCCCAATCCGATGCTTCAATTTTTTTCTTCCCGGTTGGTAAAAATTGTTCTATTTGTTCAACAATCATTTTGTTTTTCCATAAAAACAATTGGTGATTATAAATAAAGAAAAATGAATTTTCCGATTCATTGTCTTCAAGCCCGTATGGAATTCCTCGTGCATTTATTTTCACGCCTACTTCAAAAAAATCATTGTTTCGTGCAATTTCAAAAGACGGTGTTAGCTCTTCTGCTTCTATGTGAAGCTGTGTTAAATTAGAAGTTGTAAACGACTTGCCTTGCGGTAATTGAAAAATGAAATTATCATGAAAATCTGAAAATAACTTTTTTAGCTTAGGAAACAGAAATTCTCTAACCAGCACTTTTGTATCGTCAGACACATCATCGTTTTCGTGATGAACAATGTTTTCCCACATTCCAGAAAAAGGGGAATTTCTTCCGATGTATTTGTGCAATTCTTGCTCCTGCAGTTTTTTTACAATTGCTAAAAGTTGTTTGTCATTATCGGAAAAGTTTTCACTGTCAACATATTTTGTTAAATCTAATTTTTCAACTTTACCAATAAATTCATTCGATTCTTCCGATGCTTCACCACCAACAATATCAATAATAAAATAAGGATACTGTTTTTTATTAAAATTTATTACAATACCCAATCGTCGGCTCTTTTCATTTACAACGAGTGGTGATTCTATTAATTTATCGTACGGTTCTGTTTCTAATTCTTGAACAAAAGATTCAGATAGAGTTTTATAACTAGTTCGCTTTATAGCACTATCTAAAACGCGTAAAAACGGTTTTCCTTCTTTATAAGAAAATTCAAACTTTCCTGTCAAATCATCTTTCAGCGAATAACCGTAAGCATCTAATAATTTCTTTTTCTCTTTGTCCCAATTACGAATAGTGTCGAAATAGTGAGGTCCAAATGAATGCAGTAATTGTAAGAAAACAATAACTTTTGGCAAACAAAGTGGATGGTTTTCTTCAATGAAATTAGAGCTGGTATCAAACTGTCTTTCTTCATTTCTTTTAATGAGTACACTAAATTCTTTCTCATCAATTTTAACGGTTGCTTTAATCGTTTCATCTTTTACTTTTTCAATAACTGCTCGTTGTGTGCGTAAAAATTTTTCTGCTGCAAGATAAGTTGCTTGGGAAGAAAGATGCCGAATAGATTTTGCATCGATCTGTTTCATTTTTGCAACTGTATGTCGCTGATCATATTTTTTTTCGTCGGCTTTTAATTGCCCTTTGTCAAACATGTCCTGCAATTGAAATAAAGCAGCAGCTTCGTGTCGACAAATTTCTCCCAAATTATACGGACAAGTACAACGAAGGGACACGTGTAATGGGTCATTGATTTTTTCAATATGAACTTTATAAAAAGTTGTATAATTATCATCTTTAACTCGAAAAATAGCAGCACTGAAAAAATTATCGTATTCCACCAACTCTACATATCCAAATGCGTGAATTCTTTTTGCACGTCGAATAACTTCTTCGGTGCCATGCGTGTAAACGTGTTTTATAAGAAAAGGTAATGCCAATTAATTTGCGATTTACAGTTTAATATTTCGTCCAATTTCAAATTGGGTAATCGTCAAAAATAAAGGAATGCAGGGTTGGTTTTATTCAAATAAGAATAAAAAATAATATCGTTTCCAACTTTATTTAATTAGGAAAAAACGAACTATCTTTGTATGTTTTTTTATCGCAGAATCAGCTTGCCGTCTTCATATTCTGGAAGTACATTGGAAATATCGTACGTTAAACAAAAACGAATATCTTTCTCTAATCCGTAGCCACTTAAGCGATGATAATGTGATGCGTTTTTATTTTTCATGAATGAATACAAATCATTTTTTGCAGTTTGAAAAAGCATTTCTGCCATATTTGACGAATCGCAATTGATGGAAAAATGATCTTTAATTTTATCAACAACTGCCCCTGCAAAAAGTGTATCTTCTATATTCAATCTGTCTTTCCAAGCCGCGCAGCCAAGTATTACATTTTTTTTTCGCGCTATTAAATAATTACAAACAGCAGAAAAATTTGGAAACGAACCTGTGATGATTTCTTTCGCACCCTTTTCCAATGCTTGTTGCAACAATTTGGTTCCGTTCGTTGTTGTTAGCACCAAAGTTTGTCCTTCAATAAATTCTCGTGGATATTCAAACGGTGAATTGCCATAAAAAAGTCCTTCTGCAATTTTACCATCTCTTTCTCCGGCCGTAATGGCACTTATTTGATTCCCTAATTCAATACATCGACTTACACTGTTAACAGGAATAACACATTTAGCTCCATTGTGTAATGCAGTAGCAATAGTAGAAGTGGCTCGCAATACATCAATAATTACTACAATACTATTGCTCGCATCATAAAGATTTAGCAAGGAAGGAGAAAGTGAAGTATGAAGTGTTGGTTTTATTTCCATTTATGTATTGCTTAAAAAAGTAAACTAATTTTATAAAATTGAACCTTAAACACATTAGCTACGTTCTTGTGCGCGTAACCAACGTTCAGGAATTTCGTTGTGGCTTGCTTGAAAATAATCTTTATAACTACAAGCAATAAATTTTTTATCGGGAAGTTGCATCCACCATCGTCCCGTTTTTTTGCTTTGTAAAAAAATAGTATTTACTTCTGCAAATGCAATTTGATATTCGTTAAAAGATGTTTTCTCATTCAAGTCAACTTCCTTTCTTCCACGGCTACGTCCATCCAACAAATACCAAATCATTTGGCTTATTTCTTTAGCAGTAAGATTGTGTTGGTCTTTTTCCGGATTATAACCATAAATTCCAATTGCTCCCATATTCGGACTCATGCCTGCATAACGCATCAACGCACAAGCTTCTTCTCCATTAAATCCATTGGGAGAATTTGTATTTATTGGCGCACAAGAAAAAGCCAACGCCGAAATGTCAAAACTCAAAAGATGCGAACCGCGCAAAACGGGTTCCATCTCTTCAATATTTTCTTTTATAGTCCCTAAACGAAAACAATCAAAGCGCAGCTTGTCCATGGTTTCCAACATGCGTGGATGCACATAATAGCTTTGAAAACCGATGTGATTATAATGACGAACAAAATTTGGTTCTTTGGTTAACATTTCCATCAAAAAATTATCGCTTCGGTAATCCGAATCCATATTAATATCAATAAGTGCGTCAATATTGGAAACTTCGATAAACGATTTTTTTTCTTCAAATGCATAATAGGTCGCTAAACTAAGATCGTGCGAACCTCCAAGCAACACAACTAATTTGTTTACATTCAATAATTCGCCAATAACCGTTTTTAAGGCAGCATAAGTATCTTTCAAATCTTCTCCTTGACGAAGATTGCCCAAATCGGCAAGTCGAATATCTTGGTGCCAGAAATAAAGCGAATAAAATTCTTTTCGAATTGCATCCGGACCGTTTCCGTAATTCATTTGAAAACCGCTACCACGCTGTTCTCCACATCCAATAAAAATAATATCAGCATTCTCAATATTTGGCAGTCCATCTTCATCAAATACATCTATTACTTTCCCAATTTGGCCATCTTTAAATCCTTGATCTAAAGAAATTTCGGATTTGCTAACAGGTGAAAGAAAGTCGGATATTTTTAAATAATCTGTCATTTGCCGCAAGATAAGAAAGAACGACAAAGATTTGATACAAGTAGCATCTGTTAGTGTTCTGTATATTTGTGCAATGGAGAAATTATTGCAACAAATACAATCTTTAATAAAAGAAATTGAACTTTTTGAAACGAACGACACACAAGCTGTTGAAGCTTTTCGCATAAAATATTTGGGAACCAAAGGAGTAGTGAAAGAGCTGATGGGAGAAATGAAAAATGTTGCGATGGAAAGAAAAAAAGAATTCGGACAAATTCTAAATGAATTCAAACAAATAGCGGAATCAAAATATGAAACTATAAAACTGAAAACTATTGAAGCAGTTACAATTTCTGATTCTCGGATTGATCTTTCACTTCCTGGAGATCCAATGCCGCTGGGTAGCAGACACCCAATTAGTTTGATGAAAAATAAAATCATCACTATTTTTCAGCGCTTGGGATTTGCAGTTGCCGAAGGACCCGAAATTGAAGACGATTGGCACAATTTTACCGCACTTAATTTACCAGCTCACCATCCTGCCCGTGATATGCAGGACACTTTTTATGTACAACAAAATCCCGATTGGCTTTTGCGCACACACACAAGTAATACGCAAATTCGGGAAATGCAAAAAAACAAACCTCCCATTCGCGTTATTTGTCCAGGACGTGTTTACCGCAATGAAACCATCAGTGCAAGAAGCCATTGTTTTTTTCATCAAGTGGAAGGATTGTACATTGATGAACATGTATCATTTGCAGATCTGAAACAAACACTTTATTTTTTTGCAAAAGAGATGTATGGTCAAGATGTAAAAATTCGTTTCCGGCCTTCCTATTTTCCATTTACAGAACCAAGTGCAGAAATGGATATCAGCTGTACTTTGTGTAATAGTGCGGGTTGCAGCGTTTGTAAAAAAACAGGGTGGCTCGAAATTTTAGGGTGTGGAATGGTCCATCCACATGTTTTAGAAAATTGTGGAATTGACTCCAATAAATACACCGGATTTGCATTTGGAATGGGAGTGGAAAGACCTGCTTTATTAAAATACGGAATTAACGATATTCGACTTTTTAGCGAAAACGATGTACGCTTTTTAAAACAATTTACTTCTGCAATCTAATGATTCAAACCGTTTGCGTTTGTGGTGCTGGTACAATGGGAAGTGGAATTGCACAAACTTCCGCCGCTGCTGGATTTTACACCATTCTTTTCGAACTCAACGAATCCGTTTTAGATAAAGCAAAAACTACAATTGAAAAAAAATTACAAACGCTTGTTGAAAAAAATAAAATTTCAGAAACAGACAAAGCTGCCACATTAAACAACTTGCATTTCACAAACGATTTATACGATTGTCTTGCCAATGTAGTTATTGAAGCAATTGTTGAAGATGCTCCAAAAAAAATTGCGCTCATTAATCAGTTAGCTGAAATCAATCACAGCGAAACAGTTTTTGCAACGAACACTTCTTCCATTTCCGTTACACAAATTGCAACAGCTGTTAAAAATCCAGAACGGGTGGTTGGAATGCATTTTTTTAATCCGGCAACCTTGATGAAATTGGTTGAAGTAGTTGCAACAGATTTTACCAATCCACAAACTTTGCAACTTGTTATTGATTTTTCGAAACAAATGAACAAAACACCAGTGCTGTGCAAAGACGCTCCAGGCTTCATTGTAAATCGTGTTGCTCGACCATTTTATATTGAGTCGCTGCGTATGCTTGAAGAAAATTCTGCTTCAATTTTTACCATTGATTCCATTATGGAAGCCTCGGGATTTCGAATGGGGCCTTTTAAATTAATGGATTTGATTGGCAACGATATCAACTATGCGGTGAGTTGTTCTGTTTATCAACAATTACATAATCCCGAACGACTGAAACCTTCATTTATTCAAAAAGAAAAAGTAGCAAATGGAGAGTTGGGTAAAAAAACAAAAAGGGGATATTACCAATATGATTGACAATATTATTTTTTCATTTAATAATTAAGTTATGATACTTGTAACCGGAGGAACAGGGTTTCTTGGCGCATACATAATAAAAGAACTTGTTGAAAATGGTTACAGCATTAGAGCAATTCGTCGCAGCAATCAAATCCCAAATTTTATAGATTATAAAATTTTAGCAAAAGTAGAATGGGTTGATGCAGATATGTTAGATGTTGTTTCTTTGGCCGAAGCGTTTAAAGGTGTTACACAAGTTATTCACTCTGCTGCTGTTGTTTCTTTTGTAAAAAGTGAAAGAAAAAAAATGTATAGTGTAAATATTGATGGCACTGCAAACATGATAAATCTTTCGATTGAAAACAATATTAAAAAATTCGTTCACATAAGTTCGATTGCTGCGTTGGGAAGAACAGAAAGTGGCGATTTTGTTAACGAAGAAAAGAAATGGGTTGAAAATAAATTGAATACGCATTATGCAATCACAAAATACAAATCCGAATTAGAAGTTTGGCGTGGAATGGGCGAAGGATTGAATGCGGTTATTTTAAATCCGAGTACAATTTTAGGTTTTGGAAACTGGAATTCGGGCAGCTGTTTTATTTTTAAAAATGCATACAACAGTTTCCCTTGGTTTACGGATGGCGTTAACGGTTTTGTAGATGTAGAAGATGTAGCGAAAGCCACAGTAGCCCTGATGAAAAGCGATATTTCGGAACAACGATTTATTATCAATGGAGACAACTGGCCTTTTAAAAAAATATTCAGCACAATGGCTGCTCATTTCGGTAAAAAACCACCTTCAATTAAAGCTCCTAAATTTATTAGTGGAATTGCATGGCGATTGGAAGCAATAAAATCATTTATTACTGGCCAACGTTCTCTATTAACAAAAGAAAGCGCAAAAATTGCACACAGTAAAACCTATTTTGAAAACAAAAAATTACTTGCTGCATTACCAGAATTTTCATTTACGACGATGGAAAAAACAATTGAGAACGCTTGTAAAAAATATCTAGCTTCAACTAATAAAAAAAATGAACCTAATAGTTGTTTAGAAAAATAATTAATGTTTTTATAGTTTCAGTGTTATTGTTTTTTATAAAAGTTTTTTTAAATCAACAACACCTTTTTCATTTTAAATCATTATCCACACGAATAAAAAAAATGTTAATAAAAAAGATGCGAATATTATTCTGTGAAATAAATTGTTACTAATATTGTGTAAGGAAATTCGTTTCCTGTACTTACTAACCCATCTACATATTAAATCTCCCGATAAAACGGGAGGTTTTTTTTACAAAAAAAGATTTTACAACTACCAACTACGTTGAATAACTTTACCTATCATTAAATTAATTTTTCATGTTAAAATCAATGACGGGGTTTGGAAGAGTAGAACAATCGGTTGGCGATAAAACATTTTTAGTTGATATAAAATCGTTGAACGGAAAACAATTTGAATTACAACTTAGACTACCCTTTTTTTTAAAATCTTACGAGTTTGACATCCGGCGTTTATTGTCAACAAAATTAAACAGAGGAAGTATTGACTGCGTCATTAGCTTAAAGGAAACCGGCAACGCAAAGCCAGTAAGTATCAATATGGATCTAGCTAAAAGCTACTACCAGTCACTATCTGAGCTATCAACCTCACTCAATCTGGATTCTTCCCACATACTCAGCACGCTTGTAAAATTGCCAGAAGTGATAACGCCAACCAGCGAAACATTAACGAGTTCAGAATGGGAAGCATTTGAAGAAATAATTGTTGGTGCAATAAATAATTTGAACAAACATCGAACCGATGAGGGCGGTATGTTGGAAAAAGAATTGCTATTTCGCATTGATGCAATTTTGAAATTGCAACAAAAAATTATCATTTTAGAACCATTGCGACAAAAAGCAATTAGAGAAAAAATTACGAAACTATTGGAAGAACAAATTGGAAAAGATAATTATGACAACAATCGTTTGGAACAAGAATTAATTTATTATATCGAAAAAATTGATGTGAGCGAAGAACAAGCAAGATTGGTGAATCATTGCAAATATTTTAAATCGGTACTTTTAGAAAATGAAGAAACGAAAGGGAAAAAACTATCGTTTATTTTACAAGAAATAGGAAGAGAGATAAATACAACTGGGTCCAAATCCTATGATGCAGAAATTCAGAAAATAGTTGTAATGATGAAAGATGAACTGGAAAAAGCAAAAGAGCAAATTTTAAATGTGCTTTAATCATGGAAGATTTTCATTAAAATGAAACACATTAAACTTAATTTTTTAATTTTTTTTGCGCTGTTGCTATTAGTTACATCTTGTACATCTATTGACATTTATGAAAAAACAATAATTTTTTCCAAAGCAGACTGGGCAAATGCACAAAAACCTGAATTTACTTTTACTATAAGCGACACCACTGCCTCTTATTCTTTATTTTTTGTGGTGAGACACCACGAAGAATATGATTTCAATAACATTTGGTTTAAGATTTCTATCAAACTGCCAGAAGATAGTGTTCAAACATTTCAACTTGAAAAAATACTTTCTACAAACAAAAACGGGTGGCTGGCCACAGGTTTCAATAGTATTTACGAACATCGAATCCCTATTATTTTGCCAAACTTAAAAATTCAACAATCAGGAAACTACAAAGTTGTAATTGAACAAATTATGCGCGAAGATCCTTTACATAATATATTAAGTGTTGGGTTGCGAGTTGAAAAAAACAAATAAGAGATGTCTCATTTATCACAAAAAAGAATTCGTTTAGCCAATTCAATTTTCTGGCTACTCCTCGTTTATATGGTTGCTGCTTTATTGTGGTGGTTAATTTCTTTGGAAAATCAGAATAAAAAAATGACTCAATTGTATAAAACTGCAATTGAAAATAAAAACCCTTCATTACCAATAATTCAATTTCAAAATGAAATTTCAACAATAGAAGAAAATGCAAAAAAGAACACAATAAAATATGTTGGAGAAGGAATTGCTTTTCTTCTATTCATTTTAATGGGCGCGGGTTTTGTTTATCGTTCTGTTCGTCGACAGCTTATGGCGCAAATTCAACAACAAAATTTTATGATGGCTGTAACTCACGAATTTAAAACACCCATTTCTATAGCAAAACTTAATTTAGAAACTTTACAAAAATATTCCCTTGATAATGAAAAAAAACACCGACTTATTCAAACAACACTGCAAGAAATTGCACGATTAAATACGCTAACGAATAATATTCTTATTTCATCTCAGATAGAAAACAGTGCATATAAAATATCAAAAGAAGAACTTAACTTTTCACATCTTTTAAAAGATTGTATTCAAAATTTTCAAGATCGATATCCTGAAAGAATTTTTAACGAAAAAATTGAACCAGAAATTGAAATAGATGGAGATCCTTTTTTATTGCAGTTAATGATAAACAATTTTTTGGAAAATGCCGTACAATATTCGCCAAAAGAAAAACCGATTTTTTGCCAATTAAAAGCTGAAAATAAAAAGGCGATATTAAATATTATTGATGAAGGAACCGGAATACCCACAGAAGAGAAAAAGAAAATATTTGGTAAATTTTACAGAATAGGTAACGAAGAAACCAGAAAAACGCAGGGTACGGGATTGGGGCTTTATCTGTGTTTGAAAATTGCCACCAATCACAATGCCGATATTTTTTTGACAAACAACAAACCCACAGGTAGTAATTTCGCGGTCAGTTTTCATACTTAATTTATGAGTCCAAAAAATAAAAAATTATCGATATTGTTGGTAGAAGACGAAGAGAATCTTCACGAAGCATTGAAGTTGAATTTAGAATTAGAAGGTTATTCAGTTTCTTCTGCATTTGACGGTGCTACTGCGATTACTATTTTTGAAAGCGAATATTTCGATTTAATCATTTTAGATATTATGCTTCCGGAAATTGATGGAATAAATCTGACAGAGTTTATTAGATTAAAAAATATTGAAGTTCCCATTTTAATTTTAAGCGCAAAAAATAGCAGTGCCGACAGGGTCCTTGGGTTGAAAAAAGGTGCTGATGACTATCTTACAAAACCGTTTAACTTGGAAGAACTTTTATTACGTATTCAAAAACTAATTGAAAAGAATAAGAAATTACAGGATAAAGGAGCTTTTGGCGATACTTATAGTTTTGGAAAAAACACTATCGACTTTAAAGCGCAAGAAGCAACTACTTTTTTGAATGAAAAAATTCAATTGAGTAAAAAAGAATCGATGTTGCTAAAATTATTAATTGAAAATAAAAACGAAGTTGTTCCTCGAGAAAAAATTTTGCAAGCAGTTTGGGGTTATAATGTTTATCCAACTACAAGAACAATTGACAATTTCATTCTTAATCTTCGTAAGTATTTTGAAAAAGATAGTCGTGATCCAAAATATATTCTTTCAGTACATGGAGTCGGTTACAAATTTAGCATATAAGTATTTAAAGATCGCCTAGTTGAGGCCTTATTACGATGTCTTCCACACAAGCTCCTACAGATAATTGACTCGCTGCAAAAATCATTTTAGCTACATCGTTTGGTTCTAAAATTCGGTTGGAAGAATTATCAAAATCTCCCCATGAATCGGTAAGCACTGCACCAGGAAAAACGGTTGTAACTTTTATGTGATGTTCTTTTAACTCCTCTCTTAAATTTTTACTGAAGCCATGTAATGCAAACTTGCTAATACTATAAGCACCTCCCTTTTTATATGCTTTTAAGCCAGCAATAGAACATACATTAAAAATATGTCCCTTTTTATTTTCTATCATTTTGTGAAGCAGCACTCTTGTCAAATGATACGACCCTTCTAAATTAATTTGCAACTGTGATTCTAATAACTCATCAGGCTCGTTTTGAATTTCTCCTGGTTCAAATGCGCCTGCATTATTGATGAGAATGTCTGGCACAGCGGTTTGCAAACACCAACTACCAAATTCTTTTGCTTGTATTTTATCGCTTAAATCAAAAGGTTTTGCTTTTATAACTACAGGTGAAAATTGAGTTTGAAGCGCTTCCACTGTTTTATATAATTGAAACTCATTTCTGGATGTTAACAGTAAATTATATCCATTCGATGCAAAAATTTCAGCAATCGATTTTCCAATTCCGCGTGACGCACCAGTTATTACAACATACATAGCATAAATAATTTACACAAATCTAAGTTAAACATTACGCGTTACATCCTGTTCCGTAAATTGCATTTATGAAATACAAACATCTGTTTTTTGACCTCGATCATACTTTATGGGATTTTGAAGCAAATGCCAAATTAACAATGCAAGAACTTTTTCATTCACTTAATTTAAAAGAAAAGGGCATTGATGACTTTGACCGCTTTTATAATAATTATCTTTTGCTTAATGAAAAACTTTGGGAGCAATACAGAAAAGGAACCATTAGCCAAAACGATTTGCGTTTTAAACGCATGTGGCTTGCCTTGCTAGAATTTAAAATAGCAGATAAAAAATTGGCGATGGAAATGAATTGTCAATTTTTAGACTTATTGCCGACACGAACTATTTTATTCCCTTACACAAAAGAAATTCTCAGCTATTTGCAAAACAAAAATTATTGCCTTCATCTTATTACAAATGGTTTTGAAAAAGTTCAACTCTGTAAATTGGAACATTCGGGATTAACTCCTTTTTTTAAAGAAATAATTACTTCAGAAAGTAGCAATAGCATAAAACCTAAAAAAGAAATTTTTGAATTTGCTTTTAATAAAGCTGCGGCGTTGCCACATGAAAGCATTATGCTTGGCGACAATATTGAAGTTGATATTTTGGGCGCAATGAATGCGGGAATGGATCAAGTTTTTATTAATTACGATAAAATAGAAACTCCGGCTAAGCCGACTTTCACTATTTATTCCTTAAAAGAATTGGAAGCTATTTTTTAAACTTTTTTAATCCTACCATTTTGCAAGAACGGTAACTCCGCCTTGCGGTTTATCCCCAATTTTTACTTGAATTTTTACATCTAGTGGTAGTAAAAGGTCAACACGCGATCCGAATTTAATAAATCCCATTTCCTTGCCTTGTTGTACTTTTTGACCAACTTGCAAATAGTTAACAATTCGCTTAGCAACTGCACCAGCGATTTGTTTTACTAATATTTCGCGTCCATTATTATTATAAGCAACTGAATGTCTCTCGTTTTCTGTAGAAGATTTTGGATGCCATGCTACAAGATATTTCCCAGGATGATACTGGTTATAAGTTACATTCCCACTCACTGGGTTTCTATTTACATGCACATTCAACGGACTCATAAAAATAGAAAGTTGCAACCGACGATCAGTAAAATATTCATCAGCTTGCACTTCTTCGATAGCCACAACAGTTCCATCGGCAGGCGCAATGATTGCATCTTCGCCTTCTGTTAATATTCTATTTGGAATTCGAAAAAACGAAATGACAAAAAGTAATAAACCAAGTGTTGCTATGAAAATAATCCAACTCAACATAGGTGTTTTAAAACTGAAACAATAAAACGACAGCAGATTAATTGCACAAAATAACAGAACACTAATTGCTATACTTCTATTCCCTTCTTTATGAATTGTCATTGTTTTAAAATTGATTTGCAAAGATAGTAAATTGAGCTGCGCTGCTTACTTTAGAAAAATTTTACAATAAAGCCAAACAGTTGGTATTGCAAAAAGAAGTGAATCAAACCTATCTAAAAATCCGCCGTGGCCAGGCATAAATGAACCACTGTCTTTTACATTCGCCATTCGTTTTAATTTAGACTCGAACAAATCACCAAAAGTTCCGCTAATTGTAGTAAGTGCTACAATTGCAATTATGTGAATACTTGAATCTATTAATTTATAATATCCTGCAACAACAAAAATGAACACAGTAAGTAAAATTCCGCCGATAGTTCCTTCCCATGTTTTCTTTGGCGAAATTTTAGAAAGTGGATTTTTTCCAATCCAAGAACCAATAAGATAAGCAAATGAATCATTCAACCAAATAGAAATAATAATTAAAATCGGTAATGGGTTTCCAAAAAATTCAATCTTACTTCTGATAAATAAATCTATCATCATCATCAAACTAAATGAAACATAAACCCAACTCAGAGTAAAAGGAATTAGCAGCTTGCTTTTAAAATTTTTACTTTGATAAAAACCATTAGAAAACAGAACAATTCCAATTATACCAACAAAATTTAACTCAAATTTTACAGAATCAAAATGAATTGGAAACAATAGAAGTGAAGGTGGAAGATATAAGAACGAAAGCCCAACCAACATTAAACCAATTACTGCTTTTTTATTTAATTCAACTTGATAAATTTTATTGATCAGTTTTACATATTCCCACAAACAACCAAAATTTATTATTGTAAACAGCAGAAAAAAACTCCACTTATTCCAAAGCAATCCCGTAAGCATTATTGCTGCAAAAACAATTGCCGTTAAACTTCTTTTTTGAAATGTTTTTTTATCGAATGCCATTATTGCGTTTGGTTATTTGGCTGTTCGTTAAGCCAACTTGGATTGCTACTATTTTCTACAACCATTAATTCTTCTTCGCCAGGCTTATCTTTTTGGTGTTTGTTAATTTTTTCAAACCGAAAAAGCAACAACACTAAAAATGCAGTGCTAATTATTCCGACCCATACAGGGAAATCACCGCCAGCATCACTCATTTTAAATCCGGGGTTATTTAGTTTCATTAAGTAAAGCACGGTCATTCCAACTCCATTGTTTACAACATGGCCAATAATACTCAGCCAAAGATTTCCTGTTCGGTAATACATCCAACCCAACACCATTCCCAAAACTACTCTGCTTAAAAATCCGATATAAGAAAAATGAACAGCACTAAAAATAAGAGAGGTAATAACAATTGCTACAATCGGTGCTTTAAACCAACGAGAGAAAAGATTTTGTAATCCGCCACGAAAAAATGTTTCTTCAAAAATCGATGGTAAAATTGCAATCATAAAAAGTGAAAGTAAATAATCGGAAAAATTATTCATTCTTCCAATCGCTTCTATTTGTTGCTCGTACTCTTTTTCTGCAAGTTTAAATTTATTCATTGTGGCTTCAGAAAAAGGAAGCGCTTCGGTAAATTGACCAAGCAAACTAACTAACGGCAAACATGCAAACATGATTAAAACAACAAAATAGAGCTGTTGCCAATTAACCGGTTTTGAAAATCCCAAATGTGTAAATGTTTTTTTATGGCAAACCATTGCATAAAAAACCGGTGGAAGAAAAAACATAAATAACGTACTTAAAAATTGCAAGATGCGAAGCATGGTTGCATTTTCGGGAACCAACAATTTTTTCATTATCTCTTCTTTCGAAGCGCCAATTAGCGTATTGCTTAATTCTGGATTTAATAGTATTGGAATCGCTTGAATAATTGCTGCCACAATAATTCCCACACCAATAAATCCAATTAAAGTTCCAAACTGCCCAAAATAACTGTAGCGTTTCAAAGCCGGATAAGCCATAACTTTTTATTTTTTTACATGTAAATTTGCAGGTTCAAATATAATCATTGAATATTTTATATGGTCAAAATTGGCAACATCTCGCTTCCTGATTTTCCGCTTTTATTAGCGCCAATGGAAGATGTGAGCGATCCGCCTTTTCGTGCGGTTTGCAAAGACAAAGGTGCCGATTTGATGTACAGCGAATTTATTTCAAGCGAAGGATTAATACGAGATGCCATTAAAAGCAAAATGAAATTAGATTTCAGTGAAGAAGAACGACCTTTTGGAATTCAAATTTTTGGTGGCGATGAAGAAGCACTTTCATTAAGTACAAAAATTTGCGAAGCAGTACATCCGGATTTGGTAGATATAAATTTTGGTTGCCCTGTAAAAAAAGTTGCGTTAAGAGGTGCTGGCGCTGGCGTTTTAAAAGATATTGATTTAATGGTTCGTTTAACATCCGCAGTTGTTAAATCCACTTCGTTACCAGTAACCGTAAAAACAAGATTGGGATGGGACGAACAAACAAAAAATATTGAAGAGGTTGCAGAACGACTTCAGGATGTGGGAATAAAAGCATTGACCATTCACGGAAGAACAAGAACGCAAATGTATAAAGGCGAAGCAGATTGGGAACTGATTGCAAAAGTGAAAAACAATTCGCGCATTCAAATTCCAATATTTGGCAATGGCGATATTGACAGTCCCGAAAAAGCATTGGAATATAAAAACCGTTATGGCGTTGATGGAATTATGATTGGTCGTGCAGCAATTGGTTATCCGTGGATTTTTAACGAGATTAAATATTTTTTAAAAACAGGAAACTATTTACCATCGCCAACAATCAAAGACCGAATTGCGGTTTGTAGAAAACATTTACACAAAAGTGTAGAATGGAAAAACGAAGTAGTGGGAATAAATGAAATGCGCCGCCATTACACCAACTATTTAAAAGGATTGCCCAACATAAAAGAATACCGCTACAAATTAGTCACACTAAAAACAGTTGAAGAAATTGACGAAGTGCTGACAGAAATTAATAAAGTGTACGCCGGATTTATTTTTGAAAGATCTCCGATTGAATTAATTAATTACCACGAAAAATGCGCGGTGTAGCATTATTTTTTTTCAATTGCATTTTTCACTTCATCGCTCATAGGCGTAATAGAAGCTCCAAAAAAATGTGTTAGTTCTCCATTTTCGTCAACAATGTATTTGCAAAAATTCCAAGAAGGTGCTTTATCATTCCACCCGTTTTGAGAGGCATTCGTAAGCCATTTATAAATTTCGTTTTGTTCAACACCTTTTATCACATTCGATTTTTTCATAATCGGAAAAGTGACTCCATAATTCAGTTTGCAAAAATTTGCAATGTCGGCATCTGTTCCTTTTTCTTGTTCTTTAAAATTATTTGCGGGAAATGCCATCAACACCAAGTCGCCGTTGTATTTCAAATATAATTTTTGTAACTCTTCGTACTGCTTGGTGTATCCACAATCAGATGCTGTATTCACCAACATTATTTTTTTCCCTTTAAAGGTAGAAAAATGAATTTCTTCTCCAGTATTTAATACTCCTTTCAATGAAAAAAAAGAAGTGATGAATTTTTTATTCGTGTTTGAAAGTGTTTGCGTATTTATTTTTTTTGATTTTGACAACCACATTAACACGGGATAGGTTGCTTTTAAAACCATTTGTCGAACTGTCATACTTTTTGAATTAACATTTACAACTGCAATATAGCCACAAATAGAAATTAGTAATAACAATACAATGAGAAATGTATGTTTAAGCACTCGAATCATGCCAATTGTATTTTTACTTAATAATCATTTTCAGCAATTTCAATTTCCCTGCAAATGGTGGATATTTCATGGAAGGGTCAATCCAAGTTGGCGTTTTCATTACTGCTTTTAATCGGGTAAATGTTTCAAACCCATATTTTCCGTGATAATATCCCATTCCACTATTTCCTACTCCGCCAAAAGGAAATTTTTTATTGGCAAAATGCCAAGCGGTATTATTGATACATCCGCCACCAAAAGCAAATTTATCAACCCATTGCTGTTCTTTCTTTTTGCTTTCTGTAAAAATATAAAAAGACAATGGATTGGGATTTCGTTGTACAACTTGCATTGCTTCTTCGCTATTTTCAAAACTAATTATTGGTAAAATTGGTCCGAAAATCTCCTCCGTCATTATCGGCGCATCCAACGATACATTCTCAATCAGCGTTGGTTCTATCCAAGTTTTATTTCTATCGTGCCGTCCGCCAAATAAAATATTCCCTTGAGAAAGATATTCAACCAATTTATCAAAACGCTTAGTGTTAATTATTTTTCCGTACTCATCACTATTTCCACTATCAGTACCATAAAATTTCAAAATTGCTTTTTTCATTTCTTCCACCAACGCATGTTTTATGGAATCGTGCACTAAAATATAATCGGGTGCAATGCATGTTTGCCCAGAATTAATAAACCTTCCCAACACAATTCTTTTCGCTGCTGTTTTTATAGAAGCATCTGCTTCCACAATGCACGGGCTTTTGCCGCCCAATTCCAATGTGACTGGTGTTAATTTTTCAGCCGCCATTTTGTAAATAATTTTTCCAACAACGGTTCCGCCGGTGTAAAAAATATGATCGAAACGAAATGCTTGTAATATTGGAGGAAGTACGGTTGCTCCTTCTCCACTTATAACACGAACAAAGTTTGGTGCAAATATTTTTGTAATTATTTTGGCAACAATTTTATCTGTTTCCGATGCAAGTTCTGATGGTTTTACTACTACACAATTTCCGCCGGCAATGGCGCCAATGAGCGGAATAAAAGAAAGTTGAAATGGATAATTCCAAGGTCCAATTACCAAAACAACGCCAAGTGGATCGCGATAAATTTTGCTTGACGATGGAAGATTTACCAAATCAACAAATACTTTTTTGGGTTCTATCCACTTTTTTAAATTTTTTAAAAAGAAATTAATTTCCGCTAATACAAGCCCTAATTCTGTTGCATAAGCTTCTTCTCTATTTTTTTTCAAATCTGAATAAAGTGCGTTGTAAATTTCTTGTTCGTGATCCAATAATGCTTGCTTCAACAATAACAGTTGCGCTTTTCGAAATGCATACGGCCGAGTTGCACCTGTTTCATAAAAATTTCTATTTTCTTCCAACAAGGGCAAAAAGTTATTTGTCATTTTATCAATTTGCAGTCAAGATAAGTTTTTTACCTTTAATTCATGACGCACGATTATTTTATGACACAAGCTTTGAAAGAAGCACGAAAAGCATTTGATAAAGACGAAGTTCCTGTTGGAGCAATTGTTGTACTTAACGAGAAAATTATTTCTCGCGGATTTAATATGGTAGAACAGTTACAAGACCCAACAGCACATGCCGAAATGATTGCACTTACCGCTGCATTTAATTTTTTAGGAAGCAAATATTTGCCCGAAGCAACTTTGTATGTAACCGTTGAACCCTGCTTGATGTGCGCCGGCGCTATTTATTGGAGCAAGCTCGGAAAAATTATTTATGGAGCAAGTGATGAAAAAAACGGTTATAAAAAAATTGCGGGAAGCAATTGGGCTTTTCACCCAAAATGCGAATTGATCAGCGGCGTTCAAAAAGAAGAAGCAGCAGCATTGATGAAAGAATTCTTTAAACAAAAACGATAATTTTCGAATTTAGAAACAATTATGAATTTATAGAAAAAGAGGCGGTAATTTTGTACCAAACATTTACATTATTTAATTTATTTCATCAACTGAAAAATTTATAAAACAAAACTTATGGCATTTACTTTAGCTCCGCTTCCTTATGCATACGATGCGTTGGAACCACATATTGATACAACAACAATGCAAATTCATCACGGCAAACATCATCAAGCTTATGTTGATAACCTCAATAAAGCAATTGCCGGTACGGAACACGAAAACAAAACGCTTGCAGAATTAATTTTCGACGCAGGAAAAATTTCTCCTGCTGTTCGCAATAATGGTGGCGGGCATTGGAACCATACTTTTTTTTGGGAAAGTTTAGATGATTCTGGTGGTGATATCCCTTCGGGAAAATTATCGGAAGCTATTCACGAAGCTTTCGGAAATTTTGAAACCTTTAAAGAAAAATTTGCCAATGCAGGTATGACTCGTTTCGGAAGTGGATGGGCTTGGCTGATTGTAAAAAATGGAAAATTAGAAATTTGTTCTACTCCAAATCAAGACAATCCGTTGATGGATGTTGCAGATGTAAAAGGGAAACCAATTTTGGGAGTTGATGTTTGGGAACATGCCTATTATTTAAAATACCAAAACCGTCGTGCTGAATACCTTTCTGCTTTTTGGAATGTTGTAGATTGGAAAAAAGTTGCTGCACGGTTTGCAGAATAATCGCATTCATTTAAGGAACAGGATCGTAACCGCTACCACCCCAAGGATGGCATTTAGAAATTCTTTTTAACGAAAGCCAAAACCCTTTTACGATTCCGTATTTTTTTATAGCGCCAAGCGAATAGTGAGAGCAGCTGGGCGTATAACGACATTTTGGACCAAGTATGGGAGAAATAACCCACTGATAAATTTTTATTGCGGCAATAAAAGGCAGACTAAGAATTTGAAGAATTGTTTTCATCCGTAATTGTTAAAAGCTTTTTTACAACATTGGAAACTGATTTTTTAACAGCCAAAAATTCAGGAAGAATTTTATCGTTGTAAATAAAAAAAATAGTCAGTTGCAGATTGTTTGCAATCAGTTTTTCTTTCAATTCATTTTTTTGTAATCGCCACCCTTCGCGCACCAATCTTTTTATGCGATTTCTATCCACTGCTTTTTTAAACTTTTTTGAAGAAACAGCAACTCCAAACTGAAGTGGCGATGAACTTGCAGGCATTGAATGAATTACACTAAAATAAATTTGAAATTGTGGAACGGCGAGTTTACGCCCATTACTGAATAAAAGGTCAATCTGCTTTCTGCTTTTCAGCCGCTCGGTTTTTCCAAGTGTAAATTGTTTTGTCAATTGCAATACATCTTTAAACAAAAATAGCTCTGAAATTACTTCAGAGCTATTCAATTATTAGAATCTTTAAAATTTCTCAAAGAGAAAAACCAATTCTATTTTGGTTTTCTTTCGTCGGAAACTGTCAATTTTTTACGGCCTTTTTTTCTGCGGCTTGCCAATACTTTACGGCCATTGGCAGTTTGCATACGCTGACGAAATCCGTGTACAGATTTACGACGACGCTTATGTGGTTGATAGGTTCTTTTTTTACCTGGCATTTTTTATATTTTTTCCTTTAACAAATTTCTGTTGAAAAACAGATTTTACTTACTACTCAATGAGAACACCACTTCCCATTGTCCGTGAAAGGACGGCAAAGGTAAGGGAAGCGTGCCAATCCTTGAAGATTAAGCATAAAAAAATAAACCGAAAATTGATAAAAAATCGATTTTGCCTTACGATTGCAAACAAATTGAACTTGATTTTACCGCTTCGCCGTAAAATAATTGTGCATGTTTATCAAAATCGGCCGAAGAATCTGTTGTAAAAAACAAGCGTTCTCCATTTTTATCGCAATTATTTTCTATTTCCGGATGGCGCTGAAGGTAGTCCGCCAAGCTTTTGGCAATAATTTCTCCTTGAGAAACTATTTGAATATTTTCTGGAGTGTACTTTCTTATTTTATCGTAAAGCAAAGGATAATGCGTACAAGCCAAAAGAATTACATCGATAAGAGATGATTGAGCCAACAGTTGATCGATATATTTTTTTATGAAAAAATCTGAACCCGTATTATTCATTTCAGCATTTTCAACAAGCGGAACCCAAAGTGGACAACTTTGCTGAAATACTTTTACATACGGAAAAAATTTTTCAATTTCAATTGGATAAGAATTGGAAGTAACGGTTCCGTTTGTTGCCAAAATGCCAAGATGTTTTGAAGTGGAATAATTACCAATAAGTTTGGTGGTTGGTCGAATAACGCCAAGTATTCGTTTGTTGCCTCCTATTTTTGGAAGGTCATTTTGTTGAATACTTCTTAACGCTTTTGCAGAAGCTGTATTGCAAGCCAAAATAACTAAAGAACAATTTTGTTCGAAAAACCAATTTGCACATTGCAACGTGTAGCGATAAACCGTATCAAAAGAACGATTGCCGTAAGGTGCACGAGAATTGTCGCCGAGATAAATGAAGTTGTATTGCGGAAGTAGTTTCACCATTTCCTTCAATACAGTTAATCCACCATAACCTGAATCAAAAACACCAATTGCTTTTTTGTGCTGCATAAGCAAAAATAAAAAAGGCTATCGTATTTGATTACGATAGCCCCGAATAATTATTTTATTAACTTAGTTTTTAACTGCGGGCTTTGTAGCTGGAGCAGCTGCTGCTTGGTTCGGCAACTTGATATTTAATTTTGCCAAAACTGCAAGGGTTAAATCATCTCCTTCCGGAGCTACTACAAAAACATCTTTTGACAAAACATACGCATAACCTTTTTCTTTTGCAATTGCATCAATTGCTTTTTGTGCTTTTTGGTAAAAAGGTTGCAAAAATTCATTTTGCTTATATTGTTGTGCTTGCTGAATTACAGTTTGTGCATTGTCCAATTCGGCTTTATCTTCTTGTAAAGATTTAAGAATTTCTGCACGAATTGCAGCTGGCTTCGTTGTATCGTTTAAGTCAGATAATTTTCTTTGATATTCTGTTTGAATGTAATTGTAACGCGGTAAAATAGAATCAGTAATAAATTTTTGACCAATGGTATCCATATTTACTTTTTGAACTTCCGGCATCATACCCACTACATCATCTACACGGATATAACCAATTTTTTGTGCATTTACCGAAGCACACAAACTAAAAACGGCAACAAATACGATAATAATTTTTTTCATTTTGTATTATTAATTTAGAGTTAAAGACTTTGTTTATTTTATTCCCAATTCGCGCAAAACATCTTCGCTTTTTTCGAGTTTTGGGTCGGCAAATATAATGGTAATTCCTTCACTTTTATCCAAAATAAAATCATATCCGCGCTGAATTGCAAGCTTTTGAACGGCATTGTATACTTTGTCTTGAACGGGTTTTACAAACTCTTGGCGCTTTTTAAATAAATCCCCTTCGAAACCAAATCGTTTGCGTTGCAAATCGCGAAACTGTTTTTCTTTTGCAAAAAGTTGATCTTCTCTTTTTTTCTTTAATTCATTGCTCAGCATTATTTGTTCCGCATCAAAATCGCGGTACATTTTATCCAATTCTGCTTGTTGATTATCGAGCTCCCTTTGCCATTCTATTGCTAATTCATCCAAGCGCAATTGAGCTAATTTATATTCCGGCATTTTGTCCAAAATATATTTTGTGTCGATAACTGCATATTTCTGCGCTTGCGCAACAAACGAAGCAGTGAACAGCATACAAAGAATAAAAAGTATTTTTTTCATGACTGTTGATTTAACATTTAAATTTTTATTCAGGTTCGTAACCCAACATAAATGTAAACTTAGCCGCCGATTTTAGTCCCGCACCTGGTTGAAGTCTATCTATTCCAATTCCATAATCAAATCCTAATAAGCCAAACATTGGTAAAAAGAAACGCATTCCAGCTCCCACACTTCTACGAAGATGAAACGGATTGTATTCTTTGAAGTTGTACCATCCATTTGCTGCTTCAAAAAACACCAGTCCAAAAATTGTACTGCTCGGGCTTGTTGTAAAAGGATAGCGAAGTTCTAATTGATATTTGTTGAACATCGTGAAAAAATTTCTTGCTTGAGAAACATCTTCACTTGGATTTACACTTGGCTTCGACGATTCATAAATTGGATAGCCACGATGCGCAACAATATCATATCCCATCATGTTGTAATTATTGGACATGCCCGCATCTCCCAATTGAAATCTTTCAAAAGGTGAATAATCTAATTTGCTATTGTAGCGACCCATAAAGCCGTATTTTGCAGCAATTTTCAAAATGAATTGCCTATTCTTTTCAGCACCCATCGGACGGCCCAATGGCACAAACCATTCTGCATTAAACCGCCATTTATGATATTCTGGGTGTTTGAAAGAATTGTCTTTTGCCAAAGAACTATTCAATAAAGAATACGGCAATGTAAGTTGCAAGCTTGCTAAAAAATTGGAACCACTAACTGGGAAAATAGGATTTGGTCCGGCAGAATTTCTGTTCAATGCTATTTTGAAACTAAAGTTTGTGGAGTTGCCACTGTCAAGACCTGCAAAAATTGGATAGTTGTTTAATTTGTATTGAGTAAAATTTAACGAATACACCAAGTTGAAATAATCATCCGGCCATTTTAATTGTTTACCCAGTGAAATACTTGCTCCCATGGTTTTCAAATAGCTTGAATCTGCTTTTTCGCGAACAAAGCGTTGCGTCATATAATCAAAGCCATTCGTAAACTTGCTGCTATAAAAACTTGTAGTAAATGAATTTCTTTTTTTACCGCCCAACCAAGGTTCGGTAAATGAAAAATTGTACGAGCTGTAAATTTTACCGTTGGTTTGGACGCGCACACTTAATTTTTGCCCATCGCCTGTTGGCAATGGATCCCAATATTTTTTATTGAAAATATTGTTAAGCGAAAAATTGTTGAAAGTAAATCCAAGTGTACCCGTTAATCCTCCGATGCCACCGCCCCAACCTGCAGAAAGTTCTACTTGATCGGATGATTTTTCTTCTACTTTTATATGCATATCCACCGTGCCGTCTTCAGGATTTGGTCTTGGATCGATGGCAATCGTTTCTTGATTAAAAAAGTTCAATTGGCCCAATTCACGATTCGAACGAATTAAATCAGCACGACTGAAAAGTTCACCGGGTACTGTTCTCAACTCACGACGAATTACATATTCTTTCGTTTTATCGTTGCCGGCAATTTTTACATTTTTAATTCTTGCTTGCGGGCCTTCAATAATTCTTATTTCGTGGTCAATTGTATCGTTATAAACCGCAACTTCAATCGGTTCTGCACGAAAGAAAAGATATCCATCATCCATGTAAAGTCCGCTAATATCGCCACCTTCTGGAGTAAGTTGTTTTCCCAATCTTAAATTTAATGTTTCGTTATTATAAACATCCCCTTTACGAATTCCTAAAATGGAATTCAAAACTGAGTCGGGATATTTTGTATTTCCTTTCCAAACAGTGTTGCCAAAGAAATATTTTCTTCCTTCGTTTATTTTAAAATCAATATTTAGATTTCCATTCGGTAAAGAAATCTGTTTCACTTCTTCAATTGCCGCATCACGAAAACCAACGGAATTAAAATATTCGAGTAGTTTTTCTTTGTCTTCTTCAAATTTTTTATCGTCAAATTTTGCAGAGCTAAATAAGTTGAAACGGAACCAAGGGTCTAAATAATTTTTTGTTTTTGTGAAAGAAAAATATCCTTTGTTTTTTAGATAATCTTTAAATGTTGTACGCGGATTGTTACCAAATATGGTTGAGTCTTCTTTAGCAAACAACGTAAATCGGCTCAACTCTTTTGTGCCTTTTAATTTCTTTTTCAATTTAAGTTCATCTACTGTTTCGTTGCCAAAGAAATTGATATTATTGATTTTTACTTTTGCTCCTTTTTCAATATTAAAAGTTAGCGTGATTGTGTTGATATAAGTTGTGTCCGGATTTTCAGTAATGTTTACTTGAACATTACGAAAACCTTTTTCGGAATAATATTTTCGAATTACTTCATCGGTATTTCTTCTTGTGTTTTCTGTAACGATAGTTTGCTTAACCAATGCAAGTTTGGTAAGCAATTCTTCCTGCTCTGTTTTACGAACTCCTTTAAAGAAAAAATTTCCCAAACGAGGAAGTTCCATTACACTGATTTCAATTTCAATATTGTCTTCTTGAACTTTAGTTACAAAAATTTGAATGTTTGAAAACAATTTTTGTTTCCAAAGTTTTTGAATGGCATTTGAAAATTCATCGCCGGTTGGGTGCAATACTTTGTCGCCCACTTGTAAACCCGATATGGAAATAACAATAGCAGAATCCAAAAAATGTATCCCCGAGGTTTTAATATTTGTAATTGTGTATTCTTTGGGACGCGACGCGTTTTGCCAAGCAAGCAAATTTGGGTCAACGGAAGTTGGAACTTGTGCATTTGCCACAACAAAAGTGGAAAAAACAGAACCAAAAATCAGACAAAAGCGTAATAATAATTGTTGCATTTTATAAAATTCAAATCAAACAAATAAGATACTGAAACCCCTTTTTATTTTGTAGGGGGCAAAATAACGGTAAATATTTGAAGAGTTTGTTAAAGAAATCTTGTTTATTATTTTTATTAATCGATCAATTGGTTTACTTGCAGACCCGTTTTCCCAAATCTACGTTCACGTTTTTGATATTCTGCAATAGCCGCAAATAAATGTTCTTTGTTAAATTGTGGCCAATGAATATCGGCAAAATACAACTCAGAATACGCTAATTGGTAAAGTAAAAAATTGCTGATTCGATATTCGCCGCCAGTTCTTATCATCAATTCGGGGTCGGGAACACCAGCAGTTTCAAGATTGGATTGCAATAAATCGTTGTCAATTTCATCCAACCCAATTTCGTTCGATTTTACTTTTGTTGCGATTTTTTTCATCGCATTTACCAATTCCCATCGTCCGCCATAACTCAGTGCCATTATTAAATTAAGACCAGAATTGTTTTTAGTTACTTCAAAAGCTTCTTCTAATTCCTTGCGAGCATTGGTTGGCAGTTTATCTATTTCGCCAATTACGGAAAGTTTAATGTTGTTTTTATGAAGCGATTCTACTTCTGCACGAATGGTGCTAACCAACAATTCCATCAATCCGGCAACTTCTTCATCCGGTCGATTCCAATTTTCGGTAGAAAAAGCATACAGGGTTAAAAAGCCAATTCCTAATTCTGCACAAGCTTCTAATGTATTACGCACACTTTCCACACCTTTGTAATGCCCAAAAAGACGATCCTTGCCTTGCTCGTTTGCCCATCGACCATTCCCATCCATAATGATGGCAATATGCCGTGGTAAACAATTTTTATCAATTTGTGGCAACATTCGTTTTGTTCAAAAATTTTGGAGTGCAAATATAATCACATCTCGCTACAATGCTATCTTTCAACGATAGCTTCCCAATACGAAACTAATTGGCTGATTTTTATCTCGCCGTTGGGCAACGGTATCGCTGCAAATTGAAAGTTAGGTAAACCATCATTGTGGCAAATTGGTCTTTCTGTGTACTTATTCCGCGTTGCATTCCGATAGTTCCAATAGGTTCGCCTGTTTCGTAAGAGCGGTCGTATAAATAATAAGCTGGCTTGGGGGGTAATAATCCTGCAGGATCTAAGAAAATACTCGGATCTACATAAGTTGTACTTACATCGTCCAAATAATCCGTTCCGGTAAACCGATGAACAATTTCGGCACCAATACTTATTTTTTCATTTATTGCATATTTTAACCCCGCACCAAACGGAATACTATAGGTTGTTGATTTATAGGTTTTTCGATCGGGATAAAGTGCATTTCCTTGCCCTTCCGTTCCAAGGGTTCTTAAATAATATTTTTGTCCATTAAGAATTGCGAACGGATCGAAGTTAAATGCGCCAATTCCAAAAGTTATATAAGGTGTAAAATTGTAACCCGGCTCGCCAGGGATATATCTAAAAAAATTAAAATCGCCCTGCAATGCAATTTCCCAAATGTTTCCGTTGAAACTCAGATTTCGTTTTTGCATAAAATCATTGTGAGTATTATAAATATCCGAGTAACCCAACTGTGCAAAACCTGCTCCGACTCTGACTGCAATATAATTTCCAAAATTTTTACGAAAAAAAGCTGTCGCGGCTATTTTTGGTGTATTAAATCTTGCCCTTGTATTTAGATCGCCAAAATACTGACTACTACCAAAGCCAATTCCAAATTCACCCTCCTGAACGATTGCGTTTGACTGTGCGAAAAAAACAAATGGACTTACAATAAGTACAATTTGTAATAAAATTCCTTTAAACATAATTGCAAAATACGGTTTAGGTTTCTTAAACGAAAAAAAATGTTTTTCTTTTGTTAACGATGCTAATTTCTTTTGTCAACACCCCAAGTTAATTTATTATGAAGGGATTGAAAAAAACTATTTTCTTTCAATCGAAGTAGATTTATTGAAAAATTTTCTTTTTTTAAAGCAATCTGAACATTTTTACTTACACGCTCTTTTCGACTATCAAGTGTACAAATAATTTCATCGGAACGGCTTTCCACTTCAAAAGAAATAATATGCGTATCTGGTACAACCAAAGAGCGAACATTTAAGTGATGCGGCGCAACAGGTGTAATAACAAAGCTTCCAGAATCGGGAAATAAAATTGGCCCATTACAACTCAAAGAATAACCAGTTGATCCTGTAGGAGTAGAAACAATCACCCCATCGGCCCAATAAGTATTTAAAAATTCTCCATTCAAATACGTGTGAATTTTTATCATTGAATCAGTATCTCTTTTATGAATTGCAAATTCATTTAGGGCAAATGGAGTATGGTCAAACAATGAAATATTAGCATCAAGATGAATTAGCGTTCTTTTATCAATGATAAAAGTTTGATTAGCAATTGACTTTACTGCTTCTTTTAATTGGTCTTGTCCAATTCCTGCCAAAAATCCAAGTCTTCCAAAATTGATTCCGACAATTGGAATGCTTTTGTCTTTTACTAAAGTTACCGTATCCAACAATGTTCCATCGCCACCCAAACTAACTACATGGTCAATGTCGTTGTTCAAATCTTCCGACAAATAAAAGCTTGTTACAGATTCAGGAAGTCGAATGCGGTCTTTTATTTGTTCTAAATAAGGGAGGAATACAACTGCTTTGATATTGTGTTTTTCCAACTCGTCAAAAAAAAGTTGCACATCGCCTCTTTTTTCTTCTTCCAAAACCCTGCTGTAAACGGCTATTTTCATAATTGAAAAATCAAATCTTTAAATAGTTCATTAAATTTTCGTAGTTGCTGCGCAATTCGTTTTCAAACAATTCATCTCCAAAATAATATTTCACTTGGTAATCGTATCGTTGAAAAGCTGCAACTACTTCTGCCACTTCTGTTTTATTTAATTTAATGTTTACTTGCAAAAATCCTGTTTGAGAATTGAATGCTGTATTTAATTGCATCACTTGTGCATTGTTTGTTTCCACTAACCTACAAATTTCACCAATGGAATATTTCGTATGTTCCATTTCCAAAACAATAATTCCGCCAGGGGTTGTTACATTCAAATATTCGGAAGCATATTTTAACAAGTCGGAATAATTAATAACTCCAGTCAAACTATTTTCTTCATCAATAATAGGTATTATACTTAGTTTTAATTCAATCCCAAGTTGTAAGGCTGTCAAAAAGTGGTCACTTTGTTTTACTGCAAAAAAAGGGATGCTTTCAAGTAGCGAATGAATCTCCTTTGTTTCATCAGCTGTTTGTAAAAGAAGTTCTTCGCTTACAAGTCCAATAAACTTTCCATCTCCTTCCAACGGAAGGTGCAAAACTTGGCAATCATTCATCAATTGAATTGAATTAAAGATGGTATCGTGCAAATGAAGCGCTGGAACAGAATCAGCTATCAATTCTTTAACTAACATGTAATAGCATTTGATATTAAAATAAACGAAATCGTTTACAGCTATGTTGCTTCGCCGTTCAATTTTTTTAAAAAATTATGCATAATACGATTGAACTCATCCGGAACTTCCATCATGGGAGCGTGCCCACATTTATCTATAAATTGAAGTTCACTATTTGAAATCAGTTTATTAAATTCTTGCCCAACAAAAGGAGGAGTTATGACATCGTTGTTTCCCCAAATTAATAAAGTGGGTTGTTTTATTTTATGCAATTCGCTACCAATATGAGTTCGAATAGCACTTTTTGCAAGCGAAATAATTTTAATGACTTTTAATCGATTATTGACGATTCCAAAAACTTCATCAACCAATTCTTTCGTTGCCGTTTCAGGTTTGAAAAAAGTGCGTTCTGTAGTTGTTTTTATGAATTCGTAATCGCCACGTTTGGGATAACTGTCACCCATACCTGATTCATACAATCCAGAACTACCTGTAAGTATTAATGATTTTACTCTTTCGGAATGTTTTAAAACATAGTCCAACGCAACATGCCCACCCAATGAATTACCGAGTAAATGCACATTGGTATAATTTCTGGTATTCAAAAATTCTTTTAAAAATTTAGAAAGGCCACCAACCGTTGAATGAAGCAAATCCAAATCGAGAAGCGGAAGTTTAGGAACGACAACTTTGTTGTATTTTTTATAATAGTCAATAATGCCGGAAAAATTACTTAACGAACCAAACAAACCATGTAAAAGCACCAATGGCTCTCCATCCCCCTCCTCAATAAAGCTGAAATCTTCGTGCTTTTTTATTTCGTACTCCATTGTATTTTATTAAAAAAATGTTTCAGCGAAAGTAATTGATTTCAAGTATTAAAACTATTACTTATGGAAAATACAGATTAATTGACAGAATTCATTTTTGAGAAGCTGTTTTACTTTTTTAAACTCGTAAAAACATTGTTAAACTGTTCTCAACTGGTTGCAGGTAATTTTTTAGAAATTGATTCGAAAAAATATTTCAAATCGGTAAACATATTTTCAAAAAAGGGGATGGCTTTTCCAATATTGTCCATTACTTTTTGCCCCAATGGTTGAATAGTATTGTAAGTAATCGAAGCTGTTTTTGTTGGTTCTTTTAATAAATGAAGTTGATCAACATAAAAAATAAGTATGCTATAAATTAAAAGATAAATGAAAGCAAAAAGTAAAATACCCGCTAACTTATTTACCCACCCCAACATGGAAAACTCCACTGCTTTTTGCAATAGCATTGCGCCCCATTTTATCAACAATACCACCACAATAAACACTGCAATAAATGAAAGTACCGGCAACCATTGACTGGAAATATTTGTAGCTTTCCCAATATGTCCAGCAACAACTGCAGATAATTTCATAGCTGCCGCAAGGCCAACTATGAATGCCACTACAGAAAACACGCCAAGCAATAAACCATTCCGATAACCTTTGATTATTGCCATTAATAAAATGAGGGCGAAAACAATATCAATAAACATGGTGTTTGAAAATGAAATTGATTAGTTGAAATTATTTCGAAAGAATTTCTTTTACAATTGTTGAAATTGTTTTTCCATCTGCTTTTCCCGCAAATTTTTTGGAAGCAGTGCCCATCACTTTTCCCAAATCACTGATAGAAACAGCACCCAATTCAGAAACGATTTGCTGCAATGCTGTTCTTAATTCTGTTTCGGAAAGTTGTTGCGGCAAAAATTTTTCTATCACAGCAATTTCTTCTTCTTCTTTTATGGCAAGGTCGTTCCGGTTTTGTTGTTGAAATATCTCCAACGAATCTTTTCGTTGCTTCACCAATTTTTGCAACAACTTTATTTCGTCTTCTTCTTTCAATTCACCACCAACCCCTTCGGCGGTTTTTGCCAGCAAAATGGCGGCTTTAATTGCGCGAAGACTTCGCAGCCCAACTTCATCTTTGGCCAACATGGCTGTTTTTAAATCCACCATTATTTTTTGTTCTAAACTCATAGCTAATTTTTTATGCTTTATTTTCTTTCAATTGTTTTTCTCGAAATCCTTGATAAAATTCTTTTGCAAATTTTTTCATGTTTTCAACCCCTTCTTTATGTTGTGTTGCTCTTCCGTAAGTGTCTGCCATTGACATAAATGTTTGGTAAAAAAAATCTGCCATTTCATCCACCATCATATCTTTTGTCCACAAATCCATGCGCAGCGAAGTTTTGTCGGCACTATCCCAAAATGCTAACAACATGGCTTTTGCTTTTTGTTGTTGTTCTATTGTGCTATCGGATGCATTCCAAAAAATTGCTTCCGGAATTTTATTTTCGTTCAATTCTACTTCGATTGTAATTTTTGACTTGCTCATAATTTTAATGATAAAATAAGCCGCAAAAGTAATTCAAATCAATTAACTGCTTTTATTATTGAATGTGCTAATTGAGTCGCCGTTTGTTCGATATTAAATTCAGCCGCAATAATTTTTCCTTTTTCTACCAATTGCATTCGAAGGTTTTCATTTGTATAAATCAACATCATTTTCTCGGCAAGCGCTGCCGATGTTTCTGCATCGATGAAAAGTGCAGCTTCTTTTGCAATTTCTTGTACAACGCTTTTTGCTATTGCAATTACGGGAACGGCAGATTGCATTGCTTGCAATGCAGGCAAATAAGATGCTCCGAAAGGTTGCAGTGCTGCATATGCAGCAATTGTAATGGAGGCAAGTTCATTTTCGTCAATGTCCGAAATCCACTTCACTTCTTTTCGGTATTTATACGATTCTAAATTTTTATCAAACTTTTGATTTTTGCCGCCAACAATCAAAAGTTGCAAATTGCTTTGTTGTCTTTTTTTAAATTGCGAAAAAGATTTTAACAAAAAAATCAACTCTTTCTCAGTTTGAATAGCGCCAACAAATAAAAAAAACTCTTTTCCGTCGCTGTATTTTTCTTTAACTTCGTTTTTGCGCCGCACACCAATTTTTCCAAATTGCGTCGCAATTGCTGCAGGTAC
Organism: Bacteroidota bacterium; assembly: GCA_005798905.1. Classification (GTDB taxonomy): domain Bacteria; phylum Bacteroidota; class Bacteroidia; order Chitinophagales; family Chitinophagaceae; genus VBAS01. The sequence goes on along the minus strand of SYIK01000011.1, from coordinate 18,852 downwards.
AACTTCAATTTTATTAGTATCTTTTTTGAGTTGTTTCAAAATCATATTTTTTACAAAAACTGAAAACACAATAATTGTTTTTGCTTTTCGCAAACAACTTGTTTTCACTTTTGCAGTATCTGTCACAATCAAACACTGGGGAATAGAAGAAAAAAGTAACCTTGATTTATTGAAAGAAACCAACAAGTCCACTTTGTGTTTTTTCAAAATGGAAGATAATTTTAGCGTCAACCAACTCTTTTGAAAAAAAGCCGGTTTCGGTTTTATGTTTTCAAAAATCAAATTGGGCAATTGCTGCAAATCATTTTTTGTATTACTTATTAAAATAAATTGATTTGCCGGCTGTTCATTTACCATCAACTTAAGTGCTTCAAACAAAAAAGAATTGTTTGAATTTATAAAATCAACTGCATTTTCGGTGGCATCAATTGCAATATTCATCTTGCAACAAAGTTAATAGCAGCATCCTCTTATTGCTAAATTTCTATTTTAAACATTTTTTCTAAAAACGAACAATTGGCATTGTTTTCAAACTCTTTGCTACATTTGCCTTTCCACCAATTAGATTTATGGAATACAATACCACTCGAAACACATTGGCTATCCGAGAATATGGACGCCATGTGCAAAAAATGATTGACCATTTGTTGAGCATTGAAGATCCCGAAAGAAGACAAACGAATGCAAAAGCAGTTATTGAATTAATGGGATTTTTCAACCCGCATTTAAAAAATGTTGAAGATTTTCGACATAAATTATGGGATCATCTTTTTTTGATTTCAGATTTTAAATTGGATGTTAAATCTCCTTATCCTATTCCCACACGCGAAACATTAAAAAGCAAACCAAAAGTTTTGCCTTATCCAAAACGTTATCCAAAATATGCACACTTAGGAAAAAATTTGGAAACGGTAATTAAAAAAGCATTGGATGAACAAGATGTAGAAAAACGCCAAGGATTTTCAAATGCGATCGCTTATTATATGAAGTTGACATATAACAACTGGCATAAAGAAGAAGTGCAAGACGATATTATTCAAACCGAACTTTCTAATATTACTAACGGACAGCTTGAGTTTACCAACACACCATTTGTAAAAACTTATCGCCCGCAGCAGGAGCGGCCTGGTGGATATGGAAACCAGCGTGGAAGATTTCAACAACGAGGTGGCGGAAGAAGAAATGACCCTCGTGGTGGTGGTGGATTTAAAAAGAAGCGTTATTAAAATTTACTAATAAATAAAAGTTGATTGTAAAATCGACTTTTTTTATTTTTAACTTGCAGCAAGTTTTTATTATACAAATTTTTTATCCGCACAAATGCACAGTTTTGAAGTAAATGGTGGCAAAAAGCTAAAAGGAGAAATTGTTCCGCAAGGAGCAAAAAACGAAGCATTACAAATTATTAGTGCTGTTTTGCTCACACCAGAAAAAATTACTGTCAGTAATATTCCTGATATTCTTGATGTAAATCTATTAATAGAATTACTGCAAGAAATGAATGTAAAAGTGGAAAGGCCACAACGCGATACTTGTACTTTTTGTGCCGATGATGTAAACATTGACTATTTACACAGCGAACAATTTAAAATAAAAAGTGGCCGACTGCGCGGCGCTGTAATGCTTACCGGTCCAATGCTTGCTCGATTTAGAAAAGCATTTATCCCAAAACCCGGTGGCGATAAAATTGGAAGAAGAAGGCTCGATACACATATTACTGGATTTGTAAAACTTGGTGCAAATTTTATTTATCACGAAGAAGACAGATTCTATCATTTAATAGCAGAAAATTTAAAAGGAACTGTATTAACACTCGACGAACCTTCTGTAACCGGAACAGCAAACATTGTAATGGCTGCATCAATGGCGACAGGTTGCACCACAATTTACAATGCAGCTTGCGAACCTTACATTCAGCAATTATGCAAAATGCTAAATCGGATGGGTGCAAAAATTACAGGTATTGGAAGTAATGTTTTGGTAATTGACGGAGTTAATTATCTCGGCGGAACTACGCATCGAATGTTGCCCGACATGATTGAAGTTGGCTCTTTTATTGGGTTGGCAGCAATGACACAAAGTGATATTGTAATAAAAAATGCAGGGATTGAACACCTCGGTGTTATTCCAGATAAGTTTCAACAGTTGGGAATAAAAATGAATTTCAACGGAGATGATATTCATATTCCCGAGCAAAAAATTTACGAAATAAGTCGCTACTTTGATAGTAGCGTACTCACCATTTACGATCACCCATGGCCGGGTTTTACTCCCGATTTATTGAGTATTGTTTTAGTAACTGCCATTCAAGCAAAAGGAAGTTTACTCATTCACCAAAAAATGTTCGAAAGTCGCTTGTTTTTTGTTGACAAATTAATTGACATGGGCGCACAAATTATTTTATGCGATCCGCATCGTGCTGTTGTAATTGGGTTGGAACGAGAACAGAAATTGCGTGGAATAACAATGAGCAGCCCCGACATTCGCGCCGGTGTTGCATTGCTAATTGCAGCGTTGAGTGCCGAAGGAAAAAGTATTATTCAAAACATTGAACAGATTGACCGCGGTTATCAATTTATTGACGAAAGATTGAGAAAACTGGGAGCTGAAATAGTAAGAATTAATAAATGATTTTTTTGAAACCTTTTTGATTGATTGGCTTTTTCTTTTAAGTCGGTTGAGTTATTTTTTTAGCATTTTTAACTTCATTACATCTTTTCCTTAATTTAACACATGCTAATAAGAGGAATAAAAAAATGGGAACTGATTTTACTTTTTATAAACGGAGTAATTGGTGCCGGCATTTTTGGTTTGCCATCGCAAGTTTTCAAACAAGCTGGCGTTTACAGTATTGCAGCTTTACTGATTTGCACATTAGCTGTTTTTATAATTGTTTTATGTTTTGCGGAAGTAAGTAGCCGATTCGAAAAAACCGGAGGGCCTTACCTGTACGCGTTTTCAGCTTTTGGGCCATTGCCAGCTTTTCTTACTGGATGGTTGTTGTTGCTTTCGCGATTTATTACTTATGCTGCGCTAATCAATTTATTGGTAACTTATCTTTCCGTTTTTTCTCCTTGGTTTCAATTACCGAGTTCGCGAATAATTATAATTTTGGCAATAACAATTTTACTTGCTTTTGTAAATCATATTGGTGTAAAAAATTCAACGAAGGCCAACAACTTTTTTACGATTGCCAAACTTTTACCGATGCTTTTATTTGTTGGCATTGGTTTGTTTTTTTTCTTACCTGAAAATTTTGAAGTAAAACAAGTTCCCGATTTTTCAGCTTTTTCCTCTACCGTTTTGTTGTGGGTTTTTGCATTCGGCGGTTTTGAATCAGTAATTGTAAATTCCGGAGAATTTAAAAATCCTCGTCAACACCTCCCTTTTGCATTATTAATAGCCACCATTTGCATTGCTACAATTTATCTGCTAATTCAAATAACTAGTATTGGAACTTTGTCTTCATTAGCCAATTCACAAAAACCAATTGCCGATGCAGCAGGTTTATTTTTAGGGAAAACCGGCGTTACAATAATTGGATTGGGCGCACTTTTTTCAATAACCGGAACGCTCAATGCAATTATGTTGGTTGGTTCGCGCTTGCCATTTGCATTTAGCGAAGAAAAACAATTTCCCAAAATTTTTTCTTTCATTCACCCAAAACATAAAACACCAACCTGGTCGTTGTTACTTTTTGCTAGTATTACTATTTTAATTTCTATTGCATACAGTTTTTTATATGCTGCAACCATTAGCGCCATCATTCGTTTGTTAGTTTACGGAATAGTTTGTTTTTCGCTTTTAATGCTTCGAAAAAAAAATGTTGAACAAACCAATTACTTCAAACTTCCATTTGGAAATATTTTTGCTGCACTGGGAATAGTAATAACCATTTGGCTACTATCAAGCGCTAAGCTAAATGAATTGAGAGATGTAGCAATTGCAACAAGCGTTGGATTTCTTATTTTCTTAATTGTTTCCTTGCGTAAACACTGATTGGATTTTATTATTTTAATGCACCGCTTTCTTAGTTTTAAAAAACTTCTTTTCTTTGCAAATGTCTTTGCAAAAAATAATCATATTTACTGCTGCGTCCGGTTCCGGAAAAACTTCGCTTGTTCGGCATTTATTAAACCGCTTTCCCGAAAAATTTGATTTTTCCATTTCTTGTGCAACGCGCCAAAAAAGAAATAATGAAATAGATGGAAAAGATTATTATTTCATAAAAGCAGACGACTTTAAAGAAAAAATAAAACAAAATGCTTTTGCAGAATGGGAAATGGTGTATGAAGGAAAATATTATGGAACATTAAAAAGCGAACTGGAGCGGATTTGGAAAGAAAATAAAACGCCTATTTTGGACATTGATGTGCAAGGTGCAATTAATGTACAAAAACAATATCCGCAACAAACGCTTTCTGTTTTTATTGAACCGCCATCCATTGGCGAATTAAAAAAAAGGTTGGAAGCAAGAGGCACGGAAACGCCCGAAAGTATAAAAGTGCGCATTGCAAAAGCCGCAGATGAAATTCTTTATAAAAATCAGTTTTCAGTTTCAATTATAAATGATGATTTAGAAGTTGCTTGCAAAGAAGCTGAGGAGTTGGCTTGTAATTTTTTAAAATCTTAATTCCTTGTTCATTTCGAGAACCTCAATGAACAATCTGAAATAGTTGGCTAAGGTTCCCGAAGTGCACGAATCTATTTCGCACTTATTCTAGCTCAAGGCACAGCACCTTATCTTTGCTCACTTTTTAAAAACTACAATGGCATTTAATTTTTTAGGCAAGAATCGGAAAAAAGTAAATACAGAAATGTCTTTCGTTGACCATTTGGACGATTTGCGCAAATACCTTTTTCGCAGCGCCGTTGCCATTGCAATCGGAATGGTGATTGCTGGCATTTACAATGATTTTATTGTCAATCAAATTGTATTGGGTCCGCTTCACGAAGATTTTATTTCTTTTCGCAAACTGTGCGAATGGGGGCAACAGTTGGGTTTTGACAAAAGTATTTGTGTTGACAAAATCAATATCAACATGCAGAATACGAGTACAACCGGCCAATTGTCTTTGTATTTTACGGTTCTATTTATTGCCGGTTTCGTAATAGCTTTCCCTTATGTTTTTTGGCAATTTTGGCAATTTGTTCGTCCTGCACTTACAAAAAAAGAATTGACAAAAACAAGTGGTGTTATTTTTTGGGTTTCATTTTTATTTTTCATCGGCATCCTTTTTGGATATTATTTCTTAATCCCATTTAGTATTAATTTTTTAGCCAACTTTTCTTTGTCGGATAAAATTCAAAATATTTGGACAATAAAAAGTTATATCGGCACGGTAATGCCGCTGGTGCTTGGAACCGGTTTGGCTTTTCAACTTCCATTGGTTATTTATTTTTTGGCACACCTTGATGTTGTAAATACAAAATTTTTGCGCAACAATCGCAAGTATGCTATTTTAATCATCGTAATTATTGCAGCAATTATTACTCCTCCGGATGTTGTAAGTCAAATGATAGTTACACTTCCTCTTTTGTTGCTTTACGAAATAAGTATTTTTCTTACCCGCGGCGTGGAAAGAAAAAAAGCAAAAGAAGAACAAGAAGAGTGGAGCTAATTCGCATTAAATTTTTGTTGGCAAGTCCATTATGCCGTGCCTTTTTTAATAATACATAAATGAAACAACTAAAAATATTATTACCAATAATAAGTTTTCCCATAATTCTATTTGGGCAATCAAACAATACAAAATCAACAGACAAAGTCTTAAATATAATTCAAAGCAATATTTACCGTATCTATATAATTCAACCAATGTTTCCACATGATAATGAACCCATCATAATTTCGGGGATGTATGAGCATCAATTTAAAAATACATTTTCATTTGTTGGCAAATTAGGAATTGGGGGGGAAGTAAAAAAATTTGGAAGCTCTTCAAACCCTAATCAGACCAGTTTTCATTTGTATAGTGCTATCGAAGGCAGATATTATTTTACACTAAAAAGGAGACAGAAAAAAGAAAAATCAATATTAAATTTTTCCTGCCCTTATATAGCAGTTGAACAAAATATAATTTCTAATCCAATTGCTTTAATAAATCAAATAGAAAAAGAAGCTTTAAAAGGCACTACAGGACTATTTCTAAATTTAGGATATCAGAAACAAATCGGAAAATTATATTTAGCAACTTTTTTGGGTGTAAGATTAGGAGGCAAAAGTTTTTCAAAATATGATGGAAGTAGTTTGAGTTCAATACATGGTGGACTAAAAGCTGGCTGTGTATTTTAATTAACTGAAGGTTATTCAATTTTACTTACATCAACAAAAATTTTTCAATTAGCATTTGTTCAGGGCTTGACCAGCTACGATTTCACACTTCGCCAAACACTGCTCATTTCGCAATAGATTTGTACCTTTACTTTTTAAAGTTTATTTTAATAATCATGTCAACGCCTTTCGATCTCAGCAAACCCATTGCCATCGGCAGCGATCATGCGGGTTACAATCATAAAGAAGAGTTGATTTCTTTTTTAGAAGCGAAAGAATTGCCCTATAAAGATTTTGGAACCTATTCAACCGACTCGGTTGATTATCCCGATTTTGCACACCCTGTTTCCGAAGCGGTAGAAAATGGAAATGCAGCATTTGGCATTTTACTTTGCGGTAGTGCTAATGGTGTTGCAATTACTGCTAATAAACACAAGGGTGTTCGTGCTGCACTTTGCTGGGGAGAAGAGTTGGCAAAACTTTCGAGAGAACATAACGACGCAAACATTGTTTGCATACCTGCAAGGTTTGTGAGCGAAGGTGATGCAGAAAAAATAGTAGCACTATTTATGTCCACCGAATTTGAAGGTGGTCGTCATCAAAAACGAGTTGAAAAAATTTCCGACAATTGCTAATTGCCGTTCATCAATTAAGCAACTCCACAATAATTTCGATTAGTAGATTTGAAATCTTAAAAAAATAATACAATGAAGAAATTTTTATTTCTGTTATTTATTTGTGCGCCATTTTTTGGAAATACACAAATGAAAAAAGGTGCACTTGAAAAGATTGCCGCAACAATTACTGCAGACGATCTGAAAAAACATTTATATATCGTCGCCAGTGCCGAAATGGAAGGAAGAGACACTCCATCTCCCGGTCTTGAAAAAGCAGCCGTATATATTGAAGAACATTTTAAATCGCTTGGCTTAAAACCCGGCAATGGTGAAAGTTATCGCCAATATTATCCACTTTACCAAGATGTTTTAAACATAACATCCATTATTGTTAATGGTGTTTCGTTTGAAATGAACAAAGATTTTCTAGCAGGGAATAACTATGCTGCTTCTATGTCTTTTTCACAAATCGTTTTTGGTGGTTATGGAATTGTTGACGAATCATTGAATAGTTATAAAGATTTAGACATTCGCGGAAAAGCGGTTATCATTTTAGAAGGTGCGCCAACTTCTTTTAAATCTACAAAACAAGGATTTCAAAATCCTGCATCTAATATGAACAAGATAAATGCCGCTGCTGCAAAAGGGGCTGCTGCGGTATTGGTTGTCAGTAAAAATTTAACAAGAAGAGTTGGTTCCGCATCTTGGGTACTTAATAAGTATAAAACAAGTTTCGCTCCAATCAATTTTACTATATCAGAAAAAATTGCTGTTGCGCTGATGGGACAAGATGGTTCGGGAATTTTTGACAAACTAAAAAATGAATCGCTTGTTGCAAAAAATTATAATGCAAATATTGATTTAATTATTTCTAAAACAACAAACACAACATCGGTTTCAAATGTGTTGGGATTGATAGAAGGAACCGATAAAAAAGATGAGTACGTGATTATTACTGCTCATTATGATCATGTTGGAAAAAGAAATGATACTACAATATTTTATGGTGCCGACGACGATGGAAGTGGAACAGTAAGTATTTTAGAACTTGCACAAGCATTTGCAAAAGCAAAAGCAGAAGGCAACGGACCTCGTCGTAGTATTTTATTTATGACGGTAAGTGGTGAAGAGCATGGACTTTGGGGTTCTGAATATTATAGCAATAATCCAATTTATCCTATCGAAAAAACATCGGTGGATTTGAATATTGATATGGTGGGAAGAATTGGAGAGGAGTATTTGAAAGATAAAGATTCTACCAATTATGTTTATGTAATCGGTGATAATAAATTGAGTTCAGATCTTACACCAATTACTGATATGGTAAATGATAAATATTCAAAAATAAAAATCGACAAAAAATACAACGACCCAAAAGATCCAAATCGGTTTTATTATCGCAGCGATCATTACAATTTTGCTGAAAAAGGTGTTCCTATTATTTTTTACTTCAATGGCGTTCATGCCGATTATCACCGCCCAACTGACACGCCAGATAAAATAAATTATAATTTAATGGAGAAAAGAGTTCGGTTGGTTTTTCATACCGCATGGGAAATTGCCAATCGCAATGAAATGCTAAAACGCGATATGCCTCTTTAGTTTTATAGGTTCAAGTAGTAAGTGAAATAATTGCTCTTGTACATGGTTTTACCTTTTGGGTAAATGGCATCTTTCTAAAAATTATTTTCATTTTGAAAATAGTTAGTGTAACTTCAACTCGTAACTTACTGCAGGCCCATTTTAGAAACATAAAATTGGTTTTACCATTCAAGCAACCAAGCAAATATTAATGGCGCTACAATCGTGGCATCGCTTTCAATAATATATTTTGGTGTGTGAATAGCTAATTTTCCCCAAGTGATTTTTTCGTTGGGAACAGCTCCGGAATAAGATCCGTAAGAAGTAGTAGAATCGCTTATTTGACAGAAGTAACTCCAAAAAGGAACATCGTGCCATTCTAAATCTTGGTACATCATTGGTACTACACAAATTGGAAAATCACCGGCAATTCCACCACCAATTTGAAAAAATCCAACTCCTTTTCCCTCGGAATTATTTCGATACCATTCGGTTAACCAAACCATGTATTCAATTCCATTTTTTACTGTTGTGGCTTTCAATTCTTGTTTTACAACATAGCTTGCAAAAATATTTCCCGTGGTACTGTCTTCCCAACCCGGAACAATAATTGGAATATTTTTTTCTGCAGCAGCAACAACCCAACTGTCTTTTGGATCTATTTCGTAATATTGTTTTAATTCTCCACTTAAAATAATTTTATATAAAAACTCATGTGGGAAAAAACGTTCGCCTTTTTTTTCTGCATCTTTCCATTGTTTTACCAAATGTTTTTGTAAACGACGAAATGCTTCTTCTTCAGGAATGCAAGTATCCGTAACTCGGTTGTAATGTTTTTCCAATAAATCCCACTCGTCTCTCGGAGTAAGATCGCGGTAATTGGGAACACGCTTATAATGAGAATGTGCAACCAAATTCATTACATCTTCTTCCAGATTTGCACCCGTACAACTAATAATTTGCACTTTATCTTTTCTTATCATTTCAGCCAAAGAAATTCCCAATTCGGCCGTACTCATTGCACCCGCCAACGTGATCATCATTTTTCCACCTTCGAGCAAATGGGTTTCGTACCCTTTTGCTGCATCCATTAAAGCAGCAGCATTAAAATGACGGTAGTGATGTTCGATGAATTGTGAAACTGGACCTTTGCTCATAATTTATACTTTGAAGTGGCAAAAGTAATTTTTTTTAAACTCAAAACTTTATCTTTCCCAACGAACTCTATTTTTATTAATAGCAAAAACCTAACATTTTTTAAAAAATGAAAAAAACAATTGTTTCCATTTTTTTATTGGGATTCACTTGTGCAATTTATTCGCAAGACTCGTTAGATAAGATACTAAAAATAAAAGCAGGAAATATTTTTCTGGAAGGAAGTTTATTGGCACCCCAAAATGCAAAAAAATTAGTAATTATTATCGCAGGTTCGGGCCCAACTGATAGAAATGGAAATAGTTCGTTAGGCGTAAAAGGAAATAGCTATAAACTTTTAGCTCAACATTTATACCAAAACAATATCGCTTCTTTTAGATACGATAAACGAGCAATCGGGGAAAGTGCTTATTCAAATGTTGACGAAAACAATTTATTATTTGATGATTACATAAATGATGTTGTTACGCTTTTCAATTATTTTAAAGATTCTTCTAGTTATAAAAATATTTTTTATGCGGGGCATAGCGAAGGTTCTGCAATTGGTATGATCGCTGCAGAAAAAACTTCAATTAAAGGATTTATATCTATAAGCGGCGTTGCGCAAAGTATTGATGAAATACTCAAAACTCAATTAAGTTTTTACCCCGATTCAATAAAAAATAAAATCAGTGAAATTTTAGCATCGTTGAAAAAAGAACAACTTGTTCCTAATGCTCCCTCTTATTTATACAGTCTTTTTCGACCAAGCGTTCAACCTTATATGATTTCTTGGTTGAAATACAAACCTGCCGAAGAAATAAAAAAATTAAATTGTCCAATTTTAATTTTACAAGGAACCTGCGACAAGCAAGTAAAAGAAGAAGAAGCGAATGCATTGCATGCAGCAAATCCAAAATCGGAATTAGTAATTATTCCATTAATGACGCATGCGTTAAAAAATACTTCTGCTGATTGTAAAGATTTTGGAAGCAGAACTTATGTTGATCCAATTCAACCATTAAATGAATTACTTACAAAATCGATTGTAAATTTTATAAATAAAAATTAAATGAAAGAAGCTACAAAATTTGTTCATGCTGGCGCAGAACCCGATCCATCAACAGGAGCTATTATGACGCCCATTTTTCAAACCTCAACTTTTGTTCAGGAATCGCCCGGTGTAAATAAAGGATACGAATATGCGAGAAGTCAAAACCCAACACGAACAGCATTGGAAAAAGCATTGGCTGAAATTGAAAATGGAAAATTTGCACTTGCATTTAGTAGTGGTGTTGCAGCCACAGATACAGTTATCAAGCTTTTACAATCAGGTGATGAAGTAATTGCAGGCAACGATATGTATGGTGGAACTTATCGTTTGTTTACAAAAGTGTTTGAAAAATTTGGAATTAAATTTCATTTTGTAGATATGCGTGATGCGACAACTATTCAAAAGTTTATTAACGCAAATACAAAACTTATTTGGGCGGAAACTCCCACCAATCCATTGATGAATATTACAGATATTGAAACGCTTTCTTCTATTGCGAAAGAATACAAATTATTGTTGGCAGTTGATAATACGTTTGCGTCTCCCTATTTACAAAACCCGTTGGATTGGGGCGCAGATATTGTAATGCATTCTTCAACAAAATATCTTGGCGGACATAGTGATGTCATCCAAGGTTGTTTGGTTGTAAATGATGTGCAATTGAGAGATAAACTTTTTCTTATCCAAAAAAGTAGCGGAGCGGTCCCTGGTCCGATGGATTGTTTTTTAGTATTGCGCGGCATTAAAACTTTACATCTTCGTGTGCAGCGTCACAGTGAAAATGGTGAAAAAATTGCAACCTGGCTTCGCCAACATCCGAAAGTTGCAAAAGTTTTTTGGCCCGGTTTTGAAGATCATCCAAATCATGCTATTGCAAAAAAACAAATGCGCGGCTTTGGCGGAATGATCAGCTTTGAATTAAAAAATGATAGTGCGGAAGAAATAAAAAGAGTTTTATCCTCTACCCATTTATTTTCATTGGCGGAAAGTTTGGGCGGAGTTGAATCGTTAATAAACCATCCAGCAAGTATGACACACGCCAGTATTCCCAAAGAAGAAAGAATAAAAAACGGACTCAGCGATTCATTAATTCGTTTAAGTGTTGGAATTGAGGACGCCAATGATTTAATTGACGATTTGAACAAAGCAATTGGCTAACCGTTGCATTAAGTTAATTTTGAAATAGTTGAAAAATTATCCGAATGGAAAGTGAAAACACTAATCTCATTATTGCTTTGCAACATACAATGAATCTTGATTTGAAAGAATCGATTTCGTTGGAAGAATTAAAAGCCAAACTCATTGAAGCAATCAACGAACTTATTCAATTCAATTTTTCACAATTAGCTACTATTCTTTACCGAATAGATATAAGTGAAGAAAAATTGAAATCACTTTTAAAAGAAAATCAACAAGTAGATGCTGCAAAAATTATCGCATCTCTTGTTATAGAGCGCCAATTACAAAAAATAAAATCGCGACAAGCTTATCGAAATACGGGATTTATTCCCAAAGAAGAAAGTTGGTGATTATTTTTTTCAATCATCAACCCTCTTGCTTTATCTCCTATTTAAACTTTCGAAATTGAATAAATCAGAAAAAGTGAAATGATTAACTTTGAAAGCAAAGTTTAACATTTATGCAACTACTTTCTTATCTAAAAGATGGCAGTGATCAATTGGGCGTTTTAATTAACGACCTTGTATTTGATATGGAAGTTTTACATCCCGATCTTCCGGGAAGTATGGGTTTGTTTTTAAATTATTGGGAGGATGTATTTCCCATTGCACAAGCAGGTGAATTAATGTTGCGCAATGGAGAGCGGACAAGTAATGCAGGAATTCCTTTACAAAAAATTCAATTGTTGGCACCGGTTCCTTATCCCACTTCTTGTCGCGATGGATATGCTTTTCGTCAACACGTAGCTGCTGCAAGAAGAAATAGAAAAGTTGAAATGATTTCGGAATTTGATCAATATCCTATTTTTTATTTTACAAATCACCACAGCATTCAAGGCCCCGGTGAAATAAAATGTATGCCCGATCATTTTGAAAAACTTGATTTTGAATTAGAAGTCGCCATTGTTATTTGCAAACATGGAAGAAATATAAAAGCAGAAGATGCCGATAAATATATTGGCGGTTTGATGATTATGAATGATATGAGTGCGCGAAAATTGCAAATGGAAGAAATGGTGCTAAATCTTGGTCCGGCAAAAGGAAAAGATTTTTCAACTGCAATCGGTCCTTGGTTAATTACGTTGGATGAACTTGAAAAATTTATTGTGCCGGCGAAACAAAATCATGTTGGAAAAAGTTGGGATTTAAAAATGACTTGTAGTGTAAATGGAATAAAAGTAAGCGAGGGAAATTTGAGTGATATGGATTGGACTTTTGCAGAAATTATCGAACGTGCATCGTATGGTGTTGAGTTATATCCCGGAGATGTAATTGGTAGCGGAACAGTAGGAACGGGTTGCTTTTTAGAGTTGAACGGAACCGGAAAATTTAACAACCCGGAATACAAAGAACAGTGGTTGCAAGCAAATGATGTAGTAGAAATGGAAATTGAAAGCTTGGGTAAATTGACAAATAATATTGTAGCGGAAGATGCTGATTTTTCAATTCTTGCTAAAAAGAAATTGCGTTAACTGCTAATGAAAAATAAAATTTCGCATTTCTTGTTTTTCCAATTATTAAAAAAATTAGGAATTATTTTATGTTGTTTTCAACTTAGCAGAATTTTATTTTACACATTTAATAGCGCCAGCTTTTCTACCATTACACTTTCCGATTTTTTTGCTGCACTTTGGTTTGATATTATTACTATTTGTTTAATTACAATTCCGTTTTGCTTTTTTTATTTATTGCCTTTTCGTTTTACTGTCAATAAATACTATCAACTATTTCTTCAGCTGTTGTTTCATTTTATAAACACAACCGCTTTGGCGTTGAACCTGATGGATATCGTTTATTATAATTATTCCAACAAGCGTTCAGGAATGGAATTGTTTTCCATTTTACAAGGAACAAATGATTTACAACAACAAATTTTTTCATTGGTTCATGATTTTTGGTTTTTAATTTTAATTCTTGTTTTGTTGATTATTGCTTCCAATTATTTTTACAACAAAACAAAACAGCTGCAACCATTTATTTTTTCTTTAAGGGAAAAAATCGTCACTTTTTTTCTGACAATTTTCGCATTAATAATTTTGGGAAGAGGCGGATTTCAATTGAAACCAATTGGTCCTTTGGACGCTACAAAATTTACACGAGTAGAAAATTGCGCACTCATTTTAAATACACCATTTACATTTTTAAAATCCATCAACAAATCTTTACTGCAAGAAAAAAATTATTTTGATAAAAAAGAAGAGCTTCAAATTTTTAATCCAATTGTAAAAACAAAACCGCAAAATATTCTTCCGTCAAATACGAATGTGGTAATTATTATTTTAGAAAGTTTTGGCAACGAATGGATTGGTGCTGCCGGTGCAAAAAATTCTTTCACACCATTTCTCGATTCGCTTGCAAAAGAAAGTTTGTATTTTGTCAACGGCATTGCAAACGGAAAAAAATCGATAGAAGCAGTGCCGGCGGTGGTTGCATCTATTCCGTCGCTGTTGGACAATCCATATATTTCGTCGCCTTATGGAAATAATTCCATCACTGCTTTGCCAAAAATTCTTGCCGACGAAGGATACAATTCCGCATTTTTTCATGCGGGTACAAACGGGTCAATGAAGTTTGATGCGTTTGCAGCGCAAGCCGGTTTTTTAAATTATTTTGGCAGAACAGAATATAATAACGATGAACATTTTGATGGTACTTGGGGAATATTAGATGAATATTTTAATCCTTGGACGGCACTTCAATTGAGCAATTTTAAAAATCCTTTTTTTGCCACACTTTTTACAGCCACTTCTCACCATCCTTATTTTATTCCAAAACATTTACAAGGAAAATTAAAAAAAGGACCGGATAAAATTTGCGAATCGCTAAACTATGGCGATTATAGTTTGCGTAAATTTTTTGAAGAAGCAAAAAAACATCCTTGGTTTCAAAACACTTTATTTGTTCTGTGTGCAGACCATACCACATCGAGCAACTCCGCAACTTTTAGTAGAATAACAGAGATTTACAAAATTCCAATTTTATTTTATCATCCAAATGGATTGATTGCACCGAGAAAAGAAAAAAGAATTTTTCAACAATTAGATATTATGCCCACTGTGTTGGATTTGTTGAATGTAGAAAAAGAAATTTACTGTTACGGAAAATCCTATTTTGAAAATGCCGAGCCGGAAGCAATTACTTATTTGGATGGTTCGTATTATTATTTTTCGAAAAATCATTTGCTAAGTTTTTCAAACGAAAAAGTAAAAAATATTTACAACACTTTTATTCGGCAAAAAGACAATCCCGACTCTTTACAATTTTTAAAAAAAGAAAGTCGTGTTTACGAAAAAAAATTAAAAGCAATTATACAGCGTTACAATCGCGATATGATTTTAAATCAAATGCAGCCAAATAACAAGTAGCAAGAATTGTAAATTATTATTTTTTGGAAACAGGAGCATCATCTTTCCAACGCCACAAATAAAGACAGGCAAAGGTTTTGTAAGGATGCCATTTAGCTGAAAGTTGTTGCATGTTTTCTTTCAACAATTTTTTATTCGTTGCGTCTAAGTTATAAATTTTCGTCATTGCTATTTGAATTCCCAAATCGTCTGCAGCAAAAACATTTTCTCTTCCCAATGCAAACATTAAAAGCATTTCCACAGTCCATCGTCCCACACCCTTTATTTGCGTTAAATATGCAATCACTTCTTCGTCATCCATTTTATTTAATTTGCTAAAGGCCATTCCGTGCTCCAATTCAAACCGAGCAACATTTTGAACATAATTTGCTTTTGCATTGCTCATTCCAATTCCTCTTAATTTTTCAAAAGAGATAGTAACAATTTGTTGTGCGTTGGGGTTTTTTCCATTAAATAAATCAATAAATCGTTTTGAAATAATTTTAGCAACTTTTGTAGATAATTGCTGGCTTATAATGGAGTAACAGAGATAAAGACAAATATTTTTCTTTTTTTTCAAACACAAAATATCCTGCAGCGCAATTATTTTTTTCAGCTTTTTGTCTTTGGATAAATGCGCTACAAAATCCATCGTTTTAATTTTGTTGATTCGATTTTTTCCATCGATAAAAAATATAGCCTGCAACCATAAATGGAATCAGCGCAAGATAAATAATCCCTGCATTCAATCCTTTTGCAGGCCCTTCGCCCAATTGTTGTGCGGTTTTTGTACACATGGCGCATTGCGAAAAAGAAAGAAAAGGCATCACTTGTAAGAATACAAAAGCGGTTATTTGCAGTTTCCTTTTCATTAAAAATCTAAAGTTAAAGACATTACACTGCCGCAGCTTCAAACTTCTTTTGAATTTTTTTGCGCTCATCTTCATTGAGAATTACTTTTCTCATTCTAATATTATTGGGAGTAACCTCAATACACTCATCTTGTTGAATATATTCCATGCACTCTTCCAAAGTTAGTAATATTTTTGGAGTGATGCGTGTTGCATCATCACTTCCACTTGCACGATGGTTGGTTAATTTTTTTGCTTCGGTTGCATTTACAACTAAATCGCCCGGCTTAATGTTTTCTGCAATAATTTGTCCGATGTAAACTTCTTCTCCTGGATCTACAAAAAAGCTGCCGCGGCCTTGCAATTTGTCAATAGAATATCCTGTAGTTCTTTCTGTATTTTTTGATAATAATACGCCGTTGTTTCTTCCGGGAATTGGTCCTTTCCAAGGTTTGTATTCGCTAAAGCGATGTGCCATTACTGCTTCTCCGGTTGTAGCGGTAAGCATTTGTGTACGCAAACCAATCAACCCGCGAGAAGGAATATCAAATTCTAAATGTTGCATTTCGCCCTTGGTTTCCATTACCAACATTTCGCCTTTTTTGCGGCTTACCAAATCAATTACTTTACTCGAAAATTCCTGCGGAACATCCACTACCAATGTTTCGTATGGTTCGTGTTTTTTTCCATTAATTTCTTTTACGATTACTTGCGGTTGACCAACTGTTAATTCGTATCCTTCGCGGCGCATGGTTTCTATTAAAATACCAAGATGCAAAATACCGCGACCGTGAACGACCATACTATCGCCTTCTTCGCTATCCACTACTTTTAGTGCAAGATTTTTTTCTGTTTCTTTCATCAATCGATCGCGCAAATGACGGCTTGTTACAAATTTTCCGTCCTTGCCAAAGAATGGCGAATTATTAACGGAGAACAACATGTTCATTGTTGGTTCGTCCACACTGATTGTTGGCAATGCTTCCGGATTTTCGAAATCGGCAAGTGTGTCGCCAATAGAAAAATCATCAATTCCTACAACTGCACATAAATCGCCTGCAAATACTTCTGTTACTTTCTTTTTGCCCATCCCCTCAAAAACATACAACTCTTTTACTTTCAGTTTTTTTACTTTATCGTCGGCTTGTACTAAACTTACTTGCATGCCTTCTTTTATACTTCCGCGGTTTACTTTTCCTACGGCAATTCTTCCAAGGAAAGAGGAATAATCCAATGAAGTAATTTGCATTTGCAATGTTCCTTCGCTCACTTTTGGCGCAGGAACATATTTAATAACACCATCCAACAATGGATTGATATTATCGATTTGTGTCAACGAATCGTTAAACCATCCATGTTTTCCGGAACCATAAAAAGTAGGGAAATTCAATTGCTCTTCGGTTGCATCCAAGCTAAAAAATAGTTCAAATACAGCATCATGCACTTCATCAGGTCGACAATTGGGTTTATCTACTTTATTGATAATTACAATTGGTTTTAAATTTAACTGCAATGCTTTTTGTAAAACAAAACGCGTTTGTGGCATCGGACCTTCAAAAGCATCCACTAACAACAAAACACCGTCAGCCATTTTTAAAACTCTTTCCACTTCTCCACCAAAATCAGAGTGACCCGGTGTATCAATCACATTAATTTTTACATCTTTATATTGTACAGATGCATTTTTAGAAAAAATGGTAATGCCGCGTTCGCGCTCCAGGTCGTTGCTATCCATTATTAATTCACCCGCATCTTGGTTATCGCGAAAAACTTTTGTTGTCAACAAAATCTTATCCACCAAAGTTGTTTTTCCGTGGTCAACGTGTGCAATAATTGCAATGTTTCTAATATTCATAATAAAATCTTTTTACATTTATAAATGTTGTTTTATTTTCTTTTTTGAAACAACCATTTTTAAACGGGGCGCAAAGGTAAGCCAATAAAGCGGGCTGACAAAGGAAATAGCGGTTATTAGTTTGGTAATGTTTTATTGAACACAAACAGCTAATAATCAACCAATGGCAAAATAGTATTGAAAAGAAAAAATTATGCGAAACCTGTAGTTTCGTTAAGCCAACATATTTTGGTATGAATAGCGAAGGTTTTGATAGATTTGTTTCGGATAATAAATGTTGAACCGCAATGGCAGCAGCCAACGGAGTTTGCTATGCAGAATGGGTACTGTGGCTGCTACCACGAAATACCGCACCGCAGGAAACGGAGCTTTGTATTTCTTAATGCGGTTCAACGGATCGGAGAATGACACCAATAAAAACAACTATTTTCGGAGCCACTGCGCCCAACACGAGTAACTGTTGCACAACCACCATTTTTTTAAAAAACATTTTCAAAAACATAAAATTTCAATCTCGTTTAAGCACTTTTAAGCGAGGTTTATTTTTTTGTTGTAGTTCAAAATTCTAATTTTTAGAGGGCTTAAAATTGAGTTTTTGAAGGCTGAAAAGGCTCGTTTTGAAAAAGCAAAGCATATCTCTTGTTTCAGAGATATAACTTGGGCTAAAATGGATGTTTTATTTATATTAAAACGCAAGTATTTCTTCAAGTTGTAGGTTAAACTTGCCATTAGTACATGTTTGTTTGCGTTTTTGATACCTCGTGTGTTTACTCGTTTCATATTGGTGAAGTTGACCAAGGTTCCAATTACAGGTTCTACTGTTTTACTTCGTATTCTTGACATCTTCTTGGCATATTTCTCATTCTTTGTAAGCTTTTGATGCATTCGATCATAATGTTCTTTGTGGATGCTGTCGTCTATTTTCTTGAACTTGGTACTTTTACCACAACATTGTTCTCTGAGT
>SYIK01000002.1 GCA_005798905.1 Bacteroidota bacterium | reverse complement strand
TCTCTTGTATTCCACTCAAATGTTACTGGATTTAATTTTTTTACAAAATCAATTCCTTCTGTAATCTTTGTAATATTTTGTTTATCTCTTTTATCTGATAATGAAGTAATCGATGTTACTTGACAGCGAAGTGAAGAAATTACAGAATTTCCAAGCGTAATTTGATTTGTTGCAGTTGCCGATGATGGTTGTGCATTATATCCTAGTAGAGTTAAATTTGATCCTGTGGTAACATTAGATCCAGCATTATAACCAACTGCTGTATTTTGACTTCCTGTGTTGTTTATAAGCGAATAATAACCAATTGCAGTATTAGACCAACCTTCGGTGTTATAATTTAAAGCAAATGCACCAAAAGCAGTATTATAAAATCCGTTTGTGTGTGAAAAAAGTGCATTATACCCTGTCGCCGTGTTAAAATTACCACTAGTAATTGATTTTAAAGTAGTCAAGCCAACTCCTGTATTCCCATTTGCAAGCAACAATGTTCCTGTAGTGTTGTGCCCAATCAACAAACTACCTGTAAAATTTGTTCCTTCAGTTTTAGAAAGTAGTTCTTTGCTTAATATTACCCAAGCACTACCTGTATAATAATAAAATCCTGCAGTTCCATCAGTTTGGTAAACTAATAAACCAGTTGCTGGAGAACTGATTGCACTTTTTTGTGTTGAGGTCATTCTTGGAACAAGAAATCCTTTCGATGTACTTGTTACATCAAGCAGCGATGTTGCAGCTGGAGTAGTTGTTCCAATTCCTACTTGTGCAAACATGGTTGTGCTGAATATAGTAGAAATAATAATGATCAGAATTTTCATTAGACAAAATTAATAAAAAAAAATTATTTATTGCATTTACTCAATCCTTCTTTTGCTGATGAATTATCTGGCTTATTCAGCAGTGCAATTTCAAATAAATGTTTGGCTTCGGCACTACGGCCAAGGTTTAGATAAGTCCATCCAAGCATGTGGTTAGCGTCATAATCAAAAGGATACATATTTACTACCAACTCTAAATATTTTGCTGCTATATCGTATTTTTTTATTGTGTAATAGTTGACGCCCACCCAGTAATTAGCAATACTGTTGTAAGGGTCTATTTTGAGGATTTCTTCATATTTCGCATAAGCTTTTTCGTGCAAGTTGGATGCGTTGGCAACGCCGATATAACCCAGCCGAGCTTCGATGCTATATTTACGCAAATCGATAGCTTTTTGATAATAGTCCATAGACTTTGCATATTTTTTATCACTATAAAAAAGCCAACCCATCCGCAAATTTAATTCATAGCTATCTTCCTTATATACCCGTTGTAAGTGTGTGATAGCAGTCGCATAATCACTCTTATACTCTTCGGTATAGCTTTGCTTAAATGCTTTTTGCATTGATTCTGTTGTCTGTGATTGAACATGTAGCATTAATAAAGATGCCATGATCAATAAACATAATTTACGATTTAAAAGTTCCATTGAATACCTCCTGTTATTGAATGTTGATTAAAATATATACCTGTTCGTTGATAAAGTTCCTTTCGGTCAAAGGCGTAATGGCATTGAAAAGTGCAACCCTTATTAATCATATAATACAAACTACCACCAATCCTTAGTTTCTTTAAATCAATATCATCGTATACGTAAAGTGCATCATTGGAAAGTAAATTATAATATGCACCTCCTGTGATGCGTCCTTCGAGAGAAATCTTCTTGTTAAAACGAAAACCTAATGTTTGCGATAGGGTAGGTTCTTTGCTAACGGCCAAGTCAGCTACTAAATACAAATTTGTATTACCCTTTGGGAAATAGCTGATAACTGCGTTGGCTTGTGTATAGGTGCTGTCTCGAATACGGCCGGCTTGAAAAAATCCCTGCACTTGCACATAATTCATCATGTATTTTACCCCTGCAGATCCAATATAATTTCTATAGAGAAAATTATTAAATGGGGTATGTAAATAATGAAAACCGGCAATTAATTGATATTTCTCTGAGGCCGTATATACTAATTTAGTAACAAACTCTTTTTGTGCAATTTGAATATTTGTATTATTAGTAACAGCTGTGAATAAAGGCTCTTGAATGATTTGGTTATATAGAGCAATGTTATTTTCCAAATGGAGTTGGTGTCCCAATTCTACATTCATTCCCATTTTTACATACTGGGCATTTCCACGGATGGAAACGTCGGTTGATTTGAAACTGTATTCCAAATTTACCCCAGAGATTAGTGCACTTCGGATGTTCTCAGTTGCACGAAGTTCGGGACTCATTTTTCCAGCATAAAATCGAGCGAGACTTAAATTGTTTAAGTAATAGCTACTCCAGTAACAATAAATCAAGGCAGTAGCATTATCAGCATTCTGAGCTAGTACCGATTGATAATGCTTCAGACATTCACTGTAGTTGCCAAGCATAAATGCTGCATATCCTATGCGCATGCGCAGTAAAGGGAAATCGATTCCAGAGGTAATGGTATTTTTACCAAATTGTAAAAGTTCGTTCCATTTATTTTCGCTGTACATCCGATAAGATTCAAGATCAGCTTCTCCGCTTTTCAGTTGTTGCTGTGGCAATACTGTCACACCGTAAAACAAAAAGAGCACTAAAAAAATCAATCGTTTGATTTGCATATGATTTTTGTTTTACGAAGATGAGAATAAACCTCGAAAGAAACAATCCTATTTTGCTCAATACGAACTTCAGCTTGGTGGTAAATATGTTTCATATGGAGATATTGAAGTTGTGTTTCAGAAGATACTGTAATAGCTGGTTCAAAAATACTTCCTCCTGTAACTTGAGTTCTTGATGCAAACACCAATCGGCGAAAAATATAAAAAGGAGCAATCAAGTCCTGAAGCCACTTTCCTAAATTTGTACGCGTCCATTGTTGGGGAAACTCATCTTGTACAACGCAGGCAGGATCAGTACTGAATACAACTTTATAGCAACTGAGATAAAATAAATACAACAGACTTTTTCGATTGCCATAAAAAGCCGTAAAATAAAAGAAGGCTTGATTGCGATTAAAATAAGCCGTTGCTCCTGTTTGATGGCAATATAGGTAGGTGTTATTGTAATCATCCGTATAAACTTCCCAATCTTGATCTCCAAAATATTCAGCTGACATTCGAAGACGATATCCTGGAATAAATTCGAAAGCCAAGGAAATACTATTGTTAATCACTATTGTGCTTACATGATCAGTTACTTCGGGTACAGCAAATTCAATCAATTTAGCAACACCATTTTTGCGCTTAATAAAAGACTGAAAAGGATAAGGAAATGTTTTGCTTCCAACATAGGGCGTTAATTGTACCTGAAAATGTAAGTGGGGTTCAGGCGAGCGACCCGAATTTCCACAACTCGCCAACACATCACCTGTCTTTACATTATCACCAACTTTTACTTTAAATGAATTCTTTCGCAAGTGGCTCAGTTTGGTGTACAAGCCTTTTCCGTGTGATAGTACAATTGTATTGCCCCAGTTATCCTTACGATTGACTTTGCCAATCTCATTGTCTTCTATGTGGTCGATTATTTCCAATACATAACCAGATGCAGGAGCTAGTATTGGCTTATCATAACAGTAGAAATTCTCTGGTTGGATAGCATAGGAGGAATAGGTTTTCATCTGAGAATCTACAATCACAAAATCGAGTGCTTTACTCCACTCTCCTTTGTGAGTAATATCACTATCGTATCCTTGCGAAACAATCCACTCGCCAAGAAATGGCAACTGCAAAGGCATGTATCGCTCCGAAAAAAGTCTTTTACTGGAATTAAGGTAGCTGTATAAATTTTTCTCTGGAGAGTAAAACTGTTGTGGGGTAATGACTAAGCGGCCAGAAGTACGAATTAATTGAAAAAAAATTATCAGGAGAATTGTAGTAAAAGAAAACGGCAAGGAATAAGTAGTAAGATTTAATAAACCGGATATTTTTCCAAGGGCGACCATTAAAATAAATGTACAAGGAACAGCCATTACAGCCCATAGATATGAGCGAAAAGATGGGATTAGAAAAAAGCTGCCTATTGCCATACTAACTAAAATAAAATTTCCGTTCATCAGATAATTACCAGATTCGGAATCATATGACTGTACGAGTCCGCTAAATAGAAACCCAGTGATAAAACCAATTACAGCCAGGCTTGCGGAGATACGACTATGAAAAAGAAGTATGATAAAAATGAATAAGCCCGCCAGTACATTTTCCTGAAAAATCAGACAACTGAGTGATTTGAAAAAAGTAATCCATAAGGCAGGCAAAGGCATTTTTTCGAAAAATTGTACAAAACTGACTAGCCAGTTTCCTCCATAAGCAAACAGCTCATTCAGCCAGTAAATATTTCTGGTGGATAAATGAAGCGCTGTGAATTCGCGTGAAACAAGCGCAAGCAGCCAGAAACTAATTACGAAAGGAATAGTAAGAAAAGGAAGCCCCTTAGGTGAAAGAATCTTTGCAAGAACAGCCGAGAGAACGACAGACAATAGTAAAAGTAGAAACAAAAGAATCCAAAAAGCAGAACTAGGCATGTACAAAGAGCCCATTCCCAAACCAATAAGAACTGCGTTATAACTATAAAGTCCTTTGTGAATGGGAGATCGTTCTATTCCGGTCAAGTTTAAAAATAGAATTGCTGTAATGGTTGATAACAATGCGGTCATTCCAGCGAAAGGTTTGAAAAAACTAACGAGCAGCAATAAAAATCCCAATGGTCTACTTCCTGAGAATAGTAGAATAGAATAACTATGTAATACTTCTTCAGATAGATTCTGTATGTACTTTTTGAAGCGGTTGCTCATGTAAGCAAATTTATTTTAAATGTGCAGGTATTTGCTCCAATTGTTCCAAGTACGTTAAATCTTCTCGCTTCCTGATTACATGAGAGGTACCTTGGGGGTCAATTAGAACGATAGCAGGACGCATTGAAATGAATTGCATCCATTGTGTCATATTATAAGCACCTACTTTGTGTACTACAACATGGTCGCCACGGTTCAACAAAGGGAGACTCACATGTTCCCGCACAATATCAATGTTCATACACAACGGACCATATAGTACCGTGTCTTCTTGATAGGGAGTTACTTCTTGTGCAGGACTAATCTTATGATCATACCAAAAAGAAGTGAATAAAATATTCACGCCAAAGTCCATTATTGTTGCCTTTCTTCCATCGCTTAGTTTTTTGTTTGCTAACACGGTGCCAAGCAAATATCCCGTATCGTCAACAAGTAATCGTCCGCTTTCCAAGATTAGCATAGGAAGTTCAGAGGATTGAAACCCAGCATTCAAGATGGCAGATGAGATAGCCTCTGCAAATTCATCAACCGTAGGTAACTGCAAAGTGCCAATAGCTCCCTTTAGTGTATTGTTTCCAGGAAAGCCACCGCCTAGGTCAATGTACTTAACAATTATATTAAGATCGGTTTTACAATGATGAGCCAGACTACTTAGTTTTTTAGCAGCTACCGCATAGGCATTAGTACTTAACATGAATGTTCCGATATGCGTGTGCAGTCCAGCCAGGGAAAGTACATTCGAAGCTGCTATTTTCTGAAGTGCAGTCCAGGCTTGTCCATTTTCATAGTTAAATCCAAATCGATCCCAAATTGGATAAATACCAGTGTCCATATTCACTCGAATAGATACCTGCGCTTTTTTTTCTAAAGTACTACAAACAGAAATCAACAAATAGAGTTCTTCAAAATGATCAATGTGAATCAATGAATCATTGGCAACTGCCTGACGAAGTTCTTCTTCTTTTTTATCGGGACCATTAAAAATAATCTGATTCCCTGGTACTCCGTTGTTAAGGGCTTTCTGGTATTCAAACCCGCTGACAACCTCAGCCCAGGATCCTTCCTGATGAAAAATGCGGCAGATAGCATTATTGTAATGCGTTTTATAGCTCCAAGCAAATTGTACTTTAGGGTAACGGGTACTGAACGCACGGACAGCAGTTTGGTAGTTTGATCGGATCTGCGTTTCACTCATTATGAAAACGGGACTACCGTATTTGCGAATGAGTTCTTTAACAGCATTACCATCAATATGTGTGAAGGGCGTATATTCACTTTGTACACCGGTTTTATCAAGCATACCTACCATCATTTTTTTAATAAAAGGCCTTTCATATTTTAGTTTAGACATAGTTTTTAATTTGAGTAATGATGAATTATAATTGCCCCATTGCAGTAAACTGCTGGAAGCGGGATATGTCCACTATCATATCCCATGCATAACGGATGAATAGTTTGCCTGCATCATAGTCAGTAAAAGGGAGTACTTCTTCGCCCAGCGCCATTTTTACCAAAGATGCTGGCTGGTTCTGACCTGCACCTGCAGTTAGATAGATCCAAGCAGGGAATCGTGGGTTGATCTCCATAATGTACAAATCTCCTGATTGATGTTGCATAATTTCCAATTCAAAGCCTCCTCGCCAATTTGTGGTGCGAATAAACTTGCTGGCTAATTCAATCAACGTTTCATCTTGCAGCGTGATTCCAGCCCAAGCTTTTCCTTTATCCGTAATATATAATTTTTTCATTGGAATTACACTAATGGTATTACCTTTTCCGTCTCCTAATGCGGCTACATTTATTTCTGTTCCTGAAATAAATTCTTGTAATATAATTGGCAGTCCCCATTTACCACTTATCTTAAAAAACGCTTTCTGTGCTTGTTCAGCAGTATAAGCTACGACGGCATCATAAAATTTCCCTTTTACAACCAAAGGATAGCCCAATGATTCTGCAGCTGATTGTAGTTCCCCTACATAATTAATAACATAATCTTTTGGGACTTTGAATCCATTTTCTTTTCCAAAAGAAAAAAGTTGTTGTTTATCCCGAGCAGCAAACATTGCTGGATCGGGCATAAAACTACGGATTCCGATTGCCTGTAGGCGAGTTGCCAGTGTCATGAAATTCGGAAGTTCTGCATCAAAATTGGGAATAACAAGATCTAACTTTTCTTTTTCATGAATTACTGTTAGATGATTGAAAAGCACTTCAGGGCCTGCTGCTGGGTACGATATCTGATAAGTCTTGTCACAAATCCCATCCATATAAATTCCCGGCTCTAGATTTTCATAAGCGAGCCCTATTATTCTTACGGGTCGATCGATTTCTTCGCGTATAGCTCGGACAACAGCAACGCCAGGTCCGGGACTGTCGATTGCATTTAGACCGGTAACGGCAATAACAATTGGTTTCATACTAATTTTTTATTAAAGGGTTAGACAACTGGTGCTAAAAGATTAAATTCTTTAAGCGATTGCAAAAAGTCGTCTAGGTCTTTTTCTATCATATCTGGTTCAACTTCATAAGTAGCTAAGATTATCTTTTTAATTTCCGAAAGTGATTTTCCTTCACGCATATAACGAAGTACACTAGCTGCAATAGGATTTGTATTAAAAGAATCGCCAGTTGCAGGATTGAAAACATATCCCAATTCGTTTGTTGCTATATTTTTTTTGATCATGGTGTTTTGTTTTGATAGGTTAATAGATTTTTTGCTTTATCCAGATATAATTGTCGTATAAGTAATCGTTTTTCAAAACTCCTTTTCGGGATACGGATTGTAAATAGTATCCGTTTTTCTCTAATACTCGCATGCTCGAAGGATTGTATTCGAATACCTCAGCAATTATTCTATTAATCGCAAATTTTTCAAAGGTATATTCTGTCATTTGACGTACGGCTTCTGTGGCAATTCCTTTCCCCCAAAAAGGCTCTGCAATCCAATAGGCTAACTCTACGTTCATTCTATAAATATCCTCTTTCAAAATAATTCCTATACCACCACATAGTTCATCTTCGTGCAGGATGGAAAAATTTTGAATAGGGTCTATTACCTCCTGTGCTTCTATAAATTTTGTCGCATCATCCTCTGTGTATGGATGAGGAATATAGTCTCGTAAATTGTTCCAGATTCGGATATTATTGAAATACGTTGCTAGTATTGGGATATCCACTTTTTCCCAGGATTTTAGAACAGTTTTATGCATAGCTGGTGTAATAGACTTTTTTAATTTAAGTAGGTTTAAATAAAAAAAGTAGTTTATCAAAATTACTAGAAAATTGCTATTTACTATCTTTACTTTAATAATACTCAATCAATGGAGATTTAGTTACTATCCAAAAGTTGATTTTCATCTAACATTATGGACCACGCTATAAGAAACATTGCCGATACTTCTCGCTGGGTAGCTGTTTATCGTGCTGATGAAACAGATAGACCTGATGCAGTTTTTAGAGATCCATTTGCACGAAGATTGGCAGGAGAACGTGGCGAAAAAATTGTTAGCGAAATGACAACTGGTCGAAAGAATAGTTGGTCGTTGGTTGCACGAACCTGGCTCATTGATCAATTCGTACTCAACTGTATAAAAAGTGAGTTTACACAAGTGTTAAATCTGGCTAGTGGACTAGATACCCGAGCTTACCGTCTTTCGTTACCAGTCGAATTGCATTGGATTGATGTGGATTTGCCGGAAATAACCTCATACATGAATGAGATGATGAAAGATGAAAAACTAGTTTGTCAGTACACTCGTGTTGCTATTGATTTGTCAAAACGAGCTGAGAGGATGGACTTTTTTCAAGAAATTGCAAAAAACAATAAACGAACAGTTGTTATCACAGAAGGATTGCTTGTTTACCTGTCGGAGACAGATGTGGGTACGCTTGCATTCGATCTTTCACATACACCTGGGTTCGATAAGTGGATAACCGATTTGCTATCACCATCAATACTTCCGTTAATTGATCAAGAAATGGGTAATTTACTTTTAAATGCAAAAACTCCTTTGCTTTTTGCACCGGAAGAGGGAGAAGACTTTTTTCGCCTTTATGGTTGGAAGCCAATCGAGTCAAAGTCTAGGTTAAAAACTGCTGCAGATCTCAAACGCCTCACTGATGAAATGTTGTCTTTAGCAGTCATACCGGAACCTTCGGGCACTAACCGACAATACCCTTGGGCGGGGGTATGTGTTTTTGAAAAATCACTGATTATAAACTAACTATTTTTTTTCAATACTTCTATTCTTGTTAATAAAAGTTCAATAGTTTTTTGGGAAGAGGTCAACAGTCGGTTGTTGTTTGACGATGTAATATAACTTTTAATTTTTATATATGATGAAGTACTTAAAGCATCCATTCAATTAGGAATTTATTAACTTATTCATTTACTTTGAGTGCTAATTTTTTCTTTATGCCGCATGAATTTAATTATGGTTTCGACAAGCTTACAATTGCTCGTTTAATTGCAATTTGTTCAGGAAAATTAAATGGTGTTTTAAACAAAGAAACGATTGGGAAAATCAATAAAAGCCAAGAACAAGTTCAGCAAATTGTAGATAAAAATAAAACGGTTTATGGTGTCAATACAGGTTTTGGCATTTTAGCAAATACGCCAATTTCTGCAGAAGATACGGCGTTGCTTCAATATAAAATTTTACAAAGTCATAGTGTTGGTGTAGGTGAATCCATTTCAATAGAAATAGCCAAAATGATGTTGATTACAAAAGTGCATTCGTTAGCGCAAGGCTATTCTGGCGTTCAATTAAAAACACTCGAAAGAATTATTTGGCATATCGAAAAAAATATAATTCCTGTTGTTCCCGAAAAAGGCAGCGTGGGAGCAAGTGGCGATTTGGCTCCATTGGCACATTTGTTTTTACCATTAATTGGTTTGGGAGAAGTTTTTTATAATGGAGAAAAAATTTCTTCAACAGCAATGTTGCAAAAAGAAGGATTGCAACCTATTCAACTTGGACCAAAAGAAGGGTTGGCACTTATTAATGGCACACAATTTATTTTGGCACATGCAGCAAAAGCAGTTTTCAGAATGCATAATTGTTTGGAAGCTGCAGATATTATTGGTGCTATTAGTTTAGAAGCATTAACAGGAACAAAAGCACCTTTCGATGAACGGTTGCATCAGCTTCGTCCTTTTGAAGGAAGTAAATTAGTAGCACAGCGACTTCGTTTATTATTAAATGATTCTGCCATTATGCAAAGTCATGTCGATTGCGGAAGAGTACAAGATCCGTACAGTTTGCGTTGCATGCCGCAAGTGCATGGTGCAAGTAGAAATGCTTGGTTGCATTTGAAAGAATTAACAGAAATAGAATTGAATGCTGTTACAGATAATCCCATTATTTTTTCGGAAAATGATACAATAAGCGGAGGTAATTTTCATGGACAACCATTGGCTTTGCCGTTGGATTATGCTTGTTTTGCTGCTTCAGAAATTGGGAATATTTCGGATCGAAGATGTTATTCATTATTGGAAGGGAAATGGGGATTGCCCATGTTGTTGATGAAAGATTTGGGATTGAATAGTGGATTTATGATTCCGCAATACACAACTGCCGCCTTGGTTACAGAAAATAAAACGCTTTGTTTTCCGGCAAGTGCGGATAGTATTCCTACTTCGCTGGGGCAAGAAGATCATGTAAGCATGGGCAGTATTAGTGGAAGAAAGCTCAACAAAGTGTTGGATAATTTAGAATACATTTTGGCAATTGAATTAATGAGTGCTTGTCAAGCAATTGAATTTAGAAAACCGTTAAAGAGCAGTGAAGTGTTGGAATTTGCTTGTACTTATTTGCGTGAATTTGTAAGCTTTGCAACAGAAGACAGAATTTTTGCTGACGATATAAATAAAGCAACATCGCTAATTCAAAATTTTTCTTTTGTTGAAAAAGTAAATGCATTTGCAAAAGAAAAAAACATTTTGCTCAACGATGGATTTCCTTCTTTTAGTTTATAAAAAATATTTATTAAGTTCAAAGAATAAATAAATGTCTACAAATTACGATCCGGTAAAATATAAAACACCAATAGGTTCCGAACTTACTTGCAAAGGATGGATTCAAGAAGCGGCTTTGCGCATGTTATTGAATAATTTAAATCCCGAAGTTGCCGAACGTCCCGACGATTTAATTGTTTACGGTGGTCGTGGAAAAGCAGCAAGAAATTTTGCAGCACTTGATAAAATTATTGCTTCATTAAAAATTTTAGAGAATGATGAATCGCTACTCATTCAAAGTGGAAAACCTGTTGGAATTTTAAAAACACATAGTGATGCACCACGAGTTTTAATTTCAAATTCTCAATTAGTTCCTAATTGGGCAAACTGGGAACATTTTGATGAATTGGAAAAAAAGGGATTAATCATGTATGGCCAAATGACGGCAGGCTCTTGGATTTATATTGGCTCGCAAGGAATTGTTCAAGGAACTTACGAAACATATGCAGCTATTGCCGATAAACATTTTGGCGGCACACTAAAAGGAACACTGCATGTAACCGCAGGGCTTGGCGGAATGGGAGGTGCGCAACCTTTGGCAATTACCATGAATGAAGGTGTTGCATTAATTGCAGAAGTAGAAAAATGGAGAATTGATAAACGAATTGCAACAAAATATTGTGATGTTGTTTTCGAAAATATTGATGAAGCAATTGATTTTGCGATTGATGCAAAATTGAAAAACAAAGTGATAAGTATTGCTGTTTGTTGTAATGCAGTCAATTTATTAGAAAGATTATTGGAAAGAAATATTATTCCGGATACATTGACGGATCAAACTTCTGCACACGATCCATTAGTTGGTTATTGGCCACACGAAATTTCGCAAGACGAAGCAGTTGTTTTAAGAGAAGAAAATTCAAAAAAATATTTAGAACTAGCATATAAAAGCATATTTCAACATGTACAACTCATGTTAGCATTAAAAAGTAAAGGCGCAATAACATTTGATTATGGCAATAATATTCGAGCAAGAGCAAAAGAACAAGGCTTGGAAAATGCTTTCGATTTTCCCGGATTTGTACCTGCTTACATTCGTCCATTATTTTGCGAAGGCAAAGGCCCTTTTCGTTGGGCTGCTTTAAGTGGAGTTCCTAATGATATTGCAGTTACCGACGAACTTATTTTAAAAATGTTTCCGGAAAATAAAGGATTGATTCGTTGGATGAAAATGGCAAAAGAAAAAATTGTTTTTCAAGGTTTACCCGCTCGTATTTGTTGGTTAGGCCAAGGGGAAAGAGAAAAAGCAGGGCTTGCATTTAACGAATTGGTAAAAACAGGAAAAGTAAAAGCACCAATTGTAATTGGTCGCGATCATTTAGATACAGGTTCCGTTGCATCACCAAACAGAGAAACAGAGTCAATGATGGACGGAAGCGATGCAGTGGCTGATTGGCCAATTTTAAATGCATTATTAAGTACGGCAGGCGGTGCAAGTTGGGTTAGTTTGCATCATGGAGGTGGTGTGGGAATGGGTTACAGCATTCATTCCGGAATGGTAATAGTTGCAGATGGAACAGAAGAAGCTGCGAAAAGATTGAAGCGTGTTTTACGCAACGATCCGGGTATTGGTGTCATTCGACATGCAGATGCCGGCTACGAACTTGCAAAAGAAACTGCAACGGAGAATGGATTAGATTTGGAAGAAATATTGAAATAAATGATTCCTTCACTCAATAAGTTTCAACATATTTTTTTCATCGGTATTGCCGGTACCGGCATGAGTGCTTTGGCACAATATCTTCAAGGAATTGGTAAAAATGTTTGTGGATCGGATCGTTATTTTCTTCCCGAAATTTATAATGAAACAAAAGAAAAATTAGAAGCAGAAAAGATAAAGTGTTTTTTACAAGATGCTTCTGGCATAAATGAAAACACTGACTTAGTAATTGTCAGCACGGCAATAGAAGATACGATTGACGAGGTTTTGAAAGCGAAACAATTAAATATTCCAATTTTAAAACGCAGCGAATTGTTGGCAATGATTGCAGCCGAAAAAAAAACAATTGCCATAGCCGGCACTTCCGGAAAAAGTACAACTGCTGCAATGTTGTTTACCATTTTGGAATATGCGCAACTTGGTCCCAGTATTATAAGTGGTGCAGGTTTGGTGAGTTTGCAAAAAAAAGGAAAAATAGGAAATGCGAAAATTGGAAACGGAGATTGGTTGGTAATTGAAGCTGATGAAAGTGATGGTTCAATTACTCAATACAAATCAGCAATTGGCGTGTTGCTGAATATTGAAAAAGATCATAAAGAAATAAATGAACTGATTGAAATATTTAAAATCTTTAAATCAAATTGTAAAAATTTTATTGTAAATCAATCGAATAATTTAGCAACAACTTTTTCTCAAAATATAAATCAGGATTTTTCGATTGATGCTGAAAGCACCTTCGGATTAGTCGCAAAAAATTTCAACCAAAATTCAGAAAAAATAGAGTTTGCTATTCAGGATATTTCTTTTTCAATTAATGCAATTGGCAAACATAATATGGAAAATGCATTAGCTGCAATTGCTGCGGCAAAGTTGGCGGGAGTAAATCTGGAAACTAGTGCTGCTGCGCTTTTGGGTTATGAAGGTATTTATCGCAGACACCAAATTTTGGGAAGTAAAAAGGGTATTTGTTTGATTGATGATTATGCGCATAATCCTGCAAAATGTGCTGCAAGTATAAAAGCTTGTCAACTACTTTCGCCAAAAGTTATTGCTTGGTTTCAGCCACACGGATATACGCCAACAAAATTTTTACGAGCTGATTTTGTGCAGGAAATAGCAAATGCGTTGCGCCCCGAAGATGAAATTTGGATGAGTGAAATATTTTATGCAGGAGGCACAGCTTCAAAAGATATTTCTGCAAATGATTTAATACAAGATTTAAAAATAAAAAAGGCAACTGCTTTTTTTGTTGAAAATCGAAATGAATTTCTTGCAGCTGTTCAACCTCATCTTTCTAATAATTGCGTACTATTGCTAATGGGCGCAAGAGATCCATCTTTGGAAGATTTTGCAAAAGAGATATGGAAAAATTTATGACAACACTTATTGTAAACATAAAGCAGTTGTGCGGTGTACGCAAAGAAACCAAATTACTTCGCGGAAAAGAATTGGCGGAACTTCCTTGTATTGAAAATGCTTTTCTTTTAATTGAAAATGGAATTATTGCAGCATTTGGAAAAATGGATAAGTTGTCAAAATCAGAATTGTGTTGTAAAAATAAAATTGATGCTGCGCAACAATTTATTCTTCCTGCTTGGTGTGATAGCCACACCCATCTTGTTTTTGCAGCTAATCGCGATGATGAATTTGTTGACAAAATAAAAGGATTAAGTTATGCTGAGATTGCTGCGAAAGGTGGTGGAATTCTTAATTCAGCAAATAAATTAAATGCAACATCGGAAGAACAGCTTTTTGAATTGGCATGGAAAAGATTGGAAGAAGTTGCACAAATGGGAACCGGTGCAATAGAAATAAAAAGTGGTTATGGCTTATCCGTTGAAGGTGAATTAAAAATGTTGCGTGTAATAAAAAAATTAAAAGAAAAATCGAATCTTACAATCAAAGCAACTTTTTTGGGAGCGCATACTTATCCGTTAGCATTCAAAGAAAATCACCAAGGATATATTGATTTAATCATAAATGAAATGTTGACTGTAATTGCAAAAGAAAAATTGGCTGATTATGTAGATGTATTTTGTGAAAACGGATTTTTTTCACCGGATGAAACAGAAATTATTTGCAATGCTGCAAAGAAATTTGGATTGAAAACAAAATTACACGCCAATCAATTATCTCTTTCCGGAGGTGTAGAAATTGGTGTTAAATTAAATGCAATTTCTGTTGATCATTTAGAAAAAATGGATGAAAAAACAATTGCTTTACTTTCTAATTCCAACACAATTGGAACGCTATTACCAACGGCCGCTTTTTTTTTACAAATGCCTTTTCAGCCAGCAAGAAAATTAATTGATGCAGGCTGTGCCATTGCATTAGCTAGTGATTTTAATCCCGGTTCGTCGCCATCCGGCAATATGAATTTAGTAATTGCAATGAGCTGTATTGCTATGAAAATGTTGCCAGAGGAAGCTATAAATGCAGCAACAATTAATGGCGCTTTTGCAATGGAATTGGAAAAAGAATTGGGAAGTATTTCTGTGGGTAAAAAAGCGAATTTGATTTTTACGAAACCCATTTCAAATCTTTCTTTATTGCCTTATTCTTTCGGAAATA
Source organism: Bacteroidota bacterium (assembly GCA_005798905.1). Lineage (GTDB taxonomy): Bacteria > Bacteroidota > Bacteroidia > Chitinophagales > Chitinophagaceae > VBAS01. The sequence continues at coordinate 40,829 of SYIK01000002.1, read as the reverse complement.
ATTTAATTGATAAAGTAATGTTGAATGGAGAATTTATTTCTCATTAAAATAAAATTATGCAACAACTTATTGAATGTGTTCCCAATTTTAGCGAAGGAGTTGATTTAAAATTGATTAAAGAAATTACCGATCAAATTGAAATGGTTTCAGGCGTTCGTTTGTTAAATGTAGATCCCGGAAAAGCCACAAATAGAACAGTAGTAACTTTTGTTGGAACTCCAGAAGCTGTTGTAGAAGCTGCTTTTAGCGCAATAAAAAAAGCAGGAGAATTAATTGATATGCAAAATCACAAAGGCGAACATCCAAGAATGGGTGCTACGGATGTTTGTCCACTTATACCCATTGCAAATATTTCAATGGAAGAAACGGCAGCTTGGGCAAAAAAATTAGCAGAAAAAGTAGGAACAGAATTACAACTTCCAATTTATTTGTACGAAGCGGCGCAAGAAAAAAAAGAAAGAAATAATTTATCAGTTATCAGAGCAGGAGAGTACGAAGGTTTTTTTAAAAAAATAAAAGAGCCGGAATGGAAACCGGATTTTGGGCCAGCAGAATTTGATGCAAAACGAGGAGCAACAGTAATTGGCGCAAGAGATTTTTTGGTAGCTTATAATGTAAATCTAAATACAACTTCAACGAGGCGTGCCAATGCTATTGCATTTGATGTACGGGAAGCTGGAAGAAAAATAAAAAATGAAAAAGGCGAAGAAGTCGTTCAGCCCGGTTCGCTGAAATGTGTAAAAGCAATTGGATGGTTTATTGAAGAATATGGAATTGCTCAAATTTCAATCAACTTAACCAACATCAATGTAACGCCTGTGCATATTGCTTTTGACGAAGTTTGTAAAAAAGCAAATGAAAGAGGAATTCGCGTTACGGGAAGCGAATTAGTTGGACTCATTCCATTAAAATCTATTTTAGATGCGGGAAAATATTTTTTAAAAAAACAAAAAAGATCGCTTGGCATTTCTGAAAAAGAGTTGATAAAAATTGCAGTAAAATCATTAGGATTGGATGAATTAAATCCTTTTAATCCAAACGAAAAAATAATTGAATATATGTTACAAGATAAAGCTGACAGCAAATTAATTAGTATGCAATTGAACGATTTTGCAGATGAAACTGCAAGTGAAAGTCCTGCGCCGGGTGGCGGTTCTATTGCAGCATACATGGGCGCATTGGGGGCATCGTTAGCAACAATGGTTGCCAATCTTTCTTCCCATAAAAAAGGTTGGGACAATCGTTGGGAAGAATTTTCCAATTGGGCAGAGCGTGGTGAAAATTGTAAAAATGAATTGTTGAAATTTGTTGATCTCGACACAAAAGCATTCAATCAAATAATGAATGCAATGTCATTGCCAAAAACTACAGATAAAGAAAAGTTGGATAGAAAAAATGCAATTCAAGCAGCAACAAAATTTGCAATTGAAGTTCCATTTAAAGTAATGCAAACAACTTTCAACAGTTTAGAAGTTATAAAAGCGATGGCGCAATTAGGAAATCCAAATTCAGTTTCTGATGCAGGTGTTGGAGCTCTTTGTGCACGCAGCGCAGTGATGGGCGCATTTCTTAATGTTCGTATAAATGCAGCCGGCTACGATGATAAAAATTTTGTTGATGAAATAATTGCGAAAGGAAAAGAAATTGAAAGCAAAACAATTTCTTTGGAAAATGAAATTTTGAAAATCGTGAATGAGAAAATTGGATGTTGACCATACCTATTTTTGTGATTCTAATTTGACAATCTCTTCGAATAGTTTTTCATATTCAATATTAACGGTCATTAAATCATTCGACGTTTTCTTATATGCAGTTTCTGTTTCTTTAAATTTTTCTTTGTCCAAATAGATGGAAGGATTAGTTAATGAATTTTCTATTTCAATTTTCTGTTTATTTAGCAATGAAATTTTTTCTTCCACTTGTTGAAATTGTTTTTGCAGTTTTTGCAATTCTTTTTTTAATTCTTTATCAATCGGGCTATGCGTTATAGCTACCGGTTTTGTAATTGGTTGTTGTTTTTTTTTACTTTGATCGGCAGGTAAATTTTTGGTGTTTTGATTTTTTTTCAATTCCATTTCCTGCTTTGCCATTCTTTCTTTCCAAGCAATCCATTCCTCATATCCACCTTTAAATTCTTTTATTTGGTGATCAACAATTTCCCAAATTTTGTTTGCAGTTTTAGATACAAAATAGCGGTCGTGGCTGACAAGAATGATACTTCCTTCGTAGCGATTTAGTGCTTCTATCAACAAATCGCAACTGTGCATGTCCAAGTGATTGGTCGGCTCATCCAGCATCAAAAAGTTTGCTTTGCTCACAATAACCTTTGCTAAGGCAACTCTTGCTTTTTCACCACCACTTAATATTTTTATTTTTTTATCAGCATCATCTCCACTGAAAAGAAAGCAACCCAATAATGCACGCAACTCCAAATCATTCATCTGGCTGCCACATTCTTTCATCTCATCCAAAATGGAGTTGTTAATATTCAATGCTTCCAACTGATGTTGTGCATAAAAACTTTCTTCTACATTATGCCCCCATTTTCTATTTCCATTTGTAAAATTTTCTACTCCAGCAAGTATGCGCAGCAACGTAGATTTACCTTTTCCGTTGGCTCCAATCAAAGCAATTTTATCGCCTCTGTCAATTTCAATGGATGAATTTTTAATAATCACATTTTCACCAAATGCTTTTGAAACATTTGTCAATTCTACCAAAACTCTTCCGGGAGTTTTATCAACTCTAAAATTTATTTTAATATTTGGGCGTTCTAATTCCGAATCTTCGATGCGTTCTAATTTATCCAATTTTTTTATAATACTCTGTGCCATGGCAGCTTTGCTGGCTTTGGCTCTAAATCGTTCTACCAATCTTTCATTTTGGCGAATGTAATCTTGTTGATTTTCATATGCTTTTTGTTGCATCTCAATTCGAATGGCTTTTTCTTTTTCGTAATAATCAAAATTGCCGTTGTAAATATGTAGCTGCTGTTGATATACTTCAACAATTTTTGTAACCATTCGATTCAAAAAATATTTATCATGACTTACAATAACTACTGATCCCTGATAATGCAACAAATATTTTTCCAACCATTCAATTGATGGAAGATCCAAGTGATTCGTTGGCTCATCCAATAATAATAAGTCGGGTTGTTGCAAAATCATTTTGGCAAGCAATACCCGCATACGCCAGCCACCACTGAATTCTTTATATGGTCTTTTTAAATCTTCATTTGGGAAACCCAATCCCTGCAAAACTTCTTCGGTTTTGTGATGAATGTTGTATCCGCCCAAAGTTTCTAATTCGTGCAGTTTGTCGCTGTAATCGTGTAAAATTTTTTCATCACCGGTTTTTTCTAATTCTTTTCCTAATTCTTCTATTTCAATTTCTAATTGTAAAATTTTTTCAAAAGCTCCAAGTGCAACTTGCAAAATAGAATCGTTGGTATCAAAGCTCAAAAGGTCTTGGTGCAAATAGCCAATTGAAGTTGTTCGGCTTCTTTCAACCGATCCTTTTGATGGAAGGTATTCACCCACTAACAGTTTCAATAAAGTTGATTTTCCGGTTCCGTTGTAACCAATCAATCCAATTCGTTCACCTGGTTGAATATGCCAAGTGGAATCTTCTACGATTGCTCTAGCGCCAAATTCGAACGTAACATTTGTAAAACCTGCCAACATTTTTCTGGATTTTAATATAAATGAGGCGCAAATGTAGAAACAATTTTTTGCTATTTCCATTTCTTGCGTTTAATGGGATTTATTAACTTTGTAAAAACTAGTGAAATGAAAAAGCAGGTTCTGTACATTGCAGCCTTATTAATTAGCGTTTTTGTTTTGTGGAAATTTGTTTTTAAATCAAAGAATAATCCTTCGGATTCTGATAAAGTTGCATTTGTTTTGAACAATCATAACTCAGAATCGAATCTTTCTTTTTCTATGTTGATGGACGGATATTATGAATTATCCGAAGCATTCGTAAATTGGGATACAGCTGCAATAAATGAAAGTGCAACAACTTTTATTGTTTTATTGGATAGATTGAATTTGCAAGATTTCAAAACAGATTCTATTTTGTTTAAGGAAGTGAAAAACAAAGCGAACATTCTGAAAGATGAAACTTTGGGAATGACATTAGATGAAAACATTGATGAAAAACGAGCTTCATTCAATTTGTTATCTCAGCAAACTTTAGAATTGTTGAAATTGGCGAAATACAGCGCCGCACAAATTTATTACCAGGAATGCCCAATGGCATTAAACCAATACGAAATATCTGCTTTTTGGTTAAGTAAAAACCATGAAATGGAAAATAGACGAAATCCGTACCTCGGCTTGTATGATAAGAAATACGGGAAAGGTATGCTTCGTTGCGGGCAAACAATCGATTCTGTTATTAGCTATTAAATTTCACTTTGAATCTCGTATCAAATTATTTAAAGCAAAGAGAGTTTTCTGCATTTTTTTAATTTACAAAAACAGCTAATTAGTTTTTTGTTTTTCATAAATAAATCTCACTTGTGCGTTTTTTTGTTTCGTAGAAGATAAATAAAGTTGGTATCGTTTTTTACCGGCAGTAACAATCAGTAAAGCTGTGTTGGGAGGGATGCTTCCTTGATTTTCTCCCACCATTGTAATTTCTTGTTCTAAATTTTCAGCGTCTATTTTTATTTCTAAAAGAATTGGCTTAGCTGTTAAGCGTTGATCTTTTACAAGAAGTTTATTGTTCAATAAAACAGAAATAGTATCGCCGTCTATTTGTGCATTGTCGTAAAATTGGAGTTGAATAATTCCTGTATCTACTTTTATTTCTTTAATATGTGTAAAGTCCGATTCAACAACTTTTGTTAATTGAATGGTTCCCGCCGGACAAGTGGAAAATCCATTCATTGTGTTTCCTTGTTCGGTTCCTTGCAAAATTTCTTTTTTACCTTGTTTGAGATAGGTTAAAGAAAATTGTTTTATACATGGAATGCAATCGGGTGGTACATGATAAGTCAATATTTTATGTTCAACTAATTCAATCGTTTTATTTTCTTTATTAAAAATTCCATCAAATTCTTCTTTCACATAATTGGTAAAATCTGAATAGTGATACGACTTTCCGTTTATAATTGATCCGTTTAATTCAATTTGAAGTTCGATATTATAAACACGAAAACAACCACCGGGTTCTTGTGTTAAAGTTCCTCGCCAAATTCCATTTAAGTTTTGCCCCATCAAAAAAATGGGAAACAAAACCGAAATAAAAATTAGTAAAAATCTTGGCATAAAAAATTGAAAATAATATAAAATGATAATTCGTTGATTCGGTTTCTATTTTTGATTTTTTAAGGGAACATATTTAAATTTCAACAACGCATTATTTTGTTCCGTAGAACTGATGCGAATTTCGAAGCGTTGTTCACCAGCATTGACTATCATTAAAGCAGTATTCGGCGGAATTTTACCAAGATTTTCAGCAGCAATTACTAATTCGTGTTCAGCAATTGATTCGTCGAGCGTAAACGAAATGGTCAATGCGTTTTTCGTTAATCGTTTTTTGGAAAGCATCAATTTGTTATTGAGATAAACAGAAACGCTATCGTCATCTACTTCTCCATTGTCGTATAATTTTATTGTTACATCCTTGGAAGAAATCGTTAATGTTTCGTGCAAAATATTTTTTCTGTATTTTAATTGAAAAGGGATGGTAGTAACGATGGGAGTTTTAATAGTTGGTTTTGCAATTGAGCTTTCAATTTTTTGAACGGGTGCAATTTTTGGACGAACATCCGTCGTTGTTTTTGGAGTTGGTTTATTTTTTTCAGTTGAAATTATAGGATTTGTTACAACGGGTTTTGCAAGTAAAAAAGGCTCCATTTCAAAATTGGAACTTACCACTTTTCGCAAAGTCATTTTACCGTTTCCGCAATCACTTCCCTTAATTGTTTCATTAATTGTATCCGTTTTTTCAATAGTAGAAGTATAGGTGCCTTCTAAAAATTCTTCTTTTCCTGATTTTACATAAGTCAATGTGCAAGTTTGAATACAAGCATGGTCACTGTCGCCCAACTTTATTTCTATTGTTTTTATTTCCTGTAAAAAAACTGCTTTTGTTGCCGGATTAAAATTACCATTGAATATTGCTTTTCCATAAAAACTTTTGTCTTGAAAAGCGTAAGTAATTCCGGAGATACTATTTTTTATGTGTTGCAATTGCACTTCATAATTATATTGTTCGCCATCATCTCCAAAAAAATGTCCTTTCCAAATACCTTGCAAATTTTGTGCTGAAGTAAAAATGGAGAAAATAGGGGAAAAGCTAATTAAGCAAAGAAGAAGTTTTTTCATATTAATAAAATGAGAGAGGCGTAAAACTAAGAATAAGTTCTTTGGGAACGATGGCTTAGTGGGAATAGTTTGTTAATTTCGCAACTTATTCGTGAAGAAATAATATGATCAACATTACTTTTCCTGATGGTTCAGTTCGACAATTTGAAAAAGGCATAACCTCATTGGCAATTGCAAAATCAATTTCGGAAGGATTGGCTAAGAAAATTTTAGTAGCAGAAGTTGGTGGAAAAATTTGGGATGCAACACGTCCGTTGCAAGAAGATGCTTCATTAAAATTATTAACATGGAATGATGCCGAAGGGAAATCTACTTTTTGGCATTCCACAGCGCATTTGATGGCAGAAGCGGTGGAATCATTTTTTCCGAATGTAAAATTTTGGGTTGGTCCTGCTGTGGATAATGGGTTTTATTATGATATGGATTTGGGCGATAGAAAAATGACTGAAGATGAATTACAATCTTTAGAAAAAAAGATGAATGAATTAGTGAAATTGAATAGTTCATTTATAAGGAAAGAAATTTCAAAAGAACAAGCCATTATTTTTTTTGCAGAAAAAGGAGACGAATACAAACTTGATTTGTTGCAAAACTTATCCGACGGAGAAATTACTTTTTACTCACAAGGGAATTTTACCGATTTATGTCGCGGGCCACATCTTCCGTCAACCGGAATTATTAAAGCAATTAAATTGACTACGATTGCCGGTGCTTATTGGAAAGGCGATGAAAAAAATAAGCAACTCACTCGTGTTTACGGCGTAAGTTTTCCTTCTCAAAAAGAATTGGACGAACATTTATTAATGCTTGAAGAAGCAAAAAAAAGAGATCATCGCAAATTAGGAAAGGAGTTGGGAATTTTTACAATGGATGATGAAGTTGGTCCGGGCTTAGCATTGTGGATGCCGAATGGCACCATCCTTATTGATGAATTGGAAAATTTGGCGAAGCAAACAGAAAAAGAGGCAGGTTACAAAAGAGTTGTAACACCACATATTGCAAAAGAGAGTTTGTATTTAACAAGTGGACATCTTCCGTATTATCAGGACAGCATGTACCCTCCAATGGAATTGGAAGGACAGAAATATTATTTAAAAGCGATGAACTGTCCGCATCACCACAAAATATTTTCGGCAGAACCAAAAAGCTATAAAGATTTACCACTTCGTTTGGCAGAATATGGAACTTGTTATCGTTACGAACAAAGTGGCGAGTTGTTTGGCTTGATGCGTGTTCGCTGTTTGCATATGAATGATGCACATATTTATTGCACCAAAGATCAGTTTTACGATGAGTTTCGTGCGGTGAATGAAATGTATCTTAAGTATTTTAAAATTTTTGGAATTGAGAAATTTGTAATGCGCTTGTCTTTACACGATTCTGCCAAGCTTGGTAAAAAATATGTAAATGAAGCTGCATTGTGGCAAGAAACTGAAACATTAGTTCGCGATGTATTAATAAAAACAAATACTCCATTTGTAGAAGTACAAGACGAGGCTGCATTTTACGGACCAAAAATTGATGTTCAGATTTGGAGCACGATTGGTAAAGAATTTACATTGGCAACTAATCAAGTAGATTTTGCGCAAGGATTACGATTCAATTTACAATTCACAAATTCAGAAAATAAACCAGAAACTCCGCTTATTATTCATCGAGCACCTTTGGGAACACACGAACGATTTATTGGATTTTTATTAGAACATTATGCCGGAAAATTTCCAACATGGTTGGCGCCGGTGCAAGTAAAAGTTTTGCCAATAAGTGATAAATTTTTGGATTACTCAAATTATGTTACATCACTTCTAAAAAAAGCAGATATTCGTGCCGAGGTTGATGACCGAAGTGAAAAGATTGGAAAGAAAATCAGGGATACAGAAATAATGAAAGTCCCTTACATGTTGGTTATTGGAGAAAAAGAAGTAAACGAAAAACAAGTTGCAGTTCGTCGTCAGGGAAAAGGAGACATGGGTGTAAAAAGTGTGGAAGATTTTTTAAAAGAAATTTTAGACGAAATAAAAAACAGAAAAACGGATTGATTTACATTTTAATAGAAAAATAAATTTTTAACTAAACAATTTAAATGGCAGTACAACAAGGTGGATTTAAACCCGGAGGCTTCAGTAAACCGGGCGGTTTCAATAAAGGAGGATTCAAAGGAAGATTTGCACCTCGAAAAGAAGCGGAGCATCGAATCAACAATTTTATTCGCGTACCAGAAGTAAGATTAGTGGGCGATAATGTAGAAGTAGGAATTTATTCTCTTCAGGATGCGTTGCGAATGGCAAACGAACAACAATTAGATTTAGTAGAAATTTCTCCAACGGTTACACCTCCGGTTTGTAAAATTATCGACTACAATAAATTTTTGTACGATAAAAAGAGGAAAGAAAAAGAGATGAAGGCGAAGAGTAAAGTGTCCGAAGTAAAAGAAATTCGATTTACTCCAAATACAGATGACCACGATTTTGACTTTAAAGCCAAACACGCAGAAAATTTTTTGAAAGACGGAAATAAAGTGAAAGCTTATGTTCAATTCAAAGGAAGATCAATTCAGTTTCAAGATAGGGGTCAATTGTTATTGCTAAAATTTGCAGAACGATTAGCTGAAATTGGTGTGTTGGAAAGTATGCCAAAATTAGAAGGCCGCAGAATGTTGGCCATGTTTGCACCAAAGAGTACTAAAAAGAAATAAGAGAAAGTGTTCATTTCGAATACCTCAATGAACAATGTAAAATAGTTGGCTGAGGAACTCGAAGCCAACTATTGAAATAAAAAATAGACAAATTCAACGAAGTTTTCCTTTATCTTTGCCGCCCATTGCAAAAAGAATAAGTTCTTTTATTGCAATGAACTGTTGCCTAAAGAGGTCCAAAAAGATTGCTGCCTGTGCAGAAACACCTCAAGGGTTAATTTTAAAAGCATATAAATATGCCAAAGGTAAAAACGAATTCCAGTGCCAAAAAACGCTTCAAAGTAACGGCAACCGGAAAGATCACGCATCAAAAAAGTTTCAAGCGTCACATTCTGACAAAAAAAACTAAAAAACGAAAAAGAGCATTAGCGAAAGATGGTCTTGTGAGCAAATCGCACATGAATTTTGTTAAAAGACTTTTACGCCTAAAGTAATTCAACACCTTATTCGTTTAAACTTATTATTTCATTCTAAACTAATTTAATATGCCACGTTCAGTAAACTCTGCAGCCAGTAAAGCCCGCAGAAAAAGAATTTTAAAACAAGCCAAAGGATTTTATGGCAAAAGAAAAAATGTATATACCGTTGCCAAAAACGTTGTAGAAAAAGGGATGACTTACATGTTTGTAAGTCGTAAATTGAAAAAAAGAAGTTATCGTCAACTTTGGATAGCTCGTATCAATGCAGCTGCAAGAGAAGAAGGAATGACTTATTCTACCTTGATTAATAAATTGCAGAAAAAAGGAATTGAATTGGATAGGAAAGTATTGGCAGATATTGCAATGAACAATCCTGAAACATTTAAAAACCTTATTGCACAAGTAAAATAAATTTTTCTAAAAAATGTTCAGCCGTTTCGAAAATTTCGGAACGGCTTTTTTATTTTTAAGATTATTCAATTCTTTATTTTTGTGGTTCAATTTATTTAAAGCATTTTATTTTCTACAAAAATGAATAACACGTATCACGATTTAGTTCAACAAACATTTAATTTTCCGCAAGAGGGGTTTGAAGTATCGGACGATTATCTCCAATTTAATGGTGTAAATCTTAAAACACTTATTAATAAATATGGAACGCCATTGAAAATAACCTACTTGCCTAAAATTGGAAGTCAAATAAATAAAGCAAGAACATTATTTGCCAATGCTTTTAAGAAACATAAATACGAAGGCAAATATTTTTATTGTTATTGTACCAAAAGTTCTCATTTTAGTTTTGTAGTGGAAGAAGCGTTGGAACAAGGAGTTCATCTCGAAACTTCTTTTGGTTACGATATCGATATCATTAAAAAATTATACGAGAAGAAAAAGATTACAAAAGACATCAATATTATTTGCAATGGCTACAAGCAAAAAATGTACACAAGGCGAATTGCCGGTTTGTTAAATTCCGGGTTCACTAATGTAATCCCCGTGCTTGATAATAAAGAGGAGTTGCGCGAATATGTAAAAAGTGTAAAAGTGCCATTCAAATTAGGAATTCGAATAGCTGCAGAAGAAGAACCAACTTTTCCTTTTTATACATCTCGCCTCGGCATTCGTGCAAAAGATATTCTTGAGTTTTATGTGGATAGAATTGAAGGTTATGAAAGTAAGTTTCAATTAAAAATGCTTCATATTTTTTTAAACAAAGGAATTAAAGATGATATATATTATTGGAGCGAGTTAAATAAAATAATCAATCTTTATTGTCAATTAAAGAAAATTTGTCCGGAATTAGATTCAATAAATATTGGGGGTGGTTTTCCCATCAAACATTCACTTGGCTTCGAATACGACTATCAGTTCATGATTAATGAAATTGTCAGGAATATTAAAGTAGCATGTAAAAAAGCAAAAGTGCCTATGCCAAATATTTATACAGAATTTGGCAGTTTTACTGTTGGCGAAAGTATGGCACATATTTACAGTGTAATTGGTGAAAAAGAACAAAACGATCGCGAAAAATGGTATATGATTGATTCATCTTTTATTACAACACTTCCGGATACTTGGGGAATTGGTGAACGATTTTTAATGCTTCCTATTAACAAATGGAAGGAAGAGTATCAACGGGTTGTTCTTGGTGGAATTACTTGTGATAGCCACGATTATTATGATTCGGAGGAACATGTTAACGAAGTTTTTTTACCCAAATTAAATATAGGAGAACCATTGTATATTGGATTTTTTCATACAGGGGCTTACCAAGATCAAATAAGTGGTTATGGTGGAATTAAACATTGCATGGTTCCTTCACCAAAGCATGTCTTGATTGATTTTGATAAAAATGGAAAATTGACTGATTGGTTGTATGCAAAAGAACAATCTTCCCAAAGTATGCTTAAGATTTTGGGATATGTAAAATGAAAATAATACACTAAGATTTAAGTACCTTTGTAAACTAAAATAAAATATAAATGTATCCAGAAGAAATTGTAATACCAATGAAGGAAGAGTTGACCGATAACGGCTTTTCTGAATTATTAACACGAGAAGAAGTTGAATTGCAACTTGCAAAAAGTGGAACCGCTTTAGTTGTGATTAATTCTGTTTGTGGATGTTCTGCAGGTTCAGCTCGTCCAGGCGTATTAATGGCTATAATGAATAGTACAAAAAAACCTGACTTTCTTTGTACTAGTTTTGCAGGGTTTGATGTGGATGCCGTTCACCAACTTCGTCAGTATTTAATGCCTTACCCACCTTCTTCACCTTCGATTGCTTTATTTAAAAATGGTCAAGTCGTACATTTTATCGAACGACATCAAATAGAGGGAATATCGGCAGAAATGATTTCTAACAATCTTGTAAATGCTTTTGCACAACATTGTAATTAGTACTTTACCTTCTAATTTTTATTGATGTATCCCAATCTTTATTATGCATTCAAGGATCTTTTTGGCGTAGAATGGCCCGTACTTCACTTTATAAATAGTTTTGGTTTTTTTGTTGCACTTGCTTTTTTATTGGGTGCAACTATTCTTGCAGCAGAACTAAAAAGAAAAAGTAAAGAAGGGTTACTTCATCCAACCGAAGTACAAATTATCGTGGGCAAACCTGCATCTTTTTCCGATTTAGCATTAAATTTTTTATTGGGATTTTTACTGGGGTTTAAAATAATAGCACTTTTCTTTTTGGGTGAACAAATAACTGCTGATCCGCAAGCATTTATTTTTTCTACACAAGGAAGTTGGTTAGCGGGATTAGGTATGGGGTTTTTATTTGCTGGACTTCATTGGTGGGAAAAAAAGAAACAATTTCTATTAAAGCCAGAAATACGAAAAATAAGAATTTGGCCACAAGATAGAGTGGGAGAGATTACAGTTTTTGCTTTGGTATTTGGTTTATTAGGTGCAAAACTGTTTGATATTTTCGAAAATTGGAACGATTTTATAAATAATCCAGCTCAATTTTTATCCCCCAGTGGACTTACATTTTACGGAGGATTGATTTGTGCAACGCTTGCAATTTGGTGGTATTCTAAAAAACATCAAATTGGTTTTTGGCATTTGAATGATGCTGCAGCTCCAGCTTTAATGCTTGCTTATGCTTTAGGAAGAATAGGTTGTCATGTTTCTGGAGACGGAGACTGGGGAATTGATAATTTATCACTAAATCCTTTCACCTGGCTACCCGACTGGGTTTGGGCTTACAACTATCCGCACAATGTAAATGAAATGGGCGTTCAGATTCAAGGGTGTACGGATTTGAAATATTGTTACCAATTAGCAAACCCTGTTTTTCCCACAGCATTTTACGAAGCAATTATTTGTACATTGTTTTTTTTATTATTATGGTCAATAAGAAAGAAAGTAAAAATACCTGGAACCATTTTTGCTTTCTATTTAGTATTAAATGGATTAGAACGCTTTATTATCGAAAAAATTAGAGTCAATTCCAAATTTAACTTTTTAGGAATTCAAATTACCCAAGCCGAATTTATTTCGGCTATATTGATTACTTGTGGGTTTGTGTTGCTTTATTTTTTAAGAAAAAAAACAACTAAATTAGGATAAGCAGTTAATAACAAATTCGCTAGGTGATTATGAAAATCGGCTTTTCTATCCTATCTTTGTTCTTTGGATTGGAGCGTAGGAAGATTGTTACTCCTTTTGTATAAACTTGTAAATCATCACAATGAGGCAGCTTAAAATAGCTACACAGATTACAAACAGAGATTCGCAGGCGGTTGAAAAATACTTGCAAGAGATTTCTAGAATTCCAATGGTTACCCCAGAGGAGGAAACTACGTTGGCTCAACGCATTAAAATGTCTAATCGCAATCCTGCAGATGGGCAACGAGCATTGGATAAATTAGTGCAAGCAAATCTTCGTTTTGTAGTTTCTGTTTCGAAACAATATCAACACCAAGGACTTTCTCTTAGCGATTTAATCAACGAAGGAAATCTTGGATTAATTAAGGCAGCACGTCGTTTTGATGAAACAAAAGGGTTTAAATTTATTTCTTATGCAGTGTGGTGGATTCGCCAATCTATTTTACAAGCTTTGGCAGAACAAGGAAGATTAGTTCGTTTACCACAGAATAAAATTGGAACTTATAATAAAGCCAATAAAGCATACATGGCTTTTGAACAAGAATATGAAAGAGAACCAAGTACAGAAGAACTTTCAGAAGTATTGGAAATGAGTGAGACAGAAATAAATAATATTTTCCAAAGCAATACACGTCACACTAGTTTGGATGCACCAGTTCACGAAGCGGAAGATGTTGCAATGGGTGATTTATTAGCAGGTGAGAGCGATACTGATGGTGAGGTAATTAAAGATTCTTTACGCAATGAAATTCGTAGAATTTTAAAATCGCTTTCTCCACGTGAAGCAGAAATTGTAAATGCATATTTTGGACTCGATGGTGAAAATGGAATTACTATTGAACAAATTGGCCAGAAATACGATCTTACAAAAGAACGCATTCGTCAAATAAAAGAAAGAGCTATCAAACGATTGCAGAAAACGCGTTATAGCAGTTCGTTAAAAGTTTATTTAGGATAAAAAATCTATTATTAAAAGCTCCATAAATTGGAGCTTTTTTTTTCTTCAATTCAATTAATTTTGACAATAATTAATTTTCGAAAAATGGAACAAATTATATCTGAAAAAGTTAAATGTTTAATTATTGGATCTGGGCCAGCTGGATATACTGCAGCTATATATGCAGCTCGTGCAAATTTAAACCCCGTTTTATATCAAGGGATTCAACCGGGTGGACAATTGACAATTACTACTGAAGTTGAAAACTATCCTGGTTATTCCGATGGAGTTCAAGGGCCACAAATGATGATTGATTTTGAAAAACAAGCTGTAAGAATGGGGGCTGATATTCGATTTGGAACTGTAACGCAGGTTGACTTTTCTTCTCAACCCTTACTAGTTCAAATTGATGAAAAAAAATGGATTGTTGCAGATGCCGTAATAGTATCGACAGGAGCTTCTGCACAATGGCTTGGTTTGGAAAGTGAAGAACGGTTAAATGGATTTGGAGTAAGTGCATGTGCTGTTTGTGACGGATTTTTCTTTCGTGGAAAAGAAGTGGCAATAGTGGGTGCTGGTGATACAGCTGCGGAAGAAGCAATTTATCTCAGCAAACTTTGCACAAAAGTTCACATGTTAGTTCGAAGAAATGAAATGCGTGCTAGTAAAATAATGCAAGAACGCGTATCGAAAACAGAAAACATAAAAATATATTGGGATTCAGTTACAGATGAAATTATAGGAGCCAAAACGGTAGAAGCTGTTCGAATTAAAAATAATAAAACAGGAGAATTGCAAACAATTCCGATTAGTGGATTCTTTGTGGCAATTGGCCATAAACCAAATTCTGACTTATTTAAAAATTGGTTGGAAATGGACGAAGCAGGTTATATAAAAACTATTCCAGGAAAAAGTATCACAAATGTTTCAGGAGTTTTTGCATCGGGTGATGTACAAGATAAAATTTATCGTCAAGCTGTAACTGCAGCTGGCAGTGGATGTATTGCTGCTTTAGATGCAGAAAGATATTTGAGCGAAATGGGAATTCATTAATACAGTGCTATGAAAAATGAAATCAACATTTCGTTGGAAGGGTTAACTTTTTATTGCTATCATGGTTTACATAAAGAAGAGAGACTACTCGGAGGAGAATTTGAAGTAGATTTTAAAACAAAATATTTGCGAAATTCTGATTCAGAAATTGTTTCGATTGATGAAACAGTTGATTATGAAAAAATTTATGAAATTATAAAGTTGCAAATGATGCAACCACAAGATTTGTTAGAAAATGTTGCGCTGTCTATTATTCAAGATGTTCGAAAACAATTTCCACAGTTACAAGAAACATCAGTTTGTATTTGTAAAAAAAATCCACCGATTATAAATTTTACTGGCAAAGTATCGGTTACAGTCAACTAATTTTAAAGATGAAAAATAATTCTTTTCTATTGTACGGAGCAAATGGATACACGGGAAAATTAATTTTAGAACTTGCAAAAAATTATGGTTTAAATCCAGTATTGGCTGGTCGTCGCGAAGAAGTGTTAGCTCCTTTGGCAAAACAATATAACACTACTTATCATGTTTTTGATTTATCGGAAACTGAAAAGTTAATAAATGTTTTAAAAGAGTTTAAATTGGTATTACATGCTGCGGGTCCATTTATCAACACAGCAGTTCAAATGATAAATGCTTGTTTGAAAACACAAACACATTATATCGACATAACGGGAGAAATAGTTGTTTTTGAAATGGCAAAAAAGATGAATGCAGCAGCTGTTTCGGCAGGAATTATGGTAATGCCCGGAACCGGTTTTGATGTAGTTCCAACAGATTGTATGGCTTTGTTTTTAAAAAATAAACTACTCGATGCAACTCATTTGAAATTAGCATTTGCCTCAATTGGCGGAGGAGTAAGCCACGGTACTGCTACCACAATGATTAGCGGATTAGGTGAAGATGGTGCTGAAAGAAAAAACGGAAAAATTATTCGTGTTCCATTGGGACAAAAAAGTATGTGGGTAGATTTTGGTATAAAAAAATTGTTTGTGATGAGTATTCCTTGGGGAGATATTTCTACTGCATTTACAACAACCCTAATTGAAAATATTGAAACCTATACAGGTGTTTCACCAAAAATGTATAAACTTTTGAAATTTCAAAAATGGTATAATTGGTTGTTAAGAACAAAATGGTTTCGCAATTTTGTAAAAAATAAAATAAAAAATAAACCTGCTGGTCCTGCTCCTGATTTGCGTGCAAATTCAAAAGGATTGGTTTGGGGAGAAGCAACAAATGCAATTGGACAATCTGTAAAAGCAAGATTAATTGGACCTGATGGCTATACACTTACAGCTCACAGTAGTTTGATTATTGCAAAAAAAATATTGGAAGAGAATTTTAAAATCGGATATCAAACACCGGCAGGTTGTTATGGTGAAGATTTAATTTTAGAAATACCTGGAGTGACAAGAACGTTTTGTTAATTTTTTCTATAAAAAGTTAAAGGATGAGGATGTTAACGAGAAGTCATTCAGAGGGAAAATGTTGTTATTAAATAATCACAAATCAAATCACTTTTTTTTCCCATTTTCCACTTTTCATATAAAAAAAAGCAAGGATAAATAAAGTTCCCCAATAAAGAAGTTCAGACGACCATGCCCAAACTAAAGAAAATTTCCAAACATTCATTGCAAAGTAGACAAAGAAACTGTATAGAAAAATAGCTATTACCTCAATATAGAGATTAATTTTTGAATTACCTGTTCCGGTTACTGCATTTAGCCAAACGATTGCAATTGACATTAACATTATTCCAAGACTTACCATTCTTATTACCGGAATTGATTCATCCACAAAATCGATTTGTTGGTCATAGATTTGCAGAAACATTCTAGGAAATAAGTTAATAATTAGGCAAAGTACGGTTGTGAAAGAAAAACTAAGCAATACTATTTTGTTTACTAAAAAAATTACTTTATCCTTTTTGCCTTGACCAATGATATTGCTAACCATCGTGTTTGTTGCACTTGCAAATGCCCAACAAAAAATTCCAACAATACCGAAAATGTTTCGCATAGCATTGCTAATAGCGAGAGGCCTTTCTCCAGTGTTTTCAATCGCAATATAAAAGAAAAGCCATGCTGAAACACTTATTCCGAATTGCAAAATAAGCGGTACGGATTGTTTTAAAATAAGTTTTGTTAAGCCCAAATGAAATTTAATAAAAGTGAAAAGAAAAAAATCTTTATCGAATTTTTTATAAAATATAACTGCAAAAACAACAAGCATTGCTGTGGCTTCTGAAATAATTGATGCATAAGCTGCTCCATTAAATCCAAGTTCCGGGAACCCCCATTTGCCAAAAATAAAAGTATAGTCAAGCAATATATTTAAACTTGCTTCCGAAATAAAAGCATACTTCAAATAGCGGCTGTTGTTGGTTCCGATGAGTAATCCGTTTCCTAATTGAAAAAGATAAAGAAAGGGAAGTCCCCAAATTCTTATTTTTAAAAAACTGATTGCTTGGTCTTGTATTTCCTGAATTTGTAAACTTGCGCGAAGAAAAACAGGTGCAATAAAATAAAACAAAACAATCGCGATAGCAGAAAATAAAAGTGCAATTCGAATTGCTTGAAAAAATGTTTTGCCAATTTCTTCTGCATTTTTTTCGCCGGCTCTTCGCGAAATGATGGCTTGCACGCCACTATTTAATCCAAAACCGATAATTGCTACAACAATATAAAAAACGCCTGTAATACCTGCGGCGCCCAGTTCCGATTCTCCCAGCCAACCTAAAAAAATATTGTTTGTTAAATAATTAATTTGAGGAACAAGCAATGCAAAAGTGATGGGCAAAGTGAGTTTTAGTATTTGCCGATTACTAATAGCTACTTGTAAATTAGAATTATTTGCAGAAGTGTTCATTATTCTTACAAACTTAATGGTTAAAAAAATAATGTAATTTTAAATGAGCAAGAAATTTGCTTTAACATTGCAACAATAATTAATTAAAAACTTGAAACAATTCTATTACATAAAAAACGAGTCACAACTTGTAGGAGGGATTTCGGAGTTGTTTTTAATAGTCGGCAAACAGCATTTCAGTTTTGCAATTCGTAATTCAAACGAAATTATTTGCTCGGCTTATTACGAAACGGCAGAAGGTGATAATTGGAAATTGAAATTAGCTGAATTTCATCCCGAACTTTTACACAGATTTGAAAAAATTACTGTTGCATTTGATGTGCCTGAAATGGCAATTATTCCAAATAGTTTATTTGATGAATCAGCATTGAAAATGCATTTACAAACGCTGCATCCGATTACTCAAAATGTTGTTTTATATTTTGATTCAATTCAAAATAAAGAAGTACAAATTGGTTATGCTGTTGCAAAAGAATTACACGATTGGGTAAATGAAAAATATCCTTCTGCAATTTGTTTTCATTTAACGGGTTCTCTTTTGAAAAATTTTAAAAGCACAGACAAAGATTCACTTTTAGTTGATTTTCGATCAGGCGAATTTTTGGTAATTGTTTTCAAAAAAGAACAATTGCAGTTGGTTCAATATTATTCATTTTCTAGCTTGGCAGATATTCTCTATTATTTATTAAAAATCTGCGAACAGTTTGGCCTTTCGCAAGAAGAAGTAATCATTAATATTTCCGGATTAATTGAAAAAGATTCAGCCATATATCAAGAATTGTACAAATATTTTTTAAATATTGAGTTTGAAAAAAATGCAGAGTCGTTGAATTTTGTTGAAGCTTTTAATGAACTTCCCGACTATTATTTTTCCAACATTTCAAAAATAATAACATGCGCATCATAGGTGGCGAATTGGGAAAACGGAGAATTAATCCTCCAGCGCAAATGCCACACACAAGGCCTACAACAGATATTGCCAAAGAAGGCTTGTTTAATGTTATTGAAAATAATTTGACTATTTCAGAGCTGCACACATTGGATCTCTTTGGAGGTACAGGTTGTATCAGTTACGAATTGGCAAGTCGCGGTGCACCTTCATTAACGATAGTTGAAAACGATTATAAAATGTATGAGTTCATTAAAACAACTTCAACAGAATTGAAGTTGGAAAATTTTGAAATTATAAAGTCGGATGTTTTTAATTATATTCAACATTGCAGCAAACAATTCGATTTTATTTTTGCCGGACCACCTTATGCATTGGGTAATATTGATGATTTGCCTAAGCTGATTTTTGAAAAAAAAATGTTGAATACAAAAGGTTGGTTTGTTTTAGAACATACACCGAGGAATGAGTACAAAAATTTTCCTTTTTATAAAACAGAGCGAAATTATGGAACAACTATCTTTTCCATTTTTATTGAAAACAGGTAACTAGATTTAATCGTTTTTTAATTAATTCTTAATAGGAGCAAGGTTTAATTTCATGTAACTTTGGATGAGTTATTTACGCAAGCTGCTTATGTATTCTACTTTTTTTTTAAAATCTTTTCGCATTTTATTATTTCCCTTGTCTATTATTTACGGATTCATAGTTTTTATTCGTAATAAATTGTACGATAAAAATATTTTATACTCCGTGTCATTTGGTTTGCCGGTAATTTGTGTAGGTAATCTTTCCGTTGGTGGAACTGGAAAGTCTCCCATGGTTGAATTTTTGGTTCGTAATTTTAAAGATCAATTTAAGTTAGCAATTCTCAGCCGTGGATTTAAAAGAAAAACAAAAGGATATTGTCTTGCAAATGCAAATTCAAATGCATTGGAAATTGGCGATGAGCCGATGCAATATTTTTTAAAATTTCCGGAAGTGCCCATTGCTGTTGGCGAAGAAAGAATTGAAGCAATTCCTCAACTGTTACACGATAAACCAGAAACCCAATGTGTAATTCTTGACGATGCTTTTCAACATCGTAGCATAAAAGCAGGATTAAATATTTTGTTAACCGAATACAGCGATTTGTTTACACGCGATTTTTTTTTACCAACAGGAGATCTTAGAGATGAAAAAGCGAGTTACAAAAGAGCCGATATAATTGTTGTAACAAAATGCATAACTTCTTTAAGTGAGAATGAAAAAATGCAAATCATTCAAGAAATTAATCCATTCTCTTTTCAAGAAATTTATTTTACCACAAATAAGTATTCGAAATTGCAGCACATTGTTGATAAGTCGAAATTTGAAGAATTAAATGATGACACCGAAATTTTATTGGTAACAGGAATTGCCAATCCCAAGCCGCTAAAAGAATTATTGCACGATAATAGTAAAATGTATTATTTAATGGAATACCCAGATCATCATATTTTTACGATTGATGATTGGAGAGAAATAAAGAAAAAATTTGAATCTATTAAAGAAAGTAAAAAAATAATTTTAACAACTGAAAAAGACGCAATGCGTTTCGTGAAATTTGGCAAGGATTTAGAAAACACACCGTTGTTTGTTATTCCTGTTGTGCATCAGTTTTTATTTAACGAAGAGGAAAAATTTAAAAACAAGATTAATGATTTTATAAAAAAAGTCTGTTAAAAAAATGGCAAAAAGAAATTTAAGAAAGGAAAAACAAAAAGCTCGAAGAGAAAAAGCACAAATTTCTGCCATGCTGAAAGGCAAGCTGGATATAAGCAGATCTGGGATGGGGTTTGTAATTGTAGAAAATTTGGAGGAAGATATCATGGTTCGTCCTGATGATTTTAACAGGGCATTACACGGCGATACTGTCCGCGTAAAAATTACTGGCACAAAAGGGAAACGACAAAGAGGTGTGGTTGTAGATATTATTAAAAGAAAGCAAACCGAATTTGCCGGTAGAATTCAACTCAATAAAAATTTTGCATTTTTTATTTCTGATTCGGAAAAACCAATGCCAGATATGTTTGTCCCATTTTCAAATCTTAAAAAAGCAAAAGATGGAGATCGTGTAATTGCAAAAATTCTATCTTGGGAAAAAAGAGATAAACGACCGATTGCAGAAATAGTTGCAATACTTACCGAAGAAGAAGAAAGCAATATTGCAATGAAAGAAATTTTGTTGCAGTACGGATTTTCATTATCCTTTCCTGAAGAAGCATTAAAAGAAGCTGAAAAAATTTCTGATCATATTTCTCAAAAAGAAATTGAAAAAAGAAAAGATGTACGTGATGTATTGACGTTTACAATTGATCCCGTTGATGCAAAAGATTTTGACGATGCAATTTCATTTCAAATTTTGAAAAATGGAAATTATGAAATCGGCGTTCATATTGCCGATGTAAGTCATTATTTAGAAATAGATTCCGAATTGGATAAAGCGGCTTTTGATAAAGCAACTTCAGTTTATTTGCCCGACAGAGTAAGTCCAATGTTGCCAGAACATATTTCAAATGTTCTTTGTTCGCTTCGCCCTAAAGAAGATAAACTTACATTTTCTACTATTTTTCAACTTACGCCTTCCGGTGAAATAAAAGAATATTGGCTTGGAAAAACAATCATTCATTCCAATCATCGCTTTACTTACGAAGAGGTACAAGAAATTATTGAAACAAAAGAAGGTCTTTTTAAAAAAGAAATATTAATTCTAAATAAAATTGCTCAAGAAATGCGCCGGCAGCGAATTGAAAGAGGTGCAATTAATTTTTCATCGCAGGAAGTTAAATTCAAATTGGATGAAAAAGGAAAACCAATTGGTGTTATGATTAAGGAAAGTAAAGAAGCACATCAATTGATTGAAGAATTTATGTTATTAGCCAATCGGAGTGTTGCAGAACATCTTTCCAAAGTGAAAATTAATGCGAAACAAATTCCTGTTCCTTTTCGAATTCACGATAATCCCGATAAAGAAAAACTACTTCCATTCGTTTCGTTCGCCAATAAATATGGGTATAAATTTGACACTTCTTCGCCAAAAGCAATTTCTATTTCATTCAACCAAATGCTTCGTACTATTAATGGAAAACCCGAGCAACATGTATTGGAGCAATTAGGAATTCGAACCATGGCAAAAGCAAAATACACTTCCGAAAATGTGGGGCATTATGGTTTGGGATTTGAACATTACTGTCATTTTACTTCACCCATTCGTCGCTATCCCGATGTAATGGTGCATCGCATTTTGGAACAAACAATCAACAAAGGGTTTTGCGTTGATAAAAAAATGGAAGAAAAATGCAAACATTGCAGCGAAAGAGAACGATCGGCAATGGAAGCGGAAAGAGCAGGAAACAAATACAAGCAAGTCGAATACATGCAAAATTTTATTGGCGAAGAATTTGAAGGGATAATTAGCGGTGTTTCGTCTTTTGGATTTTGGGTAGAAACAGTAGAGCACAAATGCGAAGGACTTGTAAGCATCATTAGTTTAAGCGAAGTAGATGATTTTAGACATGTTGTTTCCGATTATTGTTTGACAGGAATGCGTACTGGTCGCAGTTTTCGGATGGGTGATAAAATTTGGATTAAAGTTGTTTCTGCTAATTTAAGTAAGCGACAGATGGATTATGAATGGGTAATTACAAGTGGATTGAAAGTTGTAAAAACAGAAAAAGTAAAAAGTAAAAAAAAGTAAGCTCAAATTTATTTTATGCAATCGTTTGAAATTTTAGCAAAAGCGTTTGAAGAAAAATTTTCGAATCGGCATTTTCCTGAAAAACCAAGTTCGCTTTACGAACCCAATGAGTATTTTTTAAAATTAGGAGGGAAAAGAGTTCGTCCAATTTTATGTTTAATGGGAACAGAACTATTCGAAGAAGTAGATTCAAAAACATGGAATGTTGCATTTGCCATCGAACTATTCCACAATTTCACTTTGATACATGATGATATAATGGATCGAGCACCGCTACGAAGAGGAATGCAAACGGTGCACGAAAAATTTGGAACAAATACTGCACTGCTTTCTGGCGATGTAATGCTGATAAAAGCGTATGACTATTTAAATTTATTGGATGCAAAATATTTACATCCAGTTTTACAAGTATTTAATAAAACTGCACGACAAGTTTGCGAAGGACAACAATTGGATATGGATTTTGAAAAATTGGATTTTTTGCATTTGGAAGCATACGTAAACATGATAGAATTGAAGACTTCCGTTTTATTGGCTGCAAGTTTAAAAATGGGCGCAATCCTTGGCGGAGCAAGTGAACGAAATCAAAATTTATTATACGAATTTGGAAAAAAAATTGGAATTGCATTTCAAATTCAAGATGATTATCTCGATGCATTTGGCGATTCAAAAAAAATTGGAAAACAAATTGGCGGAGATATTTTATCAAATAAAAAAACATTTTTGCTGATAAAAGCAATGGAAGTTGCAACTGAAAAGCAGAAAGCAAATCTTGAAAATTTATTAAAAAAAGAAACGAAATCAAAAGTAGAAGATGTGCTTTCTATTTTCAAAGAATGTAAAGTGGATTATTGGGCGTTGGAATTGAAAAATAAATATTTTGACGAAGCTCTTTCGTATTTGGAAGAAATCGCGGTTCTTTCCAATCGAAAAATTCCATTAAAAGAGTTAGCGCAGAAATTGATTCAGCGGGAATTTTGATTTTAAAAATTTTCGAACATAGTATTTATTTTTTATTTATTTTGAGCTTTTAAATTACCAATATGTTTAAATCATTATTTCGTCGAAAAACGATAGATAGAATATTAATTGATGCAAAAAAAGGAGAAGGTGATGGGCACGCTTCCGGATTGAAACGAGTGCTTTCTGTTCGTGATCTTACATTTTTTGGCATAGCTGCAATTATTGGAGCAGGTAGTTTTAGTTCGTTGGGTGATGCTGTTTTTAGAGGAGGACCCGGCATTGTTATTTTATTTATTATTTGTGGGATTGCTTGTGCATTCACTGCGTTTTGCTATTCCGATTTTGCTACAAGAATTCCAGTTGCCGGTAGTGCTTATACATATGCCTATGCTTCGTTTGGAGAAATTTTAGCTTGGATAATTGGTTGGGCATTATTAATGGAATATTCCATCGGAAATATTTATGTTGCTTTTTCTTGGAGCGATTATTTCACTTCGTTTTTGGGAAAGTTGAATATTTATATTCCTGATTTTCTTTCTTGTAGTTATCGAGAAGCACATCAAGCATTTTTGGGAAATGTAAATAATGCAGAATGGTTAAACGCTTGGAATATTGCTCCAACACTTTCCGGATTGAAAATAATTTTTGATCTGCCGGCAGTGGTTATAAATATTCTTATTACAATCTTGGTTTATGTTGGTGTTAAAGAATCAAGAAATTTTAGTAATGTAATGGTTGTATTAAAATTAGCAATTGTTTTATTAGTGATTTTAGTAGGTACTTATTTGATTTTTTCAAATGGACTAACTAATAATTGGCAACCTGAGAATGCGGTTGGACTTGCTTCATTTATGCCGAATGGTTTTGGTGGAGTTATGTTTGCTGTTAGTGGTGTATTCTTTGCCTATATTGGATTTGATGCAGTAAGTGTATTGGCAGAAGAAAGTAAAAATCCACAGCGAGATCTTCCGCGTGGTATGATTTATTCCCTTGTAATTTGTACAGTCGTTTATATTCTTCTTTCAATGGTTTTAACTGGTGCCGCACATTACTCAAAATTTGAAGGAATTGGCGATCCGCTTGCTTTTATTTTTGAAAAAGAGAACTTAAATATTGGTTGGATGCAATTTCTTGTTTCTATTTGTGCAGTGGTGGCAATGACGAGTGTGATGTTGGTATTTCAAATGGGACAACCGAGAATTTGGATGAGCATGAGTCGCGATGGTTTACTTCCTCCTGCATTTCAAAAAATACATCACAAATTCAAAACACCGTCTTTTGCAACAGTAGTAACTGGCCTTTTAGTTGGACTTCCACTTTTATTTACCGATAGAAAATTTGTTTTAGATTTTACAAGTATCGGAACATTGTTTGCATTTGTATTGGTTTGTGGTGGTGTTTTATTAATTCCTCCAAAGAAAAAAGTTGCAGGACAATTTAACATGCCACAAATAAGTGGCAAATATTTATTTCCGCTTATTGTAATTGCTTCAATAATTACAGCACAATTATTAGCTAACAATTATTTTTCAGATCTTTTGAATATTGATTTTGCTGCAGACGATGCAACTTTTAAATTGTCAACATTAATTTTTTGGATTGTTACTTTTCTGTTAGCAATAATTGCGTTTATAAAAAATCTTTTATTTATTCCGTTAATGGGGCTTACAACTTGTCTTTATTTGCTTACAGGAATGAGTGCGAATAATTGGAAATGGTTTTTTATTTGGTTTGGCATTGGATTTACTGTTTACATTTTTTATGGCTTTAGAAAAAGTAAACTTTCTGATGAATAAATCCAATGTTTAATTTTTGAAAAGCCTATTAGCTTTGTTTCATGAAATTTTCTATTGGCGATATTGTAGTTGTTCTCCATTCAAATGAGAATGGAGAAATTATTGATACTATTAATGACGAAATGTTTTTGGTAAAAGTTGGTGGCATTAGTTTCCCTGTTTATAAAGATCAAGTTGAACTTTTGCGCAACAAACAAATGGGAATTGAAAGCAAAATAGAAAATTCAAAAACGGTTTCAACGAATGAAGAAGGAGTGTGGGTAATCATTTCACCTGTTTTTAAAATGAATGAATTTGGTGAAGAAGTTGTAAAGAAGTTAAAAATATCATTGCAGAATAATACAAAATCGACATATAGTTTTTCTTATAAATTATCTTTTTTAGGAAATCGAAATACTGAATTTGCGGAAGAAATTCAACCATCGCAAACTATTTTATTAAATGAAATTTTGTTTGAAGAAATTAATGATTATCCCATTTTGCAATTTCAATTTTCTTTAGTTGATTTCAATGTAAAAAAGGTTTTATCTCATTCAGTTACATTAAAATTAAAACCGAAGCAAGTTTTTTTTAAGATTGAAGAATTAAAAATTCAGAATAAAACAAGTTTTTCTTATTTGCTTTTTAGTGAATTCCCCAAAAAAGTTGAATTGTTCAAACCTGAATTAGCTGCAAATAGTTTGAATCCAAATTTGTTTGAAGCAACAAGAAGTAAAGAACACTTACGACAACCTCTTTCTGTAATTGATTTGCACATTGAAAAACTAACTTTCAATTGGCAGCAAATGTCAAATTTTGAAATTCTTTCCTTGCAATTAAAAACACTCGAAATTGAGTTCGAGCTTTCTATTGCTCATCTTCAACCTTCACTAATTGTTATTCATGGGGTAGGTTCGGGCAAATTGAAAAATGAAATTCACGAATGGTTGAAAACGCGGAAAGAAGTAAAATCATTCCTAAATCAATATGATTCACGATTTGGGTATGGAGCAACTAAAATTTATTTTCAATACCATTAAAATTTTCAGATTAACTTTGTACAGCTACAAATCTGGTTATCGCTTCGGTAATTACCGAGGAGGAAAGTCTGGACAACAAAGAGCAATGCGCCGGTGAAGAGCCGGGTTTCGATTTATCGAAAACAGAAAGTGCCACAGAAAATAACTATCTCGGAAAAACCGAGAAAAAGGTGAAAACGTGAGGTAAGAGCTCACGAATTTTATTGGCGACATTAAAATTGGGTAAACCTCGCATGTTGAAATGCCATGTAAACCAACGCTAAGAACTGCTCGTTCGATGTTGGAGGGTAGGCAGATTGATTCCAAAAGGTAACTTTTGGAACAGATAAATGATGACCGCCGATTTCGATCGGTAACAAAATCCGGCTTATAGATTTGTAGCTTTTTTTACAAAAATTTATTTCCTAAAAATCCGCCAATTTCCATCAGCCAAGCAATCCCAAGATGAATAAATAATCCACCGAGAATTGACCGCGTATTTAAAGCAATAATACCCAAAAGCATTCCTCCAAAAAAAGAACTAACACATTCGAAAAATGGTTTTCCAAAATGGATGGTGCAATAAAAACAAGCCATTGGTAAAATAGCATCTTTTCCTGCAAATTTTGCAAATGCAAAAATCAAAAATCCACGAAAGAATAATTCTATTGAAATAAAATCTAACCCGTAAGAAATTTCATATAGTAAATTAAAAAACCAAGAATAGTTGGATGTCGATAATGTTTCAGAAGTTGTTTTCAACTTTGGATACATTGCTAAAAAATCAGCCTGGGTTGATGCAAATGTAATTAAAGGAACCATTAGTAGAAGTAGGATGGCGTAAGGTTTCCATTGAAAACCAATAGTTGAAAATCCCCAAAATGGTTTTTTCTCTTTTAGCATTTTCCCAATAAGAAATAGACAACTCAAAATAAATACAAGCCGAATTGGCCAATAAAAAATTTGATTCCAATAAACATTCCAATGATAATCTGTTGTAAAATTTATAGTTGTTTCTATTGCAATTTTAAACGAAAAAATTGCCGGTGCGATGAATAATAAAAAAAGAAATATTTTATTATTGAAACAATTATTTTTTGCAAAAACAAAAGCAAAATAATAGGGCAAAGAAAATGCGAATAGAAAAATTGTGAAACGAGAAATAAATGAAATCGTAAATGAATTTTTACTGTCAATAAAATTGTCAATTTGAAAATAATAATTAGCCCAAATTAAAAATGTAACAATAAAGCAGCAGCCAACGAAAATTCGTTTGTTCAATTCATTTACATAACTAGAAATAGAGTCTAATATTTTTTTCATTCGGGTGGAAAAGTAAAATAATTTACCTTCGTTGCAATATGACACATGAAAAATTAATGGATATGAGGTCCCGCATTGTTGGGATAAGGAGGTTTCTTTGACGTCGAGATTCGTCGAGTTAAAATAGAAAATGACAAGCAATTATCTTTAAGTCCCGGTTTTTGGGACGACAATTCTCGTGCAACTTCAATAATGAAAGATATAAAGGGGAATGAATACTGGATTAACCTTTATGAAAAAGTAAATACTTCCGTAGAAGATTTTGCAATTTTATTTGAATTTTGGAAAGGGGGAGATGCTACCGAAGACGAAACAGAAAAAGCTTTTAACGAAGCTCTTTTGTTACTGGATGATGTAGAATTCAAAGCAACTTTGAATGAACCAGAAGATGAACTACCTGCTGTTTTACAAATAAATTCAGGAGCTGGTGGAACGGAAAGCCAAGATTGGGCCGAAATGCTTGCGCGCATGTATCGAATGTATGGCGAAAAACAAGGATGGAAAGTAACTGAACTCGATTGGCAATGGGGAGATGGTGCAGGTATTAAAACTGCTACACTTCAATTTGACGGACCGTTTGCTTACGGCTTTTTAAAAGCAGAAAATGGCGTACATCGTTTGGTTCGTATTTCTCCTTTTGACAGCAATGCAAGAAGACATACTTCTTTTGTGAGTGTGTATGCATACCCGTTGGTAGATGATACAATTAAAATTGATATAAATCCTGCGGATGTAAAAATGGAAACTTCGCGCAGCGGTGGTGCTGGTGGACAAAATGTAAACAAAGTAGAAACAAAAGTTCAGTTGACGCATATTCCTACAGGAATTGTTGTTGTGTGTCAGCAGGATAGAAGTCAGTTGGGAAATAGAGAATTAGCCATGCAGATGTTGAAGAGCCGATTGTATGAAATTGAATTACAGAAAAGAAATGCAGCAAAAGATGCAACGAATGCCAAAAAGAAAAAAATAGAATGGGGCAGCCAAATTCGTTCGTATGTTTTTCATCCGTATAAAATGATTAAAGACCATCGCACCGATTTTGAAGTGGGGAATATTCAACCGGTGATGGATGGCGAATTGGATGGATTTATAAAAGCATATTTAATGAGCGAAAAAAATTCTGAAAGCTAAGTTTATAAAAACAACCAATTGAAGTATTTTCGATAAATAAATTTTTATCTCATTACATTTAATATTCAATCTATGAGCTTAGGAAATTTCAGTTATCTATTACCACAAAACGAATCTGTGTTTTCTTATGCACCAGGCAGCAAAGAGCGTGAAAATTTAAAAAAAACTTTGGCAAAATTCAAAGCAGAAGAAATTGATGTGCCCATGTATATTGGTAATAAAGAAGTACGAACCAATAAAAAAGTTGCCATGCGTCCGCCGCACGAAATTGAAAAAGTATTGGGTTATTTTCATGCAGGAGATGAGAAACATGTAAAACAAGCAATTGATGCAGCATTGGCTGCAAAAGATAATTGGGAAAGTTTTAGTTGGGAAAACCGTGCCGGCATTTTTTTAAAAGCAGCAGATTTACTTTCTACAAAATATAGAAGTGAAATAAATGCGGCAACGATGCTTGGACAAAGCAAAAATGCTTTTCAGGCAGAAATAGATGCTTCATGTGAATTGATTGATTTTTTAAGATTCAATGTTCATTTTTTAAGTGAAATTTATAAACAACAACCTGTAAGTAGTCCAGGTGTTCATAATAGAATGGAGTACCGCCCACTCGAAGGATTTGTATTAGCAATCACACCATTCAACTTTACAGCTATTGGCGGAAATTTACCAACAAGTGCAGCAATGTGTGGCAATGTGGTAGTGTGGAAACCGGCAAACACGCAAATTTATTCAGCACAACTTTTTATGCGCATCATGAAAGAAGCTGGGTTACCCGATGGAGTTATTAATTTAATTTATGTTGATGGTCCAACCATTGGAAATATTTGTTTCAATCATAAAGATTTTGCAGGAGTTCATTTTACGGGATCAACCGGTGTGTTCAATAAGATGTGGGAAATCATTGGAAAAAATATGGGGATTTATAAATCGTATCCACGCATTGTTGGCGAAACCGGCGGAAAAGATTTTATTGTTGCGCATCATTCAGCCAATCCGGATGTAGTTGCAACTGCATTGTTGCGTGGTGCGTTTGAATACCAAGGTCAAAAATGTTCGGCAGCATCGAGGGCATATATTTCGGCAAATATTGCAGAAGAAGTAAAAAAGAAATTGATTGCCGGAGTAAAAAGTTTTAAAATGGGAAGCGTAGAAGATTTTAGCAATTTCGTAAATGCTGTAATTGATGAAAAAAGTTTCGACAATATTAAGCGCTATATCGACGAAGCTAAAAAAGATAAAAAAGTAGAAATTTTGGTTGGAGGAAAATGTGACAAAAAATTGGGATATTTTATTCAGCCAACAATTATTGAAACAAAAGATCCAAAATATGCAACCATGTGCGAAGAAATATTCGGGCCGGTTTTAACGCTTTACATTTACCCAACATCGGGCTTTGAAAAAATATTAGAAATCGTAGATACAACTTCGCCTTATGCATTAACTGGGGCTATCATTTCGCAAGACAGAAAAGCTGTAGAATTAGCAACTAAAAAACTAAGAAATGCTGCAGGCAATTTTTATATAAATGATAAACCAAGTGGAGCAATAGTTGGCCAACAACCATTTGGTGGTGCAAGAGCAAGTGGCACGAATGATAAAGCAGGAAGTAGTTTAAATCTTTATCGATGGTTAAGTGCAAGAACAATTAAAGAAACTTTCAATCCTCCAACGGATTATAAATATCCATTTATGCAAGAGAAATAAAATGAAGACAAACTTCACTTAATTTTGATTTATGCAAATTTTAATTACATCAAAAAAACTTTTAGAAACAATTCAAAAATTAGCAACACGGCTTTATGAAACTCATCCTGATATGAATGAGGTTGTTTTTGTTGGAATTCAAAAAGGAGGGGTTGTGGTTGCAAATGACATTGTCTCAAATTTACAAACACTTCATGCACCTAAAAAAATTCAATACGGCCAATTGGATATTACATTTTACAGAGATGATATTCGCAATGAAATTCACTCTCCGGATACGATGAACCTTCCTTTTGACATTGAAAATAAAAAAGTAGTTTTAATTGACGATGTGCTTTTCACAGGCAGAACTATCAAAGCTGCATTAGATGTTTTGTTGGATTATGGCCGTCCCGCCAAAGTGGAATTATGTGTGTTTGTTGACCGAAAAGAGCATCGACAATTTCCCATTCAAGCAGATTATGTAGGCGTAACAGTTGAAACTAAAAGCACAGATAAAGTTAAATTGTTAAACAAAGAAGTTGTATTGATAAGTTAACAATGAACAGATCTTATTTTCTGTCTTTTGTTCTGATAAAAATTTTAATTTATCTGTGGATAAAATTCTATAATTTCGCTTTTTAATGCAACTATCCACTCGACATCTGCTCGGCATTAAAAATCTTACTAAAGAAGATATTTCACTTATTCTTTCTACCGCAGGGCAATTCAAAGAAGTTTTACAAAGACCGGTAAAAAAAGTTCCATCCTTGCGCGATGTAACAATTGTTAATCTTTTTTACGAAAACTCCACGCGTACAAGGTTTTCTTTTGAATTGGCAGAAAAAAGATTGAGTGCCGATACAATCAATTTTGCATCTTCCAATTCTTCTGCATCAAAAGGAGAAACATTACTTGATACTGTCAACAATATTTTATCAATGAAAGTGGATATGGTGGTGATGAGGCACAGTGCAAGTGGTGCACCGCATTTTTTGGCAAAACATATTCCTGCGGCAATTATCAATGCAGGTGACGGAGTCAATGAACATCCAACGCAAGCATTGCTTGATGCATTTACCATAAATGAGAAACTAGGAAAACTAAAAGGCGTAAAAGTTGCAATTATTGGCGATATTTTACATAGCAGAGTTGCCATGAGCAATATTTATTTGCTAAACAAAATGGGTGCAAAAGTGGTTGTATGCGGTCCACCAACCTTAATTCCAATTCATATAAAAGAAGCGTTGAATGTGGAAGTAAGTTATAATTTAAAAGAAACACTTGCTTGGTGCGATGTTGCCAATGTGCTTCGAATTCAATTGGAAAGACAAAACCAAGTATTGTTTTCTTCGCTGCGCGAATACAATCTTACATATGGAATTACAAAAGAAGTTTTGAATTCTTTGAAAAAAGAAATCGTTGTCATGCATCCCGGCCCGGTAAATCGTGGAGTGGAATTGGATAGCGATGTGATGGATAGCAAACAGTCCGTTATTTTACAACAAGTAGAAAATGGCGTTGCTGTTCGGATGGCGGTTTTGTACTTACTTTCCAACAGAAAAAATTAAATTACTTTATTAATTTATTATTCCTCAAATTGCAGTTGTAATTAATAATTTTTCATTATGCAACAAATTTGTTTATTTCCTGGGACATTCGATCCTGTTACTTTAGGGCATATTGACATCATAAACCGTGCATTGCCGCTTTTTGATAAAATTATTGTCGGCGTTGGAGTTAATACTTCAAAAGAGCCAATGTTTTCTCTTGAAAAAAGATTAGAATGGATAAGAAAAATTTACAAGGATGAACCAAAAGTAGATGGAATTGTTTACGAAGGGCTCACTATTAATTGCTGCAAAGAAGTGGGTGCAAAATTTATCTTAAGAGGGATTCGTTATGTTAGCGATTTTGAATTCGAAAAAACAATTGCTGATGCAAATAGAACACTTGATAGAAGTATTGAAACTTTTTTTTTAACTGGTGAGCCAAAATATACTTCTGTTGCATCCACTATTGTTCGAGATATTATTCGCAACGGTGGTGATGCAGCTCCTTTTTTACCTATCGAAGTTTCTAGTTCATTATAATTTTATAAAAATTTACAAATTAAATTCTATCGAAATTATTTCCTATGAAAAAAATTATCATTTCAAATTTCTTTTTGTTTTTCGGATTGTTGGCTTCTGCTCAAGAAAAAAATTGGGTGGATGTTTGGAATAGCAGTTCTAATTTTTATGAAATTAAGAATGCATTTAGTAAAGAATTTGAAGGGAAAGATTTATCTAACATAAAAGGTTGGAAACCATACAAGCGTTGGGAATACTATAATGAAAGCCGTTCCTACCCAAGTGGAGATTTAAAATCATACAATCAATCAATACTCGATTACAGATCAAATCAAAGTTCCAAAATACAAAATCAACGAACTGCAATTTCAAACTGGCAGATGGTTGGACCAAGTTCAGTTCCAAGTTCTGGAGGAGCAGGAAGAATAAATAATGTTCGTTTAATTCCCGGAACAACAAATCAATTTGTAGTTGCAACTCCTGGCGGAGGAGCATGGAAATACGATGGAACTGCGTGGTCTACCTCAACAGATTTTTTGACAAGAATTGGGTTTGCAGATGTTGCCATTCATCCAACCAATTCAAGTATAATGTATGCAGCAAGTGGCGATAACGATGCTGGTGATGCTCCGGCAATCGGAATTTTTAAATCAACAAATGGAGGAACTTCTTGGACCTTGTCCGGTTTAACATCCGTTTCAAGATTTTATAGATTGATAATAAATCCTGATAATCCAAACATTTTAATAGTTTCTTCAACCAGTGGAATTTATCGTTCAATTGATGCTGGTGCAAACTGGACATTGGTTTCTTCAGAATCAAATATTCGTGATCTTGAATTTATGCCAGGGAATACTTCAATTGTTTATGCTTCCAAAATGTCAAGTAATGTAATTTTTTTTAAATCGACTGATGGTGGTGCAAGTTTTTCAAATAGCGGTGTGGGAACAGGTTTGCCAACTTCATCAAATGGAAGAGCAATGATTGCTGTAACAGCAAATGACCCTAATTATTTATACATGGTTATTGGAAATCCATCAAACAATGGGTTTAAAGGAGTTTATAGATCTACTGATAACGGTGTAAGTTTTACAACACAATCCACTACTCCCAATTTACTTGGGTGGAGCAATACAGGAGGAGATACGGGTGGGCAACAATGGTACGATCTTTCAATTGCTGTATCACCAACAAACAAAGACCTTGTAATTGTTGGAGGAGTTAATGTTTGGAGATCGACTGATGGTGGATCCAATTGGCAAATCGCAGGTCACTGGACGGGATCTGGAGCACCCTATATTCATGCCGACATTCATGATTTGAATTTTGATTCAAATGGACTTACAGTTTATGCAGGTTGTGATGGTGGAATTTTTAAGAAAGACGACATTACCAACTCTAACTCGTGGATTGATTTGAGTAACGGAATGGCAATAGCTCAAATGTATAAAATGGGACAATCAACTCAGAGTCAAAATAAAGTGTTGACAGGTTGGCAAGACAATGGAACTAATTTATGGATTGGACCAAACAACTGGACAAGACCAATTGGTGGAGATGGAATGGAAAGTATTATTGATTATTCAAGTGATACGTATCAATATGGAGAACTCTATTATGGGGCTATTCGTAAATCAACAAATGGTGGAGCATCATTTAGTACAATTGTAAATAGTGGCGGTACAGCAGGAACAGTTAACGAAGATGGTGATTGGGTTACACCTTATATTTTAAATCCAAAAAATCCAATGTCGCTTTATGTTGGTAAAACACGAATTTATAAATCAACAGACCGTGGTGCTTCGTGGACAGCTCATTCATTAATTGGTTCTGCAAGTAGTAATATTGATGCAATTGCAGTTGCACCATCTGACACAAACGTAATTTATACAAGTAAATCCGGACAAATTTGGCGCTCCGGCGATAACGGTTCTAACTATAATGAAATAACTGCTGGTTTACCTGGGCTTTTTATAACTTATATAGCAGTTGATGAATCAAACGCAAATAAAATATTTGTCACACTTTCTGGTTCATCTAATGGAAATAAAGTTTTTCAATCATTAACGGGTGGTGGAAACTGGACAAATATTTCAACTGGCTTGCCCAATTTATCTGCGAATTGTATTGTGTTGGACACAACAAGCAGCGCAAATGCAATGTATGTCGGCATGGATGCAGGCGTTTATTTTAAAGATGATAATTCAACCAGTTGGACAGCTTTCAATAATAATCTTCCGAATGTTGAAATTGCAGAATTAGAAATTCAATATGCAGCGCAAAAAATAAGAGCTGCAACTTATGGAAGAGGATTGTGGGAAGGAAATCTTGAATCGGGAAGTACAAGTTTTTTAAATGCAGCATTTACTTCAAACAATACTAATATTTGTAAAGGTTCTTCAGTTCAGTATTCAGATAACTCAACAGGAATTCCGTCACCAACAAGTTGGTCTTGGTCTTTTCCTGGTGGAACACCAGCTTCTTCAAATGTACAGCATCCATTAATTAATTACAATACAAATGGATCTCATTCAGTTTCACTCACTGTAGGCAATGGAACTACTTTCAATACAATTACTACGAATAATTATGTAACTGTAACAAGTGTAATTCCTACATTATTGCTTGCAGGAGACACTGCTATTTGTGCTGGTTCTGTGGCAACTTATATTGTTGGTGGAAACAACTTGGGAACTCCAACATTTACTTGGACTGTGAATGGTGTACCAACAGGGGTAAATGCCTCAATGTATTCTTCAAGCATACTTGGTAATGGATCGG
Source organism: Bacteroidota bacterium (assembly GCA_005798905.1). Lineage (GTDB taxonomy): Bacteria > Bacteroidota > Bacteroidia > Chitinophagales > Chitinophagaceae > VBAS01. Next base: position 5,542 of record SYIK01000002.1, on the reverse strand, counting down.
TTATTCGATGCAATGTTGTTTCTACTGCTCAATGTGCGCAACCCACAACTACACAAAGCAATTCGATTATATTAAGAGTAAAACCTGTTCCGCCAAAACCAATTATTACAGCAGTCTTTGGTTTGTTGACAAGTAGTAATTCAACAGGTAATCAATGGATGTTGAACGGAAGTGATATTACAGGAGCAGTACAACAAACGTTTAATGCAATTACAAACGGACGCTATTCAGTAAAAACAATTTTGGATGGTTGCGTATCGCAAAGCAGCGATGATATTGATTTGAAAATCGAAGGATTATTTAAAGTGTTTCCGGTTCCAACTAACGGAAATCTTACCGTTGCATTTTATATTCCTCAAAATGCAACAAGGTACAGTTTGAAAATATTTAATGCATTGGGACAAATTGTTTTTAATGATGTAAATAGCGCTTCAGCTGGAGTTTTGCAAAAACAACTTGATTTGAAAAAGTTAGCTGCAGGTATTTATCATATTGAAATTATAACCGGCGATACAAAATACAAACGAACATTTAATAAACTAAACTATTAAAATTTTCAAACAGAGGTTATGTCAATTTGGTTTAGTAAAGAAATAACGATTGAAAAGTTGAATGCTTTCGGAAAAAATAATATGTCGCAACATTTAGGAATTGAATGGGTGGAATTGGGAGAAAATTTTCTTAAAGCAAAAATGCCTGTAGATGAAAGAACGAAGCAACCTTACGGATTACTGCATGGTGGTGCGTCTTGTGTATTGGCTGAAACATTGGGTAGTGTTGCTTCTGCATTAATAATTGACACATCGAAGAATAATTGCGTTGGAATAGAAATAAATGCAAATCATTTACGAAGTGCAAAAAGTGGGTATGTAATTGGAACTGCATCTCCTTTGCACATTGGAGGATCCACGCATGTTTGGGAAATAAAAATTCACGATGAAAATGAAAAATTGATTTGCGTAAGTCGATTAACAGTAGCCGTAATCAAACACAAATATTAAGCATCTATTTTTAACCCAGCTTCAATGACATCGTGGATTGAGGGGTATGATTTTTGAGCAAGTTCAGCTATTGCATTTTTTTTAACCCATTCAATTTTTGTTATACTTTCTTCCAATTGCGGAACTAAATTTTGTTTGCCAACAGCCTTCATTCGAAACCATTCGGTTTCTTTTAAAACCAACTGTGTTCCTTCTTGATATGTGTGATAAGTTGTAGTTAAATATGAAATCGCAATTAAATTTATTAACCCCGTTTCTTCTTGAACCTCCCGAACAGCACATATTTCAGGAGATTCATTTTTCATAAATTTTCCTTTAGGAAGATCCCATTTGTTGTGGCGATAAATGAACAGCATTTCGTTTTTTTCATTTAAAACAAATCCGCCGGCTGCTTTAATAAATTTACATTTTTTATAAAAGGCTTTTTTCAACTCTTCCAAATTATTGTGATAAAAAACTCCTGAATTAATATTTTTTAATTGCATTTCATAAATCATCGTTTTGATTGCATGCGTATTTAATTCGTCAATAAAAATTGTATCCTCCTTATGAATTAAACTATGAAGCAATTGATCAATATTATCACAAAGAAAAAGCGGCTTATTATTAAAGTATATTTTAATGTACATAACTAAATTTTAATTTTTCAATTTCTCTTTACAAATTTGCTTATGAATAATTCCAAAATTGTAGCCGAAAAACTGCTTCAAGTTAATGCAGTAAAGTTAAATCTTACAAACCCATTTATATGGGCTAGTGGATGGAAAAGTCCGATTTATTGTGATAATCGTAAAATTCTTTCCTTTCCATTTGTAAGAGATTTTATTAAATCGGAACTTAGCAATTTAGTATTCGAAAAATTTTCAAGCGTTGAAATGATTGCCGGTGTTGCAACTGCAGGCATTGCATGGGGAGCAATGGTTGCCGATCAATTAAAACTTCCATTTGTATATGTTCGTCCAAAACCGAAAGAACACGGTTTAGGAAATCAAATTGAAGGCTTTTTAGAAGATCCTAAAAAGGTAGTTGTTGTTGAAGATTTGGTTTCGACGGGCAAAAGTAGCGTGCAAGTGGTAGAGACTTTAAGAGTAGCAGGAGTGGAGGTTGTCGGCATGGTTTCGATATTTACTTATGGTTTTCCTACGGCTGATGAAATGTTTCAAAAATTGGCAATTCCTTATTATCCACTTACAGATTATGCATCACTTATTGAGTTGGCAAAGGAAAAAGGGAAATTTGATTCAAGTCAACTTGAAACTTTGTTAAAATGGAAAGACAGTCCTGAAAAATGGGGGCGATAATTCAAATTAAATCGATACTAAAATGAAAAAAGCAATTTTTATAGCTTTTGCTTTCCTGAGTTTTTATGTTGTAAATGGACAAACTAAAGCAAGTGTAACGGCAAAAATTAAAACACCAACCATTGGCTGTGAAAACTGTAAGAACAAGATTGAAACCTATTTGAAACGCAATGATGGCGTTACTTATGTATTGGTAAATTGGCGCAGAAAAGAAACGGTTGTCAAATTTTTGACTGACAGAGTGAATATTGAAGAAATAAAGACTGCAATTGCAAATGCAGGGTATGCTGCAGATGATATTTTGGCAACTCCGGATTCTTATCAGCGATTGCCAAAAACTTGCAAATCGCCAAAAGATGGGGGACCTGCTAAATATCCAAACATTCATTCGAATTAAAATTTGCATTTTGATAAACTAATATATTTAGTTTATAGCCAAACATTGTTAATATTTTTATAGCTAAAATATAATATTTTTAAAATTATATTTAAAGTAATAGAAACCAATATTATACAATTTATTTTTAATAATTAATATTTAGTATAAACTAGGTTAAATTAGATTTAATCTTCCTTAGTTGTAAATTAATTATATCTAACAAATTATTATATAATTTATTGGTTTTTAAATAAATGTAATGTTTATATCTTTTTATACAGGCAATGAAATTAAATATTATATTTTATTTATATAAGAACCCTATCTTTTATCTATTAAAACATTCTTAATAAGCAGGTTATTCCAAAAAGCATTATTTAATTAATCGATTTATTTTTACCACCCATCACATGCTTTGGTTGAACGTGGTTATTCTTTAAACTTTTTGTAATTTTAGGTTCTAATTATTCACACCCAAAGAAATAATGTTCAATGAAAAAAGCTTGGCTACTACTTTTTCTAAGTCAACTACTTCTGTTTTCAACTTATTCTCAAGATTTTTCAAATAAAGGGAAGGAATTCTGGATACCTTATTCATACCATGTAAGCATGAATGGTGGAGGAAGCGGCGTAACTATGACGCTTTACATTACCTCTGATTTGGCCACAACTTATCAAGTTGAAATATATGGAGGTGCTGTTATTCAAACAGGTTCAATTGCAGCAGGTCAAGTTGTAACTTGTTTGATTCCAAATACAAATTTTATTAACGATGAAGGTTTGTTTACAGGGAAGACCGTTCATGTCACCGCGTTAAAGCCCGTTGTTGTTTACTCTTATATAACCCAAAGTGCTATTAGTGGGGCTACTGTTTGTTTGCCAACCCAAGTTTTAGGAAAAGAGTATTATTCCATGAATTATACACAAATTTCAAACCAAACAAACGCTAATTCTTATTTTACAATTATTGCAGTAGAAGATAATACTTCGATTGAAATTACTCCATCTGCCAATACCAAAAATGGCTGGTTGGCTGGCAATACTTACACGATAAATTTAAACAAAGGCCAAATTTATCAAGTTTTGGGAACGCATAACAATACTCCAGTTGGAGGGTTATATTCTGGAACTGACCTTACGGGTTCCAGAATCAAATCTGTTTCATCTGGAACAGTTGGTTGTAAAAGAATTGCTGTTTTTTCAGGCGCGGGAAAAATTAGAATTGGAGTATGTTCTGGCAATAATAATACTTCAGACAATTTATATCAACAACTCTATCCTGCAGCATCTTGGGGTAAAAAATACCTCACCGTTCCAAGTTATAGTCGCCCGACTAATTTTTATAGAATTTTTAAAAATGATCCATTAACTAATGTATCTTTAAACGGAGTGTTGATTCCTTCAGCTTCTTTTTTTGCAGGAATGTACTACGAGTTTTCAGGAGCTATTCCAAACAAGATAGAAGCAGATAAACCAATTTCTGTTACACAATATTTTACAACACAAGGTTGTTCTGGGAATGTTTCCCCTTACGATCCAGATATGATTGTTCTAAATCCTGTAGAACAAAATATCAACAAGGTTACATTGGTTAGTTCAAATTTGGTTGCCCCTGCAAATCAACAGCATCATTTACACATCATTATGAATAATGGAGGAACTGGAATTTCTTCTTTTAAATTAGATGGAGTTTCCGTTCCAATTTCGAATTGGGTTGCACATCCAACCGATCCAAATTATTCTTATTTATATCGGAATAATGTAAACCAAGGGTATCATACATTAACATCGGACTCAGGTTTTAATGCATTGGCTTATGGTTACGCAAATGCAGAATCGTATGGTTATTCAGCAGGTTCTAATATTAAAGATTTATATCAATTTATAACCATTCAAAACCCATTTTCAACAGTTAATTTTCCGGGAGTATGCAAAGGAACTCCATTTTATTTTTCGATTGTTTTTCCTTATGAACCGATTCAAATTCAATGGGAATTTGGATCGGCATTAAATGCAATGGGAATTGCAGATGTAACATTAAATAATCCTCTGTATGATTCTACATGGTTTGTAAATGGGAAACAATTATATCGATATAAATTACCAACCCCATATACAATAACATCCGCAGGCAATTATACGATTGAAGTAGAAGCACAAAACCCAACTCCAGATGGTTGCGGTGGTACGCAAGAAATATATTACGATTTACAAGTTTTTGACCCACCAACTGCCGGATTTTATTTTACGACAAATGGTTGTGTAAATTTACCCGTACAATTTTTTGATACAACAAATACAAGCGGAAGGCCGATTATTCAATGGCTATGGAATTTTGGAGATGCTACCTCTTCCGGGTTACAAAATCCAACTCATCAATATAATGCGGCAGGAACTTACAATGCTTCCCTAAAAGTAATTACAGATGTCGGTTGTATTTCAGATTCCACAGTTAAAGTGGTAACATTAAATGCGCAACCGGTTGCAAATTTTGGCAACTCAACACCCACATGTATTGGAGGTACAATTTTGTTTACCGACTCTTCCACAATCAGTACGGGAACTATTACTAAATGGACTTGGAACTTTGGAGATGGAAGTCCGCCATTAGTTGCAACATCCAATATTGCTCAACCACATATTTATTTAACAACCGGAACTTTTAATGTTACTTTAATTGTTGAAACAGGGGCTGGTTGCCAAAGTGCAATTTTTAGTAAAACACTAACAGTACATCCACGTCCATTAGCGAATTTTGAATTACCGAATGTTTGTTTACCAGTTGGTGCTGCAAATTTTACAAGTACATCAACCATTGCAAGCGGAACGATTGCAAGTTATTTATGGAATTTTGGAAACAG
>SYIK01000010.1 GCA_005798905.1 Bacteroidota bacterium | reverse complement strand
TTTGTATGTTTTATGGATAGCCTAGCTCAATTCCTTAAATGTGCCGAAATGAAGTAATCGTGGGCGTACTTGTGTTTCTCATATTAATTTTCAGGGATGTAATTAAGTACTTCTTGTAAATTTTAAATCTGATTAACCCATAAGTTACCTGCAAGCGTAGCGAACGATACCAAAACGACAGACATTAAAATAAAGGAAATATGACTATGAATAAAAGAATAATTTTTTGGACAGGAATAATAGGTGTGACTTTATTTTCGGTTTCTTCAATATTGGGTGGTTTTCAATTTGACAACTACAATCCTCTTTCACAATATATTAGTGAGACGTATGCTATTGACACGCCATATGGAGAGACAATAAGATATTTCGGTTATATTCCAAGTGGGCTTTTTTTGACATTTTTCGCCTTTTCAGCACTTAGAACATTCCCTAAATCTTCCTTAATCAAAACAGGTTTCTGGGGTCTCGGTATTTTTTATGGAATTGCTACAATAATTGTTGGAATTTTCCCATGCGACAAAGGATGTAATAGGGAATTAGTTGACCCAAGTGTTTCGCAACTAATTCACAACTTGACGGGATTATTGACTTATATATTTGTTCCATTAAGCATAATAGCCATAGGTCTTGGTTTACGACAATTGAAGACACAAAATAGACTATCAAGAATTTCATTTTTATGTGGACTAAATTGTATTGTGTTTAGTGGTTTACTACTAACCGACCCATTGGCAAAATATGTAGGACTATATCAAAGGATTATTGAAGGAACTTTTATTATTTGGATTATAACTTGTTCATTGTTCATAAAGAACAGTAAAGGTAAAAAGGTTGTACTTTTATAGTGTAACCTTTTTTATGTTTTATGAATAATAAGCTAATTCAATTCCTTAAAAAGTACCGAAATGAAGTAATCGTGGGCCTACTTGTGTTTCTCTTCTTGATTTTCAGAGATGTGATTAAGTCCTTCTTGTAAAATTGCACGAAGTACAACCCTTCAATTTTCTGATAGCGACAAACTCAATCATCGCATTATAGTTGCATCTTTCGAGGAAAAGGGGAGCTGAACTAGACAAGCCATCAAAAATGATGGCTTTTTTCTTTGTCTATCAGTCAGTTAGGGTAGTTGCAACTTTTTATTAATTTTGAATAAAAATTATATAACGATGACTAATAAATTTCATATGGAAATTATAGATGAACAAGGCTCAAACCTCGCTGAAAAGTATGACATTAGAGATTGCCAAGAAGTTATTTTAGCCACTATTAATTTATATAAAAACAATGGATTCCATAAGCCTTGGGTTGGATACTTAGTCATAGATTCTAATGTAATTGTTGGAGCAGCAGGCTTTAACGGTAAACCAGAAGAAAATATTGTTGAGATTTCATATTACACTTTTCAAGCATACGAGGGTAAGGGATTTGCTTCATTATCTTGTAAGGAATTAATCAAAATAGCAAAACATCAAAACCCAAGTCTTGTTATTTGTGCTAAAACAGCACCAGAAGAAAATGCATCTACACGAATTTTAAGAAAGAATGGATTTGTTTATAGTAGAGTAGTTCAAGACCACGAAATTGGTGATGCCTGGCTTTGGGAATTACCCTCATTTTGATATTATCTGTTGGCTTGAGAATTAAATCCGCTTTATAATTTCTTTTAAAAAAATTAAGAACCGTTAGTTATTTTCAAGCATTATGACTTCGCATCTCGACAATCCAATATGGAATGCGCTAAACAGTGTTGATAAAGCCAAAAATATTGGCTCCAAAGATTTTGCATTTTTTGACGAAGCAATATCGCCGTTTATTGGCATGCAATTTTGGGACGAAAAAAGTCAAAGGGAGTTGTTGACCAATGTTCCCCAAAATCGTACTTGGTTTTTATTGCTTGCAGATAAAATAAATTTTATCGACGAAATAGAAGTCGTTTCTTCCGTTCCTCTTTTTCAATTTGTTTGTCCAAAACTTGGCGTTTCGCCTTCTTTTAAAAAAAACAACCAGTTAATCTCACTAAATTCAACCCATATTGATGAAATGATTGCGCTTACAAAACTCACAAAACCCGGTCCGTTTGCAAAGCGAACAATTGAGTTTGGCAACTACCACGGAATTTTCGCAGAAGATAAATTGGTTGCAATGGGGGGCGAGCGGTTGCATGTAAATGGATTTTCAGAAGTTAGCGCCATTTGCACTTATCCCGAATTTCGGGGGTTGGGTTATGGCGCAATGATTACCCATTTTCTTTCCGAGTCAATTATTAAAAAAGGGCAAACGCCTTTTTTGCATGTTCGCGTGGAAAACGCAAGTGCAATAAATGTGTATCAAAAATTAGGATTTGAAATTCGATCGGAGATTCAATTTTACATGATCAGAAAAAGGGGATAACAACCCTTTTTTAATTGGCAAAATAGTTCGCCACCAATAATGAAATAATTCCCACAACTAATCCTGTAAAAATTTCTTTTGGTTGATGTGTAGATACAATTAGCCTTGCAGATAAAACCAATCCGGTAATAAGTATTGAAAGTAAAAACCAAATAATTCCAATTGAGCTATCACTAAAAAACAGCACGGCCATAAAGCTACACAGCACGCCAACCGCCATTGCGTGCATACTTATTTTTGAAAAAATATTAAACAAAAATCCAACGATTGATGAAATAAAAAGTGCCAAACTAAAAACCACTAATTCTACTCCTTCTAAATTATTTTTAAACGCGTACCAGTTCCAGAAATAAAAAACCATACAAATTACAAAGGGAATAATTCTTTCTTTTTGTGTATGTAAAAAAATAGAGTCGATAAATTTAAGTCCTTTTAAAAGCAACACACTTGCCAGCGGAAGCAGTGTACAATTCACAAACACTTGCAACAACAGTCGAAGTTTACTCCACGCATCTTCGCCAGAAAATAAATACGGATGAATGTAAACCAGAAAAAAAACGGTGTACAGCGGAATAAATAACGGATGAAAAACATACGACAAAAAATGCCCAATCACTCGTGTCGCAATCGAATGTTTTGTTGAACTGTTCGACAAATCTGAACCTTCTTTTAATTCAATTTCTTTATTCATATTATAATTCTTTTCGCAACCTTGCCACCGAAATATTTAGTTGTTCGCGATATTTAGCAACGGTTCTTCGTGCAATATTATATCCTTTTTGTTGTAGCAATTCCGTCAACACTTCATCGCTGTGCGGATTCGTTTTATTTTCTTCTTCAATAATATCGCTTAATATTTTTTTTACTTCGCGTGTCGAAACTTCTTCGCCACTTTCCGTACTTAGCGATTCGCTAAAAAAGAATTTCAATAAGAAAGTGCCGAATTCAGTTTGTACAAATTTGCTGTTGGCAACACGGCTGATTGTAGAAATATCCATCCCAATTTTTTCTGCAATGTTTTTTAAAATCATCGGGCGCAAAGTTGTTTGATCGCCCGTAAGAAAAAAATCTTGTTGGTGTTTCATTATCGCATTCATGGTGCTGAGCAATGTATGTTGCCTTTGTTTTATTGCATCAATAAACCATTTGGCAGAATCAATTTTTTGTTTAATAAAAAGAACGGCTTCTTTTTGGCGTTTATCTTTTTTTGCACCACGGTCGTATTCAACCAACATTTCGCGATAACCTTGTCCAATGCGCAGTTCGGGCGCATTTCTATTATTCAATGTCAACTCCAATTCGCCGCCATTATTGATAATAAAAAAATCGGGAATGACATATTTTTCTGCTTTATTTATTTCAGCCAAATCGCCAGCAGGTTTTGGATTGAGGTGAATGATTTGTTGAATTAATTCTTTCAAATCATTGTCGGAAAGATTTAGTCCTTGTTGAATTTTTGAATAATGTTTTTTAATAAACTCTTCGAAATATTTTGTCAGCGCTATGATTGCCATTTGTACATTTTTGCCTTCATTGCGCTGGCGATAAAGTTGCAACAACAAACATTCTTGTAAATTTCTTGCGCCAATTCCGGGTGGATCGAACTGCTGAATTTTTTTCAACATTGTTTCAATTTCCAATGCTGAAACAATTACGTTTTGGCGAAACGCTAAATCATCTACAATAGATGTTGTTTCTCTTCTCAAATAGCCATCTTCATCAATGCTTCCAATAATTTGTTCTGCAATTTTTTGTTCGTTTTCATTTAGTTGCAAACCAATTAATTGGTCTTGTAAATTTTCAAAAAAACTACTTTCGTTTTTTAGTGGAACTGCTTTTTTTTCTTCTTCGTTTCCATAATTTACATCTTTCAATTTATAATCTGCTACATCATCATCACCATCGTTTAGGTAATCGCTTACATTAATGTTTTCGTAATCTTCCGACTTCGTTTCAGATTCGGAAGTAGCGTCATCATCAAATTCATCTTTGCTTTCATCGGTCGATTTGTAATTTTCGTCCACCAATTCCAATGCAGGATTTTCTTCCATCTCTTCCCGAATTCTTTCTTCCAAATTAGCCGTTGGCACTTGCAACAATTTCATTAACTGAATTTGCTGCGGCGATAATTTTTGCATCAACCTTTGTTGCAAATTTTGACTAATTGCCATACAAATTTTTTATTCCTCGCGTGTTATTTAATTACACAATCGGCGTACAAAATTACACACAAAAACAAAGAGACGCGGTTTTGAAAATTATTGTTTTTGCGGAAGCCACGGCATTGGCGGAATTGCAGCCGGAAGTTTATAGCAATTGTTTTTTAAACTATCACACCACCCGTTGGGATTATTGTTAAACGATTTACTGCTAAAAAAAATACTTCCTTGCACATTTTCGTATTGACGCAAAAGTTTTATTTGATTGGGAAGTTCGTTTGGATTTTTCCAAGCTGTATTCGAGCCTGCGCGATAAATGGCTTGCCCAATATAAACATGTCGTCCGTAAGAATTTTTGCTCCACCAATCCAATAGTTTTTCGTAGTCAATTTTTGCGTGTCCGATTTCCAAATACAATTGCGGTGCTACATAATCAATCCATTTTTCTTTTAGCCACAGTAAAATATCTGCATACAAATCGTCGTAATTTGTTTGTCCGGCTTGGCTATCACTTCCTCGTGGGTCGATTGATTTATTTCTCCAAACACTAAAAGGAGAAATTCCGAACTGCACCCAAGGTTTTTCTTTTTTTATTGCCGTGTTAATTTTTTTAATGATTGAATCTACATTACTTCTTCTCCAATCCTCTTTCGATAATTTACTTTTTGAATTGGAATAAGCTTCCGCATCAGGAAATTCTTTTCCTGCAATGCGATACGGATAAAAATAATCATCCATGTGAATGGCGTCTACATCGTATCTTTTAACAATATCATTTACCACATCCACAACAAACTGTTGCACTTTAAGATTTGCTGGATCGAAATATTTTTTATCGCCATAATTTAAAAACCATTCAGGCTTTGTTTTTGTAATATGATTGGGCACAATAGAAGAACCGCCAATTTTAAATTCTGCACGATACGGATTTAACCATGCATGAAACACCATATTTCTTTTATGCGTTTCTTCAATCATAAATTGAAGTGGATCGTAATACGGAGACGGCGCTTGGCCCTGAACTCCCGTAAGCCACTCGCTCCACGGCTCGTATGGCGATGGATAAAATGCATCGGCAGCCGGACGGATTTGAACAACCATCGCGTTCATTCCATTTTGTTGATGCATATTTAATTGGCGAATAAACTCTGCTTTTTGATCTTCTGGATTTGTTTTTCCTTTTATTGGCCAATCAATATTGTCAACAGAGGCAATCCAAACTCCGCGAAACTCATAAGAGTTTTGTGCTTTTCCATTATTTGTTATTAAAAGCAAGGCAACAAAAAATAAGTAGAAATATTTCATAAGATGGTTTATGTAAAAAAATAAAGGTTGATTAATTAGTATTGTTAATAGAATTTATTCACATCTGCAAAAATGCTGTTTTATTATAAAAAAACTGTTGCAATTTTACATTCAAATCAAAAACATGAAAATTATTTTTTCTTCTTTAAAAAATTTTATCGAAGGATTTATTGGTTTTTACCAACGACTATTTTCTGCAATTTGGAATTGGTAAATCAGTTCCACACTTTTGTTCCTTCGCTGCAATTGGAACAGATGTCGATATTTTTTCTTCCTTGCAAAATAGTTTTTCTAAATTTTGTGTACGACCCATTGTTCCATATTTCTTTAAACGATTTTTGACTCAAACTACCCAATTGGTGTTGCGCATCTTTATCGAAACAACAAGGCGCCACCAATCCATCCCAAGTAATAACAGGGTCGTGCCAAAGCCGCCAGCAATGGTTTGTCAACTTTCCTTTGAACTCGTAGCCCCGTCCGACCGTGTCATCCGGGCGGGCATTATTTGTTTTTTTATAGCGACTGTATTTGTCAATAGTTGGAATTAATTGGTTGGGGTCGTTTTCAAAATCATAAACTTGCGCAGTTTTAAACCAAACATCATCTACACCAATTTCTTTTGCAAGATTTTTCACTTCTTCAATTTGGTGCTCGTTGTGTTTTACCACCAAAAACTGAAAAACGATAAACGGTGTTTTGCTTTTTAATTTTTTTTTCCACGCAACCATGTTTTTTGCACCTTCAATTACTTTATTCAAGTTTCCGCCCACTCTGTATTTTTCATACACGCTTTGCGTTGTTCCGTCTATGGAAATAATCAATCGGTCTAATCCGCTTTCAATTGTTTTTCGTGCATTTTCGTCGGTTAAATAATGTGCGTTAGTGGAAGTTGCCGTATATATTTTTTTTTGCGAAGCATAGGTTGCCATTTCTAAAAAATCCGGATTCAAATACGGTTCTCCTTGAAAATAAAATACGAGATAAAACAATTCTCGATGCAATTGATCGATTGTTTCTTTAAAAAAATTATTCTGCAACATGCCGGTTGGTCGTGTAAATGCTCTTAACCCACTTGGACATTCCGGACAGCGGAGATTGCAAGAAGTTGTTGGTTCAAAAGAAACAGAAATTGGATAACCCCATTGAATGGGAGATTTCGTCCATCGGCTTAAATAGTAGCTGGCCAACACTTTCAGCGCATTTCCTATTCTTCGAAAAGTTAGTTTGGAAATTAAGTTGCGTGTATCGTTCCAATTAAATTGCGACATGTAACATACAGTTATTATTCATTTGTTAGAGTCACTAATGCTTGGCATATCTGCTTTTCAAATATCCATAAAAAGTAAGTGTTTTGTACACGGGACTAGTATTCGTTTCTATTACTACTTTTTTTTCAATTCGTCCTGTATCCAAAGAAAAGAATTTTACCAAAAGTTTTGATTCCATATTGGGTTTAATAATTGAATCGTTAACAACAATAAGTTGCGCATATTTTGCTTGTTGGTTTTTACAACCCAATAGGATTGTTATAAAACATACTCCAAAAAAAATTGACCTATGCATTGAGTTTCTTTTTAAATACTATCAAAAAAATGATAAAAATCAAAGCAATAAGATTAATACCAAACAAAGAATTATAATCATTAATCTGAGAAAAGTCGATGTATGAAATCGAAACGTTTATACTTTGTGGGGTAAATGATGGCAATTTAAAAAAATGAAAAACTGAGATGCCGACACTGAAAACAAATATGATCCCTTTGGTTTTAATTGCAAAAAAATGAAAAAGATTTAAAAACAATAAACAATAAAATGTTTTTTTTCTACTCTTAGTTGACAAAGCAAAAACGCAAATTAATATATATCCCAAATAAAAGGCTGTTGGTAAAGACTTTGAAAAGTTTGTATGATTTAAATGCAAGATGAGAAGTCCAGCAATGGCCGCAAATAGAAAGTATCCGGTTAGTATTTTTAGCGTATTCATTTTAAAAGAATTTTAATTAAGTTTTAGCTGCATTTTCAATATCTCCATTAAAAACAACCTAAGTATCATTTTGTATATTGTTAATTAATCTAAGATAAATAGATAACAAAATTGAACGTTGATTAGTAATTAGTAAGTGCATTGATTTCCATTACAGGACCATAAAGCCATAAACCCACAACCGTAAGAATCATAATTGCAGATATAATTATTATAAGTATAAGTACAAGAACCATAAGTGTTGGTAATAGTAATTCCGCTTGGAAATCCAATAGATTCAGATCTCTTTAAACATGTAAACGAACTGCCTATATTACATAGGCAATTGGGTGCACTCTCATCATATAATGGACTCGCTACTGGCGCTATTTCTGAATTACTATTGCTCGCATACACTACTGTTTCATGCATGCCTTCAATAAAGTAAAACATATCTACAATTTTCTGCTTTCCAAAAACAGTTTCGGCTTTTTTAAGCCATTGGGGAACAATAATTGTTTTAAAAACAACATTTTCATTAGAGTTATTTACGAAAACATCCGAAGTGGTTTTTAAAAATATTTCTTTAACTAATTCTTTTTGTTTTGTATTTAATTGTTTCAATTCTTTAGAAATATGATATCTCCAGAATTTCGCTTTTTCTGAATGCGATAAATTGCTAAATGCTATTTGTCTTGATGAGGCACTACTTATGTTTTTTAGTTCCTCAAATTTTTCTGAGTAAGTAAAAATGACTCCTTTTTGGCAAGAAAAAAAAGATACGATGCAAAAAATCATAATTAAATTAACCAGTTTCATAAAAAACTATTTTGGTAGATACCGAAATTAATTTGTTTAGTAAAATAAAACCATTTTATTATTTAATCCGAAATGCGACATATTTTATTTTTGAATTTTGGCAAAAGATGAAAAAGGAAAAACTTTCAGCGCATTTCCTATTCTTCTAAAAGTTAGTTTGGAAATTAAATTGCGTGTATCGTTCCAATTAATTTTTTGCATCTGCCGTAAAAATAATTTTTAACCAATTCAAAATAAATTAGTTTTATTTTGCTAAATATATTAGTTTTGGTCAAAATAATTATTAACGCCGCTTCGCGGTACATCTTAACTTTGAATTATGGCAAAAGCTGAAAAAGAAAAAACAATAGAAGCATCGGCAAACTCCGAAAAGCTGAAAGCGCTAAAACTTACAATCGATAAAATAGATAAAGATTTTGGCAAAGGAAGCGTAATGGTAATGGGCGAAAAAGCCGTAACGGAAATTGGTGTAGTTTCCACCGGATCACTTGGACTTGATGTAGCATTGGGCATTGGCGGATTGCCAAGAGGCCGTGTGATTGAAATTTACGGACCGGAAGCATCCGGAAAAACAACCATTGCAATTCATGTAATTGCCGAAGCACAAAAAAAAGGAGGAATGTGTGCAATTATTGATGCCGAACACGCATTTGATAGTAGTTATGCAAAAAAATTAGGTGTGAATGTTGACAATCTTTTAATATCACAACCCGACTATGGCGAACAAGCATTGGAAATTGCCGACCGTTTGATATTATCCGGAGCAATTGATGTAGTAGTGATAGATTCTGTTGCAGCATTAGTTCCGAAAAGTGAGCTGGAAGGAGAAATGGGTGATAGCAAAATGGGATTACATGCACGACTAATGAGCCAAGCATTGAGAAAACTAACTGCTACAATTGCAAAAACAAATACCATTTGCATTTTTATAAATCAACTTCGCGAAAAAATTGGCATAATGTTTGGCAATCCTGAAACCACAACCGGTGGTAATGCGTTGAAATTTTATGCTTCTGTTCGGTTGGACATTCGTCGAATTGCTCAAATAAAAGACGGAGATGTTGTAGTTGGAAATCGTGCAAAAGTAAAAGTGGTAAAAAACAAAGTAGCACCACCATTTCGCGCTGCAGAGTTTGACCTTATTTTCGGCGAAGGAATTTCGAAAGTTGGCGAAATTATAGACATGGGTGTGGAGTTGGGTGTCATTCAAAAAAGCGGAAGCTGGTTTAGTTACAATAGCGACAAACTTGGACAGGGGCGCGATGCGGTAAAACAATTACTAATCGACAACCCAGAAATGGCTACAGAAATGGAAACAAAAATTAGAGAAAAAATTAAAGAGGGATAGTTGTTTTGTTGTAATTTCATTTTATTGCAATTGATACATTATAGCATAACTATTGACAGTTAAAAATGAAATTCGGAAAGACAATAAAAATATTTCTCATAGATGGCGATTCAAACGGCCGAATGAGTTGTGAGCTTTCAAATTGGTCGGGAAAAGCATATAAAATCCCAAGAATTAACATTAAAGATTGCGCCGACCGCGATGACTTAACAAGCACTGGTGTTTATTTTTTGTTTGGTAAAGATGACGAAGGCAAAGACCAAGTTTATATTGGCGAAGCTGAATGTGTTTTAAAGAGATTAAATCAACAATTGACACAGAAGGATTTTTGGAATGAAGCTATTGTATTTATTAGTAAAGATGAAAATCTAAATAAAGCCCATATTAAATATTTAGAAAACCGGCTACACGATATTGCAAAACTAGCTAATCGTTATAAAGTTGATAATACAATAATACCCAATCTTTAATTTCTGAAGCAGATAGAGCAGAAATGGAAGAGTTTATTGAGAATATAAAAATGCTTGTAAACACTTTGGGTCATAAAGTATTTGACAAAAAAAGAGAATTTAATAGAAAACAAAAGCAAGAAATATTTTTTATCAAAGCGGCACGTGGGGCAGATGGACAAGGTGAGCCGACATCAGACGGTTTTGTGGTTTTCAAAAACTCAAAGGCGGCAGTAACAATTGTAACTTCAACCTCTCCAAGTTTCGTAATCTACAGACAAAAGCTAATTAAAGAAGGTGTCCTTGTGGAAAAAGAAGACCACTTTGAGTTTTCGGATGACTACATTTTTAGCAGTCCTTCAACAGCGGCTGTTATGGTAATGGGGCGCAATGCAAACTGTCTTACAGAATGGAAAAATAAAGATGGTAAATCTCTAAAAGAATTTGAAACAAGCGACAAGCTTGTTATTTAAAGAGAAGCAAATGGACTTGTTTAATAATAACACAGGTATTATTACAGGCTATTCAGCTGCAAACGGTGCACCACCGGCATATTATGATTATATTGTAACGATGATAAGAAAAAGCAAATAAAATATTATGAAGATATTCTCAATATTAATTTTCAGTTTAAAGTTATTTTCATTTAGCTGCTTTGCTCAATGCGAAGCAAAAAAACATTTTGACATATCCCTTTTTCTAAAGAATTGTAATACTCAAAAAACTACATTCTACTTTAAAGCTAAGTTTGGCTCATTAGGAAAGATTTCACAATACAATACATTGGTAGAATTAAGTTCAAAAAAAATTATTAATAGATCCTTATATAAATCTGCACTTAGTATCACCACATTAGATAGCAATTACTCATTTTATATGCCTTTTAAGGATGTAGACAATAGTTTGATTCAACAGCTAATCAAGTTCCAAGGGTTAGATAAAATTATTTGTGTTAAGGCAATAATGATTAAAAATTTTCAAATTGTGAACAAAAAACCCTTTTTTTTAATAGAAAAAATTTGGTTTGACTGATAAGACACAGATTTGCCTCAAACAAATTGCTTTGATGACTTTGCGGCATATGATTATATCTTAACAATGATAAGAAAAAGCAAATAACTAATAAACAAACTAATCTCTATTAATTTTCAGAAGTTGGTTATTAATTTACAAATTCATGAAAACGGTTACCTATTTTTTTTCTTTTTTCTCTCAATTTTTGCAGCAAAAAGCCAAATTGATACTCCTTTTATCCCTTTGTTTAGTTATTGTATCGTGCAATGAAGCAGATAATAAATGTACAATAACGATTGATAAGTCTTTAGAAGTAAATAGCCCTAACATTTTAATATACAAAACACCGCTCTGTGATACCCAAAGAGTGAAACTTGGTAATGATATTAAAAGTTATAATTTTAACTTCGGGAATTTGGGAGAAAATGATGGAATAATTTATTTCCAAATTAAAAAAGACACCACAGTTATTTGTTCTAGTAGTTTATACTTTACTAATGGGTTTATCATTGGAAACAATTATATAATTAAAAAAGATGATAATTCCCATTGTTTAATTCAATCAGCAAATTAAAAAATACTGCCTACAACAAATGTGGTCTTACTAAATAATTATAGCAATTAAATTAAGTATATTATTAAAAAAATTCTGTGTTTTACCATAAAAAATTTCTGAGAAAAAAACCTTTAGTGTTTTCGGCACTCGTATTATTAACGGGTGTGTCTGTTATTGTTTATTATTTTACGCTTAAGTTTGAAGATAGTGCTTCGCTAAAACCAGATTATAATGTTGATGTAACTCCTTTTATTTCTGAGTTTTCCGAAAACCAAATAGCGAGCAATAAAAAATACACCGAAAAAATTATTGCCCTCACCGGAAGAATTTCAACCCTTGAACAAGCAGATACAACCGTTAATGTAAAATTTGTTGATTCTCTTACCGGTTCGTACTTAATTTGTGCTTTCCAACAGCAGCATGTTGGAGAAACAAGTGCCCTGCAAACTGGTGATAGTGTAACTATAAAAGGATCTTGCAGTGGCGGCATTTACAGCAATATTTTAGAAACGAATGCTATCTTTTTTAAACGCTGTATGCTCGAAAAAAAATATTAAATAAAAAAACATGAAACATTTATTTTTTACATCGCTTTTTGTCCTTTTTACTTTCTTTTCTTTTTCTCAAAAAAAAACAACCACTTCTGCAACCATAAATTTTGATGCAACTACAAGTATTGACAAGTTGCCCAAAGCAGAAAACAAAACAGTAGTAGCAGCCATCCATACCAAAAAAGGAACGGTGCAATTTGAAGCAACTATCAAAAATTTTACTTTTAGCAATCCAAGAATTCAAGAACATTTTAATAGCAAAGGCTGGATGAGTTCTGACGAATTTCCAACTGCTGTTTTTAATGGCACTATAACAAATATTTCTGCAATTAATTTTCGAAAAAACGGAACTTACACGGCACAAGTGGAGGGCGATTTAACCATCCACGGTAAAACACAAAAAATAAAAACAGTTGCAACTTTTGTTATTAGCGAAGATGAGATTAATAGCAGCTGTGATTTTGGAATTCAACTTGCGGACTACGGCATTGACAGCCCCGCAGTTGGTGCAGGAAAAGTTGCTCGTGATCCAAAAATTTCTGTGAAAGCTACATTCGACAATTAAGCCGATTTCTTTTTTTATTTTTTAGAAAATCAATCGAGTTTGCTTGTTTTGCGATTCAGTAAATTGCAACCGCAATGGCCGAATTTCAACTTGTTGCTCCTTTTGTTCCATCTGGTGATCAACCCGAAGCGATTAAGCAATTAGTAACCGGAATTTTAAATAACGAAAAACAGCAAACACTGTTGGGTGTTACCGGCTCCGGAAAAACTTTTACAATCGCAAATGTTATTCAACAAGTGCAGCGTCCCACTTTAGTACTCACGCATAATAAAACATTGGTGGCGCAGCTTTATGGCGAATTCAAACAATTTTTTCCCGATAATGCAGTTGGGTATTTTGTTTCGTATTACGATTATTATCAGCCCGAAGCTTACTTGCCAGTAAGTAATGTTTACATCGAAAAGGATTTGTCGATTAATGAAGAGTTGGACAAACTTCGATTGCAAGCCACAAGCGAATTGCTAAGCGGACGAAGCGATATTATTATTGTTGCGTCGGTAAGTTGTATTTACGGAATTGGAAACCCCGATGATTTTGCAAGTGGAATTATTCGCATTCAAAAAAATCAAAAAATATCTCGCCAATCGTTTTTACTCGGCTTGGTAAATATTCTTTATTCGAGAACAGAAACAGATTTTAAGCGCGGAACTTTTCGAGTAAAAGGCGATACTGTTTTTATCAATTTGCCTTACTTGGACACAGGCCTTCGTATTAGTTTTTTTGGAAATGAAATTGATGAAATTGAAAGCATCGAAATCGTTTCCGGGAAAAAAATAAAATCGCTAGATGCCGCAGCAATTTTTCCTGCCAATCTTTACATCGCACCAAAAGAAATGCTTCCCCAAATAATTTATGAAATTCAAGACGAGTTGCATGCGCAAGTTGGTTATTATAAAAAATTAGGAAAACACACGGAAGCGCAACGGTTGAGCGAACGAGTAAATTATGATTTGGAAATGATTCGCGAATTGGGCTATTGCAGCGGCATAGAAAATTATTCTCGATTTTTCGACAGAAGAACTCCGGGGACAAGACCATTTTGTTTGCTCGATTATTTTCCAAAAGATTATTTACTTGTAATTGATGAAAGCCATCAAACCATTCCACAAATAAGCGGAATGTACGGAGGCGATAGAAGCAGAAAAATGGTTTTGGTTGATTATGGTTTTCGGTTGCCATCGGCATTGGACAATCGTCCTTTAAATTTTTATGAGTTCGAAAACATTGTAAACCAAGTTGTATTTGTTTCGGCAACTCCCGGCGATTATGAGTTGGAAAAATGTGGCGGCGTTGTTACGGAACAAGTTGTTCGACCAACCGGATTGTTGGATCCGCCGATTCAAATTCGTCCGTCATTGAATCAAATTGATGATTTACTAAATGAAATTGATGTACGTGTAAAAAAAAGAGAGAGAGTGCTTGTAACTACACTTACCAAAAGAATGGCGGAAGAAATGGATAAGTATTTGAAACGCATTAATGTCAAATCGAAATATATCCACAGCGAAGTGGACACATTGGAACGTGTAGAAATTTTAAGACAATTACGATTGGGAGAAATAGATGTATTGGTTGGTGTTAATTTATTAAGAGAGGGGTTGGATTTACCGGAAGTTTCATTGGTAGCAATTTTGGATGCGGACAAAGAAGGTTTTTTGCGAAACGAAAAATCGCTAACTCAAACAGCCGGCCGTGCTGCAAGAAATACAGAAGGGTTGGTAATTTTTTATGCCGATAAAATTACACAAAGCATGCAACGCACAATTGATGAAACAAACCGCCGCCGCGAAAAACAAATTGCTTACAATATTCAACATCACATCACTCCAAAAACAATTGTAAAAACTACACAAGATATTTTTGCGCAAACGTCTGTATTAAATATAAAAGAATTTTCAAAAGCTCCAACTTATCAGCACGATTTCAACAGTGAATTAATCAACACTGCTGCCGAAGAACAAATAGAATACCAAACAATTCCGCAATTGGAAAAAGAAATTGCTCAACTTAAAAAGCAAATGAAAAAGGCGGCGGCTAATTTAGATTTTATGGACGCTGCCAAAATCAGAGACCATTTATTTGCGTTGCAAATAAAATTGGATGAAATGAAAAAATAAAAAACTTTGAATTGTTTAACTTAGCGACATGTCAAAAAAACTTTTTTTAGTAGATGCACTTGCGCTTGTATTTCGTTCTTATTATGCGCTCATAAGAAGTCCGCGCATTACTTCAAAAGGTAAAAATACCAATGCACAGTTTGGATTTACAAATGCTTTGTTGGATCTAATCAATAACCAACACGCTTCACATCTAGCGGTTTGTTTTGATACAGCTGCACCAACCGAACGTCATATTGAGTTTGAAGCATACAAAGCAAATCGACAGGAAACACCCGAAGATTTGTTGGCTGCGCTTCCTGATATTAAAAAAATTATTCGTGGTTTCAATGTTCCTGTTTTGGAAGTTGACGGTTACGAAGCTGACGATATTATTGGAACACTAAGCAAGCAAGCCGCTGCCGAAGGTTTCGAAGTATTTATGGTAACACCCGACAAAGATTTTGGCCAATTGGTAACCGATAAAATAAAAATTTATAAACCCGGTTATCAAAGTGGAGATGCGGAAATCATGGGGCCTGCAGAAGTTTGTGCAAAATGGAATATACAATCTATTGAACAGGTAATAGATATATTAGGTTTGATGGGAGATGCAGTTGATAATATTCCCGGCATTGCAGGTGTAGGAGAAAAAACTGCAGCGAAATTGTTGGGTGAGTACCAAACATTAGAAAATGTTTTAGCAAATGCTTCAAACATAAAAGGAAAGTTGGGAGAAAAAGTTGCAGCAGGAAAAGAAATGGCAATTTTAAGTAAAAAATTAGCAACAATCATTCTTAATGTTCCCGTAAGTTTTCACGAAGAAGATTTTAAAATTAAAGAGTGGAACAAAGCTGAGCTAAAAGATATTTTTGACGCACTGGAATTTAAAACACTTAGTAAACGCGTATTAGGAGAGCCTATTGCTCCGTTGGCAATTATTAACTCATCTCCAAAACAAGAACAAATAGTACAAACAGATTTGTTTGGAAATATTATTGAAGAAGAAAAAAAAGAAATTAAAAATTTAGAAGAAGAAATAATTGTTGCGGATAAAAATATTCACAACACTATTCATAATTATGAATTAATTGACACAGAAGAAAAAACTAAAACACTTGTAACCTTATTAAAACAAGCCGATGAAATTTGTTTTGATACAGAAACAACCGGCATTGATGCAAACGATGCAGAATTGGTTGGCTTAAGTTTTTCCATTCGCAACGGAACGGCTTATTATGTTCCGTGCACTCCGGAAAAAGAAAAAACAATTTCCATTTTACAACAATTTATTCCACTGTTTGAAAACCCCTCCATTACTTGGGTTGGGCATAATATTAAATACGATCTTTTAATATTGAAGTGGTATGGCATTGAAATCAGTGGAAATTTTTTCGACACCATGCTTGCTCATTATGTACTCGAACCAGAGGGCAAAAGAGGAATGGATGAATTGAGTGAAAAATATTTAGGATATACCCCTATTCCAATTGAAGAATTAATTGGTAAAAAAGAAAGAGGAAAAGTGCAAGGCAATATGCGCGATATTGCTTTTGAAAAAATAAAAGATTACGCAGCAGAAGATGCAGATATTACGCTTCAATTAAAAACTGTTTTTTTACCAAAATTGAAAACGAAAGAAGTAGAAAAAATTTTTTATGAAGTAGAAAATCCATTGGCAAAAGTTTTAGCTGCAATGGAATTTGAAGGAATAAAAATTGACGAACATTTTTTAACCGATTATTCAAAAATTTTAGAAACTGATGCAAAAGTTGCCGAAGAGTCTGTTTATCGACAAGCGGGTGTTCGGTTTAATCTTGCATCTCCAAAACAATTGGGAGAAGTTTTATTTCTGAAACTACAACTTGATCCTTCTGCAAAAAAAACAAAAACAGGACAATACCAAACGGGCGAAGATGTATTATTAAAACTTGCCACAAAAGGGCATCCCATTGCTGACGACATTCTTACTTTTCGCGAATTGACCAAATTAAAATCAACTTATGTAGATGCACTTCCGCAATTGATAAACAAAAAAACTGGAAGAGTTCATACATCTTATGCACAAGCAGTTGCAGTTACAGGGCGACTTTCGAGCAACAATCCAAACTTGCAAAATATTCCGGTGCGCACCAGCCGCGGCAAAGAAATTAGAAAAGCATTTCTACCAAGAAACGAAAATCATATTTTGTTGTCGGCAGATTATTCACAAATTGAATTGCGGATTGTTGCGGCAATCAGTGGCGATAAAGAAATGTGCGAAGCGTTTCAAAAAGGAAAAGATATTCATAATGCCACTGCTGCTAAAGTTTACAATGTACCCGAAAATGAAGTAACAAAAGAAATGCGCTACAAAGCAAAAAGTGTAAATTTTGGAATCATTTACGGACAAGGTGCATTTGGGCTTGCAGACAATTTGGGAATTTCAAGAACTGAGGCAAAACAAATTATTGACAACTATAAAACGCAATTTTCCGGAATTCAGCAATACATGAACGACACGATTTCATTTGCAAAAAAACACGGGTTTGTTCAAACATTGATGGGAAGAAAAAGATGGTTGCGCGACATTAATTCTTCCAATTTTACAGTGCGCGGATTTGCGGAACGCAACGCCATTAATTCACCCATTCAAGGAACGGCGGCTGATATGATAAAATTGGCAATGATAAAAATTAATACCGCCATGAAAAAACAAAGATTTAAAAGTAAAATGATTTTACAAGTTCACGATGAATTGATATTTGATGTAGCAAAAGAAGAACTGACAGCACTGCAACCAATTATTATTGATTGTATGCAAACAGCAATGGTTCTTCCAAACAATGTTCCCGTTATTGCAGAAGCGGGAACGGGCAATAATTGGTTAGAGGCTCATTAATTCAGTTTTATTTAAAAAATTCGATTTATCTTGCGCCCCAACAAACAATTTTCCCTTTTATGAAATACAGTAGCATTATGGCCGTTACGGGGTTGCCGGGACTTTTTGAATTAATTACAAGCAGAAATGATGGTGCAATTCTTCGCTCTTTGGAAGAAAACAAAACGCAGTTTGTTTCCAATCGAATTCATAAATTTTCGTCTCTTGAGAGTATTGAAATTTATACGGTAAACGACAATGTGAATTTGGTTGACATTTTTCATGCAATGGAAAAATCACCTGAAACATTGCCGGATTTAAAAGACAACAATTCAGTAAAAAAATATTTTGAAAAAACTTTTTCTGAAATGGACTTTGAAAAAGTTTATGCCAGCGACATGAAAAAAATTGTCAAGTGGTACGAAATACTGAAAAAACAAAATGTTGAAATCGTTCTTTCAGAAACTCCCGAAGAAACATCAGAAATTAACTAGTAGGATTTATCCTCGATGAATTATTCCGCCGACATTAAAAAAACGCCTCGTCATTTTTTGCCAACAAATTTTTCCATTTCTACTTGGGAAAATTTGGAGCCGTATTTTAAACAATTACTTGAAGCTGAACTTTCTTCAAAAAATGAATTAGAAACTTGGCTGAAAAACAGCAGCGAGTTGGAAGCAGCCATCAGCGAAGATGCGTGTTGGCGACAAATAAAAATGACTTGCAATACCGAGGATAAAAAACTCGAAGCTGATTTCACTTTTTTCATAATGGAAATTCAACCAAAAATTCAACCATATGCAGATTTGCTGAATAAAAAATTGCTTGCTTCTCCATTTGTAAACGAGTTGGATGCATCTCTTTTTTTTACTTTTCTACGTTCGGTGAAAAAAAACATTGCACTTTTTCGAGAAGAAAATATTCCGATTCATGCCGAGCTTTCTATTTTACAACAACAGTTTGGAAATATTTCTGCAAAAATGACGGTGGAAATTCAGGGCAAAGAATACACGCTACAACAAGCTGCAAAATTTCTTGAAAATAGCGACCGTGCTATTCGAGAACTTGCTTATCGAAAAATAAACGAAAGAAGATTGCAAGACAAAAATGAATTGAATAATTTATTTTCTTCGCTAATTGAAAAGCGGCATCAAATAGCGGTGAATGCTGGATTTGAAAATTTTTCTGATTATCGTTTTGCCGAACTTGGCCGATTCGATTACACCAAAAAAGAATGCATCCAATTTCACGAAGCAGTAAAACAATTTGTGCTTCCGGTTGTAAACGAAATTTACAAAAAGAAAAAATTGGAACTTGGGTTAATAGATTTTCGCCCATGGGATATTGAAGCACCAACTGCAAATGAAAAACTGTTAACGCCTTTTTCAACAGCAAAAGAATTATTAGAAAAAACAATTCAGTGTTTCGATAAGTTAAATCCTTTTTTTGGCGATTGTTTGCGAAAAATGGAAACTCTCGGTCAGCTTGATTTGGACAGTAGAAAAGGAAAAGCGCCGGGCGGATATAATTGTCCACTTGCCGAAACTGGTGCTCCGTTTATTTTTATGAATGCTGCCGGAAAAATGAGTGATGTTACAACAATGATTCACGAAGGTGGCCATGCGGTGCAATCTTTTTTAGCGCATTCACTTTCATTAAATGGTTTTAAAGAATATCCGATGGAAATTGCAGAAGTTGCAAGTATGTCCATGGAGCTTTTTAGCATGGATTATTGGAGAGAATTTTTTTCATCGAAAGAAGAATTGAATCAAGCAAAACGAAAACAATTGGAAAATGTAATTACTATTTTCCCGTGGATTGCTACGATTGATAAATTTCAACATTGGGTTTACGAAAATCCAAAACACAGCATTGAAGAAAGAGAAACGAGTTGGATAAATATTTTAAATGAATTTACACCAAGCGCATTAGAAGTTTCTGACCTGGATGAGTTTCGGAAAAATTTTTGGCAAAAGCAATTACATCTTTTCGAAGTTCCTTTTTATTATATCGAATATGCCATTGCACAACTAGGAGCCATCGGTATGTGGATGCAATTCAAATCAGACAAAGAAAAAGCATTAAATAATTATACAGCCGCACTTGCATTGGGTGGAACAAAAACACTTCCGGAATTATTTGCAACCGCAGGACTCTCATTCAACTTTTCTCCCGAAGCCATAAAAACACAAATTGAGTTTGTGCAAAAACAGCTTACAAAAACAACCGATAAGTAGTACGCTGTCGTAATTTTCTTCGTTTTTTTTGCAAAAAAACGACTTTCTTACCTATAAGTGGTATAGTAATTATTTGCAACTTATGAATACCGATTCTATTTTTGAATTGTGAATATTGGATCCAATAAAAGGAAAAATATTAACGGCGGAATATTCTGACACAGCGCCTAATTTTGAAAGTAGGAAACCTTATTAAAAAATATTTTATGAGAAACATTATTTTGATTACTCTGATTTCAGCAATTACTTTTTTATCATGCAATAAAAAAATAGAACCCCCAAAAGAAGAATCCTATTTCCCTGTTGAAAGCCTTTACAAAGATGTTACTTTTCACGAATTTATACTTGATATTCAAAAACAGGTATCGAACATTCAAGATATTCAAACTTTTCGCAATTATATAGGTGATGGCCAATTGTCGGAATATGAAACAAGTAACATTCACAGAATTTTCGGATATACAGATAAAGACCTTTTTTGGAAAGATCAGACACTTCAAAATAATAGACTGCTTGATTTGAACAAAAATTATGACCTAAAAAATATTACAGAAAGCCAAAAAAGAAAGGCTGTTGAAAAAGCATTTGTTACTTTAAATCTTTTTTCGCAACCTTCCACAACAGACACAAATCAGATGCTGGTGGCAGATATTTGTGAAAGAATAAGATTAAACTGTCTTGCATCTGTTTTAGCGGAAGCTACAATAATGCATATGGCTTGCGCATCAATGGATATAACAGTTGTTTTAGGGCTTTTATGCCATGGCGCTGCTTTTACTTATCAAATCACAACAAGTAATAATTGTAATCTTGAGGCTATAAGATGTAAAGATTCAATAACACAATAAATTATCAAAAACATTTAAACAATGAAAAAAATATCAATGCTCCGAGCGGTTCCATTTATATCAATAGGGCTTATATTTTTCGCTAAAATCGTTTTTCCTGAAATAACAAAATTTCAACCACAATTTTTGATATTTAATTTATTGTTATGTGTGGTTAGCTTGCTGGCAATAATGGTGCTTTATAATAAAAAGAGAATAAACAAAAGATTGATTGTTTTATTACTTTTAGGCTTAACGGGTACGGTTACAATTTTCTTCATTTATTATACAAATTAAAATGAAGAATTTTTTCCTCCTCCAACAAACTGTAAACATCTTTTTTCCCTGTACAAATTTTTAAAAAACTACCGATAAGTAGTATGCCTTCGCAATTTTCTTCGTTTTTTTTACAAAAAACCGGCTTTCTTACCTATAAGTGGTATGCTATTTTTTTGTAACACATGAAGGCTGTTTCTATTTTTGAGTTATGAAAGTTGGATTCTAATCAAAAATAGTACAGTCGAGTTTTAACAATTATTCCCTGATGTTTTTACGTTGGGGATTTTTATTTCAACAATTCTTTTATTTTTTGCATCATCTCTTCAACTTCGCTTTTTTTAATGCCGTCATAAATTTTTACCACCCGTCCTTTTTTATCTACGAGTGCAAAAAATTGTGAGTGTAAAAAATCGTCTTCGCTGTTTTTTACATTGCTATTGGGGTCGTCAATTTTATAACTCTTGCGCGCCATATTATAAAGGCTGTCTTTTCTCCCTGTTAAAAAAATCCATTTTTCAGAAGAAACACCCAACGAGTCTGCATATTTTTTCAACACGGATACGGAGTCTGTTTCCGGATCGCAAGTGTGCGATAAAATAATAAAGTCTTTTTCTGTTTTAAACTTATCGTACACTGCATACATGTTCTTATTCATTCTTGGACAAATACTTTCACAAGTTGTAAAAAAGAATTCTGTCACAAACACTTTTCCTTCAACTTCTTTTTCTGTGATTATTTTTCCATCTTGATTGATGAAAGAAAATGGTGCAACTCTTCCGATTGGATCAAACCTGGATTGTGTCAGTTCTGGAATTAGGGTTGACATTAAAAAATAAAACCCAAGAGCTAAACAAAGGAAGAATATGATATAAAATCGTTTGTTGTTTATAGTTATTTTCATTCAATGCACTAAATTTATTCGCGGCAAAGTTAGCTTTTTTGTATTTCAGCTAAGGCTGTTTATCTTTGATTCATCATGAAATTTCAAATAAATTGGGATGCAATTGGAGTCTCTGCAACCATCGCTTGTGCTATTCATTGTGCCTTGCTTCCATTATTTTTAAGTAGCCTTCCATTGTTTGGTGTTAATATTATTCACAACTCTTTTTTTGAAGGCGGTATGATTCTTTTGGCTTTTTTGATCGGTTGTTTTTCGTTGTGGCACGGTTTTAAAAAACATCACCATCGGCTACTTCCTATTACAGTTTTTACTTTTGGTATCTTTTTTTTAGTTATTAAACAATTTTGGATGCACGATACCTTTTTTTTGTTATTTGCCGCTGTTGTTTTTATTGTGTTTGCACATTTCAAAAATTGGCGTTATTGTCGCAAAGCAAAACATTGCCACGCTTCGGATTGCAATCATTAGATTAACTTTAAATAAGTTATGAAAACTACACTAGTCTGCTTGTTTTCTTTTTTTACAATTACAAGTTTTTGTCAGTCCAATGCTGAGGCAACAATCAAAAATATTTTAGCCAATCAAACAGCGGCTTGGAACAAAGGAAATATTGATTCCTTTATGAATGGTTATTGGGAAAATGATTCATTAATGTTCATCGGAAAAAGTGGCGTTACTTACGGCTATAGAAACACACTTGAAAATTATAAAAAAAATTACCCCAATGCAGGTGCAATGGGAACGCTTTCCTTTACACTTATTCAACTAAAACAAATTTCAAAAAATTATTATCATGTTACGGGCCGTTGGCATTTGAAAAGAACAATTGGTGATATTGGTGGACACTACACGTTATTGTTTCAAAAAATAAACGGACGATGGGTAATTATTTCGGATCACAGCAGTTAATTTTTTAAAAATATAAATTTTTTATTATGTCAGTTTTTATTTTCGGTTTATTAATTATGGTTGTTGGAATTATTATTGGTCGCAACGAAAGTATAATTCAGCGCTCCGGAAAATGGATTCGATTGGCTGGTGTTTCTCTTGCAATAATTGGACTGCTAATGGCTTCTGTCGTTCAAATAAACGCAGGAAATGTAGGAGTAAAATCACTTTTTGGAAAAATTCAAACAGATGTGCTACGAAGTGGATTACATTTTATCAACCCATTAATGGACGTAACAGTACTTGACATTAAAACACAAAACTATACCATGAGTGGTATTCACGACGAAGGAGAAAAAGTGGGTGATGATGCTATTCGTGTATTAACATCGGACGGATTAGAAGTAACGATTGATCTTACTGTTTTGTTTCGGTTGAATGAAAGCGATGCACCAAAATTAGTTGGTGAAATAGGTATTAATTATGTAGATAAAATTGTTCGGCCAATCACTCGAACTAAAATAAGAGACAACTCTGTTTACTACGAAGCAGTTGCACTTTATTCTACAAAACGAGATGAATTTCAAGCTCGAATTTTTAAAAGCATCGAAGTGGATTTTAAAAATCGCGGATTGTTTTTAGAGCAATTATTGGTTAGAAATATTACATTGCCTTCTTCTGTACGAGCCACCATCGAAGGAAAAATAAATGCAGAACAAGAAGCACAAAAAATGCAATTTGTTTTACAAAAAGAAAAACAAGAAGCAGAAAGAAAAAGAGTGGAGGCGCAGGGTATTGCCGACTATCAACGCATCATCAACACAGGGCTTACTGATAAACAATTGCAATACGAACAAATAAAAGCAATGAAAGAAATCGCGCTTTCTCAAAATGCAAAAATTGTTGTAATGGGCAAAGGCAATGCACCAATTATTTTGGACACAAAAAATTAAACTTGTTCGTTTCGCCATTGATAATAATAATATCGAATCAACAAAAACAGCGTCAACATCATTGCCGAATAAAAAATAATATTTAAAACAGGTGTGTGTTTATTTACAAAAGCCATTTTAAAATAAATGCCGGCAATGGCGTTTGCAAAAATCCAAAGCAAACCCCAAAATAATGTACGCGATACTTTGATTAAAAAGCCGATTATTTCTTGGTCTGAATTATTTGACATTTTTTTATTTGCCGCTAACGCAAGATTATTTTTTTTGCAGTTAAAAATTTTTCTCCTTCTAATCGTAACAAATAGGCGCCTCGCGAAAATTGAGAAGTGGCTATTGTAAAATTTTCGTCACGGCCCGGTGTCGCAAAATCTTTTTTATAAACTAACTGTCCATTTTCCATGAGTAGATTAACTGCTAATTTTTTTGCAGTCGGATTTTTTATTGAAATGGTAATGTTTGTTGATGCTGGATTTGGATAAATTTTAATTTCATCTAAAACAGTCGAGCCAACTTCTTTTATTGAGCTATTATTTTTTGACAATACCCAAAATTCGGGATCGACTAAAACCGTGTCCGCCTCAAAGCCAATATCTTCCCAAAATAATTGATTGTTATTTGTATTGTTAACAACAACCGTTTTTTCTTGCGCTCCTTTTTTGAACTTCAACGCCAACGGCATTTCAAAAAAAGAAACAGATGGATGTGAAGTAGTTTGCGAAATAAAAATTTTTGCCCAATTATTTTTATTGTTGCTCCACGCTACTTTATAAGTTGGATGGCCTTCTCCTTTATACCAATTATTAAAAAAGGTTGTTAAATTTTTTCCGCTAACTTCTTCAAGGTTTCTTTTCAAGTCGTCTGTTCTTGCAAAACCGTATGTAATTTTTGCATCTTTCATGTATTGTTGAATGCCTTTGAAAAATAAGGTGTCGCCCAAAACCCACCGAAGCATGTGCACTAAATATGCTCCTTTAAAATAGGAAAGTCGTCCGTCAAAAATTCGATTTACATTATTGGTATCGTTTACCCAAACACTTCCTCTGGGTTGCGAGGTAATATTATTTCCTAAATTTTTTAATCGTGTAGAATGACCTGCAGCATCTTTTTTTTCGAAATAGAAATAAGAAAGATAGGTTGCAAACCCTTCATTCAGCCAAATATCTTGCCAGCTTCCGCAAGTAACTTTATCGCCAAACCATTGATGCGCCAACTCGTGCGCCATCAGGTTTTCATCGGTGGACACAATAAAACTATTTGTTTGGTGTTCCATTCCTCCTCCCCAACTAAATTGTGTATGTCCGTATCGTTCATTAATAAAAGGATACGCACCAAAATATTGGTGAAACAATTGCAATGCTTGCAACACTTTGTTTGTGTTTTGTAAAAAAGAGTTTTCACTTTCGGGATAGCAATAAGTTGTCATCGGTAAATTAATAGCACCAAGTTGCACCGAGTGATTTAACACATTATAATTTGTAACTGCAAATGCCACTAAATAAGTTGCAATGGGATAGCGATGTCGATAAAAACTTGTTCGAATATCTCCATTTATATTTTCGTTCACCAACATACCATTGGATGAAGTTTTATATGCAACGGGACAAGAAATAATAATATCAATTGAATCTGCTTTATCATCCAAACCATTGCGACAAGGCCACCAATTTTTTGCGCCATAAGGTTCGGAGAGTGTCCACAACACAGGAATACCCGCATGTGTGGCTTGTACAAACGAACCAAAACCGGAGTTTTCTGGAACGCCTTTGTAAAAAATAGTCAGCGAATCTTTTTGTCCCGCAATAATAGTTGTTGGAAAATTTATTTGCAAAGCGGTTGTTGGAAAATGAGAAAATCCGATTCGAGCCCCGCGATACAAAACACTGTCAACAACCAATTGAAAAGATAGATCGAAAACAATATTGTTGGTTGCACTGTTTACAATAAAATGCGAAGTAATATTTCCATTAATAAACCGAACCGCTGGATCAACATTCCAGACACAACGATAATAGCTTACTTCAAAGTTTGGTGATGCGTTTGTTTTTTGAAAAATTTCGATTTTGCTACTCTCTTTTTTTTCGTTTGCAACAATTGTTAAGTTGCTTTTACAAAGTGTATCATTGCTTTGTGCAAATAACTTGCCGCTCAACAACAATAAAAAAATTAAATACTTCATTGTAGTAAGTTACAAAAAACTTTGGTAAAAATTGTATTGAATTATACGCGATAGCAAACAGCATTAATATTCATTCCTGCGCCAACCGATGCAAACAAAACAATATCGCCGGGGTTGATTTCGTGTTTTTCTTCTTTCCCTTTACATACTAAATCGTATAATGTTGGAATGGTAGCAACAGAACTATTCCCTAACCAATGAATGGTCATCGGCATAATATCTTTCGGGGATTCCTTTATCCCGTATAGTTTATAAAGAACACGAATGATTCCATCATCCATTTTTTCGTTCGCTTGATGAATAAAGATTTTTTTTACCTCAGTTATTGAAATCCCATTTGTATCTAAACAATTTTTCATTGCTTCTGCCACATGTTTCATGGCGTATTCAAAAACTTTTCTTCCTTTCATTTTTATATAACGAATGCGCGGGTCACTGTGTGGAAAATTTGATTTTCCCATATATATATAATTCACTTCATCGATACAATGCGATTGCACACTTGATCCCAAAATGCCACTTCCGTTTTCTGCTGTTTCTTTATATTCAATAACCGCCGCTCCTGCACCATCGCTAAAAATCATACTGTCTCTGTCGTACATATCCAATACACGACTAAGTGTTTCGGCTCCTATCACCAATGCTTTTTTTGCAATGCCTGCTTTGAAAAATGCATCGGCATGAATTACTCCTTGCAACCAACCCGGGCATCCAAACAAAATATCGTACGCAACGCAATTAGGATTTTTTATTCCCAAATGATATTTTACACGAGACGCTATTGAAGGAATCGCGTCGCACTGAATGGTGTGTTTGATAACATTTCCAAAATTGTGTGCTACAATTAATTGATCAATTGTTTCGGGATCAATGCCACTGTCTTCAATTGCAATTTTTGCAGCTATGGTTGCAATATCAGAAGTGTTTAAATCTGTAGTGGCATAGCGACGTTCTTCAATTCCTGTAATTTGCTTAAACTTTTCTACAACTTCCTGAGGCGGTGTAGATACACGTTGATTTTTTTCGTCGTAAAAATCATGAATTGTAAAATCTCTATTCGTTTTTACTTCTGTAGGTATGTAAGACCCCGTTCCTGTAATTATTGATCTGAAAACTGCCATGGCTATCACGTATTGAAATGAATAAACTTATCAGTCAAAAATAGTAAATATTACTTTTGGCCGATAAGTTTATTTAATAGAAAAAGGGAATCTATTTTGCGACT
This sequence comes from Bacteroidota bacterium, assembly GCA_005798905.1. GTDB lineage: Bacteria > Bacteroidota > Bacteroidia > Chitinophagales > Chitinophagaceae > VBAS01. The sequence goes on along the minus strand of SYIK01000010.1, from coordinate 113,603 downwards.
TGGTAGAAATTAAAACTAGTGGGTTCCACTTACTTAGTTTGGTTATGAAATTTTAGCTGTTCTGTCAAACTTTTATTTTTTACGAATTCTTCTTTTAGCGTTTTTGTTAACGTGTTATTCACTCTTAAAAGCACCCATAAAATGGATAAAAAGAAAACACCAATTACACTTATTCCTAAATATTTATTTATGAAATCGTTGTTATTGACACTCGAATTTTTTTCTGTTATTTTTTGGGCTACTGAAGCTGTTGCTGCTGCTGTTTTTTTATCGCTTTCTGTCTGGATATATTGAAAAATAGATTTTATTTCGTTATCAGAAAGTAAAGGGAATTCAGTCATCGGAATATTGTTGAATTCTTTGAATATTGCAACAGCTGCAGCGTCTCCTGAGTTAATAACAGATTGTGACGACTTGGTCCATTTGATAAGCCACTCTTCGGAATATTTATTATTTACCCCTAATAAATCAGGCCCAACTAATTTTCCCTTTCCTACTGAATGACAAGCTGCACAATTAGTTTGAAAAATTTCTTTCCCATCTTGGCCAGTGGCAGTAACAGTAATTGCCGAAATAAGAATGATTGATAAAACTGATTTAATCATTTTGTTTTTCATTTAAAATATTAATTGTTGTTTGTTAAAATTTAATCCCAAATCCTGCGCTTACTAACCAGACATTATTTGCTGGTAAATAATACATCGGAACTACTACTATGAATTTTTTGTAATTCATACTTATTCCTGTTCCTAATATTGGGGTAGCTGCACTTTTAGCTCTGTACGGATTTGTGTTATCGTTCAAATCCCCATGAAAAAATCTAACAGAAGGAAACATACCATACGCAAATCCAAATTTTTTATGCTCAAATCGAATTGAAGGACCGCCGAAATTCATATATAACGACTTTTTTGTATCAGTGCTGATAGATAAAGTACCTACAGCTTTTAATTTAATCTTTGGCACGTCTTGAGAAAATAACATTTGACTGAAAAGAGTAAGTAAAATAAATACATAATAGTTTTTTTTGCGTTTCATTTGAGATTATTTATAGTTTAGAAATTATTTGATTCCATTTGCTTTTTTGTACTGCAAAATCGTTTTTAAATATTTGAGTTAGTTTTATTATTGAACTATCTTTTTTACTTTGCTTAGATTTTTTAATTTCAGAAGACAGTTTGTCCGACATTTGCATTAAGCGATGCTCTTTTCCAATTGTAAGCTGTTGCAAATCTGCAATGTTGATTTGTTGTGTGTTGTCAGACTGTTTATTTGTTTCAAATTTTTTTAGCACAGAAGGAAATACTAGTTTGTTTTCATAGGAAGTTAATGATTGAAACTCGTTTTTTAAACCATTTAGTAATTCATTCATTTTTTTGTTTGCTCCATTATCTGTATTTGCTAAATCATTCTCAGAAGTAATTAAAACAAACTGATACTGAATTGAAGGATACAATTCATGAATTAAATTTTTAATACATTCACCCGTTAATTTGGCTGAATCGAGGAACATTCTGAACAATTTAAATACAAAGATGGAATGTTTTAACTAAAAAAAATATGAAATCTACCATATTAAAAAATGACATTTGTCATATTTTAGTCCATGAGATTTGCCGTTTTAGTAAGCTTTGAAAGGTTGATGATTTTTATTTTTTTGCCTGAAATTTCAATAATTTTTTCGTGATTAAATTCGGAAAGAAAACGGATGGTACTCTCTGTAGAAGTACCCACATAATCAGCAATTTCTTCTCGGTTTAACGTTATGTTTATTGTTTGTCCGTCTGGAGCAAACCCATAGGTTGCTTTTAAAAATAATAAGGCTTCTGCTACTCGCTCTCGAACATTTTTCTGTGACAAAGAAACAATGTGCTCTTCTGCAATTTTTAAATCATTTCCGATTTTTTTCGCAATTTCAAACAGAAGTTTATTATTATTCTCAAGGGTTTGAAAAAAAAAGTTTTTATCAATTATACAAACTGATGAATCTTCGATTGCTATCGCAGAACAATGGTATCGTTGGTTTGAAATCAAGGCACGATACCCTATCACATCTCCTGATTTTGCCAATCGAAGAATTTGTTCTTTACCATCAAACCCGATTGTACTTAGTTTTATTTTGCCATTGTTAACACAGAATAACCCGTGTGGTAGCCCTTGTTCGTTAAAAACGTATTGTCCTTTTTTGAATATAGCACAAGATTTATGTTGTGTAAGTAGCTGCAGTTGACTTTTGTCAAGCACATTGAAAAATGAGTGCATGCGTGTATTACAGAAAAGACATTCTGGATTGTCGATTGATTTGCTCATTTAACTACAGTTATTGTGGCTATATTGAAAAACGAAAGTAGCATTTTTCAGGGAAATTTCATTCCTTGATGACAAGTTGCGAGTTGTATTTTATTATTTTAAACAATCTTCCTTTTTTTGAGTTGTTGTTTTTTAGTTTGCAATAAATTTTCTCGGTAAGAAACGGAATTGTTTGGCATGCCCATAATTAATCCTCGGCAATTTGCAGATCCGCAATTACAATGAAACGGCTCCATGCTTTTATCAAGAAACAATGCATAATCAAGTGTAAGTTCTTCTCCATTTTTTATGCTTCGTTGTGTTTTTACATTCAATCCGTCATAAATACAATTGGCGTCGCAACTATGATTTTGTGGAGCCCATTGCGATGGATCGTCATCCCAAATAATAAAAACTTCTTTGCTGATTGGATACGCATATCTGCGAAAATGTTCTTGTTCGTTTTCGCTCCATTTATTAAGTGCGTGTCTTTTTGTAACTAATCGCTGGGGCCTTTCTTCGCCCGAACAGATTATTTCACCATTTAAAAGATTTCTTGTGGCGTAAATTCCAAAACCGGAAATGGCGTTTCCTTTTACACCATAACATTTTTGTTTTCGACCATGGCGCGCAATCGCTTCTTTAATGATGTATCGCAAAAAACCAGATTGTCCAATTCCATCAAATTTTAATATGAAATCAGCGGAACCTTCGTACCCGTCCGTATAAAAAACAGAACAGGTAAAGTTGAGTTCTAAAAAATAAATTTCATTTTTATCATTTACTCTAAAATCCATTCGTGCATAACCAACGCCTCCAAAGCCAAGAAATATTTTTTTAGCTGCGTCGCACAATTGTTTTTCAAGAACAGGATCATTACAAGGAATGTTGCAATCCGGATGTAGTTCCGATGTTTTTAATTCATACGTTTTGAATGCTCTTCCATCTGGAAAAATATATTCAACCGGCTTAAATGCAATACAATTTTTTTCATTTTCAGGATCTGCAACTACTAAAACCGTAAACTCTCTTCCTGAAATATATTCCTCAATCATCAACTGATTAAATTCCTTAATAGTTGATGCACATTTTTTTTGCAGTTCTACTTTACTGTTAACTAAAGAGTTGTTATCAATTCCAAGACTGTCGCCGGCGTGTGCCGGTTTTACAAACATTGGAAAGTTTAATTGCTTTGTTGCGGTTTCAATTTCATCAAGCGAAGAAATTATTGCATAAGCCGGAATTCTTACCCCTTCGCAATACGCCACATATTTCATGAGTTGTTTTGATACATCGTACAGCTTCGTTCCTGGTCCGGTTATTGGAATATTTAACAGTTCTGCATTAAAATAAACATCATGCCCGGGTACTTCCCAATCGGGATATCCTTCACATAAATTCACAAAACAATCATACCCTTTTTGTTTCAATTCTTTTAGTTGACGATAGGTTGTGAGCTTGCTAATAATTACATGATCAACCTGTGCTTCGGGTAATAAGTTGGTTAAATTTCTTGCCGGATCGTAATATTGATAATCTACTTTGGAATGAGAATAGTCTGGTTGTAGTACGCAAATTTTCATGTGTATTTTTTAAAGAGAATTGGTTTTAAGAAAAGAAATTTTATCTATTTCTTCTTCCTTCATCTTTTCAGAAATTGCATTATCAATAATGTCGCCAATCATTTCGCTGTAGCTTGTTGTGCCCAATCTTACCATTGCGCCAATAGATGTATAATTTTCATCTTCGCTTAAACCGCATTGTGCATTTACTTCCAACACATATAGTTTGCCGGTTTCTTTATCTATTCTAATATCTATTCTTCCATAACCCGTTCCTTCAACTGCGCAATATGCTTGAATGCTTAATTCAATTATTGCTTCGTTGAGTGAAGAATTGGGTAAAAAATAATTATACAAGTTTTCGTATTCTCCATTGCCAAGTGGTTTTTCGGCTTCGTAAGTATCCCAAAGTCTGTCGAACGAAAGAAATTGTTCTTGTTCGGGAATTGTTTTGTTAAAAACTCTTTCTACGGGTTGGTAAACAATTATATCATCGGGCTGATCAAAAGACCCAACAACAAAACTTGTAAACTCCGCACCGTTAATAAATTTTTCAGCCACCAATCCGCCAAATGTAAAATCCCATCCGTGGTACCCTTTGTAAAGTTCCGCAACAATATTTTCTACTTCGCTGTCATCGTTCACTACATTTTTAATTCCAAGCCCCATGCTTCCACCAGAAACTGCTGGCTTTACAATCAGTGGTGTTCCAATCTTTTTACAAATTCCTTTTGTTGTTTGCGTTGGCGATTTTATTCCCACCCATGCAGCAGTAGCAACGCTATTATTATCAAAAGCCTGCTTCATATCAATTTTTGAAGTAGCAAGGTGATAATAAGTTTCTCTTGCTCCGGTATAAATAATTTGTTTCTCTTCTAAATATTTAACTACCGAAATGCCGGGTGCGCCATTTACTTCATCGCCATCGCATAAATTAAAAATAATTGGCGTGCACCCATTTGAAGTGGTTGCAATTTTATCGATTGTGGTTTTGAAATTTTGAATGGTAACATATTCCCATTTCCACCGAAGATTGAGCAGGGCAAAGGCTTTCGTAAATTCTTCAATACCTTGTTCAAAATCGTAATAATATTGCAAGTTGGCGTCGTCCGTTTCTATTTTTGGTGCAAGTACCCAAACAAAATAGTTTTCATTTTTAAAAAAATTATTTTTTTTCTGTTTGTGTTGCATGAAAAAATAGATGTTGCTTTGTTTTAAAAAATAAACTTGTGTAAATTAATTATAAACTTAACACAATAAAAAATCTATTTGATATTCTCTACAACTTAATCACAGTATTGTTTTGAAATGTGAATATCATTTTAACGATTAAATCGATTCAAGTATATTTAAGCTTATTTATAAACATTAATAAATGCACTTTTTCTTTAAAATTTTGTTGTTGTTATTTGGATGGAAAGCAGAAAAAAAATTCCCTCATCATATAAAAAAAGCAATTGTAATTGCCGGCCCACACACAAGTGCGTGGGATTTTGTTATTGGCATTGCTTTTAGAAGTGCACTTAGAATGAAGAATGGAAAATTTTTGGGGAAAGCAGAATTGTTTAACGGCCCGTTTGGATTTTTTTTTCGTTGGGTTGGCGGCACACCTGTAAATCGTTTCAGTAAAAATGGAGTAGTGGAACAAGTGGTAGAAAAATTTAACACTTCGGAAAATTTACTGATTGGTCTTTCGCCAGAAGGAACAAGAAAAAAAGTGGAACACCTTAGAACCGGGTTTTATTTTATGGCCAAAAAAGCAGCTGTCCCCATCATTATGATTGGAATGGATTATGAAAACAAGCAATTAACTATTTCTGAACCGTTTTATACTTCCGATAACCAAGAAGAAGATTTTAAAAAAATCATTCAATATTTTGCGCCAATAAATGGTAAATATCCCGAATTGGGAATGCGGCATTTGCTAAAATAAATGCTTAATTAATTTCTTCGAAAATTCCCGTCTCTGTATTTTTTCGCACTTTGTCGCCACTAAAATAACGGCCATTCATTGCAATGTACACACCATGCGGAAGTGTTTGCGCAAAAGCCAGCGCACTTCCTAAATTAAAAAGTCCGTCGCTACTTCCAAATTTTATTGGAATCATCGCACCAGTTAAAACAATCGTTTTATTTTTAATAACTGTTGCTAATTTTTTCGCAGTAGTTGCCATCGTATCTGTTCCGTGTGTAATTACAATTCTTTCTTCGGCACAAATGCTGCATTCTTTTGTAATTAAACTTCTATGGTCGTCGGTCATTTCCAAACTATCAATCATCATCAACGTTGTTGCAACAATTGGTATTTGATTGCGTCCCAATTCAAGCAAATCGTTTAGATGAGATTCTTTAAAAAAAAGTTTTCCGTTTATTTCGTTGTACTCTTTGTCAAAAGTTCCGCCGGTAATAAAAATTCGTATGGGCATTGAATTTGTTATTTATATATAAACAATATTACTGTTTTAAAAATTATCTTGTCAATCGATAAATTACTAATGCCGCTCTTTTGATTAATTTAGGATACTCACTCAAATCAATAATTTCTCCGGGTGCATGTGCACCACGACCCGAAGCACCCAAACCATCAAGACAGTCGAGGTATTGAGCAACATAAGAAATATCGCCAGCTCCTCTCGATCCCGGATTTCCTGCTTTTACTTCTCCATAACCCAGTGCCACACTTGCATCGCTAACTATTTTCACCAATGCTTCGTTGCCTACTGTTGGTGGCATTGAAGGAATTCCATCCACAAAACTGATTGTTGCTTTTGCCCCTGAAAGATTTTTTTCTACTATTTGTTTCATCGCAGCTCTTGCTTTTTCTTTTTGTTCTTCGCTTAAAAAACGCAGATCTCCAATAACAACGGTCTTTGGAGAAATGATATTTGTTTTTCCAGAAACCTCTCCTTCTTGTGCCGCTGAATTATAATTAACTTCTGAACCGCCAATAAAAAGACCGGGATTAAAAGTTAAATATTGTTCGTGGCTAAGTTTTTCTCTAAACTCATTTACAATTCTTGCTGCTTCGTAAATAGCACCAAAACCAGCTGCACCAAAAATACCCGATGAATGACCTTGTTTTCCTTCAACCTCCAAATGCCAACTACTTGCACCGCGACGCGCAGTGGCTACAGATTGCAATCCGCCGGCACCTTCAAAAGCTAATGCAATATCGTGCTGTTTGGCTCTTTCAATAAAATCGCCTCGCGTTAATTCTCTTGGATGGCCTGCATTTTCTTCATCGCCAGTAAAATAAATTGTTATGGAAACATCATCGATCAAACCCAATTGATGCATTGCTTTGAGCGCCGTAATTACCAGCACATCACCTCCTTTCATGTCGTTAATTCCTTGGCCTGTAGCTGTACTATCGTTGAGCATTCGAAACGGGTTGGCGGGTAATTCCGGTTCAAAAACAGTATCGAGATGACCGATGAAAAAAAGTTTTTTTCCTTTTTTCCCTTTTCGGGTTGCCACTAAATGTCCAGCCCTTTTTACAGAATCGGGAAGAGAAACCCACTCTACTTCAAAGCCAAGTGCTGCTAATTCTTTGCCATATATTTCACCAACTTTTTTTACACCCTGGGTATTGAAAGTGCCGCTATTAATATTTACCGATTCTTTAAGCAGGTTGATTGCATACGGCATTTCCGAATCAATATTTTTCATCAACTGAATTTCTGTTTTGGAAAGCAGCTGTGCGCTACTATCAACAAGAATTAATAAAAGCATGCTAATTAAAATAAGTTTTCTCATCGCTGTGTTTTGTTTGGAAAGATAAAAAATATCTTTTAAGTCTCTTATGATTCCGCCGCCAATAAAAGTATTTTTCATTGCTTACATTTGTAAAAACATTTTCTATGTCTCTATTTAATACTGGCAAAAACAAAGACAAAAAAAAGGCTTCACAAACCGCTGGCAAGCCCACAATGGTTCAATCTTCTTCTACAAAAAGCAATAGCAAATCCGCTGCAAAAGCAACTCGTGTTTCAGGAAGAGCGCAGCGCGGATCATAAATTTTTTCCTTCTTTTTTTACAAAAAAATTAGGCATTCTCGCAGTACATTCGCAGCATGCAGAATTATTTAAGTGAGCTTAACGAACAACAACAAAAAGCGGTTTTACACACCGAAGGTCCGCTGATGATTGTAGCTGGTGCGGGTAGTGGAAAAACAAAAGTGTTAACTACGCGTATTGCTCATTTAATGTCAAAAGGGGTTGATTCGTTTCGAATTCTTGCGCTAACATTTACCAATAAAGCAGCCAAGGAAATGAGGGAGCGGGTTGGACATATTCTTGGCAACAACGAAGCAAAAAATTTATACATCGGAACTTTTCATAGTGTTTTTGCAAGAATACTTCGTGGTGATGGCAACCGACTTGGCTATGATAAAAATTTTACGATTTATGATGCCGATGATGCAAAGTCTGTATTAAAAACAATTATTAACGAACTGGGGCTTGATGATAAACTTTACAAGCCAAATATCGTTTACAACAGAATTTCTGCAGCAAAAAATGCGCTGATCGGACCTGAAGAATATCGAAACAATTATCAACTTCAACAGGAAGATCTGCGAAGCAATCGCCCAGCTATTGCAAACATTTACGATGCTTACGAAAAACGTTGTTTTAAAAACGGCGCGATGGATTTTGATGATCTTTTATTGAACATGTATCGCTTATTGAAATTATTTCCCGAAGCACTTTTAAAATTTCAAAGTAAGTTTCGTTACATTTTGATTGATGAGTACCAAGACACCAATCCTGCGCAATATGAAATTATAAAACTACTTGGCGCACAACACGAAAATATTTGTGTGGTTGGCGATGACGCACAAAGTATTTACAGTTTTCGTGGTGCTACCATTCAAAATATTTTACAGTTTCAAAAAGATTATGATGATGTTGTTGTAATAAAATTGGAGCGAAACTATCGCAGCTCGCAAAACATTTTAGGCGCAGCAAATGAAATTATTAAAAATAACAAAGGACAAATACCAAAAACGCTTTGGACAGAAAATGGCATTGGCGAAAAAATAAATCTTGTTCGCACAATGACGGATAACGACGAAGGAAAATTTGTTGCCGATTCCATTCGAGAACAAAAATTGCGCAACCATTATTTCAACAAAGATTTTGCAATACTTTATCGAACCAATGCACAAAGCCGGGCTTTTGAAGAAAGTTTGCGCCGCTCAAATATTGATTATATTATTTATGGTGGGATGAGTTTTTATCAGCGAAAAGAAATAAAAGATTTTATTGCTTATTTGCGTGTTATTGTAAATCCAAAAGACGAAGAGGCGCTGAAACGAATCATCAATTATCCCGCAAGAGGAATTGGAAAAACAACAGTGGACAAAGCAATACTTGCGGCAAACGAAAACAATATTTCTTGTTGGGATGTTTTGCAACAAGCAAAAAATTTTGGATTTAAAGCTGGCACTTTAAATGCAATTGATGAGTTTGTTGTTTCTATAAAAAGTTTTCAAAGCATGTTGCAAAAACAAAATGCATACGAAGTTGCTTTTCATGTGGGCAAACAAACAAATATTGTAAAAGAATTATTCAACGATAAAAGTACAGAAGGGTTGGCGCGCTACGAAAATGTGCAGGAATTATTAAACAGTATAAAAGAGTGGATTGAAACGCCGATCAATGAAGAAGATGGCGAAGTGGGTGATAAAAATTTAGCAACTTATTTACAACAAATTACTTTATTAACCGACCGCGAAGAAAAAGATCCCAATGCAGATGCGGTGAAGTTGATGACAATTCACGCTGCAAAAGGTCTTGAGTTTGAATGTGTATTTGTTGGCGGATTAGAAGAAATGCTTTTCCCAAATGCGTTGAGCATAAATTCGCGAGAAGAATTGGAAGAAGAGCGACGATTGTTTTATGTGGCAATTACAAGAGCAAAGAAAAAATTGTGGTTAAGTTTTGCAAATACCCGTTATCGATTTGGAAGTTTAATTCAAAACGATCCGAGTCGTTTTATTCAAGAGTTGCCCGATGATCTTTTAAATAAAACACAAGCTGGTAGCTCTTCTAAAAATACTTCCTCCGGTAGTTGGCGAGATCGTTCGAATTTTTCATCGTCAAATAAGTTTGAAACAGAAAAAAATAAAAAACCAACAACATCTTTTGCTACCACCGTTTCAATTCCAAAAAACACAATACATACTCCTTCCGAAAATTTTGTAGCAAGCGACACTTCCAACTTACAAGCTGGACAAAAAATAGAACATCAAAAATTTGGATTCGGCAAAGTAGTGAAAGTGGAAGGAAGTGCGCACAACCCAATTGCTGTAATTCTCTTTGAAATAAATGGTGAAAAAAAAATAATGTTGAACTACGCCAAACTTAGTATTGTTGAATAGTTTTTTTCAACAGTTCGATTGTTTTCTTTTCGCTTCCAATAAAAATTTTATCGCCGATAATTACAACCGGCCTTTTCAAAAAAGTGTATTCGTCGAGAATGTATTGCCGATATTGTTCTTCTGTTATTTTTTTAGTTGAAAGCCCCAGTGATTTGTACTTTAAGGCCCTTCGACTAAAAAGTGCCTCGTAACTACCAGCCATCTTTTTCATTTTGTCTATTTGGCTCGCCGTTATTTTTTCCTGTTTAATGTCTTGCATTTCAAAGCTCAACTTGTTTATCGCGGTTTCGCTTATTATTTTTTGATTGGTGGAGCAAGTGCCAAGATGATAGATTTTTTTTAGCATAAGTGTGCAAATAAACAAATAAAATGAGGATGAATTTCTTTGATTCCTGTATTCGTAAACAAGCTCGGCAGAATCTTATTACTTTTGCATTTCAACTTTGAATTATGATAAAGACTGGCAACCCGATGATTAGTATTTATACAGAAATGACACCCAATCCGGAAACAATAAAATTTGTTGCAAACAAACTGCTTTATCCGGGCAAAAGTTTTGACATTACAGATGTTGACAGCGCAAAACCATCTCCGCTTGCCACAGAATTGTTTGGCTTTCCTTTTATCAAAGCCGTGTTTATTGCAAGCAATTTTGTAACGCTGACTAAAACAATTGAAGCCGATTGGAATGATGTTATTCCCACCATTCGCGAATTTTTAAAAGCTTATCTCGAAGAAGGAAAACTTGTAATTAACGAAGAAGAAATTGCTGCGCTTAAATCAATAAATAGAAATGAAGTTGTTGCAGATGATAATGATATAGTAAAACGCATTAAAGAACTGTTGGAAAATTATGTAAAGCCTGCTGTTGAAATGGATGGTGGTGCTATTCAATTTAAAAGTTATTCCGACGGCGTAGTAAATTTAATATTGCAAGGAAGTTGCAGTGGTTGCCCATCTTCAATGATTACACTAAAAGCAGGAATAGAAGGAATGATGAAAAGAATGATCCCCGAAGTAACTGAAGTGGTTGCGGAGGGAGAATAATTTTATTTCGTTTCTACATTTAAATTAGTACTCTTTTTTTCTCCAGATTACATTTCTTTCTTTCAAATAATCTAAAATAAATTCGAAAGTCGAGCAATTTGCCTCGCTAAACAGAGTACGTTATTTTTGAAAAAATGTCGCTCCAAGAAATATATCGTTTACTGTCTCAAAATATTCACGATGCGTTGTGGCAAGAGTGGGTTAGCACCAGCATGCAAATTATTAGTGTTTGGTATGCTCGTAAAAATAATGTGCTGGTTTATCCTACCGGAATTTTTGGTGTGCTTTTAGCGGCGTGGTTGTATTTTTTTATTGCCGTGCCGCCGTTATACGCCGACGGTTTTCTAAATATTTATTTTTTTGGAATGAGTATTTATGGTTGGTATAATTGGTTGCGAAAAAAAGATGTTTCTCATTTTACCTTTCCTATTAGTTGGTGCAATAAAAAAGAACTTACAGTTGGTGTTTTGGTTTTTTTGATTTCGTGGGTTTTGTTGTTTTTAATTTTATCCAACCTTACCGACAGCAATGTTCCCATTCTTGATTCGCTAGTTTCTTCCTCTGCGGTAACTGCAATGTGGTGGATGGCGAAAAGAAAAATAGAAAACTGGTTGGCGTGGATTTTATCAAACATTGTTGCTATCCCTTTGAATTTTTATAAACAGTTTTATCTTTTTACTTTAATGTATATTTTGTTTTTAGCTATGGCAATATGGGGGTTTGTGAATTGGAAAAAGATTTATAAAAATGCTTAAAAAAATAGTAGTTATTGGGCCGGAGTCAACAGGCAAAAGTACGCTGTGCGAGCAGCTTGCGGAACATTTTAACACAAGTTGGTGTCCTGAGTTTGCAAGAGAATATTTATTAAAATTTGGAACAAATTATCAGTTCGAAGATTTATTAAAAATAGCAAAAGGACAATTGGAATTAGAAGACACACACACAACTTCCGCAATAAACAACAATTCGAATTTTTTATTTATTGACACCGACATGCTTGTCTTAAAAGTTTGGAACGAATTTGTTTTTGAAAACTGCCACCATTTTATTTTAGAACAAATTGCTGAAAGAAAATATGATTTATATCTTTTGTGCAACACAGATTTGCCTTGGGTTTCGGACGAACTAAGAGAATATCCTGATCTTAAAACAAGAGAAACTTTGTTTACAACCTATAAAGACATTTTGATTAATCAAAACACGCCATGGGTATTAATTTCAGGTGATTCGCAAAACAGACTTAAACTTGCAATTGACGCAATTAATACGCTACATAACAACCAATGAAATCTATTGTAAAAACAAATTATCGGCTACTGTTTTATACTTGTTGGTTTGTTCTCGGATTGTTGCAATCTTCCGCAACTGAGTTAATTGATGACGAGGCATATTATTGGGTTTATTCAAAATTTCTTTCTTGGGGATACTTCGATCATCCGCCAATGGTTGCACTGTTAATAAAAATTGGTTACGCTGTTTTTCAAAACGAACTCGGTGTTCGATTGATGTCTGTGCTTTTAAGCACTTGCACAATTTTTATTGTTGAATCGTTAATAGAGAAAAAGAATTTTTTTCTTTTTGCTTCCATTGTAATTAGTGTTGGTTTTTTACAGCTTGGTGGCATACTTGCTGTGCCAGATACGCCGCTGCTTTTTTTTACTGCTTTATTTTTTTGGATTTATAAAAAATATGTGGCGGACATAAGTTATAAAAATGCTTTTGGGTTTGGGTTAATTATCGCCTTACTTTTTTACAGCAAATACCACGGCTTGTTGGTGCTTGTTTTTTCGCTGCTTTCCAATCTTCGATTGTTGAGATACAAACAAACTTGGTTTATTTTTCTTTGTGTTTTATTTTTTTATACGCCGCATCTTTTTTGGCAAACAGAAAACGATTGGGTTAGTTTTCGCTATCATTTGTTTGAAAGCAATGTGAACACTTATAAGTTTTCGTACACAACAGATTATATTCTTGGGCAACTTCTTTTGACCGGCCCTTTGATTGGTTTTCTTTTATTGCCTGCAGCTTTTTTTTATTCGACTCAAAACAAAACCGAAAAGGCGCTAAAATTTACCATGGTTGGATTTTATCTTTTTTTTCTATTAAACACTTTTCGCGGAAGGGTGGAACCCAACTGGACTGCGCCCGTATTGATTTCAGTAATCGTCTTATCACATCAGTTTTTATTAGCTAACACCGGTTTTAATAAAACAATAAAGTGGCTAACTGCTGTTTCTTTGTTCATTATCGTTTTCGTTCGTATTTATTTGATTATAGATATCGGTCCTGACAATAAAATAAAATCGCGTTTTCATCATCATAAAATTTGGGCTGAATCAATTGTAAAAAAAACAAAAAACTTTTCTGTTGTTTTTTACAATTCGTACCAGCGCGCCTCTATGTTTTGGTTTTATTCCGGAAACCCTTCGCATGCGCTGAACAATTATCGCGAAAGAAAAAACAATTATAATTTTTGGCCAACGGAAACCGATTTACTGGGCGCTCCTGTTTTTGTTGCAGACATTTATAATGTTCATCGTTTTCCAGATTCTATAACTACAAAAAAGGGTTGGGTGGGTTTGCGTTTCGACAGTTCATTTTCGGCTTTGGGAAAAATACAAATTCGGCTTCGTCAAAATATAATTGAAGTAAATAATCCAGACTCAATTGAGTTGCTATACAATTTATCCGTTCCAAAAATCACAGTTGATTTTTTAAAAAAACAACCGGCGTTAAAAACCGAATTAGTTGTTGGGGTTTTTGGTGGAAAAATTTTAGTTGAAGAAATACAAACAGGAATTACTGCACATCAACTTCTTTTTGCGCAACCCAAAATTTTTGTTTCGTTAAAAAATGTTGCGCGAGGAAATTATTTTCTTCGGGTTGGTATAAAAACAAAAAATTATCCGCCCACACAAAACAGTGAAAAAATAAAATTGATTGTTAAAAAATAGTTAGCGCTTATTGTTTCAATAATTGATGGACGTCTGCGTCGCTTTCTAAATTGTTCATCTGTCGCAATACCCACGGATATTTGTTTGCAACAAATCTTGATAATGGTTTTACAGAATATTTTTTAGGATTGGGCATACAAGCTGCAACCATCGCAGCTTCCGCTCGAGACAAATTTTTTGCTTTTTTATGAAAATTTTTTTGCGCAGCTGCTTCAATTCCAAAAACACCTCTTCCCATTTCGGCAACATTTAAATACAGCTCCAAAATTCTTTTTTTGCTATAAAGTGTTTCAATCATAAATGTAAAATACACTTCCAGCCCTTTTCGGACCCAGCTTCTACCTTGCCACAGAAAAACATTTTTGGCAACTTGTTGGCTAATAGTGCTTGCGCCGCGAATACGATTTGGTTTTCGTTTATTATACGCTATCGCTTTTTTAATGCTTTTCCAATCGAAGCCGTTGTGGTCAACAAAAGCTTGATCTTCGGAAGCAATCATCGCCAATCCAGCTTGATAAGAAATGTTTTTTATGGATACATAATCTCTTTTCAATCCATCTCCTCGTAGCACACTGCTTATTTGTGTAAATGTAATTGGCGGGTTAATCCATTTTATTAATAAAATATAAAGCAGTTGAAAAATAAACAAATAGATGATTATTTTTTTTATCCAACTTACAATTTTATAAATGGAGCTCTTTTTTTTCATTTGCAATTTTAAAGTCTTCCGTTTTCTAAAAACCTATTCCAGTCTTCAAGCATTTTTCCTTTCATTACTCTTGGAAATTTGTTTTGACTGCCCAGCTTCCCTTTCAATTTCATAAACTGAAGAAATTTTTCCTCTGGAAGTTTTACTAAAAAAACTTCTTTCAGCGCACTGTCTCTTTCAATTGCATAGTCATCGTTGAGTTCTCGAAGTTTTAAATCTATTTTTTTACAAAGCAGTTGTTCGTCTATTTCGTCGTTGCAAGCCACAAACCATTTGTGTGCAAAAAGTGTATCGTGCTTCAGCCCTATTACGGTAAATTCCGGAATGCTAATATTTAATTCGTTGCTTACTTGTTCTACTGCTTTGTTCATATTGTCAACACTTAAGTGCTCTCCAGCTAAACTCAAAAAATGTTTCGTTCTACCAGTAATGATAATTTCATTGTTTGTTGTATCAACAAATCTAATTGTGTCTCCGATCAAATAGCGCCAAGCTCCGGAGTTGGTGCTTAACAAAATTGCATATTCTTTTTCTGCAACTACTTCGTGAATCATTTTCGCATCGAAACCCTCTATCAAATTTCCATCGCTATCAAAATTGGTATCGTCGAATGGAACGAACTCAAAAAAAATATTGTTATCCAAAATCAATTTTACCCCGTTTGCGTTTTCTCTTGATTTGTAACCAATAAACCCTTCACTTGCTAAATAGTTTTCGACATAAATAATTGGTTTTCCTAAAAGTTTTTCAAAGGATTTTTTATATGGCTCAAACGCAACGCCGCCGTGAATAAAAAAACCAAGGTTCGGCCATATTTCGTGAATATTTTTTACCCCGTGGTGTTTTATTATCATTTCCATACACATTTGACACCAAGCCGGCACACCAACAATAAATCCAATATCCCACTCTTTTGCATGCTCTACTATTTCGTTTAATTTTTGATTCCAATCTACAATTGCTGCAATTTTTCCCCCAGGTTTATAAAATGTTTGAAACCAAAATGGCCGCTTTTTTGCAAGTATTCCGCTTAGGTCGCCGGCAAACCAACCTGCTTTTCCTTTTTTTAAATCTGTTGCTCCGCCAAGCATCATAAACTGTTTGGTAATTGCGTTTAGTGGAAGATTTTCGTAACTTAATAAACTTACAAATTGTTTAAAATAATTTATGTTATTGCTGCGCAACATATCTTTTGTAACCGGAATGTATTTACTTGCCGACTCCGAAGTACCTGAACTTAATGCGTAGTATTTTATTTTTCCTGGCCATGTAATATCAGGCGATCCGTCAATGGTTTGTTTCCACCACTCGTTGTACATTTTATTGTAATCGTGCGAGGGAACAAATTCTTGAAAATTTTTTCCAATGTTTTTACTTAACAATATTTCATCAAATCTGTTTTGTTGGCCAAAAGCTGTAAACCGCGCTTTGCGCAATAGTTTTTTCAAGACCAACAACTGCTTGTTTTGTGCATTTTTTTTTGAAAGCCTCAACGCTTTTGCAATTGTATCAGGAATTTTTATATCGAAGATGTTTGCCAATTTATTTTTTATTAATAAGTAAAAATGAAGTTACTGTTTGTTGTTTAATCTTTTGTGTAAATGCGCCGCTTGTTTTCTTATTTCAATGGCGATAAGTAAGCTATTTTTAACGACCATTTTATTCGTGTAATATTTGCGAACAAATATTTTCATGGCGTCGTAAAACCTATTTATTTGTTGGTGGTTAAAATCAGTGCTTTTTCCTTTTTGGTGCATAATTGTAATTTCTCCCAAATAATAATTTTTATATCCGGCGGCAATTGCCCGACAGCTTAAATCAATGTCTTCTCCGTACATAAAAAAATCTTCATCAAATCCTTTTATTTTTAAAAATACATTTTTACGAAGTAGCATAAATGCACCGGCCAACACTGGAACTTCGTGGTTTTCTTTTTCAGAAAGGTTTTCTAAATAATATCCTGAAAAGAAATTTGATTTTGGAAAAATTTTCGACAAACCAAATAGTTTAAAAAAATATGTAGAAAGTGCTGGGGCGCTTCGCTTTGATTCTTTTAAAAATTCATTTTTTTCGTTTACCATTCTTACGCCCACCGCTCCACAAGCTGGTTTTGCTTCTAAAAAAGAAATGCATTTGCTAAAAACGTTTTCCGGAATTTCCGTGTCAGGGTTTAGAAAAAGAAAAAAATCGCCACTTGCAATTGCCGCGCCCTGGTTGCACGCTTTTGCAAAACCATAATTGGTTTTGTTTTCAATAAAAAGCACTTGCGGAAAGAGTGGTTTTAAATACGCTACACTTTTGTCTTGCGAATTATTGTCAACTACAATTATTTCCGCTTGTAAAAATTGAGCCGCTCGTAATACGGAACGAATACAATTCTCAAGCAAAAATTTTACCTTGTAGTTGACTATGATTACAGAAATTTGCATATTGATAAAAACGAATCGAACTTTTTCAAAAATATTCAAAATCCTGTTTGCTGCCGAATAAGAAAAACTATTTAAAAAGAATGAATGAAAAAAGAGTTGTCGTTAACACAGCGAAAAGAATTGTTCGAAACATTAAAATCACGTTTTGAGAAAAATAAAATTCGTCATAAAAATATTGATTGGGCGAATGTGCAGAAAAAACTGGAGTTGAATTCCTCAAAACTATGGTCGCTGAACGAAATGGAAAAAACTGGCGGAGAGCCCGATGTTGTTGGTTTTGATAAAAAAACTGCAGAATATCTTTTTTATGATTGTTCGGCGGAAAGCCCAGTTGGCAGAAGAAGTTTTTGTTACGACAACGAAGGGTTGGAATCGAGAAAAGAACACAGGCCGAAGAATAATGCAATTGATATGGCTGTTAAGTTGGGTGTTGAATTATTAACAGAAGAACAATATCGCGAATTGCAACAAATTGGAAGTTTCGACACAAAAACATCGAGCTGGTTGAAAACACCAACCGAAATAAGAAAACTTGGCGGCGCAATATTTGGCGATTTTCGCTACGGTAAAGTTTTTGTTTATCACAACGGTGCACAATCGTATTATGGCGGCAGGGCTTTTCGTGCGTCTATAAAAATTTGAATTAAAATGCAGATTACTTGAGAAAAAATTATTTTTGCTTTTTATTTTATTTATGGAAACAAGAACAGAAATAAGTTCTCTTGGCGAGTTTGGGCTTATTGAACACTTAACGAAAAACATTGAACACCAAAACATTTCTTCTGTTTTGGGGGTTGGCGACGATGCCGCCGTGTTGGATCATTTTGGAAAACAAATCGTAGTTACCACCGATCTTTTGTTGGAAGGGGTTCATTTTGATTTGGCTTACACTCCACTGAAACATCTTGGATATAAATCGGTTGTTGTAAACCTAAGTGATCTGTATGCAATGGGTGCAACACCCACTCAAATCACACTCAGTGTTGGTATTAGCAATCGTTTTGGCTTGGAAGCAATGGATGAATTTTATGAAGGCGTTTATACGGCCTGCGAAAAATATGGTGTGGACTTGGTTGGCGGTGACACCGCTTCTTCTCAAAAAGGATTTGTGGTTTCGGTTACAGCAATTGGAGAAGTTGTTGCGGATAAATACATTCGAAGAAGCACTGCACAAAAAGGAGACCTGCTTTGTATTTCGGGAGATTTAGGCGCGGCATATATTGGTTTGCTTTTTTTGGAAAGAGAGAAAAAAATTTATTTAGAAGCGCCAAAAGTTCAACCAGATTTAGAAGGAGAGAGTTATGTGGTGGGAAGATTATTAAAACCAGAAGCAAGAAAAGATATTATTGAATTTTTAGAAAAAGAAACCATTTCCGCTACTTCAATGATAGATATTAGCGATGGATTGAGTTCCGAAATTCTTCACATTTGCAAACAAAGCAATTTGGGTTGTGTGTTGTACGAAGAAAAAATACCAATTTCTGAAAACACAAAAAATTCTGCATTCAAATTTAAAATTGACCCAACAGCTTGCGCACTTAGCGGTGGCGAAGATTATGAACTTTTGTTCACAATTGCTCCGGCGGATTATGATAAATTAATTACAAACGAGCAAATTAGCGTAGTGGGTTATATGACCGAACCAGAGCTGGGCGCAAATATTATTACGAAAAGCAATAACAAACACCCTATTACTGCGCAGGGTTGGAATGCGATTACGAGCTCGCATTAGTTTATTTAAAGATCGATTTTAAAACTGTCACCATCTTTCCAAAAAGGAAGTCGCGTTCTTGTTTCTTCTAAAAATTCTTTTTGCAATTCAATGGTAAAAACGTCTTCTTCGTGTTCTTTTGAATAAAGAATTTTTCCCATCGGATCCACAATTGTACTATCGCCGCTGTGATAAACTTCGTTGCCATCTCTTCCCACACGGTTTACTCCAACTATAAAAGATTGGTTTTCGATGGCTCTTGCTTGCAACAAGGTTTTCCACGCTTGGTTGCGGCGTTCTGGCCAATTGGCTACAAATAGTGCAACGTCAAAATCATTATCGTTTGTTCGTCTACACCAAATAGGAAATCGTAAATCGTAACAAATAAGTGGAAAAATTTTCCAGCCGTTTACCGAAATAATTATTCTTTTTTCTCCGGCTGTATAATGTTTGTTTTCTCCGGCATATGCAAATAAATGCCGCTTATCGTACCACACGGTTTTTCCATTTGGAAAAATCCACAATAGTCTATTAAAATAATTACCACACTCTTCAATCATTGCGCTTCCTGTAAGAATTATTTTCTTTTTTGCAGCAGTTTCTTTCATCCACCGAACGGTTTCACCGTCCATTTTTTCTGCATGCTCTTTTGGTTTCATACTAAATCCAGTGTTAAACATTTCGGGGAGAACTACAACTTCTGTTTTGTTTGTAATTCCATCAATTTTCTCCGTAAACATTTTAAGGTTTGCGGTATTATTTTCCCAGTGCAACGCCGATTGTATGATGGTAATGAAAAGAGAAGACATGTTGTAAAGTTATTGTTTTGTATTTGTTATTTTTTTTAACACGACCGAAACAAGTTGCGGCTCAAACCCTTTTTGTAAAAGATAGTTTTTTGTTTTTGCCATTTTTACAAACAAGTTTGCTCCGCTGCCTTTTATTGAATTCCATTTTAGGCTGGCCAGTTTGTTTATTAATTCTAAATATTCCGATTCGTCAATTGTTTCCAGCGCTTTTGTTATGCAATAGTTGCTCACTTTTTTTTGGTGCAACTCGTATTTTATTTTTACGCGACCCCATTTTTTAATTCTGAATTTTCCTCCGGTAAACTGAACAGCAAACCGTTCTTCGTTTAAAAAATTTTCTAAAATAAGTTGACTTAAAACTTCCTCTACTTCTGTTTTTCGCAACCCAAGCGAATATGCTTTTTCTTTCGCTTCTTGCTGTGCCCTTTCTTGCCAAGCGCAATATTGTTTCAGCTTTTGAAACCCCTGTTCTTTTGAGTATTGTTTTTTAAACATTGAAAATAAATGCAAAATAAACACTTGTTTATTAGTGGAGCTATTTGTTGTTTTACATGTGTGTCGAAAAAATCATTAGCTTCGCTACAAACCACTACACAATGAAGTTTATAGTTTCCTCTTCGGCTTTGTTAAAGCAATTGCAACAAATAGTTGGTGTTATTAATAACAACACCGTTTTGCCAATTTTAGAAGATTTTTTATTTGAAATAGACAAAAAGAAACTAAGTGTTGTCGCCACCGACTTAGAAACTGTAATGCGTGTTCAGCTCGATGTAGAAGCAAAAACTGTTGGAAAGGTTTGTATTCCTGCAAAAATTTTGATGGATAGTTTAAAAAACCTGCCCAACCAGCCGCTAACTTTTAATGTTGATGAAAAATTTGGTATAGAAATTACAAGCGATACAGGCAAGTATAAAGTAATGGGAGAAAATCCTGAAAATTTTCCAAAAGAACCAAGCCCAGATGGAACAACCGCGTTCACCACAACTTCTTTGGCGCTTTTGACTTCAATCAATAAGTCGCTTTTTGCGGTAAGTAATGATGATTTGCGCCCAGCAATGACTGGTGTGTTTTTTGAGTTAGACAATTCAGGTTTACAATTAGTTGCAACAGACGCTCACCGATTAGTGAGATATAAAAGAAAAGATGTTCGCTGTCCTAAAAAAGACTCTTTTATTGTTCCAAGAAAACCGCTGGCACTTTTAAAAGCTGCGCTTCCCAATAATGCAGATGAAATTACTGTTAGCTATAATAGCAATCATTTTTTTATAAAACATGGTGATACACAAATGAGCTGTCGGTTAATTGACGCAAGGTTTCCAGATTACAAAGTTGTTATCCCGGCTGACAACCCTTATAAACTAATTGTAAACAAAACAGACTTTCAAAACAAACTGCGTCAAATTAGTGTAGTTAGTAACAAAAGTACAAACCAGGTTGCGCTTTCTATTGCTGGAAGCGAATTAGAGTTAATGGCGCAAGATGTTGATTTGGGAAATTCTGGAGACGAACGAATGGCTTGCCGTTATGATGGCGAAGATTTAACCATTGCGTTTAATGCTAAATTTTTAATTGAAGTGCTTTCTGTTGTTGATGGAGAAGAGGTGTTGGTTGAGCTTTCCACTCCAACAAAAGCAGGAATTATAAAACCAACCGATCAAGAAGAAAACGAAGATTTGATGATGTTGGTAATGCCGCTAATGTTGAATTAGAAAAAAATTTCAATTTAATAATGGAACTTGTTGTTATAAAAACATACAACAATTATATTGACGCTAATTTTTCTATGGCGTATTTAAAAGAAAACGGCGTGAAATGCTCTTTGTTCGACGAAAACATTTCTACAATTATTCCTTTTACTCAAATTAAATTAGTTGTGCCGAAAGAGGAGGTTGACACAGCTCTTTTGTTATTGAGTTCTTTCGTAGATCGGGCGGGCGAATAATTCTTGTATCTTTCCAAAAATATTTTGAGAATGGACTCTGCCTTGTTGAATTACTTTAATACTTTAGAACAGCGTCCCGCAGAGCGGCTTGCTTTCATTGTTGGCAGTCTTTTGATTCTTTGGTTTGTTGAGGGCGCAATTCCATTGTTGCCTATGCGTTATAAGAAAAATAAAATTCGCCATGCGGCGGTAAATCTTTCTTTTACACTTATACATCTTATTATTCACACAGGGTTTGCGGTGTTAATTGTTTCTTTGGTAGATTGGGCGCAACAAAAACAATTCGGTTTGGTGTATTGGTTAAATGCACCAACGTGGGGAATTGTTCTTCTTTCTGCATTAGTGTTGGATTTTTTTGGCGGGTGGTTTTCTCATATTACCGAACACAAAATTCCTTTGTTTTGGCGCATGCACATTATTCATCACGCAGATAATAATGTTGATGTTACCTCGGGGCTTCGTCACCACCCACTTGAAAGTGTTTGGCGTGGTTTGTTTTTTTTAGCAGGAATTTTACTTTGTGGTACGCCGATGTATGCTGTAATGATTTATCAAACCATTCTTACTGTTTTTGTTGGAATGACACATGCAAATATTTCACTTCCTAAAAAAATTGACTCTGTTCTTAGTTATGTTTTAGTTTCTCCAAACATGCACAAAGTACACCACCATTGGAAACAGCCTTTTACTGATAGTAATTACGGTGCTGTTTTTTCTATTTGGGATCGCCTTTTTGGAACTTTTAAAACAATGAACAAAAACGAAATTCGCTACGGGTTAGACCGTTATTACCCGAACGAAAAAGATGAAAATTTTTGGGAGTTATTAAAAAAACCATTTGGTAAAATGGAGCTTTAATTAAAAATATTTTGGACACACCGCTTTTTTCTCGCCGTATTTCTTTTTTCCTTTTTTCTTTTTTGGGGTTAATTTATTTCTCTGGTCTTTTTGTTCCATTAATGGATAATGATGCAGCGCACCACGCAAATATTGCGCTCAGAATGTATTTAACCGGCGATTATTTAAATTTAATTGACCATAACGGCGACTATCTTGATAAGCCCCATTTTCTTTTTTGGACATCTGCCTTAAGTTATCATCTTTTTGGTGTTACATCGTTTGCTTATAAGTTTCCTTCTTTTCTTTTTACACTACTTGGTTTGTTCTCGGTTTATGGATTAGGTAAAGAGTTGTACAACAAAGAAACCGGGCTGCTTGCGGCACTAGTTACAGCTTCTTCTTGTTGTTTTGTTTTAGCAAACAGCGATGTTCGGATGGATGCAATACTGACTGCGTGTGTTGTTTTTTCTGTTTGGCAGTTGGTGTTTTTTGTTAATTATAAAAAAACGCTTTCAATTGTTTTGGCATCTTTAGGGCTTGCTGTTGGTTTTGCAACCAAAAGCCATGTTGGTTTAATTACTCCGCTTGTTGCTTTGTTGTTTTATATTCTTTATAAAAAAGCGTGGTCTTTGTTTTTAAATCCGAAGTGGTTGCTTTTGGTTTTTCTTTTTTTTGTTTTTATTTCTCCTGTTCTTTTTTGTTATTATCAACAATTCAACCTTCACCCAGAAAAAATTATTCGAGGTAAAAGCAATATTAATGGTGTAGAATATCTTTTGTTTAAAATAAGTGCTGAGCGTTTTCAAGGAAAGTTTGGAACAGAAAGCGATCCGTTTTTTTTCTTTCATTCGTTTCTTTGGTCTTTTTCTCCTTGGGGTGTGCTTGCTTTTCTTTCGTTTTTTAAACGGTTTTCTGTTTTTATAAATAGAAAAAAAGAATGGTTAACGATTGGTGTTTTCTTGTTTCTATTAATAATTATTAGTTTTTCTAAATACCAACTGCCTCACTATTTACCGCTTGTTGCGCCGTGGGCGGCTCTTTTTACTGTCGATTTTTTTCTTTCATTAAAAACTAAGCCCGTTGCGGTAAAAACGGTTTTTTACTTACAGCTTTTTGTTTCGTTAGTTCTTTTTGTTTTAACTGTTTTATTGTTGTTTTGGTTGTTTTCGGAAAAAAATCTTTTCCTTCTTGTTTTGTTTTTGCTTTTCTTTTTCTTGTTTTTCTATTTTGTTTTTTTAAACCCGCATTCTTTTTTACAAAAATCTTTTCTTGTACCAGTTTGTGTTTCTATTTTTTTATATTTTTATTTAAACACTTCTTTTTATCCTAATTTATTGCGCTATCAATCCGGTAAACAGTTGGTGGAGCAAGTGCGCGGAACTGTAAATTTTAACGAGGTTTATTTTTGGAAAAATGTTTATTCCTCTTCTTTTTCGTTTTATTCTGCTTCGCTTCGTAAAGAATATGTTTCGAATGAAACAAAACACAACAATCCCTTTTGGTTGTTTTTTGACGCTAAAAATAAAACAGCTGTGGATGCTGCAGGTTTTGTTTTTGGTCGGCGTTTTTCAATTAATGATTACGAAATAACACGATTGAAAAAAGATTTTATTTTTCCAAAATCACGAACAGCTTCTTTATCGCCCGTTTTTTTATATGAAGTTTTAGAAAAGAAATAAATTTTACAACCCTACCCCTTTGCTTATTTCCAACATTTTTAAAATTGGAGTTTCTGCATCAGCTCTTAGTTTTTCATCTAATATTATTTCCGGTTGTTCATACTTTAAACATAAATAAATTTTTTCCAATGTATTTAGTTTCATGTGTGGGCAATTATTACAGGCGCAGTTGTTGTTTGTTGGGGCGGGAATAAACCTTTTTTTAGGACTTTCTATTTCCATTTGATGAATAATTCCCGCTTCTGTTACCACAATAAATTCTTCTGCTTCGTCGGTTTTTGTAAATTTTAAAAGTGCTGATGTAGATCCAACAAAATCTGCAATTCTTAAAATAGCTTCTTCACATTCTGGGTGTGCAATAGTTTTTGCACTTTTATTTTGCTCTTTTGTTTTGGTTATTTTTTCTAAATTAAAATTTTCGTGAACTAAACATGCGCCATTCCAAAGCAACATTTCTCTTCCGGTTGTTTTGTTTAAATAAGCTCCCAAATTTCTATCGGGTGCGAAAATAAGTTTCTGCTCTTTTGGAAAACTTTCAATAATTGCTTTTGCGTTACTGCTTGTACAAATTACATCGCTTAATGCTTTTATTCCCGCGCTACAATTGATGTAACTTATAATTTTATGGTCACTGTTTTTTTCTTTAAATTTTTTAAAAATATCTTCAGGACAACTTTCGCTCAACGAGCACCCAGCATTAAGATCGGGAAGAATTACTTTTTTTGTAGGGTTTAAAATTTTAGCTGTTTCTGCCATAAAATGAACACCGGCAAATAAAATAATATCTGCTTTTGTTTGTTTCGCAACTTGTGCAAGTTTTAAACTATCTCCTATAAAATCAGCAATATCTTGTATGTCAGAATCTTGATAGTAATGTGCTAAAAGAACTGCATTTTTTTCTTTTTTTAATTTTTCAATTTCATAAAATAGGTCAAGTGTTGGATTTATTTTTACATCGTAAAACCCAAAACTTTTTACACTTTTTTTAATCGTTATTAATTCTTCTTGTTCCATTTTTTATTTTAGAGGGGCAAGATATTGCAATTAAAAAAGATTAGAAATATTTTATTTTTTCAAAACAATGTAAATACCATAGTAGTTAAATAATAGTTATTATTTAAGAAAAAAACTATTACTATTATAGTGGTGAATATGTGGATAAACAGAAAAAACAAATTACCAACAGGTTACAAACAAACAAGAGAAAGAAATTAAGAAACAATAACACGAGTATATTGTTTTTTGAACACATATCAACATTTGTTAATTAAAAAAGAAATAAGGTTGTTTAAAAACGAGAAAGCTGTTTTGTGTGGAAAAAGTTGTTATTATAAAAAAAACGCGCAGGGTAAAATGGTGGTGTAAACAAAAACAACAAACAATAAAAAAGAAATTAACGTTTCACACCAAGAAACTAACAAAAAAAAAAAATATAAACAACCGTTGTGGAAAAAAGGTTTTGAAAAAGATGAGAATTAGTCCTTTTGAACGAAACATGAAGAAAAGAAGAAAAATACATATTTTTGCCCCCCTTAAAGCAAAAGAAAAAACTATGTCGGCGATTCAAAAAATAAGAGATAAATACGCAAAATGGGCGGTTGTTGCTGTTGCGTTAGCGTTGTTAGGTTTTGTTTTGACAGATTATCTATCAACCCGCGGAAACGCATCCAGCGGAGAGACAACTGTTTTAGGTGTTGTAAACGGAAAAGAAATTGAGCTTTTTGCTTTCGAAACAAAAGTTAAAGCACAAGAACAACAAATGCAAGCACAGGGCCAAATGGTTGACGAAATGGGAAGACAACGAATTGTTGACGGACTTTGGGAGCAAGAAGTTGCGTCTGTTATTATGGAAGAAGTGTTTGAAAATGTTGGAGCTGGTGTGGGCAAAAAAGAAATTAATGATATTTTGTTTGGCGCAAACCCACCACAAGATTTAAAAGAAAGGTTTTCAAACGAACAAGGTGTTTATAATGCGTCAGCGGCGCAAAACGCCATTAATCAAATTAAAAAATCTGCCAACAAAGACGAAAAAGAGCAGTTGAATAATTATATTATTAGCCTAGAGCGCAACAGGATGATGGAGAAATATAATACACTTCTTAACAATTCTGTTTATTTACCAAAATGGAGAGTTGAAAAACAAAACACAGAAATGGCAGCTATTGCCAAGGTTTCCTATACGTCTTTTCCATATTCAAAAATTACGGATAGTACAATCGCGGTTTCCGACGAAGAGATTGAAGAGTATATTAGTAAAAATAAAGACCAATACAAACAAGACGAATCGCGCTCAATTTCTTATATATTATTTAATGCTGCGCCAACAGCATCTGATAGTGCAGAAATAAAAAAAGGTGTTGAAACACTTAAAGAAGAGTTTTTAAAAACAAAAGAACCCGCCGCTTTTCTTGCTCGTTACGGAAGTGCACAACAATATTATGACGGCTACAGTGGAATGTCGCAAATACAAATTCCAAACAAAGAGAATATTTTTAGATTAGCACAAAACGAAGTTTTTGGCCCGTATTTAGATTTTGATGCATTTGTATTAGCAAAAAAAATTGACACAAAACAACTACCCGACTCGGTAAAAGCAAGACATATTCTTATTCAAACAGCTAACCCACAACAAGGGCAAAAATTGTTAGAGGATAGTGTTGCTAAAAAAAGAATTGACAGCATTGCTTATGCAGTTAAAACTGGCGCAAGGTTTGACACGCTTGCAAAAAGATTTTCAGACGACAAAGGAAGTGGTGCACAGGGCGGTGTATTATCAAATCCTCAAAACCCACAAACCAACTATTTTAATATTGGACAAATGGTAAAAGAGTTTAATGATTTTTGTTTTGAAGGAAAAAGGGGGGAAACAAAAGTTGTTAAAACAGATTTTGGATACCACTTGGTTGAAATATTAGATCAAAAGAATTTTCAACCACATTACAAGGTTGCCTATTTTGCTAAAAAAATAGTTGCAAGCGATGAAACACATCGCCAGGCAAGTAGTGACGCTAGCAGTTTTGCAAGCGATAGCAGGTCCCAAAAAACATTTGACAAAAACTTTGATAAAAAACTAAAAACACAAGGAGTTCCAAAACTTGTAGCAAGCAATATTAAGCCTAACGATTTTTCTGTTGAAGGAATTAGTTCGTTTGGTTCAACAAGACAGCTTGTTAGAGAAGTTTACAAAGGAGAAGTTGGTGACGTGTTGCAACCACAATTAATCGGCAACAAATATGTTGTTGCAATTATTACAGATGTTTTAAAAGAGGGAACACAAAGCGCTACAACCGCAAGAATGTCTGTAGAACCAATTTTGAGAAACAAGAAAAAAGGAGAACAAATTATTAAAAACCTTGGAAACTTTTCAACAATCGGTGCAGCGGCAACCAACTTTGGGGGTTCTGTTAAAACCGTGGACAGTCTTCGTTTTTCAGGAAATTCAACACTTGGATTTGAGCCTCGCGTTATTGGTGCAGCGTTTAACAGTTCAAATAAAGGAAAACTGGTTAGCGAAGCTATTGTGGGTATTTCGGGTGTTTATGTATTAAGTGTTGAAACAAATTCTTCAACAGCCGTTTCAGCGGTTAATGTTGTTGATCAACAAAAAGCGTATCAACAACAAACACGACAAATGGCACTGTATTACAACCAGCCCATTCAGGTTTTAAAGAAAGAAGCAAAAATTAAAGACAATAGAAAAATTTTTTATTAATTTGTTCTAATCAAAATAGTTAGCCGCCTTTTTTGGCGGCTTTTTTATTTACAACCAAATGGAGCCAACGGATTAATTTTGTGAATAACTATGGAAGCAAAAATTAGCAATAAAGTTTCGGAAAGTGGAATTGTAACACTAGACCTTGCGGCGTTCATTCCGGAAGCGGTAGCTATTTTTGATTTGAAAGAATTTCTTTTTATGGGGCAAATATTAAAAGAAAAAGATTTTCGCGAAGCATTAAAAAAAGAAGACTGGGAAAAAAAAAGAAATAAAAACGTGGCGGTGTTTTGTTCTGCCGATGCGATAATACCTGTTTGGGCGTATATGTTAGCCGTTTCTTATTTACAACCAATTGCAAAAGAAATTGGTTTTGGAAACGAGAAAGAGCTGTATAAAAATCTTTTTATAAAAAACATAGCAGCAATTAATACGAACGAGTTTGTTGACAAAAAAGTAGTAATAAAAGGCTGTGGCGAAATAAAAATAGAAGAGTTTGCTTACGTGGAAATAACAAAAATTTTACAACCGGTTGTAAAAAGCATAATGTACGGAGAGCCCTGCAGCACGGTTCCTGTTTATAAACGAAGCGTTATCTAAAACCATTTTTTTCTTTTTTTGAAATAATAAAAAAGACCAGTAGAAATAGAAAACATAAGTAGAAAAGGAAACCAAAGGCCAAAAAAAGAACTGTTCACAAAAAGAGGGTTTTTAAAGTTCATTCCCCAAAAACCACTTATAACTATAAACGGAGCAAGCACGACGGTTACAATTGCTAAAAGTTTCATTACTTCGTTTTGCCGAAGGTTAACATTGCTAATATAAAGATCTTGTAAGCTTGTCATCGTGTCTCTATAAGTTTCTGTTAATTCATACGCCTGAACAACATGGTCGTGCACGTCTTTAAAATATTTTATACTTCGTTCGGAGAGCAAAGCCCCATCACTTTTTATTAAACCACTAACCAGGTCTCTAACAGGACCAATATTTCTTTTTAATACAAGGGTCTCTTTTCTTAATGAGTTTATTTTAACCAAACACCGCTGATTACTATTGCGCACTATTTCTTCTTCCAGTTGTTCTATTTTATCACCCAGAAGATCTGTCACTATAAAAAAATTATCAACAACCAAATCAAGCATTGCATAAAAAAGATAGTCTGAACCGCCTTGGCGGACACGACTGTTTGTTGTTTTTAATTTTTCACGCAGCGGAGTAAACACATCACGAGTTGCGTCGTCTTGAAAACTAAGTATTAAGTTGCTTGATAACACAATACTTAATTGTTCTTGTTCAATTGTTTGTTGAATAGGATTATAATAAAGCATATTTAGCAAGCAAAACAACACACCACCAACCTCTTCCATTTTTGGCCGCTGGCTTATGCTTAGAATGTCTTCTTGTAGTAGTGCGTGAATTCCAAATTTATTACAAACCGTTTCTACCTCAATCTTTCTTATTCCGTCGATATTAATCCAGCTAATGGTGTTGGTGTGAAAAAAAGAAAAACAATCATTTATTGAAACAGGTTTGTGAACTTGATACGTTTCCTCGTTGTAGTCATGAACAGAAATAACAACAGTTTTAGAATCTTCACGAACAGGAACTGTGTTTGGGTTTTGTCGTAACGGCTGTCGAGCTCTTCTTACCACAAAACTATCTGGCAAAACAGACGATAACACACCCCCTTCTTTTTTATTTTCTTTTTTCATATGATTGAGAATTTAACAAAGCACGAGCCTCTTCCAAATCTTCTAGTGTATCAATTGAAACACTTTGATAATCTGTTTCAACCATTTTTATTTTAATGCCCGATTCAAGATAACGAAGCTGCTCCAAACCTTCTATGCGCTCAAGTTCGGAAGGGGCCTGTTTTGTAAAAGTTAATAAAACCTCTTTTTTATAAGCATAAATTCCAACATGTGTAAAAACCGTTTGTGATTCCGATCTTTCAAAAGGAATTACAGACCGACTAAAATATAACGCGTCGCTTTTTTTACCAACAACTACTTTTACAACGTTGGGACTTTGCGCATCTTGCCTGTTTGTTTTTTTCATCAACGAAGCAACACAAACAGAACTGTCGTTAAAAGAAAAAATTAAATTTTCAATTGCTTGTTTTTGAATAAAGGGTTCGTCGCCCTGAATGTTTACAATTACATCAACATCCATATCAGCAACAGCTTCGGCAATTCTATCACTTCCGCTTTCGTGTTGTTTTTTGCTCATAATTGCCAAGCCGCCGGCGCCAACAATTTCATCATAAATTATAGAACTGTCAGTAACAACAAAAACTTTATTAAACAAATTTGTGGAAACAACATTGTCGTAAACGTGACGAATGACAGGCTTTTCCCCCAATAGTTGCATTAGTTTTCCCGGAAAACGAGAAGCGTTGAACCGAGCCGGAATTACTGCAATTATTTTCATTTAATAAACAATTGGAATTTATCAACTCAAAAATAATAAATCTGTTAAAGTGATTTTAGTAAATCTTTCACTTTTGTTTCGATCATGTTTCTAACTGTCTCAAAATCTTTTTCACCCATTTCTTTTGGATCGGGAATTTTCCAATCAATAAATTTTTTTGCCGGCATCCAAGGACAAGCATCGCCGCAGCCCATTGTTACAACAATATCAAACGGAGCAAAAACCTCAACCTCAATCAACGATTTGCTTTTATGTTTTTTTAAATCATATTCCAAAACTGCCATTGCACCAATCGCCATTGGGTTTATTTTTCCAGAAGGGCGAGAGCCAGCGCTAAAAGCATCAACAAAATCGCCCCCATGAATAATTGAAAAAGCTTCTGCCATTTGGCTTCGGTTACTATTTTCAACACAAACAAAAAGCAATTTTTTTTTCATTCAACAAAAATAAAAACTAAATAAGCAAAAGCCGTTCAGCAGCCAATTCAAGCGTTTCGGTTTTTTTAGAAAAACAAAAACGCAAAACGCTATAATCTTTGCCGTCGCGATAAAAAGCAGAAACAGGAATTGTGGTAACGCCAACTTCTTTCGTTAAACGAATTGCAAAATCTTTGTCAGCCTCGTCTGTAATGCGATTATACTTTGCACAAATAAAATAACTACCGCTACTTTCTAAAAAATCAAATTTTGAATTGCGCATCAAATATTTAAAAGCATCACGCTGTGTTTGCATAAAAGTTGTAAGCGAAAGATAGGCGGATTTGTTTTTTATAAAATGCGACAACGCAACTTGAGCCGGAGTAAAACAAGAAAAAGAATTGAACTGATGAACTTTTCGAAATTCTTTTGTAAGCGAAGCCGGCGCTACACAGTAGCCCAGTTTCCACCCGGTGCAATTATAAACTTTGCCAAACGAAAAACAAACAAAACTTCTTTCAAGCAAATCCGGAAAACGTAAAATACTTTGATGTAAAAGCGAATCAAAAATCAAATGCTCATAAACCTCATCGCTAATAATAAAAATAGCCGTTCCATCAACAAGCGATCGAATCATTTCAATATCTTTTTCAGATAAAACACTTCCTGTTGGGTTGTTTGGCGAATTAATTATTATCGCTTTTGTTTTATTGGAGATTTTTGTTTTCACAAACACCCAATCAATTTTATAGTCGGGAAAAATAAGTGGAATGGGAACAACTACGCCGCCATTTAATTCTACACTTGGACCGTAACAGTCGTAAGCCGGTTCAAAAATAATTACTTCATCGCCCCGCTCGATAATAGTTGTTAGCGCAGAATAGATTGCGTAAGTGCCACCGGGCGTAATCGTTATTTCTTCAATGGGGTTTATTCTTGTTCCGTATAAAAATTCAATTTTTTCTGAAAGAGCTTCTCGAAGTGGCAACCAGCCCGGCATTGGCGCATATTGATTGTATCCATCGTGCATTGCTTTGTTTGTTAGCGCCACCAACTCTTCATTCATTGGATAATCGGGAAACCCTTGGCCAAGATTTACAGCATTGTGTTTTGTAGCCAGCGCACTCATTGTTGTAAAAATTGTAGTGCCAACTTCTGCAAGCTTCGATTTTAAAATAGGAAACATATTATTTACAAAACAAATACATTTGATTTATATAACAACTATCAAATCTAAATTATGAATAACGAATCAATAAAACTTACGCAGTTTTCTCGCGGCGCTGGTTGTGGTTGTAAAATTTCTCCAAAAGTTTTAGAAGAAATTTTAAAATCAAATATTGCAATGCCAGATTCCGATAAATTATTGGTTGGAAATAATAGCAAAGACGACGCGGCTGTTTATGATTTAGGAAACGGAACCGCATTAATTTCTACAACAGATTTTTTTACACCGATTATTGACGATGCTTTTGAGTTTGGTAAAATTGCAGCAGCAAATAGTATCAGCGATATTTATGCAATGGGTGGAAAACCAATTCTTGCTATTGCAATCCTAGGTTGGCCAGTAGAAAAACTTCCATCAAGTTTGGCGCAAAAAGTTATCGAAGGTGGAAAATTGATTTGTAAAGAAGCTGGAATTCCTTTAGCTGGCGGCCACAGTATTGATTCTGCCGAACCAATTTTTGGCTTAGCTGTAAATGGACTTGTTTCAATTTCTAATTTAAAAAAAAATAATACAGCGCAAGTGGGCGATTATTTGTTTTTAACAAAACCCGTTGGCGTTGGCGTTTTATCAACTGCGCAAAAAAGAAATCTTTTAAAAGAAGAACACCTTGCACCGCTGTTGCAACAAATGACAGCGTTAAATAATATTGGCGAAGCCCTTGGAAAAATCGATGGAGTGTCTGCAATGACTGATATTACAGGTTTTGGGCTGTTGGGACACTTGTTGGAAATGGTTGAAGGAAGTGGTGTTGGCGCAGAAATATATTATAATAAAATTCAAATTACTGAAGGCGTGAAAGAATATGTAGTGCAAAGAATATTTCCCGACGCCACCACAAGGAATTGGAACAATTATAGTGAGCATGTAAAATTTGAAAAAGGGGTAAACGTGATGGAAGCATTTACGCTACTTCCCGATCCACAAACAAACGGAGGGTTATTGTTTAGTGTTCGCGAAGACTCTCTCGATGAAATTATTTTTTTACTTCGCGAAGCTGGACTTGAAAAATTTACCAACCCAATTGGAAGAATAAAACCAAAAGGAGTAAAAACAATCGAAGTAAAATTGGAGAAAGAAGTTAACCGTTGGTTCTAAAATTACGGATCAGCCTTTTCCAATTACAATGTTAAAGCGTCAAAAAACAAGGTGTTCTTTATTTTTTATTTTTTCGTTTGTCAACTCGGCTACAAGTTGAACAGAGTCAACCTGTCGAATATTTTCAGAAAGAAGCGAAATGTGTTCATTCGCAAGTTCATCTCCTTTCATCAACCACAAAAAATCTATACGTTTAAATTCTGGCAATAAAAACTCGCCATCAAATCGATTGTTGTAAAGGTAATGCTCTAAAAAACCGGAAGGCTCTTTGTATTCAAATACACTAAAAAAATAATCACGGTTCTTTTTTTTTAATTGGATTTCAATTTCGTTATTAATTCTAAAATCCATGTCTAAAATCGCGTTGAGTAAACGACAAAACTTAGAGTCTTCGATTGGTGCTACAATACCCAATAGACGAGTGTCTTCAAAAAACTCGTCAGTCAATTCTTTTGTGTTCAGGGTTAAATTACTCATTGTCGCAACTAATCAAAATTGAACTTCCGTCAACAAAAAATCATTTCCTCTTTTATATTTTACAATTACTTTATCGCCGCGCTTAAACTTACCCAACACTTGCATATAAGTTTCAACAGAAGTTACTGCATGTTCGTTAATTTGAACAATAATATCACCGGCCAAAATTCCAGCTTTTTGCGCAGGCCGTCCTTCAGAAACTCCGTCACAACGAAGTCCAGAACCAGAAAACGTATAGTCTGGCATTACACCCATCGAAACAGAAAACTTTGCCGAAGTGGTTGTTTGAGCTTCTTTTGTTTTTGTAAAAACTAATTTTTGATTTAAACGATTTGCTTCATCAATCGTATTGAAAATAAAATTAATAATGCGCACTTCGCCACTGTAATTTATTTTATCAAAATCGTCACTTGGTTTGTGATAATCCGTGTGAAGACCAGTAAAAAAAAATAATACTGGAATATCTTTTCTGTAAAAAGAAGAATGGTCGCTTGGGCCAGTACCACTACTGTCAACCTTTACCACAAGTTCATTTTTTTTATTTGCCGAACTTATTAAAGAAGACCATTGAGGAGAAGTGCCATAACCACCCACTGTTACAGTTTTTGAACTATCGTTTAACCGCCCAATCATATCCATATTTATCATATAGTTTACGGTTTTTAAATCAACAACAGGGTTTTCTGTAAAAAATTTTGAGCCAAACAAACCAAGTTCTTCTGCAGAAAAAGCGGCAAAAAGATAGTTGTTGTTTTTGTTTTTCGAAGAATGTAATATTCTTGCCAATTCTATCAAAGCAGCAGTTCCACTTGCATTGTCGTCAGCGCCGTTGTGAATTAGTTTTTCACCAGTTCGAAGCATTGAATTTCCATCTTCTCCATAACCCAAGTGATCGAAATGTGCACCAAGTACAACCGTGTTTGTTGCGGCATTATCAATATAGCCAACAATATTATTACCTGTTTTTTTTATTTCAGACACATCTGTTCTAAAAGAAATATTAACAGAAGAAGAAGGGTCGGCAAAATATTTTATAGAGGTTTTTTTAGAAAGATAAAGCACGGGGATACCTAGTTGCTCGGTTCGATCTTTACTATTAAACGCTAACCCATCTTCAACTCCAGAACTGTTAAAAAAAACAAGAGAAGAAGCTCCTTGTTTTTCTGCTTTTTTTGAAGCGGCCAACAGTTCTGCATTTAAATCGAAGTGTGGATTTGTTTTATTTTCCTCTAAAAGGTCTTTTAAATCAAAAAGAAAAAGCATGTCTACTTCCTGCACAGCAATTGTTGGTGTTGCCGAAATGGTTTTGTTGGCAGAAAAAGGGAAAACAAAATAGTCGTCATTTGTTTTTAAACTATCATTATTGATTACGAAATAGCTGGAAGAGTTAATTTGTTTACCAGCATAAATAGAAAATGGTTGAAAAAAACCCTCTGCCCCTTTGGGCTGTAATCCAATTTGTTGAAACTGTTTTGCGATATATTCTTTGGCGAGGTTTTCACCATTAGTACCTGCGCGCCTACCCTCCAACTCATCGCTGGCTAAATAGCCAATATGTTTTTTTAGATTTGAAAAAACTTCTCGATCAGCTTTTCCAAGTTTTTGTTTTTTTATTTTTTGTGCCGAAACAACTGTTGAAATGAACAGTAAAAACAAAAAAAGAATTCGTGCAAAAATCTTCATAGAATTAGCTCATTAATTTTCGCAAAGGTATTTGAACTAACATTAAAAAGTTGTTATCGGCTAAGAAAACCCGTATCAAAAAAGAAGTTTTTTTAATATTTTCTTCTCAATGTAAATAAATGATACGCCAAGAATGATGGAATAATTACCCCCAAAACACTTGCCCACCTTGGAAAAGAATAACCTCCAAATGTTACACCCCAATTTTGAACTAACCGAAAAAGATGTAATATGGAAACAGTTACAAAAATTATAACAGCAATAGTGATTGTAAATTTTGGTTTCATATAGTTTGTTGATATATTAAAATTAATCAATTTGTGTGTTTTCAAAACACCTTATTTCGTAAACGAGATTGAACTGCGGACTTTACATTTGCAAACGGATGACCAACAAGGAAACTCATATTGCATTAGTGGGAAACCCCAACTGTGGAAAAAGTTCTCTCTTTAACTGCTTAACAGGGCTAAACCAGCACGTTGGAAACTTTCCTGGTGTTACTGTAGAAATGAAGGTTGGAGATCTAAAACTTGCACCAAACTTAAACGTTAAAATAATTGACCTTCCCGGCGCTTATAGTCTTTATCCAAAACGAAGCGATGAACAGGTTACTTACGATGTATTGATGAACGAACACCACGACGAACACCCTGGGGTAATAGTGGTGATTGTTGATGCTTCCAACTTAAGAAGAAATTTACTGTTTGCATCGCAAGTAATTGATTTAAAAATTCCAACGATTATCGTACTTACAATGATGGATATTGCTCGTAAAAAAGGAATCGGAATTGATGTGTTGGGTTTAGAAAGGGAGCTGGGTGTTTCTGTAATTCCAATTAATCCACGAAATAATAAAGGGGTTCTACAACTCAAAAAAAATCTTACAACCATTATTTCCCAACCACCACCCTCCGCTGTTCGAAACTTTTCTTCGCATTCGGTTTGGGGAAAAGACATTGTTATAGCAATTAAAGAGAAGTTTCCACAGGTGAGCGATTACAAAGCATTACATATCTCCTATTATTATAATGATATAATTAAGAGCGAGTCAGAAAGAAAAATTGTAGCGAGTGTGGTAGCAAAAAACCCATTTAATAAAACAGCGCAACAGGCAGAAGAAATAACCGATCGCTATAAAAGAATAAAACTAATTCTACAAAACGTAGTATCTGAACCAGATCCGTTACAAAAAAAATTGTTTTCAGACAAGCTCGATAATATTTTACTACATCGTCGATGGGGGTATGTTATTTTATTGGGCGTTTTATTTTTGCTTTTTCAATCTGTTTTTTGGTTAGCGCAACACCCGATGGATTGGATTGAAATTGGGTTTGTAAAACTTAATTCAACCATTGCGGCTCTTTTGCCCAATACTTGGTGGAGCGACCTTTTATTGAACGGAGTATTAGCTGGGCTAAGCGGCATACTGGTTTTTGTGCCGCAAATAATGATTTTGTTTGCCCTAATAACATTACTTGAAGACACTGGTTATATGGCTCGCATTAGTTTTTTGAGCGACAGGTTAATGCGAAGCGTTGGATTAAACGGAAAAAGTGTAATGCCAATGATTAGCGGCTTTGCCTGTGCTGTACCCGCAATCATGAGTACAAGAAATATTGAAAACAAAAAAGAAAGACTACTCACTATTTTAGTTACACCACTAATGAGCTGTTCGGCAAGGCTCCCTGTATTTACTATTTTAATTTCTTTGGTAATCCCAAAATCATACTTGTTTGGTTTTTTAGGAGCACAGGGGTTGGTGATGATGGGGCTTTATTTATTAGGGATTGTTATGGCGCTAATAGTTTCTTTGGCAGCGCGTTGGTTTATTAAAGTAAACGAAAAAAGTTTTTTTATTCTAGAGCTGCCAACTTATCGCGCCCCTAGATGGGGAAATGTTTTACATGTGATGACTAATAAAGCTAAAATATTTGTGATGGATGCAGGAAAAATTATTATGATTATTAGTTTAGCTCTTTGGGCGCTTAGCTCTTATGGTCCAAAAGAAAAAATGCTGACAATAAAACACCGTCACAAAATATTAATTCAAAACCCTTCAGCAAATATTGAACAACTTAATAATGAATTTTACGCGGCCAAACTAGAAAACTCTTTCGCAGGTATTTTGGGAAAATCAATTGAACCAATCATTGAACCTCTTGGCTATGATTGGAAAATTGGAATTGCTTTACTAACATCTTTTGCAGCAAGAGAAGTTTTCGTGGGAACAATGGCCACCCTTTACAGCGTTGGAGAACAAGAGGGGCACGATTTACAACTGCGCGATAAAATGAAAGTTGCAAAAAGGATTAACGGAACACCAGTTTATAATTTAGCAAACGGACTTTCCTTGATGATATTTTATGTGTTTGCAATGCAATGTATGAGCACATTAGCTGTTGTAAAACGCGAAACTAAATCATACAAATGGCCAGCTGTTCAATTAATATATATGACAAGCCTTGCTTATGTAATGAGCTGGATAGTTTATCAATTGTTAAAATAACAACAACCTATTGGTCAAAACGGTTTTTTATTTTTCACTTCCATTGATTTTGAATTCATATAATCAAACACCAAATTGCAAAACGCTTTTATCCCTGTTTTCATTCCACTTTCATCAATCCAAAAATCCGGAGTATGATGAGGAAAAACTTTACTCGGGTCAACATTTTTTTGTTTACCACCAATAAAGAAAAATAACGAAGGAACTTTTTCTGCGAAGAAAGAAAAGTCTTCAGCACCCGTAACTGCAGGAACTTCTGTTACATTTTCTTCTCCCGCCGCTTTTATTAAACTTGGCAACATTTGTTTTGTTAATTGAGGATCGTTGTAAGTAACAAGTGTTTTTGTGTTAATAGTTGTTTCTGCAGTTGCACCAGAAGCTTCGGCAATTTTTGACGCAGTTAAAATTATTTTTTCATGAATAATTCGCTGCATGCCTGTATCCAATGTTCGGATAGTTCCGGTAAGTGTAATGTCTTCTGGAATAATATTTGACCGAACACCTCCGTGAATTGTGCTGACAGAAATTACCGCAGCGTTTTTTGTAAGATCAGTTTGGCGACTAACAATAGTTTGCAACCCATTTACAATTTGCGCAGCAACAACAACGGGATCTATGCCGGCCCAGGGTTGTGAGCCATGTGTTTGTTTTCCTTTTACTTTTATTGTAAACCAATCAGAGGCAGCCATTGTTCCTCCAGGTCGGTAAGTTATTGTTCCCACATCTCTTTGCGATCCGATATGCATTCCAAACATTACATCAACTTTTGGATTTTCAAGAACACCTTCTTTTATCATTAATGGAGCACCACCCTCTTCACCTTCCGGCGGGCCTTCTTCTGCTGGCTGAAAAACAAACTTCACTGTTCCCTTTAATTCGTTTTTCATTGACGATAATATTTCTGCAACGCTCATCAGCATTGCCACATGCGTATCGTGTCCACAAGCATGCATCACACCAACTTCTTGTCCATTATAAGTAGATTTTACTTTTGAAGCAAAAGGAAGATCTACTCTTTCCACAACCGGCAGAGCATCAATGTCAGCTCTTAAGCCGATACAAGGACCAGGCTTTGCACCTCGCAAAACCCCTACTACACCAGTTTTTCCAACACCTTCTGTTACTTCAATATTTAGCGAACGCAAATGATTAGCAATAATTTTTGCAGTTCTATGTTCGTTATTTCCCAACTCTGGATTTTGGTGAATATCTCTTCTCCATGCAATGCATTTCGATTCGACTATATCAGCCGCCGCAATAATTGTAGAAACAAGATCGTCTGATTTTTTTTGTGCCAATAAAAAACTTGCAGAAAAAAGAAAAACAAATAGTGAAAATAATTTTTGCATGATGTAAAAATTTTTTGTGAATTTACCTGATTTGGTAATTCTACCAAACACTTAAATTTATGGTTCTAAATTCTAACTATATTTAACAACCATGCTCCCACAACACTTCGATTTTTTAAAAACTGTGTTTTTGTACACTATTACTGCGTTTGGTGGACCACAAGCGCATTTTGCAATGATGTTGAAAATATTTGTTCAACAAAAAAAATATATTTCAGAAGAAGAACTAATGGAGTACAACGCTTTTTGTCAACTATTACCAGGGGCGTCATCTACACAAACGATTACATTAATTGGGTATAAGGTTGGTGGATTTTCTTTGGCTGTGGTAACTGTAATAATCTGGGTAACACCTGCTTGTTTTATTATGGGTTCGCTTTCTTTTTTGCTTCATTATATTGACAAGAATGCGCTACAGGTTGATTTGTTTAAATTCATCCCGCCAATGGCAATTGGTTTTTTGGTTTACGCAACCATACAAGCATTTCGAATTTTTATTAAAAATCGAATTACTAAAATAATAATGCTTGTAAGCGCAGGAACAATGTTTTTGTTTTTTAAATCTCCATTTATTTTTCCATTGTTGATTTTGTCCGCAGGCTTGATTACAAATATTAGTAAAAAAAGAATCGTTGAAATTACACAGAAACCCGAGCGGGTAAGCTGGATGAATATTTGGCTTTTTGTGGTTGTGTTTTTAGTTGCTGGGTTTTTAAGCGAATCTGCTCGAAAAAATAATTGGGAATATCGAGCACCAATAAATCTTTTTCAGAATAATTATCAAATGGGAAGCATTGTATTTGGAGGGGGGCAAGTTTTAATGCCAATGATGTATGAACAGTTTTCCGTTCGA
The DNA here is from genome assembly GCA_005798905.1 of Bacteroidota bacterium. Lineage (GTDB taxonomy): Bacteria > Bacteroidota > Bacteroidia > Chitinophagales > Chitinophagaceae > VBAS01. Next base: position 73,501 of record SYIK01000010.1, on the reverse strand, counting down.
CCATATTTAAAAAAGAAAAAAGACCCTCGGCTACTAAAAGTAGACAAACAGGATATGTACACAGGGATAGGAATTGTAAGTGTAGTACCGGGACCCGTTTTTGCAATTGCATCTTTTGTTGGCGGAATGGCTCTAAAAGATGTTGGGAAAAAACCACAAACAAGAGTTTTAATGCAAATACTCGGGTGTTTAATTGGAGCGATTGCAATTTTTTTACCAAGTTTGTTGTTGGTGTTTTTCTTTTTTCCCATTTGGCATAATCTAAAAAAATATGCAGCAGTTTATCGATCGCTCGAAGGTGTGAATGCAGTTGTAGTTGGGTTTATGATTGCGGCTGCCTTGTATTTAATGAAAGATGTTTCGTTGTTAGAAATAAAACTTGGAAGCGTATTAAATGCTGCAATAGTTGTAGGAACTGCGTCCTTGTTATACTTTAGTAAATTATCAGCACCCGTTATTGTGGTGCTTTGTTTACTTCTTGGTCGTGTTTTTTAATTTTTTTCTATAAAACCGCCGCGAAATAATTTCTTCCAACACATTTTCAGGAACTAAGTAACGAATTGACTTCCCATTTTTTATCGCTGTACGAATTTTTGATGCTGAAATTTCAAGCAGCGGAGTATCCAAAACAGAAATTGAAGCATTGAAAGTTTTTAAAATTTTAAACCCGGGGCGCTTATAAACAACAATCGGATAATTGGAAATAATTTCAGAATAATTTTTCCAGTTCTCAATATTTTGAAAACTATCGCTCCCCATTATTATTGAAAAATTGTGTTGAGGATATTTTTCTTTTAAATAAACTAAAGTGTTAATACTAAAAGAAGGCTTGGGTAGTTTAAACTCAATATCAACCGCTTTTATTCTATTATCACCATCAATTGCGAGGCGAACGAGCTGAAGCCGGTCGTATTCGTTTAAAAGAGCGGTGTTGTTTTTAAGTGGATTTTGCGGAGAAACAATCATCCAGATTTTTTCTAATGAAGTTTCGTTTAGTACCTCATTAGCGATAATTAGATGGCCGAAATGTATCGGATTAAAGGAACCAAAATAAAGCCCAATATTCATTAATTATTTGAATATCAATTAGTTAATTCAACTATAATATGCTGTGCTTCGTTTAATCTAAGGCTAAGAGAATATCCTGATACATAGATAGAAATCGGATCTCCAAGTGGGGCGACTTGTTCAATAAGAACTCGCTCGCCTGGTACACATCCCATTTCCATCAACTTTAAAGAAAGTTCATCGCTATCAAAAAACAAGATAATCGCTTCTTGTCCTGGTATTAGTTCACACAGTTTTGTTTTCATTTTACTGGCGCAAAGCTAAACTTGTTGAATTACATTTGCTTGTGAAAGTTTTAAAAATACCCCAAAGCACAAAAATTTCTTTTTTACAAAACAATATTTGTTTGCCACTAAAAGAAAGAAGACGGCTAAAAAATTTTCTTTTTTCTGTTTTTATTAAGAAAAAAAAGCAAATAAATTTCCTCGGTTTTATATTTTGTACTGACGATTTTTTACTTAGTATCAATCAGCAGTTTCTAAATCATGACTTTTATACCGATATCATAACATTCGACTTGTCAACCAACAAAGACACAATTATTGCCGAAGCCTATATTAGCCTTGACAGGGTTAGAGAAAACGCATTACTTGAAAACTCAACACTACAAAAAGAGCTTCACCGTGTAATTTTTCACGGAGTGCTTCATCTTTGTGGCTATAAGGATAAAGGGAAATTAGCAAAAGCAAACATGAGAAAAATGGAAAACAAACTACTTAATCAGTATTTTAAAAAATAGCGTTTCACGTGAAAATGGTTGATTTGTCTTCAGCATAATAACTCTTTTTATGGGCGTATCTTCGCGCATCTATGTTTAAAGAATACGATGTGATAGTTGTTGGTGCCGGGCATGCCGGTTGTGAAGCTGCCGCAGCGGCAGCAAATCTCGGTTCAAAAGTGTTGTTGGTGACAATGAATATGCAAACAATTGCTCAAATGAGTTGCAACCCCGCAATGGGAGGAATTGCAAAGGGGCAAATTGTAAGAGAAATAGATGCAATTGGCGGTTATTCTGGAATCGTTAGCGACTTGTCGATGATTCAATTTAAAATGTTGAACCGATCTAAAGGGCCTGCAATGTGGAGTCCGAGGAGCCAAAATGATCGGATGGTTTTTTCTTTGAAATGGAGGGAAATGTTAGAGAAAACACCAAATGTTGACTTTTACCAAGATATGGTAAAAGGGCTTTTGGTGAAAAACGGAATTTGTTACGGTGTTGAAACAGGGTTTGGAAATAAAATAAAAGCAAAAGCTGTAGTGCTTACAAATGGAACCTTTCTAAACGGAATCATTCATATTGGCGAGAAAAATTTTGGAGGAGGGCGAATGGCTGAAAAATCTTCTTCTGGAATTACAGAGCAATTAGTTTCACTTGGATTTGTGAGTGACAGACTGAAAACCGGTACTCCGCCAAGGATTGATGGACGAAGTTTGGATTATTCCAAAATGGAAGAACAACACGGAGATAAAGAAATTGTTGGGTTTTCCTTTTTAAATACAGAAAAACCAAAAAAGCAAAAATGCTGTTGGATTACATACACGAATCAAAATGTACATGATATTTTAAAAACTGGGTTTGAAAAAAGCCCAATGTTTTCCGGAAGGATTGATGGTGTTGGACCAAGGTATTGCCCAAGTATCGAAGATAAAATCAATCGGTTTGCACAAAGAGAGCGACACCAGCTGTTTGTTGAGCCAGAAGGGTGGAATACAGTAGAAATTTATGTGAATGGATTTTCTACCTCATTACCAGAAGATGTTCAACAAAAAGCACTTCAATTAATTCCTGGATTTGAAAATGCAAAAATGTTCAGACCTGGATACGCCATTGAATACGACTACTTTCCACCAACACAATTAAAGTACTCACTTGAAACACAACTAATTGACAATCTGTTGTTTGCAGGTCAAATTAATGGAACAACGGGCTACGAAGAAGCCGCTTGTCAGGGGCTAATTGCTGGAATTAACGCACATCAAAAAGTAAAAAATTTAGAGCCGGTTATTCTTAAAAGAAGCGAAGCATACATTGGAGTATTAATAGATGATTTGATTACAAAAGGAACTGATGAACCATATCGAATGTTTACTTCCAGAGCAGAATTTAGAACACTTCTTCGTCAAGACAATGCCGACCTTCGACTCACAGAGTGGAGTTACAAACTTGGGCTTGCATCCGAAGAAAGAATGCAGAATGTTGAAAAAAAGAAAACGGAAGTTGATGAAATTAAAACTTATTTAGAAGAGACGAATTTATCCCCAGAGATTATTAATCCATTTTTAGAAAGTAAATCTACCGCAGCTATTAACGAAAAACAAAGAGCAGAAAGAATTCTTTTGCGCCCAAATGTAGAACTCGTTGATCTTGTTGAGGAAGTTCCTGATATAAAAGAAAGAATGAAAAATTATTCAAATGAGTCAATTGAACAAGCGGCAATTCAAATAAAATACGATACATACATTAATAAAGAAAAAGAATTAGTGGAAAAAATGAGCGAGTTGGAAAATTTAATGATTCCGGAAAAGTTTGATTATAAAAAAATAAAAGCATTTGGAAACGAGGCACGAGAAAAATTAATGCGCATGCTTCCGCGAACACTCGGACAAGCAAGCAGAATTTCAGGAATTACACCAAGCGATATTCAGATATTAATGGTTTATATGAAACGATAAAACATTTTCTTTTTATTAACTTGTATCAAAAGAAACTTCATGACGATTGAAAAAATAAATTTTCTTAAAAACGAATTTATTGGAAAATTAAATAATTTATCAGCAGACACAAAAGGAAAATGGGGTAAGATGAATGCGCAACAAATGGTGGAGCACGTAACAGGTTTTTTTCTTGTATCAACAGGAAAATTAAATATCCCATTAGTATCACCGCCCGAACATTTGCAAAAACTAAAAGCGTTTTTATTGAGTGAAAAAGAATTTAGAGAAAACACAAAAGCACCATTCGGAATTTTACCCGAAGATCCGCTACCACTAAGGAAAACAAATATGTCGGAAGCGATTAGCGAATTGGAAAAAGCCATACAAAATTTCTTTTTGTATTACGAGCAAAATATTTTGCACAAAAAAACTCACCCTGTATTTGGAGAACTTAATTTTTTAGAATGGGTGCAATTGCACCACAAACACGTTACACATCATTTGAAACAGTTTGCCTTGATCTAACCCATTTTTTGATTTAACTTTATTAAAAATATTTCAGTAATGAATATGCTTGAAAATTATATTTCAGAAAAATGGATGTTGGGAGACGGAGAAGGCCAGTCGTTATACAACGCTGTGACGGGCGATTACATTGCTTCGGCATCAAGTAAGGGAATTGATTTTGAAGCTGCACTTGAATATGCACGAAGTAATGGGAATGCCGCTTTGCGAAAAATGACATTTCATGAAAGAGGGAGAATGTTGAAAGCATTAGCGCTTCATTTGCGCAATCATCTTGAAAAATTTTATGCAATTAGTTATCAAACAGGCGCAACAAAAGCCGACAGTTGGATAGATATTGAAGGAGGAATTGGAAATCTTTTTGCTAATGCGTCTTTGCGGAAAAAATTTCAAGACGAAACTTTTTGTATTGACGGCGAGTCGCACAATTTTGGTAAGAATAATAGTTTTATGGGCACACACATTCTTACACCAAAAGAAGGGGTAGCAATTCATATCAATGCATTTAATTTTCCGGTTTGGGGAATGTTGGAAAAATGTGCTGTTAATTGGTTGGCAGGAATGCCGGCAATTGTAAAACCAGCAACAGTAACTTCTTATTTAACGCAGGCAGTGGTAAAAGAAATTATTGCTTCAAACATTTTACCAAAAGGCGCACTGCAGTTGGTTTGTGGAAGTGCCGGCGATTTATTAAATTATGTAACCGCACAAGATGTGGTAACATTTACCGGAAGTGCAACAACGGGTTTGTTGTTAAAATCGTACCCGAAAATTGTAAGCGAATCTGTTTCGTTTAATATGGAAGCAGATAGTTTGAATTGCATTGTTCTTGGAAATGATGTAACACCAGAAATGCCCGAGTGGGATATTTTTATTAAAGAAGTAAGAAAAGAAATGACGGCAAAAGCCGGGCAAAAATGCACCGCTATTCGAAGAATATTTGTACCAGAAAATAAAATAGAATCTGTTTGGAAGTCAATCACTGCTTCATTATCACAAGTTGCAATTGGTGATCCGCTAAACGAAAAAGTAAGAATGGGAAGCTTGGCAGGGCAAGATCAACGAAAAGAAGTAAAATCTCAAGTTCAAAAACTATTGGCTTCATCGCAATTAATTTATGGTTCACTCGACAGTGTTTCATTAATTGATGCCGATGAAAAAAAAGGAGCATTTCTTTCTCCGCTATTATTGCTAAATGAAAAACCATTTGAATCAAATGAAGTTCATTCGGTGGAAGCATTTGGCCCTGTAAGTACAATCATGCCGTATAAAAATATTGATGAAGCAATTGAACTAAGTAAAAAAGGAAAAGGAAGTCTTTGCTCATCAATAGTAACAGCAGATAATAAAATTGCAAAACAATATGTGCTTGAAGCCGCCACACACCACGGAAGAATTTTGGTGTTGAATAATGAATGTGCAAAAGAAAGTACGGGCCACGGCTCTCCACTTCCATTGTTGGTTCACGGCGGCCCGGGCCGCGCCGGAGGAGGAGAAGAAATGGGGGGCGTACGTGGCGTAAAACATTATTTACAAAGAACCGCAATTCAAGGTTCGCCAACAATGATAACCAATATCACCAATGTATTTCAGCCAAATGCAAAAGGAAAAATTTCGGAGAAACATCCCTTTAAAAAATATTTTGAAGAACTGGAAATTGGCGAACAAATCATTACTAAAAAAAGAATTATTACCAGCGAAGACATTGATCGTTTTGCAGATTTGAGTGGCGATCATTTTTATGCACACAAAGAAACAACTGATTTTGCAGGAACCATGTTTGAACAAAAAGTAGCACACGGTTATTTTATTATGAGCATAGCTGCCGGATTATTTGTAGAAGGATATGAAAAAAATCCTGTTTTGTTAAACTATGGAATTGATGAACTGCGATTTACAAAACCGGTTTATCCGGGCACTGAAATTCATATTCGATTTACATGCAAAGAAAAATTACCATCGGATAAAAAAGAAGAAACGGATATTGATAAAGGAATTGTAAAATGGTTTGTGGAAATGTTGGACTGCTCAAACGAACCTATTGTTGGTGTTGCAACTATTCTTACCATGGTACAACGAAAAGTATAATTAAACAGTAATTAATTTGTAGCACATTTATTAAAAGCGTATAATTATATGGCGGTCATTTAACGAGCGATAAAATAGGTTTTTTTATGTCAAACGAATTAGTTTCCGAATATGTAAAATCAGAAATTCATAAAGGAATTTGTACAATAGAATTTTTTCATCCGCAAAGTAATTCTTTGCCTGCAAAAATTTTACACAACCTTGCTGCAGCTATTCAACAGGCTGGCGAAAATCCAAACGTGTTGGTTATTGTTCTTCGTTCGCATGGCGAAAAAGTATTTTGTGCCGGCGCTTCTTTCGAAGAATTAAAAACAATTAAAACAGAAATAGAGGGGTTGAAATTTTTCAGCGGTTTTGCACTTGTTATAAACGCAATACGACTTTGTCCAAAATTTATTATTGGTCGCATTCAAGGCAAATGTGTGGGAGGGGGCGTTGGGCTTGCCGCTGCTGTTGATTACGCAATTGCAACCGATACTGCCGAAATAAAACTAAGCGAATTAGCGGTTGGTATCGGGCCGTTTGTAGTTGGGCCTGCGGTGGAAAGAAAAATTGGGCTTTCATATTTTTCTCAATTGGCGATTGATGCAACACATTGGCGAAGCGCAGACTGGGCAAGGCGAAAAGGATTGTTTGCCGAAGTGCATGCTACAACAGTTGAAATGGATGAATCCATAAATCGGCTTGCACAAAGTTTAGAAATGTCAAGCGCTGAAGCAATGAAGGAAATGAAAAAAACATTTTGGCAAGGAACAGAACATTGGGATAAATTATTAACGGAGCGAGCAAAAATAAGTGGACGATTAGTGTTGAGCGAATTCACAAAAAAAGCAATCGAAAAATTTAAAACAAAATAATTTTTTTGCAGCGCGTTCAATTTTATAAATTATCGTATTCAAAAATTTCATCTACTTTGCTTCCTGCAGGTATGTCAAAAACAGGATTAATAATTCCATCTCTTAAATCATAAACCCAACCGTGTAAATCGGGGGCATTGTTTTCTTTCCAAGATTTTTGAACAATGGATGTTTTGGCCAAATTCAATACTTGCTCTTTTACATTTAGCTCAGTAAGTAAATCAACTTTTGCATCTTCACTACTTTGCGCATTGATTTCTTTTTTATATTGACGATAAACATTTTTAATATTCCACAACCATTTATCAATCAATCCGAGACTTTGATTGCTAAGCGCAGCCCGCACTCCACCACAGTTGTGGTGGCCACAAACAATTATGTGTTTTACTTTTAATACATCAACCGCATACTGTAAAACACTTAATAAATTTAAATCGGTATGCACAACCAAGTTGGCAACATTGCGGTGAACAAATATTTCTCCAGGTTGTGTTCCTGTAATTTTATCAGCTGGCACACGACTGTCGCTACAGCCAATCCACAAAACTTCCGGGCTTTGAATTTCAATCAGTCTTTTAAAATATGTAGGATCTGTAGCAAGTTGTTGCGCCGCCCAAGTTTTATTGTCCTTTAATATTTTTTCAAATGGTTTCAAGAAAGTCTATTTTAAAAATTAAATATTCAATCCGCCACAAACACTTATTGTTTGTCCGGTAATATAATTTCCCAAATCGCTTGCTAAAAACAAAGCTGTGTTGGCAATATCATCAGCGCTTGCAAATCGACCGAGCGGAATTCCTGCTTTATATTTTTCCGCACCTTCGCCATCTTTTAAATAACTCGTCATATCTGTTTCTACAAATCCCGGAGCAATGCAATTGCACCGAATATTTCTACTTCCTAATTCTTTCGCAACCGATTTTGTAAACCCAATAATACCTGCTTTGCTAGCTGCATAGCTACTTTGTCCGGCATTTCCCATTTCTCCAATTATCGAACTCATATTTATTATGCTTCCGGTTTTTGCTTTCATCATTGGGCGAATAACTTGTTTGGTCATGTAAAAAACACTGTTAAGATTTGTATTAATTACACTGCTCCATTGTTCTTCATTCATGCGTAACAATAAATTGTCTTTAGAAATTCCTGCGTTGTTTACACAAATATCAATGGTTCCAAATTCTTTTAAAACGTCAGCTACAAAAGTTTCGCATTGAATAAAATCGCCGGCATTTGTTTTGTATGCTTTTGCTTTTACACCCAATGAAATTAGTTTTAATTCAAGCGCATTTGCTTTATCAATGCTACTATCGCTTACATAAGTGAAAGCCACATCGGCACCTTGCTCTGCAAATTTTAATACGATTGCTTCGCCAATTCCTCGTGCCCCACCAGTAACGATTGCTACTTTATCTTTTAAAAGTTTCATGTAAATGAAAATTAATTATTTACAAATGTAGTTTTTAAAATTGCTAAAATTTCTTCTAAATAAATTCTTTTGTTAGAAAGTCGTGGTACTTTGTGTTGTCCCCCCAGTTTGTTTTTGCTTTGCAGCCACTTAGAGAAAACACCTTTGGGCAGCTTGGTAATTATTGGCAAACGGAGTGCCATGTTTTTATAACGCTTTGCTTCGTAGTCGCTATTTATATTTTTTAATGCATTGTCGAGCTCGATTGTAAATTGATTCAAACTTTCTGGTTCTTTTTCAAACTCAATCAACCACTCGTGTGCACCATTTGATGTTTCGGAAAAATATACCGGCGAAGCAGTGTAATCTATAATGGAAGATTTTGTTTTTTCACAAGCAATCGCCATCGCTTTGTCTGTATTGTCCACCATTAACTCTTCTCCAAAAGCATTGATGTATTGTTTTAATCTACCAGTAACCTTTATTTTATACGGAGACAAAGAAGTGAATTGAATGGTATCTCCCAATAAATAACGCCACAGCCCTCCATTGGTAGAAATTACTAAAGCATAATTTTTAAAAAGCTCTATTTCTTTTAATCCGATTGTTTTTGGCTCTTGTTTTCCGTATTCACCGACAGGCATAAATTCCATAAAAATTCCGTAATCTAAAAACAGTAACATTTCTTCCTCACCCGGTTTTTCTGATGCTGCAAAAAATCCTTCACTTGCATTGTACATTTCTAAATAGTGAATGTTTTTGCCAATAATTTTTTCAAACTGTTCTTTATAAGGTGTAAAAGAAACGCCGCCGTGTAAGTAAAGCTCCAGCAAGGGCCACACTTCGGAAATAGTTTTTTTACCGGTGATTTCTAATATTCTTTTAAACAAAACAAGTGTCCAAGTTGGCACCCCCGAAATAGATGATACATTTTCTTTTGAAGTTGAACTTGCTAATTTTTCAATTTTCGATTCCCATTCATTCATCAACGCAATGTCTAAATCTGGCGTTCGAAACCAGTTTCCCCAAAAAGGTGTGTTTTGCAAAAGCACTGCGCTTAAGTCGCCGTATTGCGCTTCTTCATTCATCGGGTTAATGGTGTGGCTTCCACCAATAATCAATCCTTTACTAGTTAACAATTCAGAATTTGGATTGAAATTATAATAAAGCGTTAGTACATCTTTTGCGGCTTTGTAATGACAATCCTGTAAACTTTCTTCACTTACAGGAATGAATTTACTTTTATCGCTTGTGGTTCCGCTGCTTTTCGCAAACCAATAAATTGGCGTATTCCATAAAACATTTTGTTCGCCTTTCATCATTCGATTGATGTAAGGTTTTAAATCATCGTATTCATGAATTGGAATTGCATTTTTAAAATCGCGGATATTAGAAAGCTGAGAAAAATTATACCTTCTTCCAAATTCGGTGTATTGTGCTGCGGTTACTAAATTTTGTAATACATCGCGCTGAACATCCTCGGCGTTTTCTTTCCATGCGTCTATGCGCCACATTCGCATTCGGGCAAGAGATGATATGGCTGGACTAAGCAGATTCATTGATAGTTAGCAAGATAAAATTATTTATGGAAAACTTTATTGAACAGATTCTTTTGCTTCTTGGTGCAAATATTCTTTTCTTTTTAATTCAAAATTTCTTCCGAGATACAATTTTCGCACATCGTCATCGGCAGCTAACTCTTCGGCGGTTCCGTGTTTGAATATTTTTCCTTCAATTAAAAGATAAGCGCGGTCGCAAATAGAAAGCGTTTCGGTTACATTGTGATCGGTGATGAGGATGCCAATATTTTTATATTTTAATTTTGCTACAATACTTTGAATATCCTCTACTGCAATAGGGTCAATGCCAGCAAATGGTTCATCGAGCAATATAAATTTTGGATCTACCGATAGTGCTCTGGCAATTTCTGTTCTTCTTCTTTCTCCGCCACTAAGCACATCACCCATATTTTTTCTAACATGTTGTAATCGAAATTCTAAAAGGAGCTGTTCTAGTTTTTGTTTACGCACTTCTTTATTTAATGTAGTCATTTCTAAAATAGCAAGCAGGTTGTCTTCTACTGTCAATTTTCGAAATATGGATGGTTCTTGCGGTAAATAACCAATTCCCATTTTTGCTCTTTTGTACATAGGTAATGTGGTTATATTTTTATCATCCAAAAAAACAGCTCCATCATCTGGTTTGATTAATCCAACAACCTGATAAAATGTGGTTGTTTTACCAGCACCATTTGGCCCAAGCAAACCAACAATCTCTCCCTGGTTTACTTCAATCGAAACATTATCTACAACCGTGCGATGGCCATATCGCTTGACAAGATTTTTTGTTTGAATTGAAATTGACATACAAAGCAAAAATAAGGTATGCGTTGATGATGAAATACGAAGCAATCAATTTTAATATTTTGTTTTATTATCAATCGGCTATATTATGTTTGCAAACAATTTACAAATGAAAGTAATTGACCATATTCGCAAAGCAAACGGAACCCTTGTTTCTCTTGAAATACTTCCTCCTTTAAAAGGAAAAGGGATACAGGCTGTTTATGATCATTTAGATATTTTAATGGAATTCAATCCATCCTTTATTAATGTTACTTATCATAGAAGCGAACATAAAAACAAAAAAAAACCCGATGGTAGCGTTGAAAAAGTAGTGTATCGAAAACGTCCAGGAACGGAAGCAATTTGCGGTTCAATCATGAATCGTTATCGAGTAGATACCGTTCCACATTTGATTTGTGGCGGATTTAATATAGAAGATACCGAAGATGCACTACTAACTTTGAATTATTTAGGAATTGACAATGTATTGGTATTGCGTGGCGACGCAGAAAAAAATGAACCAACTTTTGTTCCGGAAATTGGCGGACATAGATATGCAATTGATTTATTAAAACAAGTTGACAATCTTAACAAAGGAATTTATTTGGAAGAAGAATTAAAAGGAACCAATGGAACAACTTTTTGTATTGGCGTAGCAGGTTATCCTGAAAAACATTTCGAAGCAGTAAACATGCAAACAGATTTAATGCACTTGAAAAATAAGGTAGATGCAGGTGCCGAATATATTGTTACACAAATGTTTTTTAATAATAAAAAATTCTTTGCATTTGAAAAAGCCTGTCGTGAGGCAGGTATTACTGTTCCAATTATTCCAGGACTGAAACCAATTAGTACAAAAAAACAACTTAGCATTATCCCGAACACATTTTATGTAGACATTCCTTTCGATCTTTCAAACGCAATTAATAAATGTGTAGATGATGAAGCTGCTGAAAAAGTGGGCGAAGAGTGGTTGTTGGCTCAGTCGAAAGAATTGAAAGAAGCCGGAGCCCCTGTTTTACATTATTATACATTAGGCAAACCAAATGTGATAGCCAATGTAATAAAGCAGCTATAATTATTTATGAAATGTAGTTGTAAGCGTTGCTGTAAACCCGCTCGATGCAGGAACAAAACGGCAAACCCCTCCAACACAAAATAGTCCCGCTCTTTGTCTTCCATAACTTAAGCCAAATCTTGTTCCCGACTTGGTATAGCTTCCTCCAACTGTTGGATAATGAATATCGGTAACACCATAGTTGTACAAATCGCTTAAATAAAATGTAAACTTTGGAGCGAATGAAAATTCTGTAAGTACAGCAGCCCAATTTCCCTTGTCTTGTTTTGTAGATAAATGTTGTAATTCGAAACGAAATGTTTTTTTCTTTGCGTATTTATAAACAGTATTAATAACAAATGCATTTGATTTTACATCGGGAAGCGGCTCTCCTTCTATAACTAAACGGTTGTAAAAAACATTTTGATATAATAAAATAATTGACAATTTTTCATTCAATTTTTTCTTCCATTCTAAATTTAAATCGTGAAAATAATTGTCATTACTAAAACTAAAAATGTTGTTTTCGTTTTTAAGTCCGCTATACGAAGCATAATTCAACGAAAAATTTGAACCATATTTTCCACCAAGTACACTGCCTTTTGGTGCATAATAAAACCAATCAGTTTGTCCGCCAATTTCTCCTTTTCTTTGTGCATTGTATACATAAATATTGGTAATTAAATAATCGTGTTGTTTAGTTAATGCTGGGACAAAGTTCATAAAGCCAACACTACCAACAGCTTCTCGCTCACTTCGGTAACTCATGTTTTTTAAACTTCGAAAAGTAGCAGTTGCCCCTAAATTATTTTTACTAAAAGTGAGATTGGCTAAAAATGTTTTTCCATTTTTCTTGTCAAAATTATTTGCGTCGTGTGGATCACTTTTTTTGTTTACCATTTCCAAAGAAACGGAAGTGGTTGCACCGCCAATATCTAACCGTGTAGAAGTTGCATTAACCGTTGCAGGAAAATTTTGAATCGGTCCTGTGTATTGTTGATAACGGCTTACAAAACTAAAACCAATAACAGTTCTTGTTTTAGCACTCATGTTCAATTTTGAAAAATCAATTTCCGCATCTATGGCTCGTATATTACTGTTTGCATATTCAAAATTTTTTCGTTGTCTTCCATAAATTGCTTTTACATTAAGAAATGGAAATGGAGCTACTTGCAAGTTGACACCTTCCAATGCAGTATTAATTCCTATTTGCCTACTTTCCCATGCACGAAAAACAAGACCGCTTCCAAATTGCTCATAAAAATCGCCCACTTGCAACGAAAAATTAGAAGTAGTATATTTAAAATATTTATTAGCTATTTTGTTACCGTTTGCAATAAAAGGAAAACCTTGTACAGACGGTAAATAGGCTTCGAATTGCACGCCACCGCTAAATTTTTTCTGTTTATAATCTAATTTTAAATAATTATTAGAACCTACTTTGTCTTGTGGTAAAATAGCACCTATTTTGATGTCTTTGCGGTACAATTGGTTGTACGAGTCAAAACTTCCGCTAAAAACTCCACCGTTATTTTGCCCCAAAACAATTGTATTGATTATTAGTATTAGCGATAGAAAATAAAGTTGCTTCATGTTTTATTGTATGTGGTCTAATTAGATTTCAATTTTTCAAAAAGTTCCTCTTCGTTTCCTGCAACATACCCGTTGTGTTGGTAAATGATTTCCCCTTTTTTAATAATCAGAATATGGGGAACATCATTAATATTTAACGCTCGTTTTAAATCGCTATTTGTGTCCAAATAAATTTCGAAAGGCCAGCCCTTGCCGCGTACAAAAGGTTTGACTCTTTGAGATGTTCGTGCATCGTCGATTGAAATAGCGATAAATTTAAATGGAGTTTCTTTTTGTTTTTCCTCATATTGCTCACTTATTGTTTCCAACTCTAGAATACAAGGAATACACCATGTAGCCCAAAGACTTACAATAATTGCTGTATCGTTGTTGTTTGCAAACGAGGCAAAAGAAACAGTTTTTCCAGAGAGCGACTTGATGTTAACATCTGGCAAAAAATTTTGAGCAGATGTAAAATAAACCGAAAATAAAAGGGCTGCTAAAAGGTAATTTTTTTTCATCATGTTAAGCTTAGTGCGGGTAAACTTACAGAAATTTCAAGGGTTTAAGAAAAAAGTTACTAATTTTAATCTGTACTTCTGTTTTTAAACTTTAAATTAGCTACATGAAAAAATTAAAACCCTATTTGTTGTTATTCACAACACTCCTAGTTTTAGGAGCTTGTACAAAAAAACCAAAAACAGGTACAACACCACCAACACCTCCACCACCGCCGCCTGCAAGCACACTTACTGTTACTCTAAATAAGTCGCAAATATTTGCAGACGGGTGGGAAGAAGCTGTTTTTACAGTAAAAGATCAAGGCGGAAATGATGTAACAAGTGCAAGTACAATATATATTGATAATGCAAGCTATCCTCGTACTTCTTTTTGGACATCAACACCTGGGTCCTATACAATAAAAGCAACCAAGTCGGGAATTGCTTCTCCAGAAGTCATACTAACAGCAGTTAATGCTGGTCCGTCTCCTTTTGCTCAAAAAATAATTGTAGAAGATTATACAGGTACATGGTGTGGTCATTGCCCACGAGTGGGTATAGCATTAGAGAACTATGTTAATGCAGGGCATCCCAATTGTTTGATAATTGCCAACCATGGCCCAAGCAATGATCCATTTACTTTCTCAGCTCACTCCCAATTGGCAAATTCTTTTAGTGTTACAGGGTATCCTTCGGCATGGGTGGATCGCGATGTAAAATGGAATGAAAATACTGCTCAACTTGATGCTCAGTTTACTAATCGCAGAGCGCCATTGGGATTGGCTTTTACAACAACGATTTCTGGAAACACGGTAAATGTTACTGCTAAAGTAAAGTTTGATGTTACTACAAGTGTAAACCTTAAATTGGTTGTTTATTTATTAGAAGACGGAATTGTTTATCAACAAGCAAATTATAACTATTTCGGATTACCAAATCCAATAAGTGGCTATGTGCACAATGCAATATTACGGGCAACTGGTCTCGATCTTTTTGGCGAAACTATTCCAACTGAGAAGCAAGTAAAAGGGGTGACCTACGACAAATCGCTTGTAATTAATGCAACTGGATACGATTTAACAAAATGCAGAGTTGTTGCGTTTGTTGTTCAGGGGCAGAACAATCAAGGAAGAAAAGAAAAAGTTGTTCTTAATGCACAAGCTGTAAAAGCGGGTGAAAATAAAAATTTCGACTAATAGCTACCGCCAATATTTTGAGGATAATTTTAGGCTACTTGTTTTTTTCTTTTAATTTATATTGAAGCACTTCGTCTAATTGCTCAAAAGGAATTTTTTTAGCTAAGATTCGTTTGTCTTTATCCAATAAATACAAAGAAGGAACAGTTTGCACATCGTAAAGCTGAAAATAACTTGGGATATTGTTATTTACCCTGGTGTCGTTATCGGCCTTGGAATAATATACATGTTGCCATTCTTCAAGTTTGTGTTCATTTATAAACTGTAACCAGTCTTTTTTACTGCCATCAGTTTCTTTTGCAATTGCAAATATTTTTACATTCGCAATTTTCCATTTTGCTTTATAAATAGAATCCATTTTTGGAAGCGTTTCTTTACAATGCCCGCAAGTCGGATCCCAAAAAACAACCACCGTATATGGATTTGAAATTGAATAAAGATGCTGAGGAATTCCGCTACTGTCGGGTAATTCAATATTATTGGCTTGAGAGCCAAACAAATTCGCCATTAAATTATACGCACGATCAAAAATAATTTTCTTCCCTTTTTCTGTAAGCCACTCGTATTCTTTTTGAGAAAAATATTTTTCAAATAAATGAACGTAAACAAGATCATCCCACATGTATTTCATGTTGAGATAACGGTTGACAAATTTTACCAATAAAAATTTTTCCATTTCAGCGTTAATGCTTGCATAGCCGAGCATCCAGTTTATTTCTTTTATAACCGAATCGGGATTTGGATAAACAACTTGTTCGAAAAACTGGTCCAATTTTTCTTCAAAAAAAGAAGTACGGACTAATCGTTCGTCAAAAAAATCAACATTATCCCAAAAATGATTTTTATAAAATTGATATGCAAAAACCGAATCGTATTTTCCATTGGGGTGTTCCGCAATCGGAGGAATCGTCGGCACTTTCATTGCATTCAATAAAGCTGTGATTGTCGCATCGGGATATTGTGTTGCATAATGCGCACGATTTTGATGAATTTCATTGCTGCTTTTTTCCGCAGCATTTATCCAAAAAAGGGAATCTGTTTTTGTTTTTGCTAAAACCAATTGTTGTTTTGCTGCTTCTATTTCTTTTCCTTTCGAAGCCGTAAATTTTTGGTATTCAATAAATAAATTATTGTCGAAAGAGCTTTCAAATTTTAGCGAATTCAACACGTCGCTGCTATCGGCAGAAACTGAAAATTTTTGTTCTTTATCAAGTAGCAATTCGAAGTAACCCGATTTGTTTGGAAAGCCAATTAAGTAAACACCGCGCTCCTTTTTTTTATCACTTTTAAAAACGCCAAAACTGTTTTCGTCCAAAAGAACCGAATCAACAATGGGTTTTTGTTTTCCAAGATAATAGCCAAGATAAATGTATTGATTTTTATACGGCTTAAAATTTACTTTTAGCTCAAACGCGGATTCTTGTCCTACGACAACTAAGTTTAAAAATGCTAAAAAAATAAAAAAGATAAATCGTTTCATGCTGAAAAACTGTTAAGAGACAAAGATATTTAATTCAATGTACGGAGTTGTTAAAGAAAGCTAAATACAAAAAGCAACAGTCGTGCTTGAAACCGTAGTTTTGCGCCGTGAAAAGAAAACAAAAAAATAGAATTTTAGAAAATGTTTTGGTGGAAGATTATGCCGGAGAAGGAAAATGTATTTCGCGAATTGACGGCAAGGCAATATTTATTGAAAAAGCTGTGCCCGGCGACGTTGTGGATTTACAATTAACAAAAAGTAAAAAAGATTGGGCAGAAGGTTATCCGGTTCGGTTTCATACTTTTTCCAACGACCGTGTAAAGCCAATCTGCAAACACTTTGGCGTTTGCGGCGGTTGTCAATGGCAAATGTTGCCATACGAACATCAATTAAAATATAAACAAAAACAAGTCGAAGAAACTTTAAAAAGAATTGGAAAAATTTCTTTGCCACCGATTTTTCCAATTATCGGAGCGGAGGAAACAGAGAACTATCGAAACAAATTGGAGTTTACATTTAGCAGCAAAGAATTTTTTGCAACACCACCGGTTGATAAAAATGAAATATACAAAACAGGCGCTGCCGGATTTCATGCAAGAGGGTGGTTTGATAAAGTAGTGGAAATAGAAAAATGTTGGCTACAAGCAGACCCTTCCAATGCGATAAGAAATTTTATTTCCTCTTTTGCCCGAGCAAATGATTTTACTTTTTATGATTATAAATCACATATTGGTTTTTTAAGAAACGCTCAAGTTAGAACAAGCACCACAGGCGAAGTAATGGTGAATATTGTGTTTGCAGATGATGATTCGGAAAAACAAATGCTATTGATGGAAAATGTGAAAAAACAATTCCCAGAAATCACCGCACTGCTTTACACCATTAATACAAAATTCAACGACAGCATTTATGATTTAAAGCCAATCGTGTATTCTGGAAATGGATTTATTATTGAAAAATTAATTGAAAAAGATAGCGGCAAAATTTTTTGTTTTAAAGTTGGCCCAAAATCTTTTTTTCAAACCAATACAAAACAGGCGGAAAAATTATATAACACAACAAAAGAATTTGCAGAATTGACAGGAAACGAAACCGTGTACGACCTTTATTGTGGCACCGGTAGTATTGGAATTTTTGTTAGCCAATTTGCAAAAAAAATAATTGGCGTTGAAATGATTACAGCGGCAATTGAAGACGCAAAAGAAAATGCAAAATTGAACAATGTTTCTCATGCCGAATTTTTTGATGGAGATGTAATTACTGTTTGCAACGATGATTTTTTTGCAACAAACGGAAGGCCAGATGTAATTATTACCGATCCGCCTCGCGCAGGTATGCACGAAAAGTTGGTTAAAAAAATTCTTGAAATAGAAGCGCCGACTGTTGTTTATGTAAGTTGCAATCCATCCACACAAGCAAGAGATTTGAACTTGCTTGGCGAAAAATATTTTGTTACAAAAGTGCAACCTGTCGATATGTTTCCACACACGCAGCATATCGAAAATGTGGTGCAGCTAAAACTAAAAACTAAATTTACCCAATGAGTAACTTTCAATTTACGCGACCAAATAATTTTCCTCCGGTTGTAAAAAATTTATTAATAATAAATGGGATTGTATTTTTTGGACAAATAATATTTCAACAACGAATAGTTGATTTGATTTATTACGGAGGTTTGTTTAAATGGGACTCAGATTTGTTTCAACCATTTCAGTTTGTTACACACATGTTTATGCATGGAAGTATGGGCCATTTATTTTTCAACATGTTTAGTTTGTGGATGTTTGGTAAAATTTTAGAAAATCATTGGGGGGCAAAACGATTTCTTTTTTTCTATCTTTTATGTGGAATAGCGGCCGCGTTTGCACAACAAATTATGGGAAATTTTACAGTTGCTGTTGGCGCTTCGGGGGCCATCATGGGGCTTTTCGCGGCATTTGCTTATTTATTTCCTAATACAGAATTGTATTTAATGTTTATCCCAATTCCCATAAAAGCAAAATGGGCTCTTGTTGGATTAGCAGCAATTGATGTTTTTGGTGGTGTGGCAAATGCTGGTGGAGATAATATTGCACATTGGGCACATTTGGGCGGTGCGTTGGCTGGTTTGATTACCATCATTATTTGGAACAAAACAAAAAAAACATTTTATTAATCGAACGACAAATAAATTTTTTCGAATGAACTTTGATGAAGAGCAAAAAAAACAACGCATTTCTTTTGATCAAAAAGAAAACCCACTTCTGCAACTGTTTATAATTCAGTTTTCGGTATTTGTGTTATTTTCATTTATCAATGTTTATTTTTTAATAACATATGGCAAAGAAGAAGCTGCTCTTCTTTTTTCGAAAAACATTTACGAAAATCTCGCACTTCCGTTACATTTTCAAACATTGATTGATAAACCGTGGACAATCATCACTCATTTTTTTTATCACGCTAACTCTTGGGATTTTATTGGCAATATGATTTGGTTGCTGTTGTTTGGATTTTTCTTTCAAGAAGTTACGAGCAGGGAAAAAATAATTCCGTTTTTTATTTACGGTGCAATGGGCGGTGCGGTAATTTCAATTATTTTTTCAAATATTTTGTTGCAACAAATGCCAAGCAATTCATCAATTATTGGTGCATCGGCGGGTGTTTTTTCTATTGCTATTTCCGCAACAATGTTAGCGCCAACTTATCGAATTTTTCCAATGCTAAAAGGCGGCATTCCACTTTTTGCAATTACTGCAATTTATATTGTCGTTGATTTGTTTACACCAAAAACAACCGGAGAAATTATTGCAGATATTGCCGGAGGATTAATCGGCGTTTTATTGGTTTTGTTATTAAAGTTCGGATACGACCCAAGCAAACCGTTAAATAATTTATTTAATGGCATTAATAATTTGTTTCATCCAACAAATAAAAAATAAGTGCAGAAGCTTCGTAACTTCGATTAATGCCATCATTAATCAGAACTGCAGCTAAAAAAATAAGTATTATTGCAAATGCGGTAACCGCAATTTTGTTTTTACTTTCTTGTGTTGCACCTTATTTTAGTCCAGTTTATTGGTGGCCGCTTTCTATTTTAGGAATCGGGTTTCCAATATTATTGGCAATACAAATTGGGTTTGTGGTTTGGTGGTTAATAACAAAACCAAAACTGATTTTAATACCATTAATTGTATTGGCAAGTGGGTATAAAAGCATTAGTGTTTTTATTGCGTTCAATTCTTCCGAAAAATTTGAACACAAAGAATCCGATTCGCAAATACGCATTGTAAGTTGGAATGTGGCCCGTTTTAGAGAATGGCGGCGCAATAACAACCAAGGAAGTCAGCTGCGTTTAAAAATGCTGCATCAATTAAAAACACAAAAAGCAGATGTACTTTGTCTACAAGAGTTTTTTTATTCTTTCGATAAAAATTTTTATAACAATATCAAAGAAGTGAAAGCAATGGGCTATCCCTATTTTTATTTTTCGTACGATTCCACCAAACAAAAACAATATGTCGGCTCTGCTATATTTTCAAAATTTCCAATTGTGGATTCGGGCATTGTGCGCTATTTCAGACCCGCAACACCGGAAGCTTTAATTTATGCAGATATAAAAATTAATAATGACACCCTGCGCATTTTTACCACTCATTTACAATCTGTTCAATTTCGAAAAAAAGAATACAAAGCAATTGCAGATATTACAAACGCCGACGATAGCTTGTTTTCAAACTCAAAAACAATTCTATCAAAACTTAAAAGAGCAATTGTATTGCGCAGCACGCAAGCAGATGTTGTAAGAAAAATTTCGGACGACAGTCCTTTCCCAAAAATAGTGTGTGGCGATTTTAACGATGTTCCCAATTCAAATACGTATTATAAAATTCGCGGAGAAATGCAGGATGCATTTCTTGAAAGAGGAATTGGAATTGGGCGCACGTATAGTGGGTTATCTCCCACGCTTCGTATTGATTATATTTTTACAGATAAATTATTTAGCGTAAAACAATTTCACCGAGTGGTAAATAATTATAGCGATCACTATATGTTATTGACAGATTTGCAATTAAATAAATAAGTTGGAATGATTACTTTTGAAGCATCCTAAATTTATGAGCAGTTTAAAAATTTATAATTCCAACAGTCGCAAAAAAGAATTGTTCACTTCGCTTACACCCGGCTATGTGGGTATGTATGTTTGCGGTCCAACCGTAAGCGGCGAAAGTCATTTAGGTCATGCTCGTCCGTACATTACGTTTGATGTTATCTTTCGCTATTTAAAACATTTGGGATATAAAGTTCGCTATGTGCGCAACATTACCGACGCCGGCCATTTTGAAGAAGAAGGAAGAGAAGCCGAAGATAAAATTTCAAAAAAAGCAGTAATTGAAAAATTAGAACCAATGGAATTGGTACAGAAATACACCAATTTATTTCATTGGGCGATGGAGCAATTCAATACACTTCGGCCAACGATTGAGCCAACTGCAACGGGGCATATTGTTGAACAAATTGGAATGATTGAAAAATTAATTGGTGAAGGATTTGCATATGAAATAAATGGCTCGGTTTATTTTGATGTAAAAAAATATGCAGCACAATACGATTACGGAAAATTAAGCGGAAGAGTTATTGACGAGTTATTAGAAAACACAAGAGAACTTTCGGGGCAAGAGGAAAAAAGAAACAGTGCCGACTTTGCCTTGTGGAAAGCTGCAGCACCGGAACATATTATGCGTTGGCAAAGTCCGTGGGGTGTAGGTTTTCCAGGTTGGCATATTGAATGCTCGGCAATGGCAACAAAATATTTAGGAAAGCAATTCGATATTCACGGAGGTGGAATGGACTTGTTATTTCCGCATCATGAAAGTGAAATTGCACAAAGCACTATTTGTAATCATGAAACGCCTGTACGTTATTGGATTCACAATAATATGATAACCATTAAGGGAAAGAAAATGGGAAAGAGCTACAATAATGTAATTCCATTGACCGAACTTTTTGCCGGCACACACCCGTTATTGGAGAAAGCCTATCACCCAATGGTGGTTCGTTTTTTTATTTTACAAACACAATATCGCAGTACACTCGACTTTGGCAACGAAGCTCTTCAGGCTGCAGAAAAAGGACTAAAGCGACTTTTAGAAGCATACGAAAATTTTCAAAAAATAAACGGAACAAATAAAGTAGCGCAGGACGAAGAACTAAATTCAAAAATTATAAAACTTGTTGGCGGGTTGGATGATTTTATGAACGACGATTTTAATACAGCGAAAGTGCTTGCCAATTTGTTTGAAATTGTTCCGGTGCTAAATGCTATAAAAGACAAAACAATTGCTGCCGATGCGCTGAGCATTGAAACATTTGATTTATTAAAAAAGAAAATGAAACTTTTTATTGAAGATATTCTCGGGTTGAAAAATTTTACAGAAGCCAACAATAAAAAATTAATCGGAGCAATGGAGTTACTTATTGAAATTCGCAAAGAAGCAAAAGGTAAAAAAGATTTTTTTACTTCCGATAAAATTCGAAACCAACTCAACCAATTAGGAATTGTTTTGAAAGACGAAAAAAATGGTGAGATGAGTTGGTCGATTGAAACAACTTAACAATTCAATTTTTAGTTGCTGTTTGCCGCAAACACACGCAAAATATTTCCACCAAGAATTTTTTTGATTTCTTTTTTAGAAAATCCTCTTTTTACTAATTCCTCGGTAATAATTGGAAAATCTTGAACACCATCCAATTGTTGTGGAGCGGAACTGATGCCGTCAAAGTCGCTACCAAGGCCAACATGATCTATGCCAACCAATTTTACAATATGTTCTAAATGATCGAACAAAACAGAAAGCGGCGGACGAAGTGCCTGAACTTCCGTAGCATATTTTTTAAACAAATAATCGCTGGCAAAATAAGGATCGGTAACTGTTTTTAGTAAAGAATCTCTTTCCGTTTTATGTTTTTCGTTGAAAGCAGCATTTCGTTTATTAAAATTACTATCAACAAATCCCGAATAAAAATTTAGACAAACAACCCCATTGTTTTTTGCAACGGCAACAATTTGTTCATCGGTTAAATTTCTAAAAACAGGACAAAGCGCATGAGCGCAACTGTGCGAAACTATCACCGGTTTTTTTGTGGTTTCAATAGCGTCCCAAAAAGTTTGAACGCCAACATGGCTCAGATCCACCATCATTCCCAATTCGTTCATTCTGTTTACTACTTGTTTACCAAAACTGGTAAGTCCTTTTTGTTTTATTGAATCACGATTATTGGATTCATACATTGCCGAACTTGCCCAAGAAGTAGAGTTGTTCCAAGTCAATGTCATGTAACGAACGCCTCTTTTATAAAGACTATCGAGTTTATTGATGTCATCTTCAATCATGTGACCGCCCTCCACTCCCATCATAGCGGCTAATTTATTTTGTTTAACAATTTTTTTTACATCGCTTTGCGAAAAAGCAATTTGCATTTTTTCCGGATTTCGATTTGCAACTGCATACAAAGAATCTATTTCGCGATTAGCCCATGCAAAAGGATTTTGCATTTTTCCATCGCACCAAACCGAAAAAATTTGTACATCCACTCCACCTTTTGCAAAACGAAAAAGATCGGAATGTGTTTTCCCCAAAAGATTATTTTCAATATTCACACTATCGCTGACAATGGTGGAAAGAATATCGTTGTGTGCATCAACAAGCGTAGCTCCGAAATGAATTTTTTTTGCTTTTGCCGATAGTTGCGCATTGCTATTTGCAAAAAGGAAAAGAAAAATTGGCAACAGAATTAATCGAGTCATTGATTCGTTTGTTTTAAAAATGAAAAATAGATAATCTAAATGGGACAGCAAAAATATGTACGAGGGGAAATTAAGGGTTCAATTTTATTTCGAACAAACAAGCCGGCATATTGTGGTAATGCGGCGGAAGTTGTGAAGTGTCTTTTAAATCGAACATTCCCAAAAAATGAAAACCTGCATTGGTATAATGTTTTATTAATCCTACATTGTTGCCAAGGGTGTCTAATCGTACAAAATCTTTTCCAATACTTTTTGCATAACCCTTCGCCCATTCCACAATAATTGAAACAAAATTTTTTCCTCTGCAATTGGAATCCGTTGCAATTCGATGAATGTAAATTGCAGCATCAATATTTTTTTCTTCCCAAATATCTGCATCGCTAAAAGCGATTACCCACACGCAAACAATTTTTCCATCAATCAATAATTTTTTGATGTTGCCCAATTTTTTTCAAGCATTTCGTCTACGATTGATTCAAGAAGTTGCCTGTCCGTTACACCGAAATGTTGGTCTGCTAAACCATCAATTTGCCAATAACCGTCTGCGTTGTCATAAAGATGTTTTAAGAGTTTATCAAAGAGTAGTTCTCGTGTCATTCGGTCGTTTTAAAATGGGCTATAACGGATCGGAGATTGCCGTTGTTTTGGGGCGGCCATCCGAGGAACGAGGATGGAAAAGCCACTCAAAAAACGGTTGACACCAATGGGCTGCTCCAAAATTACGGCAATCTCGTGTTGGGCGCAGTGGCTCCGAATAAAGGTCATTTTATGGGTGTCATTCCCCGATCCGTTGAACCGCATTAAGAAATACAAAGCTCCGTTTCCTGCGGTGCGGTATTTCGTGGTAGCAGCCACAGTACCCATTCTGCATAGCAAACTCCGTTGGCTGCTGCCATTGCGGTTCAACATTTATTATACGAAGTAAATCTATTAAAATCTTCGCTTTTTTTCCAAAATATGTTGGCTTAGCGAAACTACGGGTTTCGCATAATTTTTTCTTTATCTAACAGACTTTGTATTTTATTTATACTTTTTTCCAAAGTAACAGATTAAAATAAACAAAACAATACCACTTTTCGTTAGGGTTATTTTATTTGGTATTTTTCAAAACAAAATTTGATATAGGATTGAAAATCGTAGTCGTTTGTTGCAATGCAAAATTCATAAGTTGGGCGGGTGCGTGCCATAAAATTATCCCTTGCCGCTCCTGTCAATCCGGTTAGTCGTAGTACCAATGCTTTGTTGAAACGGTAATCAATAAACTTATCTCGCTCCTGCTGCAATAGCCGTTCTTGAAACAATTCCATGCTTTTGTTTTTCCGAAACTGAAACATGCGAATTATTTCTTGCAAATCAAACCCCATTGCCGCACCGTATTCTCCCGAACCCATATTGGGCGTTAGTTTCGGTTTTTCCCAATTAAAAACTTTGGCATAATCAATTCGGTTTTGCAGCGAATCGTACCGGTAATTTTTTGGCCGCAAAATAATTTCCTTTAGCACAGGAATATTTACATGCAAGGCAATATCGAATTTTTGCGAGTCGAAAATTTTTGCAACGGCAAATTTTACAGTGGGTTTATTTAAGTAGCTAAACCAAACCGAATCGGTTTCTAAAACCAATATTTCGTAACGACCGTTTGCATCGGTCATGGTTCCTGCGCCCGAACTAGATAAAACACTTACAGCTTGCAATGGATAAATGCGGGCACTGTCGTACACCACTCCTTTCAATCTAAAATTTTGTGCATCGGTTTTTTGAAACGCAAAAAGAAAAATCAGAATGAAAATAATATGGAGGGAATTTTTTTTCAATGCGGCAAGTAACGAAAGAAAATGCAAATAAAAATTTAAAGTAGGGTTGCAATTGTTGCAGAAAAATGGCGATGTTCCAACAAGTGAATTTTTTTTGCAAGAGAAACAGCGTCGTCTTTTTCTTCGATCATACATTTTGCTTGCAAAATAATTTGCCCGTGGTCGTACAAATCATCTACAAAATGAATGCTGATGCCGCTTTCTTTTTCTCCTGCTGCAATTACTGCTTCGTGTACACGGTTTCCGTACATTCCTTTGCCGCCGTACTTTGGCAATAATGCAGGATGAATGTTGATGATTTTTTTTGGATAAACCCGAATTAATGTTTCGGGAACTTTCCATAAAAAACCCGCTAATACAATAAATGAAATTTCTGCCGCTTTCAATTCATCTACAAATCCATTGCCGTTGAAAAATTTTTCTTTTTCTAAAATCAAAAAAGGAATTTTTTTTGATTCGGCAATTTTTAAAACACCTGCCGATGGATTGTTGCAAACAATTAATGAAATGGAAATAGAATTGTTGTCGCAAAAAGTTTCAATAATTTTCTCCGCATTCGATCCCGCACCCGAAGCAAAAATTGCCAATTTCTTCATGCAACAAATATAAAAGCAATAATATTATTAACTTAACGACATGAAAGGAATCAGCTGTCTTTTAGTAATTAGGAACTTTTCTTTTTCAATAAACCAATTTTTTCTCCAAGTCGGCGGGTATAATTTAAAAAAAATCGAAGCTGACCAAAAGGAAAACTAATCAATAAAACCATTGCAGGCCAAATGATTGTCATTAATAAAATGTAAACCGTAGCCCAAAGCCAATCTTGTTGAATATCCAAAAAATTCATTATTTTTTTCCCCGCCCAACCTGTGCAAAGCCCACCAACTGTAAAAGTAATTATGATAAGTAAGAATTGCAGCGAGCCAACTTTCCATTTCTTTTTCAATCCGTCAAACATAAATCAAGAATTGTTTTGGAGTACAAAAATCGGAAAATCTGAAAGAGTATTCAACTATATATTTTTCAAAATTTGGATGTTTACAAAGTGGTGACAAAAGTGTACTATCCAAAAAAATGCATTAAAATATAGCTGAAATGTAGGGCAGTAAAGGGAAAAAAAAAATAATAGGGTTAATGAATTTTTATAGAGTTCCTATGTTAATTTTGCGACCTATTTAGATTTTATCCACATTTTTCAGATTAATTGTTGCTATGAATTTAAAAAGGATTTTTAGGAAAAATTTAATCGCTTGTTTTCTTGTTTTTTTTGTTTTATTCAACACCCAACTTGTTGCACAGGATGGGAAAGTATTGTTTAATACAAAATGTGCATCTTGCCACAATGTGTTTAAATCAACAACAGGACCTGCATTGGGCGGATTTCAAGAAAAAGAAAATGGAAAATGGGCAGATACGAAAGAATTGTTGAAATGGGTAAAAAACCCAGCTGCATATATGGCAAACGATGCTTATACAGCCGGATTAAAAGCTCAGTTTGGCTCAGTAATGTCGAGTTTTTCAGATATAACAGAAAACGAACTTGTTGCTATTACTACTTATATCAATCAAACATATGAAAAAGGTCCTGGCGGGGCTGTAGCAACTGTTCAAGGTAGTGAAACAGAGGAAAGTCCAAATAAAAATGTGTTTTTATTCGGCGTTATTTCATTAATTATGGCTATTGTAGTTGTAGTATTAATGCAAGTAAATAGCAACCTGAAAAAACTTAGCGATGATGTTGAAGGAATTCTTACTCCAGAACCAACACCTTTTTACAAGAACAAAAGCTATATTTCAATAGCAGCGATTTGTTTTTTTGTAGCCAGCGGCTATTTTGTATCAAATGGAGCCATTGATTTTGGTCGTCAAAAAGGTTACCAACCAAAACAACCAATATTTTATTCACACAAAGTACACGCTGGTATTAATCAAATTAGTTGTCTTTATTGCCATGGAAATGCAATGGAAAGCAGGCATGCGGCTATACCTAGCACTAATGAGTGTATGAGTTGTCATAAAGCAATTGTCAGTTATGAGAAAGGACCAAAATTGTTTGACAAAGAAGGAAAAGAAATAAACGGAACTGCCGAAATTGAAAAACTTCACAAATTTGCTGGCTTCGATCCAAAAAATCCAAGTGCTTGGAAGCCAGAAATGGCTAAACCTATCGAATGGGTTAAAATTCACAACCTTCCTGATCATGTTTATTTCAATCACTCGCAACATATTAAAGCTGGCAATGTTCAATGCCAAAGCTGTCATGGAGAAATTAATAAAATGGATGTAGTTTCTCAATTTTCAGAACTGAGTATGGGTTGGTGTATTAATTGTCATAGAGATACAAAAGTTAATTTTTACGATAAAGAAAAGGGGAATAAATTTTATAGTATTTATGAAAAATTTCATAACGATATAAAATCGGGGAAAATGGATAGCGTGACTGTGGGAGATATTGGTGGGTTGGAGTGTCAAAAATGTCATTATTAATTTTGTTTGTATTCAAATAATAAAAATTATCAAACTTTCAATTTTGTTTAAATGAGCGATAATAAGTACTGGCAAGGATTTGGCGAGTTAGCTGCAACCGGTGAACATGAAAAACGTACTCAAAACGAATTTCAAGAAGACCTTCCATTTGAAGCAAATAATGAAAAAGGCTGGTTAGATGCAGCAACTCCACGTCGCGATTTTTTAAAATATCTTGGTTTTAGTACAGCAGCAGCTTCACTTGCTGCGGGATGTAGAATACCAGTTAAAAATGCAATTCCATTTGGTAATAAACCTGCCGAAATTTCTCCAGGTGTTGCAAAATATTATGCAACCACTTATGTACAAGATGGAGATGCAATTCCCATTGTTGCTAAAGTAAGAGATGGCCGACCAATAAAAATTGAAGGAAACGAATTAAGTGTATTTACAAAAGGCGGAACAAATGCAAGGGCGCAAGCTTCGGTTTTAGATTTATACGACACCTATCGCTTGACACATCCAAAAAGAAAAGTTGGAGACAAGTTTGAAGAAGTTCCAACATTTGAACAGTTGGATGAATTAATAATAAATGCAATGGCAGGCGTGTCTAATCCTGTTTTATTGACAAGTACGATAACTTCTCCATCAACAAAAGCAGTTATTGCAAAATATCCAAGTTTAAAACATATTCAATACGATGCGGACTCTTTCTCTGGAATGTTGTTGGCAAATGAAACCTGTTTTGGCAAAAGAGCTATTCCTTCGTACAATTTTGAAAAGGCAAAAGTAATTGTAAGTTTTGGTGCTGATTTTCTTGGCACTTGGCTTAGCCCTGTTGAGTTTTCTCGTCAATATGTTCAACAAAGAAAACTCAAAGGCGGTAATTTGGAAATGAGTAAACACTTTCAATTCGAAAGCTATTTAAGTACAACAGGTGCAAGTGCAGATGAAAGAATTACCCATCGCCCATCCGAAACAGGTGCTTTGGTTCTTGCATTATATTCTGTGTTAGACGGCTCGGTTTCTACTCCAATTTTAGATAAAAAACAAAAAGCTTCAATAGATAAAGTTGCTGCTGAACTAAAGGCACATCGCGGAAATGCGTTGGTGGTTTGTGGTAGTAATGATGTTGCAATTCAAACTATTATTAACGGAATCAATGAATTGATAAATGCTTATGGCAATGCAATTGATTGGTCAACGACTATTAATTGCCGCCAAGGAATTGACAAGGAAATGAATGAACTTGTTGACAAAATGGAAGCAGGGCAAGTTGGTACATTAATGATTTACGGTGCAAATCCTGCTTACGATTATCATGCCGCAGAAAAATTTACATCAGCATTAAAGAAAGTAAAAGTTACTATTTCGTTTACAGAAAAACTAGATGAAACAAGTGAACTGTGTACTTTTTTAGTACCTACACATCATTATTTAGAAAGCTGGGGCGAAACAGAACCAAAATCAAACCATATCAGTTTTATTCAACCAACCATTCATCCGTTGTTTAAAACGAGGCCTTATCAAACATCGCTATTAAAGTGGAGCGGAAATACGAATGATTACGAAACTTATTTCAAACAATATTGGATTGAAAAATTAGGCTCTTCGGCAGCGTTTGATGTTGCTTTACAAAATGGAGTTTTAGAATCCGTTTCTAATAATTCAACAACTGGCTCGTTTAATAAAAGTGGATTTAATGTAGCTGTAGCTTCAATTTCTTCTGAAAAAAAAGGGGGAAATATTGAACTAGTTTTATACCAAAAAGTTTCAATGGGAACAGGAAAGCAAGCAGGAAATCCTTGGTTACAGGAATTACCCGATCCAATTACAAAGGCCACCTGGGACAACTATGCAGTTATGTCTATGTCGATGGCAAAAGAAATTTTAGGAATTGATTTAGTAAAAGGAAAAGAAAGAGAAATAAACAAGTACGAATATTTTCCAGAAAAACCAGTTGTAAAAATTACGAAGGATAATAAAGAAATTGAACTTCCTGTACTTATTTTACCAGGAATGAATGCTAATACGATTGCGGTGGCAGTTGGTTATGGCCGTACGGGTAGTTTGGGAAAAGTGGTTGAAGGTGCAGGTAAAAACGCATTTGTTTTTAGTAGTTCAAATGGAGTTACTACTGAATATTTTTCTCGTAATGTTTCAGTAACAAACACAGGGAAAAAATACAAGGTTGCGCAAACACAAATACATAATTCTTACGAAGACAGAAAAGAAGTTGTAAAAGAAACAAGTTTAGCAAGCTTCAAAAAAGATCCTGATCAATACAAAAAGTTCCGTGACGATCTTGCAAAAAGCTATGCACCATTAACAGGAGATTATCGCAAAGAAGGAACTCTTTATCCCGATCATGCACAACCTGGTTTAAAATGGGGAATGAGTGTTGACATGAATAGTTGTGTTGCTTGTGGAGCTTGTGTTGTTGCTTGTCATGCAGAAAATAATGTACCTGTTGTTGGAAAAAGCGAAGTAGTGCGTTATCACGATATGCATTGGTTACGCATCGACCGCTATTTTGTTAGCGATAAAGAAAATGCAGATGATTTAAAGTCTGTAGTTTTTCAACCAATGATGTGCCAACATTGCGATAATGCGCCTTGCGAAAATGTTTGTCCGGTTGCAGCTACTAACCATAGTGCTGAAGGCATGAATCAAATGGCATATAATCGTTGTATTGGCACGCGTTATTGTGCCAACAACTGCCCGTATAAAGTTCGTAGGTTTAACTGGGCTGATTATTTAGGAGCAGATAGTTTTCCGAATAACCAAGATCAAAAAATAGTTGGCAAATTGGATCCGGTTGTACATCAAATGAATGACGATCTTACAAGAATGGTTTTAAATCCGGATGTAACCGTAAGAAGTCGTGGTGTTATCGAAAAATGTTCTTTTTGTGTTCAACGTGTTCAGGAAGGAAAACTAAATGCTAAAAAAGAAAATAGAGTTTTAATAGATGGAGATGCAAGAACAGCATGTATGACAGCTTGCCCTACTGAAGCGATTGTATTTGGAAATGTTCATGATAAAGAAAGTAAGATTAGTAAAGCAAGAGTGGAAAATGAACAGCGCTTGTTTTATGTTATTGAACAAATTCACACTTTGCCGAATGTAAATTATTTGGCAAAAATTAGAAACACAGATGATGTGGAAGAAGTAGAACACCACGAAGAGGTAAAAACTGAAGCACATCATTAAGAATTTAAAAAGGAATAATAGTTGATTTATAAAAATAAAAGAGACAGTAACAAAAGTTACAACTCAAACTTGAATTATGTCACTACTTAGATACGAGTCACAGGTAAGACCGCCTTTAGTAAAAGGAAACAAGGAATATCATCAGGTAACTGAAGATATTTGCCGACCAGTAGAATCAAAACCATCAAGAGCTTGGTGGATTGGATTCTCTATTTCACTTGCCTTTTTACTATTTGGTGTTGTTTCAGTAACAATGGAAGTAATTTATGGTGTTGGTCAGTGGAATTTAAATAAAACAATTGGCTGGGGATGGGATATTACCAATTTCGTTTGGTGGATTGGAATTGGACATGCTGGAACATTAATTTCCGCCATACTTTTATTATTTCGTCAAGGATGGAGAACAGGAGTAAACCGAGCGGCTGAAGCGATGACAATTTTTGCTGTAATGTGTGCTGGCCAGTTTCCTATATTTCATATGGGTAGAGTATGGGACATATTTTTCTCCCTTCCTTATCCTAATACACGAGGTCCTTTATGGGTAAACTTTAACTCGCCACTACTTTGGGACGTATTTGCAATCTCCACTTATTTTACTGTATCTCTTTTATTTTGGTACAGCGGGTTACTACCGGATCTTGCTTCTTTGCGCGATCGTGCAAAGAAAAAATGGCGCAAATTATTTTATGGAATTACCGCATTTGGTTGGACAGGAAGTACAAAACATTGGCAACGTCATGAATCACTTTCATTGGTTCTTGCGGGATTAAGCACACCACTTGTATTATCAGTACATACAATTGTATCATTCGACTTTGCCACATCGGTAATTCCGGGATGGCATACAACTATTTTTCCACCATATTTTGTTGCAGGAGCTATTTTCTCAGGATTTGCAATGGTGCAAACTTTATTGGTTATAACAAGAAAAGTTTTAGGACTTGAACAATATATTACAATTGAACACATTGAAGTGATGAATAAAGTTATTATTCTCACTGGCTCTATTGTGGGTATTGCATATTTAACCGAATTGTTTATGTCGTGGTATGGCGCCAACCAATACGAAAGTTTTGCCTTTATGGAAAACAGGTTAAATCTAAACAGTCCGTACGGATGGAGTTATTGGATTATGATGGGATGTAATGTATTGTCGCCACAAATATTTTGGAGTAGCAAAATGAGAAGGAATATAACCATTACTTTTTTTATGTCGATTTTAGTAAATATAGGAATGTGGTTTGAAAGATTTGTGATTATTGTTACTTCTGTTTATCGGGATTATTTACCTTCTTCGTGGAGTACTTATTATACGCCATCAATTTGGGAAATTGGATTTTACTTGGGAACCTTTGGCTTATTTTTTACTTGTTATTTTCTTTTTACAAAATACTTTCCAGTTGTTGCTTTGGCAGAAATCAAACATATTTTGAAAAGAAGTGGCGATGGGTATAAAAATAAAATGAACGAAATAGAAAAACAAGGATCGGATGATTTTGTAAAAGAACATTCGCACGATCACGGAGCATAAATAAAAAAGAAATTAGAAATAATCATATGGCTGTAAAAAAATTCATAGTTGGAAGTTTTGACGATGAAGCAGTTTTGTTTCCTGCCGTAAAACAAGTACGCAAATCCGGCTATAAAATACACGATGTATTTACCCCATTCCCAATTCATGGACTTGATAAAGTAATGGGACTTCGTGATACAAGTATTCATACTGCAGGGTTCATTTATGGGATTACAGGAACTGCTACAGCTCTTGGATTTATTACTTGGGTAGCAACAAAAGATTGGCCATTAAATATTGGAGGAAAACCATTTTTTTCACTTCCAGCTTGGATTCCAATTATTTTTGAACTTACTGTTCTTTTTTCGGCAGTGGGAATGGTGCTTACTTTTTGTTACTTGTGCCAAATGGCTCCATTTGTAAAAAAGGATCATTTCAATCTTCGATCAACAGATGATTTATTTGTGATGGCTTTAGAATGTACAGAAAAGACGAACGAAAAAGAAGCCGTTGCTTTTTTACAAAACGTTGGTGCAACAGATGTGGTAGTGGATTACAAAGAAACCGAATGGTGGTTGGGCCGTTATGATAAAGAAATTAAAATATTTGAAAAAGGTAAACAATAGAACTAAATGAGTTTATTTAATTATTTCAGAATGAAAAAGATTACAATTGTGTTTACTGTTTTTATTGTAATACTTTCTGTATTTAGTTGTACAAATAATACAGAAGAAACAGGAACAACATATATGCCAGACATGGCTTATAGCCGAGCTTACGAAACCTACGCAACGACTGAAAATTTACTTGAAAAAGGAATAAATTATAATGCAACACCTGTGCAAGGAACTGTTGCTCGAGGCGACATGTCGGCTTATATTTATAAAAATGATTCTTTTGGATATGCCAATTCTAAAAGTATAAAAAATCCCGTATCATCTTTAGATGAGAAAGATTATTTAGAAGCAACAAGATTATTTTTGGTGAATTGTGCAATTTGTCACGGTGATAAATTGGATGGAAATGGGCCATTATGGAAAACTGGCGACGGTCCTTTTCCTGCAGCACCTAGAAATTTAATTTCAGACCCAGTTGCAATTGCTATGGCAGAGGGTACTATGTTTCACTCCGTAACGTATGGTAAAAACATGATGGGCTCATTCATTTCTCAATTAAGTACAAAACAAAGGTGGATGATTGTCTATTATATAAAACAAAAACAAAGGCTAGCAAGTGGGGGTGATGTTGCAAAAAACTAAAATTATTTTTTGAAGAAAATAAAAAACAAGAAATGTCTATTCGCGAAAAATTTGAAATAACTAAAAAGTACAGCTTGTTGTCGTATGTGTTGATGACTATAGGAGTACTTTCTGTATTGCTATTGTACATCAATTATGGTTCATCCGAAGATGAACATGATCGGTCTCGATTTTGGGCAAGTCTTTTACAAAACAGTGTTTTCTTTTTGTTAGTTGTAAATGCTGCCATGTTTTTTATTTGTACTACTATCTTAGCATGGGGCGGATGGGCTACTAGTTTTAGAAGAATACCCGAAGCTATTTCATCAGCAGTTCCTGTAATTGGGATTATTTGCGGAGCTATTTTATTGGCAATAGTTTTTGGTGGCGATCACGCTATTTACCACTGGACAGATACTGAACATGTAAAACACGATCCTATTTTACTTCACAAAAGCGGATTTTTAAATAAAACCTTTTTTACAGTTTGGACAGTGCTAACCATTTTTTTATGGTGGGTACTTGGTAAAAAAATACGATCCTTATCACACAGCACTGATATTGGTCCAATGGGTGTTGAAGTTGGAAAAAAATTTATTTGGAAAAATACAATTTGGGCAGCATTGTTTATGATTGTTTTTTCATTAACAGTAATGTCAACGATTCCTTGGCTTTGGTTAATGAGCATCGATGCTCATTGGTACAGCACTATGTATAGTTGGTATACATTTGCAAGTACGTTTGTATCGGGTATGGCTTTGATAGCACTTTATGTAGTGTATTTGAAAAACAAAGGATATTTAGAATATACCAACCAAGAACATTTGCACGATTTAGGAAAATTTATGTTTGGATTTTCTGTGTTTTGGACTTATTTATGGTTTAGTCAGTATATGTTGATTTGGTACAGTAACCAACCCGAGGAAACCATTTATTTTCAACCAAGAGTAAATGGCGTTTATAAAATAGTTTTCTTTTTTAGCCTTATTATTAACTTTTTGGGTCCATTGCTATTGTTAATGAAAAGAGATGCCAAAAGAAATTATATGACAATTACTTTATTGGCAGTGTTAATCATCTTTGGCCACTGGCTCGATTTTTTCCAAATGGTTCATCCAGGGCCTTCAAGAGATCATGTACCAATGATATTGTACGATTTGGGAATTGCTGCAGGATTTGTAGGGTTAATTATGTTTTTAACAGGAAGAACTTTAAGCAAGCATGCATTAGTACCAAAATATCATCCATTTTTTAAAGAAAGCGTTATACATCATACCTAAAACAATTGAGGATTCTACAATTAGTTTTGTAAAATTCATAAAACGAACTTAAGAATATGCAGACTCTTTTAATAATAGCGATTTTGTTGTTTGGCTTTTTAATTACTTTTCAAATAGCAAAAGCTAGTGAATATGTTTCGATATTACGTGGAGAAGAAAAGTCGAGAAAACAAAACAACCGTATTAATGCGTTTTTATTGTTGGTTTTTCTTGTGGTGGGGTTGATTGGCGTTTATTATTGCAATGAGAAACTTTCTGGAAAAATATTACAATTAGGCTCTGCCGCTTCCGATCATGGTATTGATATAGACAAAATGCTCAAAATAACCCTAATTCTTACGGGTATTGTATTTGTTATTACACAGATTTTGTTGTTTTGGTTTTCATTCAAATATCAAGAAACTGAAAAAAGAGAAGTGTTTTATTTTCCACACGACAACCGATTAGAGATTATATGGACAGTAGTGCCAGCAATTGTACTAACTGTTATGGTTGGTTTCGGTCTTTATTATTGGTATAGAATAACGGGCGAAGCACCACAAGGAACAACGTATGTAGAAGTTACAGGAAAGCAATATGAGTGGATATTTCGTTATCCTGGAAAAGACGATGAGCTTGGTAAAAAGTATTATAAAAATATTGACGCATCAAAAGGAAATACATTAGGGCAACTTTGGGATGACGCTGCAAATTTTGACGATATTGTTGTTAATCAAGAGATGCATTTAGTGGTAAACAAGCCGGTAAGGCTAGTAATCAATTCTCAAGATGTAATTCATAGTGTCGGTCTTCCTCATTTTCGTATGAAGATGGATGCTGTTCCTGGTACACCAACTACCATGTGGTTTACTCCAACGAAAACCACAAAGCAAATGCGACAAGAAAATAATGATCCTGAATTCGTATTTGAAATTTCTTGTAACCAGCTATGTGGAAAAGGGCATTACAGTATGAGAGGAATTGTGGTAGTGGAAACACAAGAAGAATATGATATTTGGATGGCGGCAAAAACCCCAAAATATCTCGAAATTTTTCCAGAACAAGAACCAATTAGCAAAACAATTGCGGCAGTAACAAAAGAACATTAATATTTTTTGATAAACTTTTAGGATATCTAATAAATAAAGATTTATGAGCAACGAAGCAACATTAAACGACCACACGACTGATACCAATCATAGCGAGCACAGCGATGTTCATCATCAGCAGCAATCATTTGTTTCAAAATATATTTTCAGCCAAGATCACAAAACGATTGGTAAACAGTTTTTAATAACTGGAATCGTTTGGGCTATTATTGGTGGATTGTTTTCTGTACTATTCCGTTTGCAATTGGGGTTTCCCGAACAAACGTTTCCAATTTTAGAAACATTTTTGGGAAGATGGGCAAAAGGAGGAGTTATACAGCCTGAGTTTTATTATGCGCTTGTAACTATCCACGGAACCGTATTAGTGTTTTTTGTTTTAACTGCTGGTTTAAGTGGAACTTTTGCAAATCTATTAATACCACTACAAATTGGTGCAAGAGATATGGCATCGCCATTTCTTAATATGCTTTCGTATTGGTTTTTCTTTTTAGCGAGTGTGATTATGCTATCATCCCTATTTGTACATACAGGACCGGCTTCTGGCGGTTGGACCATTTATCCTCCGTTAAGTGCACTAGGTCAGTCTGGTGATGGTTTGAAAATTGGAATGGATCTTTGGTTGATTAGCATGGCTATGTTTATTGTATCTTCTTTATTAGGAGGGTTAAATTATATAGCAACTATTCTTAATATGCGTACAAAAGGAATGAGTATGACAAGGTTGCCATTACCAATGTGGGCAATTCTTTTCACTTCTATTCTTGGAGTGCTTTCGTTTCCAGTGCTCCTTTCAGGAGCTATTTTATTACTATTTGATAGAAATCTTGGAACAAGTTTTTACTTAAGTGATATTGTAATTGCTGGAGAAATTCTTCCCAATGAAGGTGGTAGTGCAATATTATTCCAACACTTATTTTGGTTTTTAGGCCATCCAGAGGTTTATATCATTTTATTGCCTGCAATGGGAATGGTGTCGGAAATTTTGAGTGTAAACTCTAAAAAACCAATTTTTGGCTATATGGCAATGATTGGTTCTATGTTTGCAATTTGTTCACTTGGATTTTTGGTTTGGGCTCATCACATGTTTGTAACAGGATTAAATCCTTTTCTGGGATCAGTCTTTGTCCTATTAACATTATTGATTGCGGTTCCATCAGCTATTAAAGTATTTAATTGGCTTACTACACTTTGGCGCGGAAGCATTCGTTTTACACCAGCAATGATATTTGCAATCGGATTTGTAAGTCTTTTTATTTCTGGCGGATTAACGGGACTGTTTCTTGGAAATTCTACCATTGATATTTATCTACACGACACAAAATTTGTTGTTGCACATTTTCATATTGTAATGGGAGTTGCTTCTATGTTTGGTATGTTCGCCGGCATTTATCATTGGTTTCCAAAAATGTTTGGCCGATATTTAAATAACACGCTTGGCTACATTCATTTTTGGGGGACAATTATTTGTGCCTACCTAATTTTTTGGCCAATGCATTACGAAGGATTAGCAGGTGTCCCTCGTCGTTATCTTGACTTGAGAGGATGGCATTCTTTTAATCAATTTGAAGATTTGAATAAATTAATTTCAATTGTTACAATCATTGTATTTGCAATACAATTGATGTTTGTTTTTAATTTCTTCTATTCTATTTTCAAAGGAAGAAAAGTGAGAGTACAAAATCCTTGGGGTTCAAATACATTAGAGTGGACGACTCCAATTAATCCAGGACACGGAAACTGGCCAGGCGAAATTCCAGAAGTTCATCGTTGGCCGTACGATTACGGAAAAGGAGGAAGATCTTTTATTCCTCAAACAGAACCATTTGGTGCAGATGAATCGAAAGACCATTAGAACAAAAGTAAAAGTTGAATAGAGGGTGTTGAATATGCAGGAAGAAGTAAACGATAATAAAAACAGTTCTTTAAATATTGGAGCCAAGATAAAAGACTATTTGCAACTAATAAAAATGTCGCTTAGTATCATGGTTGCCTTTTCGTGTGTTATAAGTTTTTTATTAACACCCAATTTGGAATCAAAGTACGAAAACCCATTATTAATGGCACTTTTATTAGCTATTGGAGGTTTGCTAGTAATAGGTGGTGCGAATGCGATCAATCATGTTGTAGAAAAAGAAACTGACGCATTGATGAAAAGGACTGCATCTCGCCCTATAGCATCTGGAAGGATGACTGTTATGGAAGGGTGGATTTTTGCACTTACTATCGGCTTGTCGGGGATATTCATTCTTGCATATTTTTTTAATAACCTGTCTGCAGGCTTAGCTGGGCTGGGATTATTTCTTTATGCTTTTATATATACTCCACTTAAAAAAGTAAATGCAATAGCAGTATTGGTTGGAGCGCTTCCGGGCGCATTGCCATGTTTGATTGGTTGGACAGCAGGGACTGATGAACTTTCAATTGGTGGATGGACATTGTTTTTTTTACAGTTCTTTTGGCAATTCCCTCATTTTTGGGCTATTGCTTGGGTGGCACATCAGGACTATACGAATGCTGGATTTAAATTGTTGCCAAGCAAACAAGGGCCAACAAAATTTACTGCATTGCAAACGGTAATTTATTCATTGCTGCTAATTCCTATTGGAGTAATTCCATACTTTATTGGAATAAGCGGATGGGTAAGTTTAATAATTGTAGCAATCGCCAATTTTTTTATGGTAATTCAATGTGTTAATCTATATCGCAATATGGATGTGAAATCGGCAAGGCGAGTGATGTTTGGGAGTTATATTTATTTAGCAGTAGTATTATTGGCTTTATTAGGGGATAAAGTGTAGAAAACGCAAAAAGAAAAATGGTAATTGTGAGTGCACAGCAGAAACAAAAAATTCGTCCGCAAATTTTTATTTTGTGGGTGGCAATTGCAAGCATTATTATGATGTTTGCTGGACTAACGAGTGCTTATATTGTAAAAAGTAATCAAGCGGGATGGCAAAATTTAGCCATGCCACAATTGTTTTTAATTTCTACAATTGCAATCATTGGAAGTAGTGTAACATTGCAATTAGCAGTAAGCTCTTTTAAAAAAAAGGCGGTAGCTAAATTTCAACAACTGTTAGGCATAACCGTTTTGTTGGGAATTCTTTTTGTTGTTTTGCAATGTTTCGGCTTTAAACAACTTTGGGAAAGTGGCATACAATTAAAAGGCGTAGCGGGAGCAGGACAGTTTCTTTATGTAATTTTTGGTTTACACGGATTACATGTTATAGGTGGAATTGTCGCACTTTTTGTAATGCTATTAAAAGCATTTTTTGGAAAATCAAAAATTGCCACCAATACACCCATTGAAGTAATGGCTACTTATTGGCATTTTGTAGATTTTCTTTGGGTTTATATATTGTTATTTTTTATTTGGATTCAATAAAGATTAATTTATTAATAATATGTCCAGTACAACAACAACGAATAAAATAAAATGGTGGAGCGGCGGAAAAAGCCCCTTCAATATGGAATATGGAAAGTTGATGATGTGGTATTTTTTGATGAGTGATGCATTTACTTTTGGAGCATTTCTAATTTCATACGGAACCATTCGTTTTTCACAAAATTTTTGGCCCGATCCAAATGTGGTATTTAATGCGTTTCCAGGAGCCGGTCATGCCAATCTACCATTGGCGTTTGTGAGTGTAATGACTTTTATCCTCATCATGAGTTCAGTAACGATGGTTTTGGCAGTTCATGCGGGACATCACAGAAATAAAAAAGGAGTTGTAAAATGGATGGCTTGGACTATAGTTGGCGGATTAGCTTTCTTGGGGTGTCAAGCATGGGAGTGGTGGCATTTAATAACAGGGACACATGCTGTACTTGCCGATGGAAAATTGGAATTAATTGGACAAACGATGCGCGGAAATCCTTGGGGAAACTTAGCAGATGTAAATCTTGTAGTTGA
The DNA here is from genome assembly GCA_005798905.1 of Bacteroidota bacterium. Lineage (GTDB taxonomy): Bacteria > Bacteroidota > Bacteroidia > Chitinophagales > Chitinophagaceae > VBAS01. Next base: position 33,441 of record SYIK01000010.1, on the reverse strand, counting down.
TGCGCTGAAAAATACTTCACACGAAACACTTGTTTCAATGGTGCACGAGCATCATCAAAATATGACGCACGAAACATTGATGGGAATGTCGCACGAACAATTAACTGGGATGTTAAATGTAGCCGAGTTACATATTCGTGAAAAAGGACCTGTTGCTTTTGGTGGTTATTTTTATGGTATTACTGGCTTTCATGGATTTCACGTTTTTTCGGGAGTTGTTATTAATATCATTATGCTAATAATGGCACAAAAAGGAGTATTTGAAAAAAGAGGCCATTATTTGATGATAGAAAAAGTGGGACTTTATTGGCACTTTGTAGACTTAGTTTGGGTATTTGTATTTCTTTGTTTTTATCTAATTTAATAAAAAAGAATCGTTGTAATATGGAACTTCAACAAAATGTAGCTACAGAAATTACTTTTCATCACGAACCATCAAACGACACCAAGCGTATTTGGAGAACTTTTTGGGTGATGTTATTCATTACCCTTATTGAATTAGGGCTTGGATTATTGCTATATGCTACGGATTGGCCTTACAATCTTACACTTGCTACAAAAGGGGTCATTGTAATTTTATCTTTTGCTAAAGCATTTTATATTGTATCTATTTTTATGCATTTGGGTGATGAGATAAGGAATATGATTGTGACTATTGTTGTACCTCTGTTGTTATTTATTTGGTTTATATGTGCTTTTTTAATGGACGGGAATTCGTATAAAAACCTCCGAAATGATTACGATAAACATTTTAAAGAGAGTACAACAGTCAAACAAAAGAGCAATTCTAACCACTAACAACTTTCTCATATTAATGTGTTAGCTTATTAACCACATACATTAATATACAAATTTTAAAGGAATCAATTTGAATAAAACTGCGATATATGCTTTATTAATTGCATTGTTACTTCCTTTAACAAGTTATTTTATTGTAAAAAATCTAAGCACTTCAGCTGTAAATATTCCACCGCATTTTTATGTTGATTCTGTAATTCATCAAAGTAAAAATGGAAAAATTGAAACAGACACTGTATGGAACAAAGTGCCTTCAGTTACACTCGTTAACCAATTTGGAAAAACAGTAGCTTGGAATGAAGCAAAGAATGACAAAGGCAATAAAATTGTTGTTGCAAATTTTTTCTTTACAAGTTGCCCTACTATTTGTCCAACTTTAACCAGTAATATGAAATGGCTGCAAGAGTCCATGAAAAAATCGCAAAAAGTGGGCGATAGAACAGCGGACTATGTACAGTTTATTTCTTTTAGTATCGATCCTGAACGCGATTCCGTAAGTGAGTTAAAAAAATGGGCCGATCGGTTTCAAATTAATCCCATAAACTGGTGGTTGCTTACTGGAGATAAAAAATCTATTTACGATTTATGTATTAATAAAATGAAATTAGGACTGGTTGATGGTGAAGGTGTTGATACTTCTTTTATTCACACCGATCGTTTTGTATTGATAGATCGCAACAGTGTAATTCGCGGATATTATCACGGGCTTGATTCAACTTCAATTGCCAAACTTTCGGAAGATATTGTATTGCTAAAATTGGAAAAGGATAAAAATCGAGAAAGTTTTTTTACCGATAAATTAGAATTGATTGGCGTAGTTTTTTTGTTGACACTTGTAGGTCTTGGTGTATTATTGAGAATATTAAGAAAAACTAAAAAGTAAAATAATGTTAACTGCCAGCTGGAAAAAAAACGACGCAACTGCAAAGAAATTAATTTTATTATTTTCTATAATTGTATTTACTGCAGTGGTTGTGTTAAGCCGTATAAAACTATCGGTGAACCTTGGCTTTGATGTACACTTGTTTGCAAAAGCAAATGCATTTATTAACGCAACCGTTGCAATATTATTAGTTGCAGCTTTATGGGCTGTAAAAAATAATAAATTTATTGCGCATAAAAGAATGATGTTTGCCGCAATGGTGTTGTCCATACTTTTTTTAGTTAGTTATATCTGCCATCATTTGTTTACGGGCGAAACTGTTTTCGGCGGAACGGGAATTGCAAAAACGATTTATTATTTTATTTTATTTACACATATTCCCTTGGCGGGTTTAATACTGCCGTTTATTTTATTTACAGCTTACCGCGCTATGATTGGTGAATGGCCTCAACATAAAAAGTTAGCTAAAATTACCTGGCCTATTTGGCTGTATGTAGCAATTACCGGCGTGTTGGTATATGTAATGATTAGCCCGTATTATTCCTAAAATTCAAGTTCGAGTAAAGGATTCCAAAAAAGTTTTTCAAAATCAACGACTGTGTCGTTTTTTATTTTGACTCCTTCTTTTATTAAAAGCTGTTCCATTTTTTTTGGTGTTTCAAAATGCAATTTTCCAGTAAGCATTCCCTTGCGGTTAACTACTCGATGAGCAGGCACTTTCGGATTTGCATGGTGTGCTCCATTCATTGCCCAGCCAACCATTCGCGCAGATAACTTTGTACCCAAACAAGCCGCAATTGCACCATAGCTTGTAACCCTTCCTTTGGGAATTTGACGCGCTACTTCATACACCAATTCAAAAAAATTAGCTTCTATTTTTCCAGAAGGGTTTATTATTTTTAATTTATTTGTATTCTTTTTTGAGATAACCATTGATTGAACTTATTTATTTTCCCTCGGTTGGTTTAATAATTTTTCTTTTTGCTCCGCTACATTTTTATGTTGATAGGAGCAGTGCTTGCATTTCATTCCACAGCAAAAGCCTCTTTCAAGATGGTGTTGTTCCGTAAAAACCATCAAGCCTTCGGCATTAAAATAAAAATGAATTCCTTCAACTTGCTTGTTCATGCTCTTTTAAATATTGTTGAAAAAGTTTATCGGTTGCAGCGTCGGGAAATATTTCGGGCAACGAAAATTTAAGATAGTGGATTCGGTTACTCCCTGCAATATCCAATGTTTCGTAATGTGTTTTTATTTTTAATTCTTCACCAATTGTTTCGTTTTGATAAACATCGGAAATGTCTTCCAATAAATTACAGCCGTATTGCTGAATAACGAGTTTTGTAAATTGGTATAAATCCGGGCTGTCGGTTTTCAAATGCACACATCCGTTTTTGTCAAGTATTTCTTTATACAACCGTAAAAATTTTGGATGTGTCAATCTCTTCTTTGCTTTCCCAGTTCGTAATTGTGGATCGGGAAAAGTAATCCAAACAGCATCCACTTCGCCAGGTGAAAAATATTCAGTGATGCTATCAATTTGTATTCTTAAAAAAGCAACATTGGAAAAATTATTTTGCAATGCTTTTTTTGCACCTACCCAAATTCGATTTCCTTTAATGTCAACTCCGATAAAATTTTTATTTTGGTGTAATTGAGCAAGTCCAATGGCGTACTCTCCTTTTCCGCAGGCCAATTCAAGTGTAATCGGGTTTTCATTTTTTAAAAAAATTTTCCAATTCCCGGCTGTATTTTGAGGGTACTGCAACACATTCGGCATGTGTTTTAATTCTGCAAATCGTTCCAATTTTTTTTGAGCCATAGCTTACAAAGATAAAAAATTGCAAATTGTATAAATGAAGTAACAGAGATACCGACAGAAGTCTTATCTTAGTTTAATGAAAGAAATCATGAAAAAAACAATAGTTTATTTTTTCGTTGGATCATTTATTTTGTTAGGGATGGCTGGCAAATGTAAAAAACCAAAAACACCAGCACCGGCCGAAGCAAGCTTACAAGTTACTTTAGACCCTTCAGCAAATTCTGTTCAATCACCAGCACCATTGGTATCTTTTCCATTAAAAGTTACTATTAATTCTGCAATGCCCTCTCAAGGTGTAACAATAGTTGTTACAAGTAAAAAAGATGATGGATCTTCCGAGCCTGCTTTTTTTACTGCAAACCAAAATACTTCAACAAGCGTAAACGATTTTACAATCACAAATACACCAGTAAGCGTAGTATGTATAACCACTGTTACGGTTACTTCTCGTTCTACTGCAAGTAATACATGGACGGGCACTTATCGTTATTCTCGAAAACCGTAGTAGTTATTTTACACTTCTTCCTTTCCATTCAAACTTTCCAAAAGCACCAAGCCATCCTGTGATGAGCGTGTATAAAATATGCGCGGGTTGATAGATTAATAGTAAGTTCATCCAATTTTTTCTCGAAAAAAATGTTGCAACAGGATAAACAAATAAATATTCAATAATTCCTTTTACAATACATGCAAATAAAAAAATGAACCAAAACAGTTGCATCCAAAATCCCATTATTAAAGCAATAAACAAGGAAAGGTTCAATAAATAAACCAACACAAGTACAAAAAAAATATTTTTATCTCGATACTGCGTTGCTTTACTTGCCCATCTTATTCGTTGTTGAAAAAATTCTTTCCACTTTTTTACGGGCGATGTAGTTACAATCGCATCTTTTGAATGCAGGTATTGAATTTGGTTTGGATATTTTGTTGCAATTTTTTGCATCAGCAACATATCGTCACCGGATGAAATATGATCAATTCCAAAAAATCCATCTACTTCATAAAATACCGATTTGTCGTAAGCCAAATTAGCGCCGTTGCACATGTTATGAAATTTCAATCGAACGGAAGCCGCGGTAATTCCCTGCAAAACCATAAAGTCCAAAGATTGAAATGTTTGAAGAAAACTATTATTGGCTTCAATGGCAACCGGTGCGGCAATGAAAACAGAATTCGTTTGTTTTTTAAAAGCATAAATTGTTTTTAGCCAATTTATTGGCGCAATGCAATCGGCATCAATTGTAACAATTAAATTTCCAGTTGCTGCTGCAATGCCAACTTCAATTGCTTTTTTTTTATAAGAATTTAAAACCGGTTCGTTTAATGAAATCAATTTCACAGTTGAAAATTGCTGCACTATTTTTTCGGTAAAGTCGGTGGAGTGATCATTCACCACAATAATTTCAAAAAGAGAAGAAGGGTATGATTGTGAAATTAATGAGGACAACAAATTGGCAATTCGTTTTTCTTCATTTCGGGCAGCTACAATTACCGAAATTGTTATTTCAGAATCGGTTTCGACAGATGGGATAAAATTTTCAAGCATTCGCCAACCCTTACGGTAGTAAAGAATTAGACAGGTGTAAGCAATAAGAATACCCAATAAAAAGCAGAAAAAAACTGTCACAAAGCAAATCTAAACGATGTTCAATAAATGAGGTAAAAATTTTGGATGTTTCAAATTGATTGCTACCTTTGAATAGTTGCATAAACAACTGTATGCCAAACAACCAATTTAAAAAGGGAGAAATTTATAGTTTTATAACAGGAAAAGCTTCTATTGCTATTGCTCGTCGATTGCAAAAAAAGTTTAATAATGCTGGCGTAAGTCTTACGATAGAACAATGGAGTGTTCTTTATCAACTTTGGAAAGAAGATGGAAAAAGTCAAAAAGAATTGTGCGATGCAACTTTTAGAGACAAGCCCAGCATCACAAGGCTTGTAGATAATTTAGAAAAGTTAAATCTTGTAAAACGTGTGTCATTGGAAAGTGATCGAAGAATTAATAAAATTGTTTTAACAAAACAAGCAGTAAAACTCCAAGAACAAACGATGCAATTAGCAACAACAACTTTAGAAGAAGCATTAAAAAATGTGGCGCCGGAAAAAGTAGAAATGTGCAAAGAAGTTTTACAAATAGTATATGATAATCTTAAATAAACTATTCAATTTCAAAAAACAATTATATGATTGGTTCCATAAAACAAACAGTAGTAAAGGGTGGAGAGTGGTTAATAAAAGAGTCACTTTTTTCAGAAACGTTTACTCCAGAAAATTTTTCCGAAGAACAAAAAATGATTCGGGATATGTGTATACAGTTTCTTGAAAAAGAAGTAACTCCTATTTTGAATCGAATTGATAATCTTGAACCTGGCCTCATGAAATCGTTAGTTACAAAAGCTGGCGAACAAGGACTGTTGGCAACTTCTTGTCCAGAGGAGTTTGGCGGACTAGGGAAAGATTTTGTAACTGCTACACTTGTTAGCGAAGCGCTTGGCGCAGGTCATTCATTTTCTGTCGCAGTTTCTGCACACACTTGCATTGGTTCGTTGCCAATTTTATATTTTGGTACACAAACACAAAAAGAAAAATATATTCCAAAACTTATAAGCGGTGAGTGGGCTGGTGCATATGGTTTAACAGAACCCAATAGCGGAAGTGATGCCTTAGGTGCAAAATCAACAGCAACACTTAGCGAAGATGGCAAACATTATATTTTGAACGGACAAAAATGTTGGATTACAAATGGTGGTTTTGCAGATGTTTATACTGTTTTTGCTAAAGTGGATGGAAAGGCGTTTACAGGATTTATAGTAGAAAGAGGAACGGAAGGATTTACACAAAGTGCGGAAGAACATAAAATGGGAATTCAAGGATCTTCTACTGTACAATTAAATTTTCAAGATTGCAAGGTACCCGTGGAAAATATTTTGGGAGAGATTGGCAAAGGGCATAAAATTGCTTTCAATATTTTAAATCTTGGAAGGTTAAAATTGGGAGCCTCTGTAATTGGCGGTGCAAAAATGGCAATTACCGGTTCGGTAGAATATGCAATAACGAGAGAACAATTCAACCAATCAATTTCAAATTTTGGAGCAATAAAATACAAATTAGCCGAAATGGCTATTCGTGTTTTTGTTTGCGAAAGTTCTTTGTATCGAACGTCAAATTGGATTGATGCAAAAGAGCAAGAATTACTTGCAACCGGAACTCCTTTTAATGATGCATTACTTGGCGGAGCAGAAGAATATGCAATTGAGTGCGCCATATTAAAAGTTTATGGCAGTGAAGTGTTGGATTATGTAGTGGACGAAGGCGTACAAATTCACGGAGGAAATGGTTTTAGTGCAGAATATAATATTTCAAGAGCTTATCGCGATAGTCGTATCAATCGAATTTATGAAGGAACAAATGAAATTAATCGACTACTTATTTTGGACATGACATTAAAGCGCGCAATGCAAGGCCGACTTGATATTATGACTGCTGCAATGGCTGTACAAAAAGAATTGATGAGTATTCCTGATTTTTCTGTAGAAGAAGATGGCTTGTTTGCTAAGGAGAAAAAATTAGTTGCAAATCTTAAAAAAGCGATTTTGTTAACAGCGGGTGCTGCTGTACAAAAACTAATGATGAAAATTGAAGGAGAGCAAGAAATATTAATGCACATTGCGGATATGGCAATTGAAACTTTCAATGCAGAAAGCACTTTGTTACGTGTTATGAAAATTGTAGATATGCAAGGCGAAGCATCCAGCAGTATCTATATTGATATTTTGCAAACTTATCTTTACGATGCAGCTGATCGAATCAATAAGTCTGGGAAAGATGCAATAAATTCCTTTGCGGATGGTGATGAACAAAGAATGATTTTGGTAGGGTTGAAACGATTTACAAAAACAGATTCTTTTAATACAAAAACAGCTCGTAGAAGAATTGCAGATAAAATGATTGCTGCAAAAAGTTATTGTTTTAATGTATAGTTCTACTAAGGATATTTGTTAAATTTGCATTGAATATTTAATTTATGAGTGAAGTAACTACAGCTCCGGTTTTAACAGCAAAAGATTTTGTAACAGATCAGGAAGTTCGTTGGTGTCCAGGTTGCGGCGATTATTCTATTTTGGCACAAGTACAAAAAGTGATGCCGACAATTGGAGTTCCAAAAGAAAATATTGTTATTGTTTCAGGCATTGGATGCAGTAGTCGATTTCCGTATTATATGAATACTTACGGAATGCACTCCATTCATGGTCGGGCTACTGCGATTGCAAGCGGATTGAAAGCGGCTCGTCCTGAATTAAGTGTTTGGGTTGTAACCGGCGATGGCGACGGGTTGAGTATTGGAGGGAATCACACTATACATTTGTTACGAAGAAATTTTGATCTCAATGTTTTACTTTTCAATAATCAAATTTATGGTTTGACGAAAGGACAATATTCTCCCACGTCAGAAGAAAATAAGGTTACAAAATCTACACCGTTTGGAAGTATCGACCATCCGTTTAATCCGTTGGCATTGGCATTGGGCGCCGATGCTACATTTGTAGCTCGTTCCATGGATCGCGATCCAAAACATTTACAAAATATGTTGACTCGATCTCATCAACACAAAGGCGCATCTTTTTTAGAAATTTATCAAAACTGTAATATTTTTAATGATGGCACTTTTGAAACTTTTACTGAAAAATCGACAAAAGCAGAACAAGTATTATTTCTTGAACAAGGAAAACCATTACTATTTGGTGCTGGGAATAATAAAGGAATTAAGCTCGATGGATTTACACCAAAAGTTGTAAACCTTGAAGAGGGTTACAGCGCGGATGATTTATGGATACACGATGAAAAAGATATTTACAAAGCACAAATATTGGTTCGCATTTTTGATGACCCTAAAACAGAAGGACATTTACCACGACCTTTTGGTGTGTTTTATGAAACCGATAGAAAGTGTTACGAAGAAGTAATGGAACAACAAATTGCTGCTGCAAAAGCAAAAAAACCTGCCGATCTCGATAAGCTTTTAAGAGGTAATGAAGTTTGGACGATTAACTAATTTTTTCTTGAAGACGAAATTAGTTTCCTGCATCAACATCTTTAATAAATTTTATTAGTCCTTCAAAAAAAACTGCTTGATCGTCCCACATGCTCATGTGACTTCCGTTTGGACAAAATAAAAATTTTCCATTTTGAACTTGAGTGCTCATCCATTCCATGTGTTTTGGATCCATCGTATCGTGTTTTGCACCAATGGTTAACGTGGGAACTTTTAACTGCGGCAAATCTTTTGAACGATCCCAATTTACCAATCTTCCTCCAACACCAAATTCACTCGGACCTTGCATCATCGCGTAAACTGCGTTGTTGGTGTGTTTAAATGCACGGTTAACCGCATCGGGCCATTCTTGTAACCGACAAAGATGTTCTTTATAAAAATTCGGCAACAACAATTCCATGTAGCGCGGATTTGCAAAATCTTGTTTTGCTTCTATCTCTCTGATTTCTTTTAAAACTTCTGGCTTCATTTGTTTTGCCAAAACATCGTTTGCATATTTTCCATAATCGGGACAGCTCGACATCATATTACTAATAATCAAACCTTTTAAATTATTTTGATATTTAAATGCATATTCCATCGCAAGCATTCCGCCCCAAGAGTTTCCGTACAAATAAAAATTATCTTTGGTTAATCCAAGTGTTTTTCTAACTTGTTCCACTTCTTCCACAAATCTTTCAATTGTCCAAAGAGAACTATCGGTTGGTTGATCGCTGTAATAAGAGCCGAGCTGGTCGTATTCATAAAATTCAAATCCCTCCTGCGGAAAAAAACTTTCAAATGCTTCAAGGTATTCGTGTGTAGAGGAAGGTCCACCATGAAGTAGCAACACTTTTATTTTTGGATTGTTGCCAAATCTTTTTGTCCAAACATTAAATTTTCCAATTGGTGTTTCAATCGGAATCATTTTTACACCGGCAGTTCGAACACCGGCCGAGTCGTGACTGTAATAAGAAGCAACCGTTTTACATTGATTGTTGTTGCATGAAACAAAAAGGAACATTGCTGTAAAAAAAATAAAAATATTTTTCATGACGAGGAAGTTTAAGTGTAGTAAATATAATCGATTAAGATGGATTCGTTTTTTAAAAAGCATTGATGGAATTCTATTGAATTAATTTTTCTGGTATTAGTTTAAAACTTTTTCGGTGGTATTTACAAAGTCCAAATTCTTCAATTGCTTTGCGATGCTTTTCAGTGCCATAGCCCTTATTCGAGTTCCAATGAAAATATGGAAACTCTTTGTGAAGTTGTAACATATATTCATCGCGATAAGTTTTTGCCAATATGCTTGCCGCAGCAATGGAAGTATAAATTCCATCACCTTTAATAATGCAACGATGCGGAATTTTATTGAATGGAACAAAGCGATTGCCGTCAATTAATAAAAGTTCTGGTTGTGGATTTAGTTGCACAACAGAATTGTGCATCGCTTTTATTGACGCTTTTAAAATATTTGTGTTGTCAATTTCTTCATTGCTAATGCTAGAAACAAAAAAACTCACCGCTTCTTTTTCAATAAATTTTCTCATTTCATTGCGCTGTTTTTCATTCAGTTTTTTTGAATCGTTTAACAGCGGGTGGTTAATTTTTTTTGGCAGTATTACCGCAGCAGCAAATACAGGTCCTGCAAAACAGCCGCGCCCGGCTTCGTCGCAACCGGCTTCTATTAATTTATTTTGATAAAAGGGTAGTAGCATTTTAGCGCAAGTTCTTAAATAAAATAGAACAATAAATTATTTTAAGAAATTGTAAACTTAACTTTGTTTTTTTAAAATTCAATCGAATGATTCCTTCTTCCAAACCTGTTGCCATCTGGCTTGTGACTGGAGTTGCTATGCTACTTGTTCAAATTTTATTGGGTGGAATTACAAGACTTACTGGATCTGGGTTGTCTATTACCGAGTGGGATATAATTACCGGAGCCCTTCCGCCAATAAGCGAACAAAACTGGATTGAAGAGTTTGAAAAATATAAACAAACGCCGCAATTTCTTTTTTTAAATTTTGATTTTAAACTACAAGGTTTCAAATTCATTTTCTTTTGGGAATGGTTGCACCGTTTTTGGGCAAGGTTGATGGGACTTGTTTTTATCATTCCATTTATAATTTTTGTGTTGCAAAAAAGATTTAAAACTCAGATGATAAAACCCTTGATTATTCTTTTTCTATTGGGTTTTTTACAAGGAGCTATTGGTTGGATAATGGTTGCCAGCGGACTTGTTGGTGATGCTATTTATGTAAAACCAATTCGACTTGCATTGCATTTTATTTTTGCAATGGGTTTGCTTTGTTATACTTTTTGGTTTGCGTTGCAACTTATTGTTCATGAAAAACAAAAAATACAAACAGCTTTATTGTACAAATTTTCTATTGCGATAATTGCAATTCTTGCTGTACAATTAATTTATGGAGCATTGATGGCGGGGCACAAAGCAGCAACTGCAGCACCAACTTGGCCCGATATAAACGGAGAGTTAATTCCAGAAAAAATAACTCAGCTATCAGCAAATTTCATCGACTTTATGGAAGATAAAATCATCATCCATTTTGTACATCGCATATTGGCGTACTTACTTTTTGTTATGATAATTATCTGGACATGGAAAGCATTTCGAATAAAAATGAATAGTTTATTTTCAAAAACAAGGTTGTTGCCAATTATTTTAATCCTAGTTCAAATATTGTTAGGAGTTTTTTCATTGTTATCAAGTTCGCAAATTGTTCCAAACAATTGGAGAGTTTTTGAATGGACTGCGCAGTTGCATCAGCTGGTGGCAATGTTTCTCCTGCTTTCATTTGTTTGGATGCTTTTTATTTCCTCAACCAAAAAAGCAAGAAGTTAATTAATCAAAAAAAATTTTTCACAAAGGGAAGATTTGTAGTATATTTAAATGACCGATTTTTTGTAGTCATTTTTATAACTATGAAAGTTTATTTAAGAAGAATTTTTTATTCTTTTCCGCTACAATTATTGTTTCTACATTTTCGGAAACACCAGATTTTGCTTCTGTTTTGGTTTATCTTATTTAGTACAATTGATAGTAATTTTATGCAACGCTTGGGTGCAGATTCACTTTTTTTAGCACCAGAATATCTTGGAGATGTAAATGCTTTTGGAGCGGCAATAGTGGGAATTTCCATTGGTATGTTTATAATAAGCTGGAATATTACTGGGTTTATACTTTTTAGCCGCCACTTTAATTTTTTGGCAGCTACAACTAATCCCTTTCTAAAATATTGCATCAATAATTTTTGTATCCCAGTTGTTTTTTTAATTTTTTATTTTTTCAAAGCTTGGCAATTCGATAAATACAAAGAGCTTATCTCCGTTACTGAAATTTTGTTTTTGGCAATCGGGTTTTTATGTGGTCTTATTTTTATTTTTGCCGTTTCGTTTATATATTTTTTTCAGGCTGATCGAACAATTCTTCGTCAGATGATGCCTGCTATGAATAATCCAAAAGAATACAGCATGCACTTAAATCCGACCACACCACCATCTTATGAATCGAGAATAATAAAAGTAGAGTGGTATCTCAATTCGCCATGGAGTGTTTATAAGGTGAGGAATGTTACACATTACACGCGAACTTTTATTGAAAATATTTTAAAACGCCATCACTTTGCAGCAGTACTTACTGTGTTTATTGCTTTTTTGTTTTTAATTAGTATTGGTTTTTTAATGGACAATCGAGTTTTTCAACTGCCTGCAGCAGCAAGCATCACCATTTTTTTTGCTATACTTATTGGAGTTTTCGGAGCCTTTAGTTATTTTTTACAAACATGGGGTTTGCCATTTTTTGTTTTTGTAATTGTAGCATTTAATTTTTCGTATAAAGAAGGATGGATTGATCCGCGCAATAAAGCATATGGGTTAAATTATCAAAACAAGTCACAAAGACCTGAATACAGCAAAAAATCATTATTAGCATTAAATACAGCCGAAAACATCAAGGCTGATAGTTTGAATATGATTCAGATATTAGAAAAATGGAAAGCAAAACAAAGAGAAAAAAAACCAGTACTTGTGATGATAAATACAAGTGGAGGTGGTCATCGTAGTGCTAGTTTTACCATGAGTATTTTACAAAAATTGGATAGTATAACACAGGGAGATTGGATGAAAAAAACTTTTCTAATTACAGGAGCATCAGGAGGGATGATTGGAGCAACCTATTTCAGAGAACTTTATTTACGTCGACTGCAAAATGAGAAAATAAATTTACAATCGAGTAAATATGTTGATGACATTGCTGAGGATTTGTTGAACCCTCTGTTTACTGCTTTTGTTGCCAGAGATATTATTTCACCTGCATTGAAATTTAATATTGGGGGTTATCAATACGTAAAAGATCGAGCTTATTCTTTCGAATCAAAACTAAACGAAAGCACAAATGGATTATTAGATAAATCCCTTTTATCTTATAAAGACGTAGAAGCGAATGCTGAAATTCCTTTAACTTTTTTTAATTCGGTAATTACACGCGATGGTCGACAAGTAATTATAAGTACGCAGCCTGTTCGATTTATGATGAGTGATACGCACGATTCTTCTGTAAGTTCGAATTTTGGACCAGATGTAGTTGACTTTGTTACTTTTTTTGAGAAACAAAATCCATTTAATTTACGTGTACTTTCCGCATTAAGAATGAATGCTACTTTTCCTGTAGCAATGCCTAATGTTTGGCTTCCTTCCAATCCAATTATTGATGTGATGGATGCAGGGATAAGAGATAATTATGGTTCAGAAACCACTTTTCGATTTCTTAATTTTTTTGATGATTGGATTGCACAAAATACGAGCAGTGTATTATTAGTTCAATTAATTGACCGCCCTGTAGGAGCTTGGGAAGATCCATATTCAACCAATAATCTTGTAGACCATTTTACAAAACCATTTTTAGTATTGCAACACAATTGGCCCAATATGCAAGAATATTTTCAAAACAATATGTTAAGTTATTATTCACGCAATAAAAAAGCTGCTGTTCATAAAATTATTTTTCAATATGCTGCGGAAAATACAAAGGATAAAATAGCAATGAGTTTTCATCTTTCTAGAAGAGAAAAAAAACAAATCATGAAATCGTCGGAATCAATACTAAACCAAAAAAGTTTTAAAAGCGTGTTGGAGTTGTTATATAAAGAAGACACTATTGCGGTAAAGCCGGTTGAATAAGTTTGAAATAATTTTTCTTAATCTCAACAGTAAGCAGTTTGTAAGTTTCAATAGGTTCTCCATCTATGTGGAGAGGAGCAAATGAAGAATTGCGAATTGTTAGTTTATTAGTTTGAAAATAGACAATTCCTTTTTTGTTTTGCAATGAAATAGTTGATTGTAATTTATTCCAACCGACGAGCTGTTTAAGTAGTTGAATAATAAGTGTTATCTTATTTTGGTTGAGTACAATTACAATATCTAACAAACCATCTGATAGACTTGCTTTTGGAGCAATGGTAAAGTGGTTTCCAAACTGATTGCTATTAGCAATGCTAATAAAATACGCGTTGGTTTTTAAAGAGTCACCACCTGTTTGTATTTCAAATGGGTGTGGTTTCATTTTCCAAAAATTTTTCATACATAATTTTAAATAGGTCATCAACCCGCGATTGGGATTGCCTGCAAAATCTTTCGCAATTTTTGCATCAAAACCCAATCCACAAAGCATACAAGCAAATTGGTTATTAACAAAAAAAGCATCTATAAAAGATGCATTATTAGTTAACACAGTATCAATTGCCTTGGAAAAATTAGTAGAAATTTTTGCAGCTAATGCTAGTCCATTTCCGGAGCCACATGGAATAATACCGAAGTTTAAATTAAAATTTTTAAGCGAAGCAACAACTTGGCTAAGTGTACCATCGCCGCCAGCAACAACAACGTCTGTTATATTTTTCTCTTGAATTATTGAATGAAGAAAAGAATAATCACCATCTGACACAGAAGAAAAAATTTGATAAGGAATATTTTTTCTTTCTGTTTTTTCTTCAATTTTTTTCCAAAGATATGTTTTAGACCTTGTGCCAGAAATAGGATTGATAATATAGATAATTGATCGTTTCACTTGGCGCAAAAATAGGGACAGGGGTTCGTTTATTTTTTTAGAAGTTACCAGCGCAATAATGCCGAAGCCCATGTAAAACCACTGCCAAAAGAAGCCAAGCAAATTAAATCACCTTCTTTTACTCTGCCTTCTTCCCATGCTTCGCAAAGTGCAATGGGAATAGATGCCGCAGTAGTGTTGCCGTATTTTTGAATATTATTTTTTACTTGATTATCGGTTAAGTTTAATTTTTTTTGTACAAATTGGCTAATGCGAAGATTTGCTTGATGCGGCACTAATAAACTAATAGCTGATGCTTGTAAATTATTTGCTTCTAAAGCTTCAATAATAACTGCAGGAAATTTATCAATTGCAACTTTAAAAACCGTAGGTCCATCCATAAATGGAAAAAGTTGTGCTTTTTCAATCATGGAATGACTCATAAACGTTTCTCCCAACTCTGCTTCGTCAAAATCGGCAAGTGTTTGTTCTTTCAACCAATGGTTAGCATGCGTACCTGGATTATACATTGCAAGTATTTCTGCATTGGTACCATTGCTATGTAAATGTGTACTTAAAATACATCGATTAGAATCTTCTGTTGGTTGTAAAACCACTGCACCTGCACCATCTCCAAAAATAACAGACACGTTTCGACCTCTTGTACTAAAGTCTAAGCCAAAAGAATGTTTTTCACTACCAACAACTAAAATATTTTTATACATTCCTGTTTTAATAAATTGGTCAGCTACACTTAATGCATAAACAAATCCACTGCATTGGTTGCGAATATCCAATGCGCCTATTTCTTTCATTTGCATTGCTCGTTGCAGCAATACACCGCAACCCGGAAAATAATAATCAGGACATAGAGTTGCGAAAATGATGAAGTCAATATCTTGCGCAGTAATGCCCGCTCTTTCAATTGCAATTTTTGCAGCCTCCACTCCCATTGTTGTAGTGGTTTCTCCTATTCGGTCGGCATAGCGACGTTCTTTAATTCCTGTTCGCTCTTGAATCCATTCATCATTGGTATCCATGTATTTTGTCAAGTCATTATTTGTAAATACATTTTTTGGAACATACATTCCAACTCCTGCAATTTTTGATTTTTTCATTTATTTATTTTTCTATAATAATTAGTTATCAAAAAGACAAATACAAAAAATGGGATTGTTGAAAATACAATCTTCAAGTTTAAACTGAGTAAGCCAATGAAAAATATTAATATAAATAAAACACCTAATCCTCCAATGCCCATAAATGTCAATGTTTTATTTGGTGTCTTTTGAAAAAGCGTAATTAATAACAATAGCTGTCCAATTAATGGCAGTAATGTTAATGGATGAATAACAGAAGTAGGATTAGTGAATAGTTTAGAAATTATTTCTGCCTCAGCTTGAAATAGAAATAGTTTTTTGTCTTTTCCCCATTCTAAAAAACCTACAAGCGAAGTAAGAATAATAAGAAAATTTAAAATTTTACTTCTCATATATTGTGATATTTACAGAGGTTACTGTTTTACACTTTTACTTCTGACTATTCGACAATCCGTCTTACGTTATTCATTTTCATTGTGTGAAGTATGTTCCATTACTTTAAAAATATGAAGTAGGTACGGAAACAGCGCATCCATACTTTCTGTTGCACCGCGTGTTGATCCTGGCAGAGCAAGCACTAACGTGTTGCTGATTAAACCTGCAATACTTCTTGAAAGCATGGAGTAAGGAATTTGCTCTTGCCCGTAATTTCTTGCTGCTTCAGCGATGCCTGGTATTTCTCTGTCAAGCATAGGGCGTATGGCTTCGGGTGTAACATCGCGTGGCGATAAACCAGTACCGCCTGTTAGAATAATCAAATCAATTTTTTTATCGCATAATTTCCGAACTGTTTCCTGAATGATTTTTATTTCATCGGGTATGACGATGTATTGATCTACAGCGGTTTTTAATTTTTCAAGTTTGGTGATGATGGCTTTGCCAGCTGCATCTTGTTTTTTACCTGCTGATACACTATCCGAACAAACAATTACTGCTGATTTTATGTCGCGATCTAATTTATCTATGTATTGCGATTTCCCTCCTTTCTTTTTAATAAGTTTAATTGAAAGAATTTCAATTTCTTTGTCAATTGGCTTCAACATATCGTAGATTGTTAATGCAACAATTGCTGCTCCGTGCATGGCTTCCACTTCAACTCCAGTGCGGTAAATGGTATGCACTTCAGTCTCGATAATTATTTCAAGGCCTTCAATTTTATGTGTAATAGATGCGAATTCAACGGGCAACGGATGACAATCTGGGATCATGTCGCTTGTTTTTTTTATTCCAAACAAACCTGCAATCCGACTTGCTTCTAGTACATCTCCTTTAGGTACAGTTTTGTTTTTTATTGCATCAATCGTTTCTTTCTTGCTAACACGTACAATTGCTTGAGCAATTGCGAGTCGGTGAGTTTTAATTTTATTTGTTATATCAATCATAAATATTTTTTAGGTATTAATTTTCCATTGATAATTTTCATCTTCAAAAATTTCTTTTCCCCAAACGGGAGCTCTTTTTTTAATTTTTTCTACAATCTCTTCACATGCAGCAATTGCGTCTTTGCGATGAACGGATGATGTAAATACAAACAAACTGATTTCACCTACACTTACTTTTCCAATGCTGTGATAAATATGCATGCAAATTAATTTATATTTTGCAAAAGCTGTTTCGCGTATTTCCTGAAACGTTTCCTCAGCCATTTCGCGATATGCTGTGTAGTCAATAGCTTTCACTTCTTTGTTATCAATTGCATCGTTACGTACTTGTCCAAGAAAAATACTGTGAGCGCCAATATTTTTTTTAACATTGTGATTGGCAATAGCATCGGCAATAAAAGACGGAGGGATTGCACCTTCAATAAATATTTTTTTAATTTTTGTTTCTTTCATCTTACACAGATATTTTTTTATACTGTTTTTCCCACGCAGTGATTCCTCCTGCCAAACTAAATACGGAGCAGGTTGGAAATTTTTCTTTGAGTGTTTTAGCAACTTTTATACTACGTTTTCCTGACTTGCAAAAAACAACAACTTTATTTTCAGGGGAAATTATCGGCGCTAATTTTTCAAATTCACTCAATGAAATTCTAACCAATGGGAATTCATCCACTAACGGCAATTCCGTTTTTTCTCTTACATCAATAACAAATAAATTTTCAATTGACATCATTTCATTAAATTCTTTAACCGATATTTCGCAGATTGCATTATGTAGTTCGCAAAACCAATCATAATTAAAGTTTAAAAATTCCATTTCATTTTTTGGGGTACCTTCTTCTGTTTTTTTATCGGGTGAAATTTCAAACTCATAAAAAAAATTGTTCAAAGCATTGTAAGAAATAATTTTATTAGAAAGTGGGTTGTCGATTTTTGTAATAATTTTTATTGCTTCTGCAGCCTGCATAGTGCCAATGATACCAGGCAACACGCCAAGAACTCCAGCTTCATTACAGGATAAATAATTTTCAGGAGGGGCTGGAAATAAATTCCTATAATTTGTTTTGATGTTTGTTTTTTTGTCTGCCAAATTAAAAACTCCAACTTGCCCTTCAAATTGTAACACAGCACCATATACCAGAGGTTTATTAAGCAACACACATGCATCGTTTACAAGATAACGGGTTGAAAAATTATCAGAGCCATCAATCACTAAGTCGTATTGCGAAACTATTTTTAGTGTGTTTGAAGTTTGTAGTTTAAGATTTAATGATTGAAACTTAATTTCAGGATTTAATAAGTTTAATTTCAAAGCTGCTGTTTCAGCTTTTGATTTTCCAATGTCATCAACGTTGTAGAGAATTTGTCTGTGCAAATTTGAAATCTCTACTACATCAAAATCAACTATCCCGATTGTTCCCACACCTGCAGCCGCAAGATATTGCAAAGCAGGACAACCCAGCCCTCCTGCACCCACAACTAAAACTTTTGCATTGAGCAATTTTTCCTGTGCAGCAATTCCAAATTCTTTTAATAGAATTTGTTTAGAATATCTTTCAAAATTCATTTTCATTTTTTTTACCCTCCCGAAAAAGGGGGCAACAATGCAACCTCATCTTCATTGTTCAATTTTGTATTTTCTCTCACAATTTTTTTATTTACAGCAACAGAATATTTAATTGATGGCAATTCAGGAAATAGTTCGGCAAGCTTAGCGTTTAATTCTTCCGTAGTATTTACCCCTACAAGTTTAAATTCTGATTTGTCAGTTATATCAGTAATTTGTCCGAATGTGAGAATTTTAATTTCCATTTTTATATTTCATGAATAGCATTTTCAAAATCTGTTTTTGTATTTATATTCGAAAAAAATGATTTGTCAAATAATGTGTTGTTGTCAACATTTACTTTTAGCAAATCGAATTGCGAAACTAAACTTTGTAATTTAATTATTCCTTGTTGGATGTTTTTTTTCCATTGTGGTAAACATTGTTTCGAATATATTCCGAACAAGGGTTCTATTTTGTTTTCATGTTGAGGTAAAGTAATCTGTGATTGTTTTGATGCTTCAATCATAAAGTTTACTGCTGCTGAATTAATAAAAGGCACATCGCAACTCACAATAAAAATTTGATTTGAACTTGCATGGTTCAAGGCAGAATAAATTCCACCTGCCGGCCCAATATTTTTTATCAAATCTCCAATTATTTCCAATCCAAATTTTTGATAGTGAGGATTATCAGAAACAATTATCACTTTGTCAAGTGCTGGCTGTATTTGTTCTATCACGTGCTGTACAATAGCTTTCCCATTTAACACCAGAAAACCTTTATCGGTGCCCATTCTAGAGCTTTTACCTCCGGCAAGAATATATCCGATCCCAACTATTTTTTTTTTCTTACTCATTTCACGTACTGATTAGTTTTACAGCAGCAATTACTAACACTACAGCTAATATCCTTTTCAATAAAAGATTTTCAAATTTTTTTACTCCGAGGTACGAACCCGCCAAACCTCCAGTAAATGCAATTGCAATCATCCACATCATTTCGGGTTGATATTCAAACCTGCTGGTAAACAAACCTGCAAAACCTGCAATAGAATTCACAAAAATAAATAGTGCTGATACGGCAGCTGTATGTTTCATATCTGCCCAATGTAATAATAAAATTACAGGACTAAGAATTACCCCTCCGCCAATGCCAATCATTCCTGAAAAAAATCCAATGACTGCACCAATCAATACAGCAGTATATAAATTTATTTGCTTAATCGATTGTTCAGTTTGAAATTTTATTCCGACAAGTTTAATAGTTGGAATAATTAAAAGCACTCCTAATATTTTTTTATATAAGCCAGCATCAATAGTAATGAAACCCCCAAGAAAAGCTGTAGGAATAGAAGCAATGGCAAAAGGTAAAAATAATTTCCATTGAAAGTAACCGCTGCGGTAATATTGGATAAAGGCAATGAGTGAAACAAAAACATTCAGCAGCAAAGCTGTTGGTCGCATCGTGTTTGGTGCAAAAGAAAAAATTGACATCAAAGCAAGGTATCCGCTTGCACCGCCATGCCCAACTGATGAATAAAGAAAAGATACCAGCAATAATAAAAAATAAAACAGCAGTTCTGAATACATCATTGACGAAATAAATTTATTAATTATTTTAGTAAAATAAGTTACTCAATCATGCTAACACTAACCAACTCACCCTTATTATAAATCTCGGCACCTTCTTCCAGTTCTACTATGCAATCAGCCATTGCAAAAGAGTTCATGAGGTAACTTTCCTGGTTGTTTAAAATTTTGACTCCATTTCCATTTGTTTTTCCCTTCATAAAAAAGGTAAGTCCTGTTTTTTTTCTGAAATCGTTTAAAAGTGGCAATTTTATTTTTCTAAAATAATCTTTCTTTGTAAAACTGCTGATAACTGGAACCACATATTCATAAAAGCAGGAAAGAACAGCAGCAGGGTTTCCCGGCAAAGCAAAAACTAATGTATTGTTGTACTTACCAAAATAAAAAGGCTTACCTGGTTTTTGTTTTACTTTATGAAATATTTTTTTAACTCCGCATTTTTCGAGGGCAGAAGAAACAAAATCATAATCACCAACTGAAATTCCTCCAGTAATAAGAACAATGTCGTTATGCAGTTGATTTGTTATTACGTTTCTGATTTCTATTTCTTCGTCATCAACAACTTGAGTAGATATAGGTGTAATGCCAAGTTGATTTATTGCAGCAGTCAATCCAAAAGAATTTGATTCATAAATTTTTCCTTCAGAAAGATTTTCTCCTGGCTGCACCAATTCCTTCCCCGTAACAATTATACTGATTGCCGGTTTAGCAAACACTTTCACTTTATCTATTCCAACTCCTGCAAGAAATGAAATTACTGCAGGGTTAAACATACTACCTGAATTTAACACAACAGTTCCTTTTTTAGTTTGAGAACCCTTCAACCGAACATTACTTCCACGTATTAGCTGATCATCAGTAATAGAAATTTTATTTTCAGAAACAATTACTTTCTCTTGCATCACAACTGTATCTGCGCCATTTGGTAAAGCAGCACCTGTAAAAATTCTGACAGCTTCGATAGGGTTTAAATTTTTTTGAAAAATATTTCCTGTCTGAATTTCTCCTGTCAAAAACAAAGTAGATTTCTTTTCATCAAACAAAAATGCATAACCATCCATCGCAGATTGATTGAATGGCGGAGTGTCAATAAGAGAGTAAATAGGTTCAGCTGCGATACATCCGTATGCCTCACGTAACGAAAGCAGCTCAACTCTTGTGGTGTTACAATTTTCTGTAATAAATTGTTTTGCTTCTTTTACTGTAATCATTTTCGAAGTACCATTTTAAGGAATAAAGATGGTAAAAAATTAACCACCAATATTAATCATGCTGCGGTTATTGATTTTTGATGCGTCTGTAATTTCATAATTGGGAGTAAATTGTCCACCCAGTGATTCTTGTTTATCATCCACACACTTTTTAATTAATGGAAGAATGTCTTCTCCATTTCTAAGAGCTCCGAGAATATCTACTTCGTCTTTTGAAAAAAGACAGTTTTTCATTTTACCATCCGTTGTCAATCGCATACGATTACAACTGCTACAAAATGGTTCGCTCATGGTGCTTATAATGGCAAAAGTGCCTTGATGATTCGGAACCAAATATTTTTTGGAGGTATCATTTTTATCATTTAATAACTTGATAAAATCATATTTAGTTGAAATCAATTCAAGTATTTCTTTGTGAGAAATTACTTTTTTATTACTCCATTGGTTTCCTGTAAAAGGCATAAACTCAATAAAGCGTACATGTACTAGTCGATCTTTAGTCCACTCAATAAAATCAAGTATTTCATCATCATTCACATTTTTCATAACCACCACATTTACTTTTACATGAAAATTATTTTTTAGTAAAAGATCAATATTTTCTGTGACTCTTTTAAATTCATCGCGTTGTGAAATGAAATAATTTTTTTCTTTTTTCAGCGTATCTAAACTAACATTGACCGAACGAATACCTGCCTTATTAAAAGTTTGGATAAATTCATGCACATAAACTCCGTTGGTCGTAATAGTAAGTTCAACAGGATATTTGGATAATCGCTCAATGATTTCTTTTGCATCCTTTCTTATTAAAGGTTCTCCTCCGGTAAGGCGAATTTTTTTAACGCCTTCTTTTACAAATACAGAAACGATTGTATCAATTTCTTCAGCGGACATTTGATTTTTTCTAGAAAAGGTTGCTTTTGGCATATTCACAGGACAACAATAGGTGCAATTAAGGTTGCACTTATCAGTAAGCGAAATGCGTAAATAGTTATGAATACGATCGAAACTGTCTTTCAGCATGCTAATCTTTTTCCTTTATCTCAAATTTTATATTGTCATTTGGTTATCAATTCCTGTGTAATCAAAGATTCGAGCAAATAAGAAACTGTAAAATAATACGTCCCTGCATTTCCTTCACGTATTCGTTTTGCTAGGGATAATGCAAATTCACCGCAATGCTCTTCAAGAAAAGAGCGGTATGCTTTTTCTGTTATTTCTTTCGCTTCTTCATTTGGGGCAGTATTAATTTTTACTAAAAGTAGCGCTAAAAATTCTAATTGATACATAATTGAATCTGGATTTTCTCCGGTTTTTGGGCTAAATCCAAATGCTTTATAAAAAGCACTGACATCAGATACGCTATTGAATTTTTGCAAAGTGTAGCTTTCATTCAAAGGGACTCCACCTTTAATAAAAATAAGAGAGTAGTCGTTAATAATTTCACTTTCGTCAAAAGCCTCATTAAGCGTTACAAGTATGTTAGCAATTTCCATATCGGGATAACCAATCTGGCTCAAACCTTCTGTTATTTCTTTGATGGTAGATAAGCGTTCTTTAGTTGGAAAATCAAAACAGTTCGCCAACAGCCGATACATGTCTGCTTGAAATAATTGAAGATTTGCTTTTTTTGTTTTCATCATAATATGTTTGATAAATTATTTTTCAAGAATCAAATCAACCCAGGGAATAAAATGTTTTCTACCTCCAATGTTGCCGAAACCACCATCCCACAATGCAAACGCTACTTTGGTTTTGTCCGTAAATTTTGCTTTATAAATATTACCTGTATTTACGGGTACTACTATACAAACTGTCCATTTACCATTTGACCATTGCCCCCATGCTTTTGCTTGCTGTGTTTCCTGTGTTGCAATTGTTCCAAACCCGACAGCATTGGCTTCTTCAACCGGCTCTTTACGTTTTATTTGAGACATCGGATTATGAGAGTAAGTTCCTGGCATATTACCGAAAGAATGTGTTTCAACAATTTGTTCGGAAGTTATATCCTGAGCATAAACACGTTTACTACGGTCTAAATAACTTTCTAATCCTGGATATATATCCACCCACATATTGGGATACATTACTTGTACATCTCTATATCCTTTTTCTTTGTCTTCCTGCCAAATGGATTTCCAATGAATTATATGAACCATCCCATCTTTATTACCCATCATGTAACTTGGAATTTCATTTGTATTCAGTGGAAATTGAATAGCGATCTGATCACAGAATTTATCAACATCTACTTCAACATTTTTTGAAGAATCCAACCACTCCAATAAAAAGACAACCTGATTGGACCGATAAACAGATTTAACACTTATAGAGTCAACCGAAGCAGTTTGTAAATTAGGATAAGTAAAATTTTGAACTGAAATAGGTAGCATATTTGTTTTCTGATTGTTCCAAATTGATGCATTCAAATCTTTTGGATTTATTTCCCCTGCAAATGAAAAACTTTTGATTTTATATTCGGCATCAATCCAATCTGCAACAGGAGAGGATGTTTTTTTTACTTCTTGTATTTTAGAAGTAGTGTTTGAAATTACAGCTTTTGCAGTAGTAGCTTTAGTATTTGCGATTACAGGTTTTACTACGGTTGCTGGAGCACTTTTACTTTTTATAAAGGCCAACACATTTTTAATTTGAACTTCTGTCAAATTTGGATCTGGCATTTGAATCTTATTGTAATCGTTAAATAGTTTCGTAGCTATTGGATCACCTTTTTTGATCAATGCTTGTGGTGATTTAGTAAATTCTAATAACCATTTTGGTGTTCTTCTTGCATTTACACCTGCTAAATCTGGCCCTACTAATTTTCCCTTTCCAATAGTATGACATGCTGTACAAGTAGTTTTGAAAATTTTTTCTCCATCAGCTAAATTCTGTGCCTCTGTTTGCAGATGTAAGAAAAAAGCTGTTGCGACTAAAATGATTAATTTTTTCATAAAATTCATTTCGTTCATTGTTATTGATTTTATTCTTAAACTTAAGGTGTGTTATGATGGAATGTTTGTAATTGTTCATCCCAATGAGGTCGCTTAAACACAGGTTCAACATATGGAACTCTTACTATTTCATCACCAATTTCGTTAAAACCGACTGCATGATTCTCTTCTGCTCTATAAGAATGAATAATCTTATTTGTATTACCAAACAACATAAACGCAGCCAACAATTCTTTGTCGTCTTTCATGTTTTTGTAGATACGAATAGTTTCTTCTACTGTTGGTCCAAACATTTGGTGAAGAAAATCAAATGGAACGTGAATTGGTGGCACATAGTAAACATTTGGCTGAGTGCCATACTGTGAATATAATGGCAAGGCGATTTTTCTAATTCTTACAATCATATCAATCGGATTATCTTTTCTCGGTTCTTTGGCATCTTCCATAAAACCCTGCATTCTTATTTTTCCGATACAGGTAGTTACACATCTTGGTTGTTCACCTTTTTCAATGAGCGGATAACAACCAATGCATTTTTCAGATACACGTGTTACCATATTAAAAAAAGTTTTTTTGTAGGGGCATGCTTTCACACATTCTTTATAACCACGGCAGCGGGACTGATCGATTAATACGATTCCGTCTTCATCCCTTTTATAAATGGCTTTCCGTGGACAAGCGGCTAAACATGCAGGATAAGAACAATGATTACAAATACGTGCTAAGTAAAACATCCATGTGTCGTGTATACCATTGAAGAAAGCGCCCTTTTCCATTGTGCCCATAACTTCATCCTCGCCTATATTTGGGAATGCATAATTCCTTTCAGGTGGACGCCATCCTTTCACCCTTTCACCTGGTGCGGTATTTTCAAAAATGGTTGAGCCCTTATAAACTCCTTTGCCATCCCATTGCTGATCGTCAAGTTCTTTTAACGTATTTAAATCCCATTTTTGCGGGTATCCGCCATAAGGTTTTGTTTCAACATTGTTGAAGAAAATAGTTTCTTCGCCTTTACCTGCGGTCCATGTTGTTTTGCAAGCAACAGTACAGGTCTGACAAGCAATACACTTATTGGTATCAAACACATAAGCGATTTGTTTTTTGGGCTTAACTTCCTCGTAAGGATATTCCATTTCCCTTTTCAACTGCCAATTATTTACTTTAGCCATAATTTATTTGTTTTTATTTCTTAATGAAACCACCTTTTAGGAATTTCTTAAAATCATCGTTTTCGTAAGTTGGACGAATACCTTGTTCAACACCTTCCCATAAACCATTTCCATCAACTCCGCCTTTTTCAGCAAGTGATATTTTTACAAATGATTCCCTAGGATTTCCAGTTGCTCCATGAACATCTATTTCAAATCCTTTTCCAATTCCTTGTCCAAAATTATTTTTTCGAACCAACGAATCAGTCAGTAAAGTTGGTTTCAACCACGCCCTAGTGCAACTTTGATGAGATCCATTGCGGAACAATGCCTGATAACCAGATTTATTATTTTTTGCGAGACCATTCTCATTTTCTTTTGCTCCTTTCACTGACCCGTATGTAGCACCATAAGCATTGTGCCACATTCTTGTTACACCTCTTGGAGTTCCAGGATAAAAACGAGCACGTGCTTTTAATCGAGCAAGTTCATACTCTGGTCCGTCTTTTTTCTTTTGCCATCCACGAAATGGTCGGTCAGAAGGGTCAGCATCAATCCATACATAGTCACCATCATCTACACCAAGCTCTCTGGCATCTAATGGGTTAATATCAACATATAACTCTGTAACAAATGGGATGCGTTTGTCTTTTCGATGCATATCGCCAAAAGGTCCAAACCAAACAGCAACGATGTCGGTGTCAACAGGAGTGGTGTGTGCACCATGTCTAAATTTTGGAGTGTGGAATATAAATTTATAATCCTTGTCTGCTTTTTGTAAAGGATGTTTTGTGTTTTTAAGTTCGCTCCATGGTTTTACTATATTTCTTGATTGCCGTGTATCAGTAGCAAGATCATTAATATCTACACCATATTTTTCCGGTTCGTCGGGCATGATACAAGGGTGCTTTTTTCCAACAATTACATTAGGTTCGAAGAAAGTAGAGTCAATGGGTTCGCGAAAAACAACCATATTTTCACCAGCTTCAATAAACTCTGGTTCATCTCTGTAAAACTCTAATCTTCCTGATTTTGTGTACCACTGTTTATTCTCATCAACTTGCTCCATACCTACATATTTTGGGGTAGTTCGAGTCATCATCAATGAGGGAATTCCCATTTTTGCTTTTTCTTCCAATTCTTCAAACTTATATCCTTTTGTACCCTGGCTTGCATTCAGAATTCTCTGCAAATAAACTTCTGGTTTATTGTCATGAACAAACTTAAAATAATCTTTAAATCGGGAGTCGCCTGTTAAATCTCCAAATGCCGATGCAATTCCTGCTAGTACTTCAATATCTCCTTTGGTATCAAATATTCGTTTTAATGGGGTACGCGGGAACACATAAAGAAATGGATTTGTAACTGACATGGTCATATCCGGGTATTTGAATTCTGCCCAAGAATCAACGGGGTATACAATATCAGCATATTCACACGATCCAGTCCACCACCAATCATGCACACCAATAAATTCAATTTTAGGATAAATATTGATTACGTTTTCATAATGCCCTTTTGCATTTGCCAGCAAAGAGTTACCATTTGAAACCATAATAGACTTTGTAGGAGTAGGCATATGAGTTTTGCCTGTCATATTTTTTTTACCCATTCTAAGAATTCGGTCACCATTATTAAAATAATGAGCCGATTCATAATGCATATATTTTTTAATTTTCGTTGGTTTTGTTCCATCTAATTCAATGTTGAACGGATCTTCAGCAATATATCCCGGAATGCCAGAGAATAAAGCTCCGCGATAATTTCCAGCAAAAGAACCAACGTTACCTCCAATTCTTCCAACATTACCTGTGATGCTTGCTAAAAAGAAAATCGCACGATCTTTCAAATCATTATTAAAAAATTGGTTTGGTCCCATGCCCATTGCAAACAAGGTTGATCCATTATTTTTTGCAATTTCTTTTGCAACAGTTTCAATACCTTTCACAGGTGTCCATGTTAATTCTTCAACTGTGTTTGGGTCGTAGTTTTCCATCACATATTCTTTCATCAAATCAAAAACAGTTCTTACTTCTATTTCTTTACCATCTATGGTTTTTATTTTGAATTTTCCTTCTAAAACCGGATTAACTCCTTTTTCAATCATGTACTTACCATAATCATCGCGTGTAATAACTGAGATTGCATTTTTGGTCTCATCCCAAATCATAAAATCACCCCATTCTTTTGCCATTTCTTCATCCACAAATGGCACACCCTGTTTTAAAGATGATTTGCTTTTTTCTCCTTTCTTAAGAATTTCGATGTAATTTTTTAAGTCGGGTTTTTGATAATTAGCAATGATATCGGTCGGTTTCAGCATTTTTTGATTATCCATCCTGACTAAAAAAGGCAGGTCGGTATATTTTTTCATAAAATCTGTATCGAAAAGTTTATCTCTAATAATTACATGTGCAAAACCGAGTGCTAAGGCTGGAGTAACCCCAGGGCGACATACAATTAAATTATCTGCTTTATTTGCAGTAGCACTATATTCACAAGCAATTACAGTAATCTTAGCACCCTTCATTCTAGCCTCAGTAAGCCAATGCGCATCTGGCATTTTTGTAGTTATCCAATTCATTCCCCAAACAAGTATGTGATTGGAATGATCAACGCAACAAAGATCAAAATCGACAGTTTGTTGTCCCGTAACCATTGGATGTCCTGGAGGTAAGTCGGTGTGCCATGCGTAACTATCCCATGTTCTTGCACCTTTAGATTCTTCGGGACCTTTATTGTTGATATGGTTGTCGAGTAGAGCAAGAGAATTTGCCAAACGATTCATTCCAAAAATTCGTGTAACGCCTAATGGGGCCATTCCACCTCTAAATTTCAAAACTTCAACCCCATGACCTTCGGTTGCTTCAACCATCAATGGGTCATATCCTTGTTTTTCAAGAAACTCCTGTCCTTTTTTTCCATTATAAGTTTTAGCAATATTTGCTAACGAAGCAGCTGTATATTTAAAAGTTTCATCCCAAGAAATTTTAACAAACGCTTCTTTACCTCTTCCTTGAAGAAATTCTGGAGGGATGCTTCCATCTTCTCTTCGTGGCATACCGCTTTGAATCCATTTTAAATATCCTTCACGAATAAGAGGATATTTAGCTCTTCTATCTCCATAAAAACGCCTTGCCAATGCCAATCCTTTTTGGCAGCAACGTGGCTCCCATCGTGCAGTTGGCTGATTCCCTTGCATATCTTCTGCTTTTGAAAAAGCATAACTTGGTGCAATACGTATGACTGCCCCATTCTTTACATGCGCTTTTAAAAGACAATTGTGCGTGTCGTTAGGGGCACAAAGAAATGTGAACTCATCATCATAATTCCACATATCACGATAGGTTTTTTCCCAATCTCGATTAGGGTAAGCAGACAATGGGTTGTTGATATCGATTGGGTCGAAAAATGAAAACATTTTCGAAAAACTATCAAAAGGTAGACTGGAAAGAAGCACTGTTCCAGTTCCACTGATGAGGGATGTTTTTAAAAATTTTCTTCTATTAGTCATACTTTCTGGATTTGATTATTGCAGATTGTTTTGTTTCATTCCAATACAAGCTAAAATCTTGTGTTTGCAAAACTATTTGTAAGCACAAAAAAATAGTATGATAAATATCATTAGAGAGTAAGATAAATTTCACCTTTTACGGTTCAGAATTGATTTAACATCTGTTCTTACGTGTGTGCGGATGGGTGATACTTCGAAAGCGTTATTTAAATGGACTTGCCAACAAAATAAACACTCTTCTTTAAGGAGAAACGGACGAAGAGCGGACTGAAATTATTTTTACCGGACATGCTTGTGCGGCTTTTACATTGGGTTCAAAAAATTCATCTTCCACTTTAACGGTATGAAAGCCCTTTTTATCTTTGGCACCAAGAAGCACGCTCTTACCGTCTTTTTTTGACATGCGCCATTGCACATGTGCCAACTCAACACAGTAATTACAGCCAATGCACTTGTCTCTTTGTTGAGTAATAGTTACCATTAAGTGCTAATAATTTTATACAATTTATCCGAAGGGCGAATAACTTCATTTACCGCAATGGAGCAATGATCTCCTTTTTTTGCTTCGCTTATTTTTTTTAAATCTACACGAATTTCATCAACTACTTGTTCAATTACTCCTGTGGTCGGCCCCATAATTAAAACGGTGTCTCCCTTTTTTAACGAATGTGCTTCAATTTTAAATTCTCCTACTTTAGATTTTGGAAAATACTTAATGCCCTTTCCAAGGTATATTTTTTTTTGTGTTGCTTGTGAGCCATGTCCTTTGGACCATTCGCCCATTTTTTGCCCCAAATAATATCCGCTCCAAAAGCCGCGGTTGTACACTTTTTCGAGTCGTTCCATCCATGCTTCTGCCAAGATGGGCGAATATGTTTTGTTGCAATATGCATCAATGGCTTCGCGGTAGCATTCAATTACTGTTTTTACATATTCTGGTGCACGTCCTCTTCCTTCAATTTTTAGTACAGAAATTCCACTATCAAGCAATTGGTCTAAAAAATCGATGGTGCATAAATCTTTGGGCGACATGATGTATTCGTTATCGATTTCAAGTTCATACCCTTCTTCAATATCAATAACTTTATAAGTGCGTCGACAGTTTTGAATACATGCACCACGATTGGCGGAAGAATTATGGGAATGCAAACTAAGGTAGCATTTTCCAGAAACGGCCATACATAGCGCTCCGTGGGCAAATACTTCAATTTGGATTAATTTACCGGCAGGCCCCATTATTTTTTCTCGCTTAATACCATTTACAATGCTTTTCATTTGGTTTATACTCAATTCGCGCGAAAGGACCATTACATCAGCAAAATGGGAATAAAATTTAACGGTTTCAAGATTGGTAATATTTACTTGAGTAGAAATATGTACTTCCAAGCCCACTTGTTTTGCATACATAATAACGGCTTGATCAGCAGCGATGATGGCTGTGATGTTATGTTTTTTGGCGGTATCAATGATGCGTTTCATCAAGGAAATGTCGTGGTCGTAAACAATGGTGTTTAAGGTGATGTATGTTCTCACATTTTTAGCACTACAGCGCGCCACAATTTCAGGAATATCATCAATTGTAAAATTCATGGTAGCACGAGCACGCATATTAAGCTGTTCAATACCGAAATACACGGAATTAGCGCCAGCATGAATGGCCGCCATTAATGCCTCGTAGTTGCCGGCTGGAGCCATCAATTCAATTTTTGTATTGGATTTCATGAAATGTAGATTCAGTGGCCAAAAATACAAATAACATTACTCACCAAAAACAGAATTAACAATAGACAACTTACCCAACTCGCAAAATCTTTTCCATTTTTCTTCCTTTGGCCAATTCGTCAATCAACTTGTCTAAATACCTAACCTGTTTTGTTAATGAATTTTTTATTTCTTCTATCCGATAACCGCAAATTACGCCAGTGATTAAATGGGCATTCGGATTTAGTTTAGCTTTTTGAAAGAATTTTTCAAATGTTACTTTTTTATTAATTAGTTCTTGCAGCTTTTTTTCATCATAACCGGTCAACCATTCAATTACTTGAAACAGCTCTGTTTTTGTTCTACCTTTCTTTTCCACTTTTGTAAGATAATGTGGATACACCGAAGCGAATGTCATTTTTGCAATGCGTTCATCGTGATGGCTTGTATTGTGGTTCATTTTATACACTGTCCCAAATGCTTGCCCTTAACGTTTTGGGGGTTTGCGATGGCGGGGTGTTTTAGCACTAAACTTCATTCGGAGAACTGAACTTCCACCTTGCACAAATGTGTCTGCGAAGCACGGAACCCCCGCTATCGCAAACCCCTTGTTATCGGCTGCCCTGCTGTCTGTCCGTAGCACTATTGATTGAAGTCTGATTGGTGTTACCATTAATTTATTGAGTCAATAATTTGTTCTGTCTGGTGAAAATTAATTATTCGTTTGTCGGCAATAATATCCTCAATACGCAATTTTCTTTTGAGAGTAATTCCATTCAGTGTTCTGCATCTGCTAAGTGCTGTATAGATTTGTCCATTTACAAATGCTCCTGTTCCAAGGTCAATTATTACATTGTCAAATGTTAAACCTTGGCTTTTATGAATTGTAATTGCCCAAGCTAATTTTATAGGAAACTGGGTAAATGTTCCAATTACCTCTGATACAATTTTTTTCTTGTCTTTATCGTATTTGTATTTCCTGTTTTCCCAAGTAACCTTCTCTAACTTGTGGGTGCTACCGTTTTGTAGTCTAACTTCTATTAAGTCGCTTGAAATGAAGTCAATTTTAGCGATTGTTCCATTAACCCATTTGCCACCAGCACTATCATTCTTTATGAATATGACTTGAGCATTTTTTTTCAATTCCAATGTTTTCCCTGTGGGATACCTGTCTTCCTTGAACTCTCCTATGATTTCAGCTTCAAAATTAAATTTCGTATAGGTTAATTCTAACAGCTTTTTTGTGTTCTCTGCATTTGCAATTGCATTTGTTGCTGTTAGATTAATTACAAACTCATCAATTTTTGGGGTGTAATTTGGATTGTATCTTTCATTAATTTTCCGCAAGGTTAAGTCGGTTGCTTGGCATATTCTTACCTCGTCTAATAATTGAACAAAAGGTATATCATCTTTTTGACGATGCGATTTCTTAAATTCAAAATATGTTGGACTAACTTCTTTGTATGAGTGTGAATCAAAGAAATACTCGCTTTTGTAAACTTCGGAGAAAAGAAATTTTTCAACTTCATCCGTTGAATCAACTACTGGCGGTAATTGAAATATATCTCCGATAAAAAGTAGTTGTTTGCCGCCAAATTT
Organism: Bacteroidota bacterium; assembly: GCA_005798905.1. Taxonomy (GTDB): domain Bacteria; phylum Bacteroidota; class Bacteroidia; order Chitinophagales; family Chitinophagaceae; genus VBAS01. The sequence continues at coordinate 1,083 of SYIK01000010.1, read as the reverse complement.
TTTGTTGGGATCACCTCCGTTTTTACGAAGAGAGTAATCAATTCCTTCAAGAATGTCTGAACGAAGCATAGAAACTTCGTCAATTACGATTGTGTCAATTTTTTCAATGATTTTATACTTCTGTGTGAAGTTTCGGAAAATAGTTATTTCCTCATCTTCTGGCATTAATGGCTTCAATGGGAAACGGAAAAATGAATGTATGGTTTGTCCGCCAACATTGATGGCTGCAATTCCCGTGAATGCAGTCATTAGAACTTTCTTTTTTGTCTTTTGTGCAAAGTAATGAACGAATGTAGATTTACCTGTTCCTGCTTTACCTGTAATAAAAAAACTACTGTTGCTATTTTCAATTTTGTCAAACAGGTCTGTTATTGTTTTATCATTTTCATAGCCGTCTGGAAGGTTTGTGATTTTCTTATAAAGGTCAGGAAGTTCTAAATCTTCAAATAAGTTTAGTTGTCCCCCACTGATGCTTTCTTCCGATTCAATTCTTAGAAGAAAGAATAAGTCGCCATTATTGTCGTGATAAGGGTTTGCAATATTTAAGTCTGTTCCGTAATGTGCAAGAGTTTTGAAAATGTAATAACACTTTTTTGTCAACTTAGTAAAATCGTCTGGAAACTTTTCAAGATGGTTGACAATTGCTTCTTTACGAATTTTAATTCCGATAAAACTCAAATACTCCGTAAGATTTTCAATTGCGGTGTCTCGGTCTGTGCTTTCACAAGAATTGTAAAAGTGCGAAAAGTCGTGAGGGAAGTCAGAAGGGTAAGTGTCGTCTTGTTTGCCATAGAAAAGCTGATGTGCATAGCTACTCTGAAAAGTCCCGCTTGTCTTGTCAACAAGAGAGGACTTCTTAAAGTTGTCTATCCATTTTTTTTCTATGTTTCTTGTTGTTTGCACTAAAGTTTCAAATTAGCTCTGTCGTCAAAGGGTTGCCGATAACGGATCGGAGATTGCCGTTGTTTTGGGGCGGCCATCCGAGGAACGAGGATGGAAAAGCCACTCAAAAAACGGTTGACACCAATGGGCTGCTCCAAAATTACGGCAATCTCGTGTTGGGCGCAGTGGCTCCGAAAATAG
>SYIK01000009.1 GCA_005798905.1 Bacteroidota bacterium | reverse complement strand
TTGCCGGCGCAGAAAGAAATACTCTTTTTGCTCCTGCAGCAATATGTTTTTCTGCTAATGTTTTATCGGCAAAAAAACCGGTACACTCAATTACAACATCCACTTCGTGAAGTCCCCAAGGAATTTGGCTCGGATCTTTTTGGGTATATATTTTTATATCTTCATTATTAACTACAATTGAATTTTCTGTCGATTTTACATCTTCTTCAAATCTTCCTTGTGCACTATCGTATTTTAAAAGGTGAGCTAATGTTTTAGGGTTTGTTAAATCATTAATCGCTACAACATTTATTCCATCCAGTTTATAAATTTGACGAAACACCAATCTTCCGATTCTTCCAAAACCATTAATTGCTACTCTTACATTACTCATATTTTCAAGTTTAAAAATTGAGGAGCAAAGGTAATAAAACTCAGTTAAGACAATTCACTCTTTTGAATCCTAAATTTATTTTTAAATCAATGAATTATTTTTTAAAATTATTTTGTCAACAAACCTCGGAAACCTACCTTTGCCGTCCCTAAAAACGGCCCGTTCGTCTAAGGGTTAGGACACCACCCTTTCACGGTGGTGATACGAGTTCGAATCTCGTACGGGCTACAAAAAGAATTTTAGAAAGATAAAAACCCTCAAACAGTAATTGTGTGAGGGTTTTTTATTAGGCCACCTTTCTAAACTGTTGTTATTTTTTAAACTTGAAAATACATTTATAGCGAATGTTGACAAACAAACAACTCACAACTATCAACTATATTTGTGCCCTTGTCAATTTGTCTCATCAATATTTGTAGCATAATTTTTGAATAATGCCTAAACAGTTTTTAACATAATTTAGAATTGACTACAACTATTTAATTAACTCATTTTACATGCTTGGATTTATTTCAAAATTATTTGGCGGCAACAAATCGGAAAAAGACATTAAGAAAATTTTACCTGTTGTTGACAAAATCAATCAACATTTTTCTTCATTTCAACAACTTTCCAATGATGAGTTGCGAAATAAAACACAAGAATTCCGCAACCGAATAAAAGAATATTTAACAGCAATTGATGCTGAAATTGACGCAGCAAATAAAAATGCGGAAGCGCTTCCTTTTAATGACCTGATTGGCAAAGACACGATTTATCAATCGGTTGATTTATTAAAAAAAGAAAGAGATAAAAAAATAGAAGAAGCGTTAGAAATTATTTTACCGGAAGCATTTGCAGTGGTAAAAGAAACGGCGAACCGTTTTAAAAATAATTTGGAACTCACAGCCACAGCCACTCAACTTGACCGTGATTACAGCATTAAAAAAGATTACATAAAAATTGACGGCGATAAATCAATTTATAAAAATACTTGGACTGCAGCCGGAGGAGCAATTAATTGGAATATGCTTCACTACGATGTTCAACTTATTGGTGGTATTGTTTTGCATTCCGGTAAGATAGCCGAGATGACTACCGGCGAAGGAAAAACTTTAGTGTCCACTTTGCCTGCTTATTTAAATGCATTGGCCGGAGAAGGTGTTCATATTGTAACTGTAAACGATTATTTGGCGCGACGAGATCAGGAATGGAATGGAACTATTTTTGAATGGTTGGGATTGAAAGTAGATTGTATCGACAAATACCAACCCAATAGTGACGATAGAAGAAATGCCTATTTAGCCGACATTACTTACGGCACAAACAATGAATTTGGTTTTGATTTTTTGAGAGATAATATGGTTCACTCGCCCGAAGAAATGGTGCAACGCAAACATCATTTTGCAATGGTGGATGAAACCGATAGCGTTTTAATTGATGATGCCAGAACTCCATTGATTATTTCCGGTCCTGTTTCGAAAGGAGATGAACAACAATACCATCTTTTAAAACCAAGAATTCTGCAATTGGTAGAAGCGCAAGAAAGAATTGTCCGCAATTCTTTGAATGATGCAAAAAAACATTTTGCAGAAAATGACGATGATCCAAAAAGTGGCGGACTTCATTTATTCAGGGCACATCGCGGATTACCAAAATACGGACCGACAATTAAATATTTGAGTGAACAAGGCGTAAGAGTGAAGTTACAAAAAACAGAAAATTATTATCTCGCCGATCAACAAAAAGAAATGCCCAAAGTAGATGAAGAACTACTTTTTTATATCGACGAAAAAAGTAATTCTGTAGATCTTACAGATAAAGGCATTGCGCTAATAACTAAGTCGGGAGAAGATGATGACTTTTTTATTCTTCCCGATGTAGGAATTAAACTTGCTGAAATTGAAAAAGCCGAGGAAAGCGCTGAGGAGAAATTGCGCAAGAAAGAAATTGCATTAAATGATTTTCGTACAAAAGCCGATCGTATTCACACCGTACAGCAATTGCTAAAAGCATACACCATGTTTGCAAAAGATGTAGAATATGTAGTATTGGAAGGTGCAGTAAAAATAGTGGACGAACAAACAGGTCGTATTTTGGATGGCAGAAGATATTCTGATGGATTGCACCAAGCAATTGAAGCAAAAGAAAATGTAAAAATAGAAGCAGCAACGCAAACCTATGCAACGGTAACACTGCAAAACTATTTCCGCATGTACCATAAATTATGCGGTATGACGGGAACTGCCGAAACCGAAGCAGCAGAATTTTGGAGTATTTATAAATTAGATGTGGTTACTGTTCCAACTAATTTAAAAATGATTCGCCGCGATCATCAGGATTTAGTTTACAAAACAAAAAGAGAAAAATACAAAGCTGTAATTGAAGAAGTGGAAAAGCTGAGAACTGCTGGCAGATCTGTACTTGTTGGTACCACTTCGGTGGAAGTAAGTGAACTGTTGAGTAAAATGTTGCAAGTAAAAAAAATTCCACATAATGTTTTAAATGCAAAACAACATGCACGCGAAGCGCAGATTGTTGCCGAAGCAGGATTTGCCGGAGCTATTACGATTGCAACAAATATGGCTGGTCGTGGTACAGATATTAAATTAGGAACAGGAGTAAAAGATTCGGGCGGTCTGGCAATTATTGGAACAGAAAGACACGATAGTCGTCGTGTGGATCGTCAGCTACGTGGCCGTTCTGGCAGACAAGGAGATCCAGGTTCATCTCAATTTTATGTGGCATTGGAAGACGATTTGATGCGCATGTTTGGAAGCGAACGAATTGCTAAAATTATGGACCGATTGGGTTATCAAGAAGGTGAAGTAATTCAACACAGCATGATTACAAACTCGATTGAAAGAGCACAGAAAAAAGTAGAAGAAAATAATTTTGGTATAAGAAAAAGATTATTGGAATATGATGATGTGATGAATAAACAACGAACAGTTGTTTACGGAAAACGCCAACATGCATTATTGGGAAATCGACTTGCACTTGATATTGACAATGCTTTTTATATTGTTGCCGAAGGATTAATTAGTACTTACCGTGAACAAGATGATTTTGAAGGATTCAAACTTGATTGCATTGTAAATTTTGGAATGGACACAAAAATTTCCAAAGAAGAATTTTTAAAATCGAACGAAGCTGCATTAGCAGAATCATTGTATCAAGAAGCAACAATTAATTACCAACACAAAAAAGAAGAACTGAAAAAAACAGCTGTTCCTGTTTTTAAAAACATTCGTTTGCAACAAGGAAACAATATTGAAAATGTTGTAGTTCCTTTTGGAGATGGAAGAAAAGGAATTAATGTGCTGTCGAATATGCAACGCACTATCGACTCCAACGGTGAAGCGCTTTGCAGTGCATTGGAAAGAAACATTACGCTAAGCATTATTGATAATGCATGGAAAGAACATTTGCGTGCAATGGACGATTTGAAACAAAGTGTGCAAACGGCTTACTTGGAACAAAAAGATCCATTAGTAATTTTTAAAATGGAGGCATTTAATTTGTTCAAAAAAATGGATAGCGAAGTGAACAAAGACATTGTTGCATTTCTTTCTCACGCAGTCATTGTACAGCAACACGGCAATGCGCCACTACGCGAAGGCAAAAAAGAAAAAACAGATTTAAGCAGTTTAAAAATAAGCAAACAAGAAACGGAAGGAATGGGACATACTGCTGATAATAGTTACCAAGATACTACTTCGACATCCGTAAAAAATGAACCAGTAAAAGTTGCACCAAAAATTGGCCGCAATGATATTTGCCCTTGCGGAAGCGGTAAAAAATTCAAGCATTGCCACGGAAGAGAATAAGCATTTTGTATAAAAATGATGCTAAAGCAAAATAAATCAGAAGAAACTTTCTTTTATCTGTTTGCTAAAGCAAACTGCAATAAATAAATGAATGACTAATTATTTGAATGAAAAACAAAACAACTATTCATTGCAGTCAGTTTCAACTGACTGAGTTAAAAAAGAATAATTAATCTTAGCTTTAGCTTCATTAATTCAAAATCAAAATGAGTTGGGTTAGAATTTGGGTTCATTTAGTTTTCTCTACAAAAAACAGAATTCCCTATTTACATCAAAGCATTAGAAAAAAAGTTTTTCAGCACATCAAGCAAAATGCAAAAGAAAAAGAAATTTGGTTGGATTGTGTAAATGGATTTGCAGATCATGCGCATTGTTTGATTTCATTAAATAAAGACCAAAGTATAAGTAAAGTAGCACAACTTATAAAAGGCGAATCTTCCTTTTGGATCAATCAAAACAAATTGATTGAAGATAAATTTATGTGGCAAGATGATTATTGGGCTGTTGGTGTAAGTGAAAGTCATTTAGATGCAACAAGGCAATACATCTTTAATCAAGAAGAACATCACAGCAAAACAACATTTAAAGAAGAAGTAGATGATTTTATGAAAAAATATGGCTGGCAACATATTGTAGAATAAAAATAAAAGCCAACTTTAAAAAAAGTTGGCTTTTAAAATATACTACTTCTACTTTATTATTTCAATCCGTATTTGTGTTTATAGCGTTCGTACAATTGTTTGTGTTTGTCATCCAAGCTAATTACCCTCCCTTGAATTAATGCAAATCCAATTTTACTTGAACGCATATCTAAAATATCGCCTTCGCTTAATACAAGATTTGCATCTTTTCCAACTTCAATGGAACCTGTACGATTTTCAATTCCTAAAATTTTTGCTGCATTTAAGGTAATTGCCGAAAGCGCTTCTTCCTTTGTAAGTCCGTAAGCCGCTGCTGTTCCCGCATTGAAAGGAAGATTCCTACCTCTGTTTTGCGAGTCTTCATCATTTATTGCAAACAATACGCCTGCCTTTTGCAAAATTGCAGCTGTTTTATAGGGTTGATCTATATCGTCATCTTGCAAAGTTGGCAAACTATGTTGTTGACCAAGGATCACTGAAATATTATTTTGACGAAGCAAATTGGCAATTTGCCAACTGTCGCTTCCACCATTAATTACAACTTCAAATCCAAACTCTTTTACAAAGTCAATTGCAATCAACATTTGTTTTACTGTATTGCAGTTGATATACAGTTTATGTGTTTTTGTAAAAAGTTCTTTTACTGCTTCAAACTTTAAGTTTGTTTCCGCATGTGCCGTTTCTGCTGCGTAAGCTTTTGCTTCGCGAAAAAATACTTTTACTTTTTCAATTGTTTCCAATGCTTGTTTTGTTGGATCATTTTGCGGCATCGAAATTCCAAACATTGCTGCAAACGGATTTGGGCGATTGAACAATTCCGGCATTGAAAAATTTACACCGGCATCCATTCGGTATGCCGCATCTTCCCAATTCCATGCATCCAATTGTACAACGGATGATAAACCTGTTAATGTTCCTCCTTGTGGAATTACATTGGCTAATAAAATTCCATTGCTGCGCAATGTGTTTATTATTTTAGAATCGGAATTGTAAGCTACAATTGCACGAACATTGGAATTCATCTCTCCAATTTCTGATGCATCATTCATGGGCCTGCCGGCATTACTTCCCATTTCCACTAATCCCAATGTGGATGACGCTAATATCAAACCAGGATAAAGATGTTTTCCGTTTGCGTCAATGCGCATTGCATTTTTAGCATTCATTGTTTCCACACCAACTGAAACAATTTTTCCTTTGGAAACAAGTACAGATCCTTTTTCTATCACTTGTCCGTTTCCAATATGAATGGTTGCATTTTCAATCAATACATCGGTTGCAGTAGTTACAGGATATACATTATCCTGTGCTATTAAAAAAGCAGGTGTTGCAACTGTAAGAATAAATTTTAGAATTATTTTTTTCATTTTCTTCTTTTTTAAAATTAATTGCCTTCGATTAAATCAATTGCCAATAATCCGTGACTATGTCCATGATCGCCACAAACATTTACAAATTGAAAACTTGGCGTAGCGGGCATTACAGGCATTCCTGATTTTTTTTCGCTCAACATTTTTTGCACCAGTCTATTTCTTTCAGCTTGTATTTGTTTCTGCATTTCTTTGTCTTTTGCTCTGTCGAAATAAATGACACCATCGACAATTGTATAAATAGATTTTGCATAAATACTCAACGGATCGTAACTCCACAAAACAAGATCGGCATCTTTACCCACTTTAATGCTTCCTGTTTTATCTTCCACTTGCAATGCTTTTGCAGGATTGATTGTTATCATTTTCAACGCATCTTCTTCGTTCATTCCACCGTACTTCACACTTTTTGCAGCTTCGTGATTTAGGCGTCGCGCCATTTCCGCATCATCGGAGTTGATTACCACATTCATTCCTACTCCATGCATAATGGATGGATTAGCTGGAATAGCATCTTGCACTTCAAATTTATAAGCCCACCAATCACTAAAAGTTGCGGCACTTGCTCCGTGTGCTTTCATTTTGTCTGCAACTTTATATCCTTCTAAAATATGTGTAAATGTTTTGAACTTAAATCCCAATTTATCAGCTACACGAAGTGCTGCTGTAATTTCTGATTGTACATAAGAATGACATGTAATAAAACGCTTATTGTTCAAAATTTCTACCAATGCATCCAATTCCAAATCGCGTCGTACATTTTTTGCATCTGGGCCTTTTAATGCATTTTCATATTCTTTTGCTCTGTTAAAAGCATCTGTAAGAACTTGCTCTACTCCCATTCTTGTATCAGGATAGCGTGTATTTCCTTGCGTAGAAGAAGATCGTTTTACATTTTCTCCCAATGCAAATTTTATATATCCTGGCCATCCTTGAAATTTCATTCCCTCATCGGTTGCACCCCAACGCATTTTTAATAATTGCGTTTGTCCACCAATTGTATTAGCAGATCCGTGTAAAATATGAGATGAAGTAACTCCTCCGCTTAGTTGGCGATAAATATTAATATCGTCCGGATTAATATTATCTCCAATGCGAACTTCGGATGTTACAGTTTGCGCACCTTCATTTGTAGAAAAAGAAGCAATGTGTGAATGTTCATCAATAATTCCAGCAGTTAAATGTTTATCCGTTCCATCTATCAACTTTGCAGATGCATCCGAAATGTTTTTTCCAATCTGTGCAATTTTTCCGGCTTTTATTAAAACATCAGTATTTAATAATTTTCCTGCTTTATCACTTGTCCAAACAGTTGCATTTTTTATTAAAATATTTTCTTGCTTTGGTAACGATTCATTTCCGAATGCCAAAAACGGATAAGTGATATTCCCTAATTTGGCAGCTTCTTTCTTTTTTACAACGTTGGCTTTTGTTTCTCCTGCTTTTACAAAACTAGCAGTCCATGTTAACTTATTGCCAAGAGAATCTTCTCCAAATCCATTCCAAACATTTCCATTACTTACACCACTCAAACGAATAACCGGACCGGAAGAAATTTGTGTCATCGTTGCCATCATTCCGCCAGCTGGTCTTTGCATTGTGCGTGTAGAATCTACAGGCATTGGTTTTCTTTTTGGAGGATTTGCAGCAAAAGAAATTTTCACCATTTTCCCATCGTGCGAAAATTTTGCAGTCATGGTATCTTTTCCAATTACACTTGCAACGTTTGTTCCTTTTACATCCAATATATAATTCGTGCTAATTCCATCAGAATTAATTACTAAATCATAAGTTCCTTTTACATCAAACCAATTATCTTCTTTTACAGATTTCTTTTCGCCATTCACCCAGTTTTGATGAATCGTTGTTTTTTCGTCAAAAAGATTTCCAGATGTAATTAAAAAATTTGCAATTTTTCCAATTTCAATACTCCCCACTTTATCGTAAATACCAAGCCATGTTGCAGGATTTTTAGTTAAAGCTTCAAATGCTTTCGCTTCACTAAGGCCATTGTCAATTGCTTTGCGCAAGTTGGGCCAAAATTGTTTTACATCTCTTAAATCTGATGCAGTCAAACAAAAAGGAATTGCTGCTTTTTCAAATGCAGCCGGATTGGTTGGTGCCAATTCCCAATGCTTCATATCATTCAATGCAATAAATCGTGCATCGTTTGGATCTTCCACATCTTGTGCTTGTGGAAAATTCAACGATAAAATAAACGATGCTTTGGTTGCTGCCATTTCATTGATGCGTTGGTATTCATTTGTTCCTCCTTTCAAAATATATTGAACACCGAATTCATCTCCTATTTTATCTGCGCGAATTGCACCCCATTTATCTGTCTCTTCAAAAATTTGTAATAAATTTTGATTGTCGTTCCAAGATTGCAAACTAATATTTACTCCTTCTTTTGTAGGTTTATTTTTATACCATTGTGCATCTAAATATGTTTGACGAATTAAAGCAACAGATCCCATCATGGAAGAAGGATAGCTTTGCGAAGATGTTCCTTTTGCAAATGAATAATGCGCAGATGCTTTTTCTTTAATAAAAGTCAAATTTTCTTTTTCTCCGGAAAGAAGTACAACGGCTCCTGTTCCTCTTGCGATTCCATCTTTTTGATGTGTTAGCACTGTACCAAATCCAAGGTCACGAATTGGTTTTGCTTTTGCATCATCGGAAACAAATAATCGAACAGCATCAGTTTCGCTATGAATAGCTTGGTTCCAACCAAACGCACCTTTTGTATTTGAAGCGTATTGTGGCTGTTGCGAAAAAAATGCTGCAGCAGTAGTTGGCCCAGCACCTTGCGGCCGTTGAGGAGAAGCTACTCCATAATCCGAATAAATATCTATCAACGATGGATAAATATATTTTCCGGTACAATTAATAACAACCGCATCTGCTGGAATGGTTAGTGTATTTCCAACTGCAATAACTTTTCCATTTTTAATAAGCAGTGTTGCGTCAGTCAATGTGACTTGTCCGTCTTTTACAATAGTTGCATTGGTAAATGCATAACATCCTTCGCGCGGTTCGGCAATTCCATTAACAGGAAATGTTTGTTGCGAAATAATTGCATTACTAATAATTAATGCAGCTAATAAGCTAGAGAAAATTTTTATTTTTTTCATTTGAAAATATTTTTGAAACAGTATTCGAATTTAAGGTAATACAACAAACTGTAATTTGAAAAATGATAAACGGTTGACACCCCCTTCCAACGAACTTGATTATCTTTGGCTTCAATCTTTATGATATGATTTCTTCAATTGAAATGGGCACAAACATTGATTTTTCCCATTCACCTCGAATCGATCAAGTTGGCTTGGAAGAAAGAGCTGCTCGTTTCACCAAAAGAAGTATTAAAAAGGAAACAAAGCTAAATGGCTTGTTGCTTACTTTAAATATGATAGACCTTACTACGCTAGAAGGAAAAGATTCCGAAGGAAAAGTAAAACAGCTTTGTTACAAAGCTCAACATTTACACGACGCTTATCCTGGTCTGCCGAACGTTGCTGCAATTTGTGTTTATCCATCAATGATAAAAATTGTACAAAAAGCATTAAAAGGTTCTGGTATCAATATTGCATCAGTTGCAACAGGATTTCCAAGTGGTCAAGTTCCGAAATCATTAAAAATAAGCGAAACAAAATTTGCAGTTGCCGAAGGTGCTACTGAAGTTGATATGGTTATTTCTCGAGGGAAATTTTTAGAAGGAGAGTACAATTATGTGTTTGATGAAATTGCCGCTATTAAAAATGCTTGTGGATCTGCTCGATTAAAAGTTATTTTAGAAACCGGCGAATTGGGGAACATGGATAAAGTTCGTCGCGCAAGTGATATTGCCATGTATGCCGGTGCTGATTTTATAAAAACTTCAACCGGAAAAATTCAACCTGCTGCTACAATGCCCGTAACTTTAGTGATGCTGGAAGCAATCAGAGATTATTATTACAAAACAGGAAGAATGGTTGGAATGAAACCTGCAGGTGGAATTTCAAAATCAAAATTGGCGTTGTATTATTTAGTAATGCTTAAAGAAACTTTGGGCGATGCGTGGATGAATAATCATTGGTTCCGATTCGGCGCAAGCAGTTTGGCAAACGATGTATTATTACAAATTGTAAAAGAAAAAACAGGAACTTATCAATCTGGGAATTATTTTAGTCTCGATTAAATAATTTCGACAATTATCAAACGCTGTTTAAATAAATTATTCATAATAAACAATGGCTACAAAAAAGAAAAATAATACAATCAAATTAAATTTTGATACCGTTCGCAATTATGCTCCTGCTTTGGAAAGCAAGTCGGCAGCTACTATTAAACCACAATATGATCTTTTCATCAATGGAAAATTTGAAAAGCCATTAAGCAAAAAATATTTTTCAACAATCAATCCTTCCAATGAAGAAAAATTGAGTGAAGTTGCCGAAGCAAATACTGCAGATGTGAATCGTGCAGTAAAAGCAGCACGGTCGGCTTATGAAAAAGTTTGGAAAAAAATGGCCGCAAAAGAAAGAGCAAAATATATTTTCCGCATTGCAAGAATTATTCAAGAAAAAGCAAGAGAGTTGTCCATCATCGAAACGTTGGATGGTGGAAAACCAATTCGCGAAAGCCGCGATTTTGATATTCCTGCTGCAGCCAATCATTTTTTTTATTATGCCGGCTGGGCCGATAAATTGGAATATGCTTTTCCAAATCGAAATGCAAATCCTTTAGGAGTTGCCGGGCAAATTATTCCTTGGAATTTCCCTTTGTTAATGGCTGCTTGGAAAATCGCACCTGCACTTGCTACGGGAAATACGGTTGTTTTAAAATCTGCAGAAACAACACCTTTAACAGCATTAAAACTTGCAGAAATTATTCAAGAAGCAGATTTACCTGCTGGTGTTGTAAATATAATTACTGGTGGCGGCGAAACCGGTGCGGCGCTTGTCAATCATACTGACATTAATAAAATTGCATTTACAGGATCAACAGAAGTTGGAAAAATTATTCAAAAAGCAACGGCCGGAACCAATAAAAAACTAACATTAGAATTGGGTGGCAAAGCTGCCAATATTATTTTCGAAGATGCTGCACTTGATGAAGCTGTTGAAGGAGTGATCAATGGAATTTATTTCAATCAAGGACAAGTTTGTTGTGCCGGTTCTCGTTTATACATTCAGGAATCTGTCGCAAAAGAAGTGATTAAAAAATTGAAAGACCGATTGGAATCATTAATCGTTGGCGATCCATTAGATAAGAATACGGATGTTGGTGCTATTAATTCTCGTCAACAATTAGAGACCATTCAAAAATATTTAAAAATTGGTCAACAAGAGGGTGCAGAAAAATATGAAAGTAGTTGTGCACTTCCACAAAAAGGCTTTTGGTGCCGCCCAACTTTATTTACAAATGTTGCGCAAAGCAACAGAATTGCACAAGAAGAAATATTTGGACCGGTATTGGCAATTTTAACTTTTAGAACGGATGATGAAATAATTGAAAAAGCAAATAATTCGCCATATGGATTAAGTGCAGGAGTATGGACTGACAAGGGTTCTAAGATTTTTAACATGACAAAAAGATTGAAAGCTGGAGTAGTTTGGGCAAATACATTTAATAAGTTTGATCCCACAGCTCCATTTGGCGGTTACAAAGAAAGTGGCTACGGAAGAGAAGGCGGCTTACACGGTTTAATGCCTTATGTAAATCTTTCAAATAAATAAATTTAACAATGAGCAAAACTATTAGTGTAAAAAATAAATCCAATTCGCAAAGGCTTGAAGTATTGAAGACTTACAAAATATACATTGGCGGACAGTTTCCAAGAACTGAATCGGGAAGATTTTATACACCACTCGATGCAACAGGAAAAAAATTGGCCAATGTTTGTTTAAGTTCTCGAAAAGATTTTCGTGATGCAGTTGTAGTTGCAAGAAATGCTTGCAGTAGTTGGGGAAACCGTGCTGCATTTAATCGAAGCCAAATTCTTTACCGTATGGCAGAAATGTTAGAAGGAAGAAAATTACAATTCATTGATGAACTAATGCAACAAGGTTCTTCAAAAATAAAAGCAAAAGAAGAAGTTGCACTTTCAATTGATCGATTAATTTATTATTCTGGTTGGTGCGATAAATACCAACAACTATTCAGTTCAGTAAATCCGGTAGCGAGTTCGCATTTCAATTTTTCTGTTCCGGAACCAACAGGAGTTGTTTCAATAATTGCACCGCAATCAAGTTCGTTGTTAGGTTTGGTATCGGTAATTGCACCGGTGATTGCCGGCGGTAACACCTGCATTGTATTAAGTTCCGAAACAAAACCATTGTGTGCCATCACTTTTGCGGAAGTAATAAATTCTTCCGATGTACCTGCAGGTGTAGTAAATATTCTTACAGGAAAAGTTGCTGAACTTGCACCTTGGTTTGTAGCACACATGGATGTAAACGCAACAATTTATTGTGAAGCAGACAAAGCAATGCAAAAAATGTTTAAAGAAAAATCGGCAATGAATGTAAAACGAATTTTCTTTTACGATAAGATAGATTGGACAAAAGAAAAAGGACAATCGCCCTATTTTATTTTTGACACACAAGAAATAAAAACTACTTGGCACCCCATTGAACCAATCGGCGCAAGTGGTGGTGGTTATTAGTTTCAAATTGAATTATGAAAAAACAATTTTGTTGCTTGCTATTTTTAACACTGTTTTGTTTTCAGAAAATTCCCTTTGCGCAAAAAAACAAACCCGACAGTTCGATTATACATAAAGATGTTCGCATAGATCAACTCATCAAAAAACAAATTCAGATAAATCAACAAACAACAAGCGATGGCAGAAAAACTGGAAAAGGATTTCGATTACTGATTATTAATACTGCAAAACGTGAAGAAGCCATTTCAGCAAAAGCAAGACTATATGCAGCATTTCCCGAATTAAAAACATATCTTAATTATCAATCACCCTATTTCAAATTGAAAGCAGGAAATTTTAAAGAATACGAAGAAGCATTGGAATATCAAATTCGATTAAAGTTACTTTTCCCTGAGGGTATATTTATTATAACCGATTTGATAGAATTAAAATTAGACTCAGAAAATTAATTTCAACGTGTCTTTTTTCATTCTTTTTCTTTTTAGCTAACCATTATTTTTGTATTATGAAATCACGAATTAAAGAATTAGCAAAAAAATATGCCCCTGAATTTATTTCCATTCGCCAACATCTACATGCACATCCCGAACTGAGTTATGTAGAGTTTGAAACTTCTAAATTTATTCAAGCAAAACTAAAAGAGTTTGGAATTGAATATGAAATAAAAGCAACGACAGGAATTGTAGGAGTAATCAAAGGAAAAAATCCTTCGAAAAAAATTATTGCACTTCGTGCAGATATGGATGCATTGCCAATTCAAGAAGAAAATGTGATAGATTATAAATCAAAAAATGATGGCGTAATGCATGCATGCGGACACGATGTACACACGACTTGTTTATTGGGCGCTGCAAAAATTTTGAATGAATTAAAGAACGAATGGGAAGGAACCGTTAAACTAATATTTCAACCCGGCGAAGAAAAAAATCCTGGTGGCGCAAGTTATATGATTAAAGAAGGGGTTTTAGAAAATCCGAAACCTTCCGCCATTTTTGCAATGCATGTTCACCCAGGTTTACCCACGGGGAAACTAAGTTTCAGAAGTGGAAAAGTAATGGCAAGTGCAGACGAAATTTACATTACAATAAATGGAAAAGGTGGGCACGCAGCATCTCCACACCTTTGCATTGATCCAATTTTAATTGCATCACACTTAATAATCAGTTTACAACAAATTATCAGTCGCAATGCAAATCCATTAAATCCAACAGTGTTTTCTATAACTTCCATACATGCTGGAGCAACAACAAATATTATTCCAAATCAAGTAAAACTGATGGGAACTTTTAGAGCAATGGATGAAGAATGGAGAAAAAAAGCACACGAATTAATTACAAAAAATGCAACAGAATTGGTGCAAAGTATGGGTGGCGAAATTGAATTAAAAATTGATGTTGGCTATCCAACTGTTTATAATAACGAAGCATTAAATACACAAGCAATAAGTGCGGCTGCTGAATTTATGGGATCGGAAAACATACAAGAAACCGAAATAAGAATGGGGGCCGAAGATTTCGGTTATTACGCACAATTAATTCCCGGATGTTTTTATCGTGTAGGTGTAATGAATAAAGAAAAAGGATTTGTTGCTGGCGTGCACACTTCAAAATTTGATGTGGATGAAGATGCAATAGAAACAGGAATAGGAATGATGGCTTGGTTTGGTAGTAGTATTAATTCTTAAATTTTATTTCTCCGTATTGTTAGGTATTATTTCTAAATTTTTATCAAGATTGTATTCGTAAACTTCATGCGAAAAAGCAATTTCCATTTTTTTTCTATCGAACTCTTTTTCATTATTGGCTAAAAAAATTGTTGCAACTCCATTACCAATAAAATTTGTAACCGCTCTTGCTTCACTCATAAAACGATCAACACCTAATAACAAAGCAAGTCCTTCCACTGGAATAACTTTAATTGCAGAAAGTGTTGAAGCAAGTACAATAAAACCGCTACCAGTAACCCCCGCAGCACCTTTTGAGGTAACCATCAAAACGCCAATAATAATAAGTATTTGTGTAAATGTTAACTCAATTTTAAAAACCTGTGCTAAAAAAAGTATAGCCATCGATAAATAAATTGTAGTCCCATCTAAATTAAATGAATAGCCGGCTGGAACTACAAGTCCAACAACTGGTTTTGAACAACCCATCGTTTCTAATTTTTCCATTAATGAAGGCAACGCAGCTTCGGACGAGGAAGTGCCCAACACGATTAACAATTCTTCTTTTATATAATTTAGAAATTTCCAAAGACTTATTTTATAATATTTTAAAATTAATCCTAAGATTAAAAAAATAAACAATGCCATCGTAACATATACGGTTGCCATTAATTTTCCCAAAGGAAGCAATGTGGCAATGCCATATTTTCCAATGGTAAACGCCATTCCACCAAATGCGCCAATTGGTGCAAAAAGCATTACAAAATGTAACGCTTTAAAAATAATTTTAGAAACACGAGTCAGTAGTTTCATAATTTTTTCTCGTCCTGAATATTTACTTAAATAAATTCCAAACAAAATAGAAAACAATAAAACTTGAATCGTTAGATTTTGTTTGAAGAAAACAAACCAACTGAAATCTTCTGCACTGGAAGTAAATCCTGAAATATCTCCACCTTTTACAGTTGTAGTATTTATACCTTGTCCCGGTTGAATAAAGTAGGATACAGCTATTCCTATTACAAGTGCAAGCGTTGTTACAATTTCAAAATACAAAAGCGCTTTACCTCCCACTCTACCTACTTTTTTCAAATTGCTCATACCACTTATCCCTAAAGAAATGGTTAGAAAAATAATTGGATTGATGAAAAGTTTTACAAGTTCTATAAAATATTTTCCCAACGGTTGCATTTTTATTGCAGTTGCTGCGGAAAAATGCCCCAACAATGCTCCGGATGTAATAGCAAAAAGTACCCAAAAAGTAAGATTAGTAATTAGTTTTTTCATCAACCGTTTATTGTAATTTTAATTTGACCCTTTTACTTTTTAAAAATACATGTTTGAAAATTACTATTTATCAATTTTATAATTTAGTACATTGCACATCTTAGTTTAACATTTTTAATGCTAATTAACACAAATTAGAATTATGCAAAGCGATTTACGAAAACAACAAGCTCTCGAATATCATGCAAAAGGAAGACCGGGAAAAATAGAAGTAGTCCCAACTAAAGAAGCAAAAACGCAACGCGATCTTTCACTTGCTTATTCACCCGGTGTTGCAATTCCTTGTTTGGAAATTGCTGATAATATTGAAAATGTTTATAAATACACAGCGAAAGGAAATTTGGTGGCTGTTATAAGTAATGGCACAGCAGTTTTAGGACTTGGTAATATTGGCCCAGCAGCTGGCAAACCTGTTATGGAAGGGAAAGGGGTTTTATTTAAAATTTTTGCAGACATTGATGTATTCGATATTGAAATTGATGAAACTGATCCAGAAAAATTTGTACAGATTGTAAAATCATTGGAACCCACATTTGGCGGAATAAATTTAGAAGATATCAAAGCTCCAGAATGTTTTTATATCGAAAAAAGATTAAAGGAATTATTAAAAATTCCTGTCATGCACGACGATCAACATGGCACAGCTATCATTTCTGCAGCAGCTTTATTGAATGCATTAACTATTCAAAAAAAGAAAATTGAAAAAGTAAAATTTGTTGTAAACGGTGCAGGTGCCGCAGCGATGGCTTCTTGCAGATTGTATGAATCATTGGGTGCCAAACACGAAAATTTCATTCTGTTTGACAGAAAAGGAGTTTTGCATAAAGAAAGAAATGATATTGATGATGAAAAAATTCAATTTGCAAATGCAAAAGAAGGATTAACACTTGCCGCTGCAATGAAAGATGCAGATGTTTTTATAGGATTAAGTGTGGGCAATTGCATCACGGCGGATATGATAAAAGTAATGGCTAAAAATCCGATTGTTTTTGCTATGGCTAATCCTGATCCAGAAATTTCGTGGGAAGAAGCAATCGCTTCTCGAAAAGATATTATTATGGCTACAGGTCGTAGTGATTATCCAAACCAAGTCAATAATGTTTTAGGATTCCCCTATATCTTTCGTGGTGCACTGGATGTTCGAGCTACTCAAATTAATGAAGCGATGAAATTGGCGGCAGTAAAAGCATTAGCCGAACTAACTAGAACTCCTGTTCCTGATATTGTGAATATGGCTTACGGTGAAAAGAACATTGTTTTTGGACCTGAGTACATTATCCCAAAACCATTAGATCCAAGATTGTTAACTTCTGTTACCCCAGCAGTTGCCAAAGCAGCAATGGAAAGTGGTGTGGCACAATTTCCAATTACTGATTGGGATAAATACACAAATGAATTAAACAATCGGTTGGGATTAGACAGCCAAGTACTTCGTGTAATTGGAAACAAAGCAAAACGAAATCCAAAAAGAATTGTATTTGCCGAAGCAGATAATATCAAAATATTAAAAGCTGTACAAATAGTTTTTGATGAAGGAATCGGCTATCCAATTTTATTAGGTAACGAAGAAAAAATAAAACAAATCGCATCCGAAAACGGAATTGATATCGGTGAATTTCCCATACTTGATACAAGAAGTGAAGCAACCGAAACGAAGAGAAATATGTATGGTGAAATCTTTTTTCAAAAAAGAAATAGAAAAGGATTCAATGTGTATGAAGCAAAAAAAGTAATGCGAGATAGAAATTATTTTGGATGTATGATGGTGGAGTGTGGCGATGCGGATTGTATGATTACTGGATTGGCAAAAAATTATCCAGAAACGATTCGCCCAGCAATACAATCAATTGGTATGGAAGAAGGAATAGAAAAAATTGCAGGAATGTATTTAATGCTCACCAAAAAAGGACCATTATTTTTAGCTGATACAACCGTTAATTTTAACCCAACTGCACAAGAAATTGCAAACATCACTTTATTAGTTGCGAAAGAAATTCGACAATTTAATATTACGCCACGCATCGCACTTTTAAGTTACTCCAATTTCGGAAGCAGCAATTCGCCCGAAGCAAGTTTGATGGCAGAAGCGCGTACTATTTTAAAACAAAAAATGCCTTCCTTAATTGTTGACGGTGAAATGCAAGCAAGTGTTGCTTTTAATAATGAACTAATGAAAGAAAATTATCCATTTTCTGAATTGGTTGATCAAAATGTAAATACGTTGATATTCCCAAACTTAGCATCTGGAAATATTGCATATAATCTATTGAAGGAATTGGACACAGCTGAGGCAATTGGACCAATTCTTTTAGGATTAAAAAAACCAGTACATATTCTTCAATTGGGTAGTACAGTTCGTAGTATTATTAATATGGCAACAATTGCAGTAGTTGATGCTCAAATAAAATCCAAAACATCGACTGAGGAAATTGTAAACAAATCGCGCTGGTGGAAACGATTTAGAAAAACACACCAAGAGCATTAACAAACTCTAACTTTGTAGTTGAATCACAATTGCTCAATAAAAAAACTATGACTTTTTTTAGTGAAATAGGTCGCTACTGTTTAATGTTCAAGGGGATGTTTTCTAAACCGGAAAACAGAAAAGTGTATTGGAAAGAATTCATGCGGCAATGCGCTGATATTGGTGTTGGCGCAATCGGCATTGTTGCAATCATTTCTGTTTTTATGGGTGCAGTTTCCACCCTTCAAACTGCATACCAATTAGTAAGTCCGTTAATCCCATTATCAACAATTGCACAAGTTGTACGCGACACGGTTATTCTTGAATTTGCACCAACACTTGTTTGTATTGTACTTGCTGGAGTTGTAGGTAGTAAAATAGCAAGCGAATTGGGAAATATGCGGATAAGCGAACAAATAGATGCATTAGAAATTATGGGAATCAATTCAAAAACCTATTTAATTCTTCCAAAAATTATTGCAGCTTTATTGGTAATCCCAATTCTTGTAATTATTGCCACTGCATTGGGAATTTTTGGTGGGCGAATGGCTGGTTCAATGATTGGCATTATTTCGGGATACACTTTTGATCATGGACTTTTGGATGGATTTCTTCCGTACAATGTATTTTTTGCATTAAGTAAAGCGTACACATTTGCATTTATCATCTCTAGTATTTCCTGCTTTTATGGTTATTATGTACAAGGCGGTTCTTTGGAAATTGGCAAAGCAAGTACAAAAGCCGTAGTGGTAAGTTGTATACTTATTTTACTTGCCGACTATATGTTGGCTGCACTTTTGCTTTAATAGATATAAAATGATTGAAACTAAAAATATAATTAAAGGATTTGATGAACGCATTGTAATTAACGATGTAAGCACCGTATTAAAAGCAGGCAGGTGCAACTTAATTATTGGTGCAAGTGGAAGCGGAAAAACAGTTTTGATGAAATGTATGGTTGGACTTTTTGAACCAGACAAAGGTGAAATACTTTACAACGGAAAAAATTTCACAAACATGAATCGTAATGAACGAACTGAAATACGAAAAGAAATTGGAATGCTATTTCAAGGATCTGCGCTTTTTGATAGTTTGACGGTGGAGCAAAACATTTTATTTCCATTGAACATGTTTACTGCATTAAATTATAAAGAAAAACAAAAACGCGTTAATGAAGTTTTAGACCGCGTAAATTTAAAAGAAACCAATAATAAATTTCCAGCGGAACTAAGTGGTGGGATGAAAAAAAGAGTTGGAATTGCACGCGCCATTGTTCTAAATCCAAAATATTTATTTTGCGACGAACCAAATTCTGGTTTGGATCCGCAAACTTCATTGGTAATTGATCAACTCATAAAAGAAATAACATTAGAACATAACATCACCACTATCGTTAATACACACGATATGAATAGTGTAATGGAAATTGGCGATTTTATTATTTATATGCACCAAGGAAAAAAAGAATGGGAAGGAACGAATAAAGAAATCATTTACTCCAAAAACAAATTGTTGAACGAATTTATTTTTGCTTCTGAATTTTTAAAAGACGCCAAAGAAAAAAGAATGTTGGAGGGTAATTTAGCAAATTAATTTTGGTAAATAGATTAATAATTTCAGAATGGTACCCGATGGGGATATCATTTATGGATAAAAGTTGCCGATTGGGCTCCTAGAATCTTTTATTTCATTTCAAAATGGACGAAAACAGTTACTCAACTTATTTACTCCCCAAATTTATAAAATTCAATCGCTGAAAAATTCTTAAATGAGTTACTTTTGCGCTTAATATAAAAGTACAAAATGAGTATTCTCGTTAATAAAAATTCTAAAATAGTCGTTCAAGGTTTTACTGGAACAGAGGGAACTTTTCATGCTACTCAAATGATTGAATTTGGGACGAATATTGTTGCAGGTGTAACACCAGGTAAAGGCGGAACAAACCATCTTAATTGCCCAATTTTTAATACAGTTGCTGATAGTGTAAAAAAAACTGGAGCAAATGTAAGTATCATTTTTGTACCTCCAGCATTTGCTGCCGATGCAATAATGGAAGCCACTGAAGCAGGTATTGAATTAATTGTTTGCATAACCGAAGGAATTCCTGTTCAAGATATGGTGCAAGTAAAACATTATTTAAAAGGTAAAAATACAAGATTAATTGGGCCAAATTGCCCGGGAGTAATAACTGCCGACGAATGTAAAGTTGGAATTATGCCCGGCTTTATTTTTAAGAAAGGTAGAATAGGAATTGTTTCCAAATCAGGAACACTTACTTACGAAGCAGCTGATCAAGTTGCAAAAGTTGGACTAGGAATTTCAACAGCTGTAGGAATAGGTGGTGACCCGATAATTGGAACTACAACAAAAGATGCAGTAGAATTATTTATGAATGATAATGAAACGGATGCAATTGTTTTGATTGGTGAAATTGGTGGCGGCATGGAAGCGGAAGCTGCTCATTGGATAAAATCAACGGGAAATAAAAAACCTGTTGTAGGTTTCATTGCTGGACAAACAGCGCCTCCCGGTCGCAGAATGGGACATGCTGGAGCAATAGTTGGTGGAGAAGATGATACGGCTATTGCAAAAATGAAAATTATGCGCGAATGTGGAATTCATGTAGTAAGCAGCCCTGCTGATATTGGGAAAAAAATGGCTGAATTAATAGATAAGAAATAACTCCTTCAAATTATTCAAACTGCAGCAATGCAGTTTTTTTATTCCAATTATGTTTGCAATATGAATGTTGACTTTATCATTGTTGGTCAAGGAATTTGCGGCACTTGGCTTTCCTATTATTTATCTAAAACAAATGCAAGTTTTATTGTAATTGATAACAACCAACCGAACACTTCTTCAAAAGTAGCAGTAGGAATTATTAACCCAGTTACTGGAAGAAGAATTGTCAAAACATGGATTATTGATTCGTTGCTATTGCATTTAGAAAATGCATGTTTCGAATTAGAAAAAGAAATTGGATTTTCAATTTTATCTCAAAATAAAATAATTGACTTTTTTTCAACACTGCAAATACAATCTGCATTTAAAAATAAAATAGATGAAGATGATTCATTTTTAAAAATACCTACTAATCAAAATGAATTCGAAACACTATTTAATTATGAATTCGGTTTTGGCGAAATTAGCCCTTGCTATTTATTTAATCTTAAAAAAGTAATTCCCGAATGGCGAAAAAAACTAATTGCAAAAAATCAAATACTTGAAGAACTATTTGTAATAGACAATTTGAAGTTTACGAATACCAAAGTAACTTACAAAAATATAAACGCAAGTAAAATTATTTTCTGTGATGGAATTACATCATTCAATAATCCTTATTTTAAAAACCTTCCTTTTTCTTTCAACAAAGGGGAAGTATTACAAATTGAAACTGCTGAATTTCCGGCATCCAATATTTTTAAAAAAGGAATTGTGCTTGTACCCCAAGGTGATAACTTGTTTTGGGTAGGTAGCAATTACGAATGGAATTTCGCTCATATAAATCCTACTAACGAATTTTTAGAAAAAACAAAAAAACAATTAAATAATTGGTTGAAAGTTCCGTTTAAAATTGTTGATCATAAAGCGTCCATACGTCCGTCGAATTTGGAACGGCGCCCATTTGTAGGGTTTCATCCCATTCACCAAAATATAGGAATACTTAATGGGATGGGAACAAAAGGCTGCACACTTGCACCTTATTTTGCAAAGCAATTGGTTGACAATTTATTTTATAACACACCCATTCATTCCGAAGCAAGTTTGGAAAGATTCAATGCAATTCTTAAATAGAATACTATTTTTAATAGTTGCTAAATAAATAAGGATTTAATTTTTCAGCAGCTTCAATACTGCTATAATCCGAAAGAATATCGGCTTTATTTTTTCGCACACAAACATCGTGTTCGAAATGAACTGATACTTTTTTGTCTTGCGTTTTCACTGTCCAACCATCTTTTTCAGTAAATACATTTTTTGTCCCCAAGTTAATCATGGGTTCAATTGCCAAAACCATTCCATTTTTTAAAAGTGGCCCGCTTCCCTTTTTCCCATAATTAGGAACTTGAGGATCCTCGTGTAAATTTCTTCCAAGACCATGACCAACTAATTCTCGCACTACGCCATAGCCGTATTTTTTTTCTGTGATCTCTTGAATTGCAAATGAAATATCACCCACTCTTTTTCCAACAGTTGCTTGTTCAATCCCTTTATACAACGACTCTTTCGTAACTTTTATTAATTGAATAATTTCTTTTTCAGGTTCTCCAATTGCAAATGTATAAGCGTGATCGCCGTGCCATCCATTTAGAATTACACCAACATCCACCGATACAATATCGTTTTCTTTCAATTCAATTTTATTGGGGAAACCATGTACCACCACATCATTAACAGAAATGCAAGAATTAAATGGATAACCGCTGTAATTTAAAAAAGAAGGAATGGCTTTGTGATCTTTTATAAATTCTCCAATCATTTTATCAAGCGAAATCGTTGTGATTCCTGGTTTGATTAGCTTGGAAACTTCGGTTAATGTTTTACTTACAAGCAATGCGCTTAGTCGCATCAATTCTACTTCCGAATCTGTTTTACAAATTATCATTTTGCAAATATCTTAAAAAAAAAACCTGGCAAACAAATTAGCCAGGTTTCAATTAGATAATAATATTTTTTACATGGCGCTTTGCGACAATCCTTGTCTTCCCTGAATTCTTCCACTTTGCATTAACCCATCGTATTGGCGCATCAATAGTTGTGTTTCTATTTGTTGAAGCGTATCCAACACTACACCAACCATAATTAATAATGAAGTACCGCCAAAGAAAGATGCAAAACCTTGTGTAACTCCAAGCAGTTGTGCGATACCCGGTAAAATACCCAAAAATGCAAGCAACACAGCACCCGGTAGTGTTACACGATCCATAACTGTACCAATGTAATCGGCTGTTGGTTGGCCAGGTTTTACTCCCGGTATAAACCCATTATTTTGTTTTAAATTTTCTGCAATTTGTTTTGGGTTAAATATCAAAGCAGTATAAAGAAATGTAAAACCAATTACTACTGAAGCATAAAAAACCATATACCAAATATTGGTATGATCGTTAAAAATTCGTGCAATACCTTTTCCCGATTCAAAATTGCTATAAGAAAATAAAGTTGGTAAAAACATAATTGCTTGCGCAAAAATGATGGGCATTACTCCTGCACTATTTACTTTGATTGGTAAAAATTGTCTTGCCCCAGAAAATTGTTTGTTGCCTCCGGCAATTTGTTTTGCATAATTCAGCGTAACCTTTCTTGTTCCCTGAATTAATAAAATACTTCCGAGAATGATAAAAATTAAAATGGCAATTTCAATAATGAAAAGTAAAATTTGTCCACTGCGTGTTAATTTAGAATCTAACTCTTGCATGAAAGATTGTGGTAAACGAGCTAAAATTCCAACCATGATAATTAACGATGTTCCATTACCAAGACCTTTGTCGGTAATTTTTTCACCAAGCCACATTACAAATAAAGTTCCTGCAGTAAGTACTACAACTGTTGATAACCAAAAATATTCTTTGTATCCTTCAATCAACCCACCTTGTTGTGTCATTTGACGAAGGAACGCAACATAAGCAGAAGCTTGTACCAAGGTAATAGCTACAGTAAGATAGCGTGTCCATTGATTAATTTTTTTGCGACCACTATCTCCTTCTTTTTGCACTTTTTGCATTTGAGGAACCATTACGGTCATCAATTGAATGAAAATAGATGCAGAAATATAAGGCATGATTCCCAATGCAAAAATGGAAGCTTGAGAAAAAGCGCCACCAGCAAATGTGTCAATAAAACCTAACACACCTTTTTTTGCACCCGCCATTTGTTCGTCGATAACATTGGCATCAATACCGGGCAATACAATATGTGCACCTATCCGATAAATTAAAATCAACAATATTGTAAAAACTATCTTGTTACGAAGTTCTTCGATAGTCCAAATATTTTTTAGTGTTTGTATAAATTTTTTCACGAATGTTGAAATATTTTTAAGCTTTAAACAAAAAAGACGCATAGTAAAATGCGCCGTTGCAAATTACTAAAAATTACTTTACCAATTCTACCTTTCCGCCAACTGCTTCAATTGCTGCTTTGGCTTTATCACTCGCTGCGTTCACTTTGAAATTTACTTTCGATTTTATTTCGCCATTACCCAACAATTTCACACGATCATTTTGACTTACTAATCCATTGATGTATAAATTTTCCATTGAAAATTCTGTCAATTTATATTTTTCTACCAAATGATCAACTTGTCCAAGATTGAAAACTTTGTATTCAATTCTACGAATATTTGTAAATCCGCGTTTTGGAACACGACGTTGAATAGGCATTTGGCCTCCTTCGTGCGCCATTTTTCTTTTGTAACCGGCACGGCTTTGTCCACCTTTATTTCCTTTTGTAGATGTACCACCATGGCCTGATGCTTCACCACGGCCAATTCTTTTTTCTTTTTTTACGGCACCTTTTGCAGGTCTTAATTCGTGTAGTTTCATTTTGCTTTTATTTTAAACTTAACGCTCCGAAAGCGATTTTTTTAAAAATACGGAGCTCGCTTTTTATTTAATAATTTTTTATAGCTCTTCCACTTTTACCATGTGAGTTACTTTACGCACCATTCCCAAAATTTGGGGAGTGGCTTCTACTTCTCTTGAAGCATTTGCTTTATTTAAACCCAATGCTTTCAATGTAAGTTTTTGACGTTCTGGTCTATCAATCGGACTTTTTACTAGTGTGATTTTTATCTTTTTCATTTCTCCGCTTTTGTTGTTGATCAATTTATCCGTTAAATACTTTCTTCAATCCTATTGTTCTTGTTTTTGCAAATTGAATTGGTTCGCGCAATAATGCAAGTGCATTAAAAGTTGCTTTCACCACATTATGAGGATTAGCAGATCCTAACGATTTTGCTAACACGTCTGTAATACCAACACTTTCTAATACAGCACGCATACTTCCTCCGGCAATTACTCCTGTACCATGTGCAGCAGGTTTTATTAAAACTTTTGCAGCTCCAGCTTTTGCCAATTGATCGTGTGGAATTGTTCCTTTACTTACTGGAACCTTAATCAAATTCTTTTTTGCATCCTCAATTCCTTTTGTAATAGCAGCTTGTACTTCTTTTGCTTTTCCCATCCCATGCCCAACTATTCCGTTTCCATTTCCTACAACTACTAGTGCAGAAAAACTAAATGTACGACCACCTTTTGTTGTTTTTACAACTCGGTTTATTGATACAACTTTGTCTTTCAATTCCAAGTCGCCTGGTTTTACTCTATTTAAATTAACGTTTGCCATTTAATTATTTCGGATTTAAATTTTTTATTAATGCAATTTTAGAAATTAAGTCCAGCTTCTCTTGCAGCTTCTGCCAACGCTTTTACACGACCGTGATACAAATAACCTCCTCTATCAAATACAACATCTTTCAACCCAAGTTCAATAGCTTTTAGCGCAATAGCTCCACCAACTAATTTGCTTTTTTCTACTTTAGTTCCTGTTTGTGCAACAATAGCTTTATCTCTTGAAGATGCAGCAGCAATTGTTTCACCTTTTACATCATCTATTAATTGTGCATAGATGTCGCTATTGCTTCTGAAAATCGATAATCTTGGTCTTGCTGCAACTCCGCTAACTTTTTTTCTGATTCCAAAACGGATATTTTGCCTTCTTTCTGTTTTAACTTTAGACTTCATTTTCTTTTTATTTATTTTCCTGATTCTGCCAGGAAACGAATTCTTGATTTATTAATCGAATCTAATTTTATTTACCTGCTGCTTTACCTGCTTTTCTACGAACAAACTCACCGATGTAACGAACACCTTTTCCTTTGTACGGCTCTGGTTTACGCAATCCACGAATCTTTGCAGCAACTTGACCTAACAATTGACAATCGATTCCTTCTAATAAAATTTTAGGATTCTGTCCTTTTTCTGTTACGGCTTCTACTTTCAATTCTTTTGGAATTTCAAATATAATATTGTGCGAAAACCCTAAAGAAAGATCTAACAAATTTCCTTGGTGACTTGCTTTAAATCCAACACCAATTAATTCAAGATTCTTTTTAAACCCTACGGTTACACCTTCTACCATGTTTGCAATTAATGCACGATACAATCCATGCATTGCACGATGACGAATTTGATCGGTTGGGCGAATTACGTTTACTTCACCATCTTTAACTTCTATTTTAATATCGCGATCAATGGCTTGTACTAATTGTCCTTTTGGACCTTTTACAGTTACTGCCAAATCAGTACCAACTGTAATAGAAACACCTGCTGGAATTGTAATTGGTTTTTTACCTATACGAGACATAGTTCAATTTATTTTATCTGTTTATTATTCTGTTGTTGACCGGTCAGCTTAGTATAGTTCTGCTTAATGTATCAACAACAATTTCTTTTTTTTAATATATATAACAAAGTACTTCGCCACCTACGTTTTGCACTTTTGCATCTTTATCTGTCATCACTCCTTTTGAAGTGGACACGATTGCAACGCCCAAACCACTTTTCACTCTACGAAAGTCGGCAGGCTTGGAATATGCTCTCAACCCCGGACGACTAACTCTTTCCAAACTTTGAATAGCCGGTTGTTTCGTTAATGTGTCGTACTTCAATGCAATTTTAATTACACCTTGCTTTTTGTCTTCTTCAAATTTGTACTTAAGAATATAACCTTGATTGTACAGAATTTCCGTCATCCGTCTTTTTAAGTTAGAAGCAGGAATTTCCACAATGCGATGGCCGGCCATTTGTGCATTACGAATTCTTGTAAGAAAATCTGCTATTGGATCTGTTACCATTTTATAAAAATTAATCAGTTCAAAATTTTGTTTGCTGCATTGTAAATTCAAATTACAATTCAGTTTTTTTACCAGCTTGCTTTTTTAAGTCCTGGAATTTTTCCGTCTAACGCCATATCGCGCAAGGCAATTCTTGAAAGTCCAAAGTAGCGAACAAATCCTCTTGGACGACCACTAACTTGGCAACGATTTTTCAATCGTGTTTTCGAAGAATTTTTTGGTAGTTCATCCAAAGCTTTAAAATCGCCAGCTAATTTTAATGCTTTGCGTTTTTCGGCATATTGTGCTACCATTTTCTCGCGTTTTTTCTGCCTTGCTTTTACTGAGGTTTTAGCCATAGTAATTAATTATTTTTTAGTTTATAGTTTTTTTAGCATTGCTAAAAGGCATCCCTAATTCTTTCAACAATTCGTAAGCTTCGTTATCGTTTCCTGCAGAGGTAACAAAAGTGATATCCATCCCAGTAATGCGATTTACTTTGTCGATATTTATTTCAGGAAAAATAATTTGCTCTGTAATTCCTACAGTGAAATTTCCTCTTCCGTCAAATGATTTTTCATTTAC
Source organism: Bacteroidota bacterium (assembly GCA_005798905.1). Taxonomy (GTDB): domain Bacteria; phylum Bacteroidota; class Bacteroidia; order Chitinophagales; family Chitinophagaceae; genus VBAS01. The sequence continues at coordinate 13,951 of SYIK01000009.1, read as the reverse complement.
ACCTTTGAAATCTCTTACCCGTGGTAAGGCAACTGCAATAAATCTATCAAGAAATTCATACATCTTAGCTCCGCGCAAAGTAACTCTTGCACCAATCGGAATATGCTTACGCAATTTGAAATTAGAAATGTCTTTTTTAGACATGGTTGCAATTGCTTTTTGACCAGTGATGTTTGTTAATTCATCAATTGCAATATCTACTAATTTTTTATCGGTAACTGCACCGTTTACTCCACGGTTTACACAAATTTTTTCCAATTTGGGTGCTTCCATTACACTACTGTAACCAAATTTTTTCATCAATGCCGGAACCACTTCAGCTTTGTACTTTGTGGCTAATCTTGGCTTATATGCTACTGTACTCATAATTAAATTTTTTCTCCTGTTTTTTTAGAAACACGCAATGTTTTTCCGTTTTCTCTTACACGCTTTACTTTAGCAGGTGCTTTTGCTTTTGCATCCCACAACATTACATTGCTGATATGAATAGGTGCTTCTTTTTTTACAATACCACCTTTTGTATTTTGCGCACTTGGTTTTAAATGCTTAGTGATAATATTTACACCTTCTACAAGTACTTTTTTAGAATCAACCATTACTTGTTTTACAACTCTTGGTTTTGTTCTATCCTTATCATCTCCGGCTATAACTACTACGTTATCACCTTTTCTGATGTTGAATTTTGCTTTAAATCTTGTTTTCATTTTTTATCTTTAATAAGGTTCCCTTTTTTATCAATTTATAGAACTTCCGGTGCTAATGAAATTATTTTCATATAACCTTTATCGCGAAGTTCACGAGCTACTGGTCCAAAAATACGTGTGCCTCTTGGCTCGTCTGATGTATTTAATAACACAACAGCATTATCGTCAAAGCGAATATAAGATCCGTCTTTTCTACGCATTTTACTTGTAGTACGAACAATAACTGCTTTAGCAACCGTTCCTTTTTTTATGCCTCCCGCAGGTATGGCATCTTTTACGGTTACAACAATTTTGTCACCAATACCTGCATAACGCTGGCCACTATTTCCCAATACACGAATACACAACACTTCTTTGGCACCGCTGTTATCAGCAACATTTAATCGGCTTTCTTGTTGAATCATATATTTTCACTTTGAGCTGCTTTTCAACAGCATTGTTATTCTCGTTTTTTACAATAGCAATTGCTATTTAATTATTTCACTTTTTCTAATATTTCTACTAGTCTCCAACGCTTGGTTTTACTTAATGGACGGCTCTCCATAATTTTTACTGTGTCGCCAATGCTGCACTCGTTCTTTTCATCGTGTGCATGAAACTTTGTAGTTTTTTTTACAAACTTTCCATAAATAGGATGTTTCACTTTTCTTTCCACTGCAATCGTGATGGTTTTAGTCATCTTGTTGCTTGTAACAACACCTGTTTTCGTTTTTCTTAAATTTCTTTCTAACATCTTTCAGTTTTTAACGCTGTTTATAAACCAAGTTCTTTTTTTCTCAATTCTGTTTTCAATCGTGCTATTTCCTGACGAAGTCCGCGAATAGTCATCGGATTTTCCAATGGAGAAACAGCATGTGCGAATAGCAATTTTTTCATGCGCAATTCATCTTCTTGAATTCGAGCTTTCAAGTCAACTTCTGTTAACCCTTGAATGCTTTTTATATTATCTACTTTCTTTGACATGTTCCGTCTTTTTTTTCTTTTATTGATTAAGAAACCAAATCTCTACGAATGATAAATTTTGTTTTGATTGGTAATTTTCCTGCTGCCAACTGTAAAGATTCTTTTGCAACTTGTTCTGAAACACCATCTACTTCAAAAAGAATACGACCCGGCTTTATAACAGCTGCCCAAAATTCCAAGTTTCCTTTTCCTTTACCCATCCTTACTTCTGCAGGTTTGCGTGTAATAGGTTTGTCAGGAAAAATACGAATCCACACATTTCCTTCACGCTTCATGTGACGGGTTAATGCTTGACGAGCTGCTTCAATTTGACGATCCGTAATCCAATGTTCGTCCATTGCTTTTAGTCCATAAGAACCAAAAGAGATAACGGCTCCACGTTTGGCATTGCCTTTCATTTTGCCCTTTTGCATCTTCCTGTGCTTTGTCCTTTTCGGTTGTAACATTTTATTTCAATTTGATAATCTGAAATCTAATTATCTTGTTAATAAATTTTTTATCTCTGTCTTTCTCCACCTCTTCTATCTCCGCCACGTCTGTCGTTACGTCGATCATCTTGACGGTGATCTCTTCTTTCATTTCTTTCGCCACCACCTTCATTTTTACCACTTACAAAATTTGGATTCAAATCTCTTTTTGATAACACTTCCCCTTTACAAATCCAAACTTTAATACCAATTTTTCCATAAACTGTAAGTGCAAAAACATTGGCATAATCAATATCCATTCTAAAAGTGTGCAATGGAACTCTTCCTTGTTTTATTTCTTCACTCCGTGCTATTTCTGCTCCACCCAATCTTCCACTAACTTTTACTTTTATTCCATCAGCACCCATTCTTAGTGTAGAAGCGATTGCTAATTTTATTGCTCTTTTAAAATTGATTCTGTTTTCAATTTGACGTGCAATATTGTCGGCAACAATCATCGCATCCAACTCCGGACGGCGAATTTCAAGAATATTAATTTGAACATCATCTTTGTCCGTCAACTTTTTTAATTCTTCTTTGATTCTATCTACTTCGCCGCCACCTTTACCAATAATGATACCTGGCTTTGAAGTGTGAATTGTAACAATTAGTTTACCCAGTGTTCTTTCAATTACAATTTTAGAAATACCCCCCTTGTTGATTCGCGCATTCAAATATGCTCTGATTTTTGTGTCCTCAATCAACTTGGCAGCGAAATTCTTTTTATTGCTGAACCAGTTAGAATCCCATCCACGGATGATTCCTAACCTATTACCAATCGGATTTGCTTTTTGACCCATAATTAGTGGTTATGCTTTAGTGTTTTTTTTAGTTGATGTTTTTTTAGTAGCAACTTTTTTCGCTTTCACTTCTACTGCAGGAGTAGAAACTTCTTCAATTACTGTTGCTGCTTCTTTTTTAGCTTTAATTGTTTTCACATCTACCGATAAAGTAACGTGATTGCTTCTTTTGCGAATTTTGTACCCGCGACCTTGTGGTGCCGGACGCATACGCTTAATGGTTCTTGCACCATCCACCATTATTGTTTTCACAATTAATTGATCCTCATCTCCTCCTTCATTTTTCTGTTTCCAATTGCTGATGGCACTTAAAACCAACTTGCGAAGTGGTATTGCAGGATGTTTGGTACTGTGTTCTAAAATAGCCAATACTTTTCCCACTTTTTCTCCGCGAATTAAATCTGCCAGCAATCGCATTTTTCGTGGCGATGTTGGGTAATTGTTCAATTTTGCTATTGCTTCCATTATTATTTATTTCTTTTTTTGCTTAATGCAAAATTTTATGCTACTACTTTTTTACTTGAATGACCTTTGAAATGACGCGTTGGTGCAAATTCGCCCAACTTATGTCCTACCATAAATTCAGTTACATAAACTGGAATAAACTTATTGCCGTTGTGTACTGCAAATGTGTGCCCAACAAAATCCGGAGAGATGGTTGATCTTCTACTCCAAGTTTTGATAACTGCTTTTTTAGTTTTCCCTTCATTTACTGCTAACACCTTTTTTTCGAGATGTGTTGCGATATAAGGACCTTTTTTAATTGAACGAGCCATTTGTTCCGTTTGTTTTTATGAATTGAATTTACAATTACTGTTTGCTTATTTTTTTAACTTACTTCCGTTTTTTCTTTGAATAATCAACTTGTCGCTTCCTTTACCTACAGTTCTTGTTTTTTGTCCTTTGGCATATTTACCCGTACGACTTCTTGGATGACCGCCCGATGCCTTACCTTCTCCACCACCCATTGGATGATCTACTGGGTTCATAGCTACACCACGCGTACGAGGACGAATACCTTTCCATCTGTTACGACCAGCTTTTCCCATTCTTTCCAAACTATGATCGCTGTTTCCAACAACTCCAACAGTTGCAAAGCAATTAATTAATATTTTACGCAATTCACCACTTGGCATTTTCAATATTGCATATTTTTCTTCCTTATTTGAAAGTTGTGCAGAAGAACCAGCACTTCTCGCAATTTTTCCACCTTGCCCAGGTTGCATTTCGATATTATGAACCATTGTTCCCAAAGGCATATTTTTCAATTGCAAACAATTTCCAATTTCAGGGCTTACATTTTCACCGCTTATTACTTTCATTCCCACTGTTAATCCTTGCGGAGCAATGATGTAAGTTTTTACACCATCCGTATATTCAAGCAATGCGATAAACGAAGTACGATTTGGATCATATTCAATTGAAACGACAGTTGCTTCAATATCTTTTTTGTTTCTCTTAAAATCAATAACACGATATTTCTGTTTGTGACCACCACCGATATATCGCATGCTTAAGTGACCAGATGAATTACGACCACCCGTTCTTTTTTTTGTTTCCAGTAAAGATTTTTCTGGTTTATTAGTTGTAATTTCAGCGTAAGCATTACCTATTCTCCATCTTGTTCCCGCTGTAACTGGTTTAAATTTTCTTAGTGCCATTCTTCCTTTTTTTATGTGCGAATTTTTCAGCTTCGCTTGCTATAATTAAATGTTTGAATAAAAATCAATTGTTTCGCCAGCCGCAACTGTTACAAATGCTTTTTTATAACCTGATTTTTTACCGGTTACAATACCTGTTTTAGTTTGCTTTGATTTTGTTTTTGTTGGAGCTACTGCTGTATTTACATTTACAACGCTAACGCCATAAAAACTTTCAACCGCTTTTTTAATTTCCAATTTGTTTGCTTTTTTAGCTACACGAAAAGCATAACGACGCAATTTATCTTGCTGTGCATTTGCCTTTTCACTTAAAATTGGTTTTATTAATATATCAGAAAATTTCATCGTTCTACTTTTAAAATTTTATTACGCTTCTACATTTTCTTCAGAAAAAATCTTTGCAGCACTTTCTGTCAACACAAGTACATCTGCATTTACTAAATCGTATGTATTTATATCGCTCAATAAACAACCGTTAACGGCAGGAATGTTGCGAAAACTCAAATACACATTATCATTATACTCTGGCATTACAAACATTGTTTTCTTATCTGCAACTTTCAAATTTGAAAGCATATTAGAAAAACTCTTCGCTTTTGGAGTTTCATAATTAAAATCTTCAACAACAATGATTGCATTCTCTGTTGCTTTGTAAGCCAATGCCGACATTTTTGCTAAATCTTTTTCCTTGCGGTTCAGCTTGAAATCGTAGCCATGCGGTTTGGGTCCAAATACTGTACCACCACCTTTGTATAATGGGTTACGAATATTACCCTTACGACTTCCGCCAGTTCCTTTTTGTTTGTGCAATTTTCTACTTGCACCTTGAACTTCGGCTCTTGTTTTTACTTTGTGTGTTCCTTGGCGTTGAGCTCCACGGTATTGTTTTACTGCTAAGTAAACAACATGATTGTTAGGATCAATTCCAAAAATTTCTTCTGGAAGTTCAATTGACCTACCCGTTTTTTCGCCTTTAATATTTAAAATATCAACTTGCATATTACTTCTGTATTAAAACGACTGAACCGTTGTAACCCGGAACAGACCCGCTTATTAATATATAATTTTTTTCAGCAAAAATCTTTACCACTTTTAATCCTTTCATCTTTACACGATCGGTTCCTGTACGACCCGCCATGCGCATTCCTTTCATTACACGGCTTGCATCGGACGAGTTACCCAATGAACCCGGTGCACGTTGACGATCGTGCTGACCATGTGATTGCTGACCAACTCCATGAAATCCGTGACGCTTTACCACACCTTGAAAACCTTTTCCTTTTGTAGTACCTACGACACTTACTGTATCACCTTCGGCAAAAATGTCAACAGTAATAGATTCGCCAAGATTTTTTGAAATGGCAAAATTTCTAAACTCAGTTAGAAATCGTTTAGGAGAAGTACTTGCTTTAGAAAAATGGTTTTTTTCGGATTGATTAGATTGTTTTTCGCCTTTTTCTCCGAAGGAAAGTTGAAGTGCACTGTAGCCGTCTGTTTCGGGAGTTCTTACCTGTGTAACCACACATGGACCTGCTTCAATAATAGTACAAGCAGTTTGTTTTCCGGTGGAATCAAAAATACTGGTCATCCCAATTTTTTTCCCAATAATACCTTTCATGTTAACCAATTTGTGCCTACAGGATTATTGGGACAATTGCGCAATGCGCAATTTCAATCCCCGTTTGCCAACGACCTTTTCCTTTTTCGGGAAGTACCGATGGTAAACAAACCCTGAATGGCTTGTTTTATTTAAAAAATCAGCGCTCTTTTTTTCTTCGTCTCAAACGAAAAATTGAGAGGTGACAATAAAAAAATTATAAGAACTAATTCAATTACGCTTTTATCTCCACTTCCACCCCACTTGGTAAATCTATTTTACTAAGTGCATCTACTGTTCTACTCGATGTTGTGTGAATATCTAGCAAACGCTTATGCGTTGCTAACTGAAATTGTTCACGACTTTTTTTGTTTACATGCGGCGAACGCAATACGGTAAATATTTTCTGACGCGTAGGTAATGGAATTGGTCCGGTTACTACTGCGCCCGTACTACGAACGGTTTTTACGATTTTTTCTGTTGACTTGTCTAACAAGCTATGATCGTAAGATTGTAATTTTATTCTGATTCGTTGCGACATTTGAAATACCCAATTTTTTATTGGGAGTGCAAAGGTAAGGGGATGACTTTAAACTGACAAGGTTTAATTTTTATTTTTTTTTATTAAATGTTTCAACAAAAAAAAAGAAGAAAATAAATTTTCTTCTTTTTAATATTAAAAAAATCGAAACCGATTACTCTATTACTATTTGCTTTGTACTTTCTCCTGCTTTTAAAATATATACTCCCTTTGCTAAACCACTCACATCAATATTATGTGCACCTGCAGCAAATTCTTTTGTCCAAATCAACTTACCATTGGCAGTAAACAAGTTGAATAAATTTTGTGTATTTGTTTGCATGTTTCCAACACTCAATTGTAGATTGCCGTTTTTAACCGGATTATATACACTAAATCCTCCTACTTCGTCAAACTTTACAGATCGCACTTCGCTGTAGCTGTATTTACCATCCAAATCTTTTTGAAGAATACGATAGTAGTTATAATTTTTCAGTGGCAAGCTGTGTAAATGACTATAATTCTTAATTGTATTGCTATTACCTGCGGCAGCTACGGTTCCTAAATTGCTCCAAGTAGTAGAGTTGGCACTATGCTGCGCTGTAAAGTCTTTACTATTTATTTCACTTGCAGTAGCCCAGTTGAGCATTACTTTTTTACCTTGTTTGGTAGCCGTAAATGATAGCCAATTTACTGGTAGCGGGTGTGCAGTTGCAGCTAATGTTAACTCTCTTAATGCTAAACCGGAAACGGAATTGCTTACAACATAATTGGCGGTAGTTTCATTGGTTGTGCTGGTAACGCCGGCCCAAGCTGTTCCATTGTGCACATTAACAGCAAGAGTTGCTTCTGTTAAACTATTCAACTCTCCATCTGCATAATCGATGCGCACGGTACCCGAATAAGCATTACTAGTTGCATTTAACAAATAAACACGCGACACATACGTATTTAAAGTTGAATTACTAACCGTTGCATTTTTGGTAATATTAATATTGTTCATGGTAAAATTTGCAGAAGGCGTAAGCGTTAGACCATTTACATGAAATATATCGCCCGATGTAATAAACAAATCGGTACCGCTTGCAACAGTTATATCTTGCGCTTGTGCTATTTGTGTAAAACAAATTGCGGTAAGCAATAATAGTTTGGTTACGATGTTTTTCATTTAATAAAAATTTATATGTGAATATAAAAAAAATTAATTTAAGACTTCTCTTTTTAAAAAATAAAGTTGACTTCGGGAGCCTCAGCCACCTTTACTGTAATGTTCACTGAGGTTCTCGAAGTGAGCAGTATCAACCACCCAATCAAATAAAACCAACAACACCATTGAATTATAGTACCTTCGCGAAAATTTCCCATTATGACTTTTGCGCAATTAGGGCTCGATAATCGTTTAGTTCAAGCAACCGACGCCCTTGGTTTTAAAACCCCAACACCTATTCAGGAAAAATCAATTCCGGTACTTTTAAGCGGTACAAAAGATATGGTGGGGCTTGCACAAACAGGTACAGGAAAAACTGCCGCATTTGGCTTACCGCTATTACAATTGGTGGAAAGCAGTCAAAAATTTCCACAAGCATTAATTGTTTGCCCCACACGAGAACTGTGTATGCAAATAGTAAATGAAATCAATCTATTCAAAAAATTTTTACCGGCAATGCAAGTGCTTGCCGTATATGGCGGTGCGCCCATTAGTACTCAAATAAGTCAATTAAGAAGAGGGGTGCAAATTGTAGCAGCTACTCCTGGTCGATTAATTGACCTCATCGAAAGAAAAGCAATCAACTTGGCTCAAATAAAATATGTGGTGCTCGACGAAGCCGATGAAATGTTGAATATGGGATTTCAGGATGATATTGAATTTATTCTTAAAAATACACCGAACCGAGACAGCACTTGGCTTTTTAGCGCAACCATGCCACCGGAAATAAAAAAAGTTAGCAAAAAATATATGAACCAACCGGTAGAAATTACCGTTGGAAAAGTGAATACCGCCAACTTAAGTATTGATCATCAATTTTATATTGCCTCCTCGCAACACCGTTATGCCGCATTAAAAAGATTGATTGATTTTAACCCCGGCATTTATGGAATTATTTTTACAAGAACAAAAGCCGATGCACAAAAAATTGCTGGTCAATTAACCAGAGAAGGATACGACATTGATGCATTGCACGGCGATTTAACCCAAGGCCAACGCGATAAAGTAATGGGAGAATTTCGCGATAAAACTTTACAACTTTTAATTGCAACCGATGTTGCAGCACGTGGAATTGATGTGCAAGGAATTACTCATGTTATCAATTACGAATTACCGGACGATATGGAAGTGTACACCCATCGCAGTGGAAGAACAGGAAGAGCGGGAAAGACAGGTGTGTGCATGAGCATTATTCACAGCAGAGAAAGTGGAAGAATAAAACAATTGGAAAGATTAACGCAAGTTCCATTTCATAAAATGGATATTCCGCAAGGAATTGATGTTTGCAGAAAACAGTTTTTTTCTTTCATGGATAAATTAATGCAAACAGATGTGAGCCACGGAAAATACGAAACTTATCTTCCGATGCTGCAAGAAAAATTTTCGAATGTGAGCAAAGAAGAAGTTTTAAAAAGAGTGGCCGCCATGGAGTTTGATCGTTTTTTGAAATATTATGAAAATGCAGAAGATTTAAATATTCGCGAAAAATCATTTTCACGAAACGACCCAAATTCAAGATCAAAAAGATCGGACAATAACAGAGATAGAGATAGAAAATCTTTCCGCGATACTTCCGGCAGAAATTTTGAAGGCGGTGGCGATTATGCACGACTTTTTGTAAACCTTGGCACCAAGGATGGTTTTTACAAAGCAAGTTTTTTACAATTCATTTTAGATATGAGCGAACTGCGCAAAGATGTGTTGGGAAGAATTGATATGAAAGAAATGAATAGTTGGGTTGAAATTGAAAAGAGTTCATCCAATCAAATGATTCGCGCTCTTGATGGTAAAAAATTTAAAGGAAGACAGATAAGAATGAACGACGCAAATAGTCGTTAATTCGTTCTAGTCTATTTTTTTTATTGAAACACAAAGGGAAGCTATTTCGTTGGTAGCAACATGTTCAATTAATAGATGCTGCACTTCTTTTAATTCCAATTTTATTTTTCTGTTGAGTGGTTTTTCGGATTTTTGTATTGAAGAATTCCATTCGTCAAAAACCAATTTTCCATCGACGTAAATTCGAACTGCAGCATTCCAAGTAATGGAAAACTCATAATTACCTTTTGTAAAATTTTGCACTGCTTCAGCAACAGTTACAAACTGCTTGTAAACTGCATCTTCGGTTTTCAATCCTTGTTTCCAATGATAATTCAAGCTGGAAGTTTGCTCCGATTTTACTGGCCGAAGGCGCATGTTTGGCGGAAAAAGTTGACCAGTTTCAATTGGGTTGTGTATTGCAAAATCATACGCAAACCAACGAATATTAAATTCAATTTTTTGTGTGCTATTTTTATCTTTCGTATTCACAGTTTCATTTGCAAACAAATTATCTATTGGATGAAAAAATAATTGCAACAGAAAAAGAAACCAAAAAATGTAAATTTTTTTTATCATCTATTTGTTTTTATTTGCATAAACAATATATTAATCGAAATTATTTTTTCTTTTAAAAAAAGGTAACCTCGAATGAACGAATCCGTATCCAAAAACAAAACCTCGGCAAGAAAGTTACTACAATTCGTTGCAAAAGTAACTGTAACACTAATTTGCTTTTGGTATATTTCGCTTAAAATTAATTTTTCCGAAATAGCCACGGCATTACAGAAAGCCAATTGGTGGTGGCTTTCCTTTGCTATATTCTTTTTTGCACTGGGAAAACTATTCGCTTCTTTTCGTCTCAATATTTATTTTAAAAACATTACACTTTCTATTTCTCAATTTCAAAACATAAAACTTTATTGGTTGGGAATGTTTTACAATTTATTTCTTCCGGGTTCAATTAGCGGCGACGCATACAAAGTAATTTTATTGGCAAGAAAAAAAATTGCTTCGTATAAAAAAATAACTACTGCCGTATTGTTAGATCGCTTCAGCGGCTTACTTGCGTTAAATTTATTTTTAGCAGTTTATGGATTAATAGTTTTAAAAAATAATAATCATATTGCATTTCTTTTTGCAATTGCCCTTGGCTGTATTTGCGGGCTTTACATCGTTGTTCGTTATTTTTTAAAAGATTTTTTGAGTGGACTTTTCCACACATTTATTTGGGGAATTGCAGTACAACTCATGATGTTGTTTGCGATTTACAGCATTATGCTTTCTCTTCATCTTCCGCTTTTACAAAGCGAATGGGTTTTTATTTTTCTCATCGCATCGGTTGTTTCCGTATTACCAATTTCTTTGGGTGGTGGCTTGGGAACAAGGGAAGTTGTATTTATGAGTTGCGCAAATTATTTTGGAATCGACATGCATATTGGGATCATCATCAGCCTGCTTTTTTATCTTTCCAATTTGATTGCATCCATTGGTGGTTTGTATTTTGTATTTAATGATCCGCTTAAAGAAAAATAAACGAATGCGCTATCAACTTTTAAAAAGATTTTTTTTAAATAAAATTGCTTTGTGGCTTTCTTATCTAAAATTAATCCCCATATTAAAAAAATTAAATCAAGATTCGATTGTTATTGACTGCGGTGCAAATGTTGGTGATATCACAAATAAATTTGCAAAAACTGGTGCAACTGTTTATGCGTTCGAACCCGACCCGCTTGCTTTTTCAATACTTTCCAAACGATTTGAAAAAACAAAAAATGTAACTATTTTTCAAAAAGGTGTTTGGGACAGAAATACAAAAACATTGCTTTATCAACATAAAAATAAAATTGAAAACGAACTTGCTTTTACAGTAAGTTCTTCAATAGTAATTGAAAAAATAAATGTTGCTTCCGAGTTTGCTGTAGAAATTGAAGTGATAGATTTAATTAAGTTTATTAATCAATTAAATAAAAAAATAAATGTAATTAAATTGGATGTGGAAGGTGCCGAAACGGAAATATTGACAAAAATAATTGACACAAAAACTTATTTGTTTTTTGACAACCTTTATGCAGAAACACATGAATCCAAAATTCAAAACCAGAAAATACAAATAGATGCAATTCGAAAAAAAATAAGTGAAGAAGGAATAAGAAATATTCATCTCAATTGGTTGTAAAATGAAACAACGCGAATCGTTTTTTTTAATCTTGGTTTTACTTTCTTGCATTTTATTAATTCCAGGATTGGGAGAAACACCACTTTGGATTTATGATGAAGTACGCAATGCAGAATGTGCACGAGAAATGTATGAAAACAATAACTGGATTGTTCCCACTTTCAATGGAGAATTGCGCACACTAAAACCACCACTTCATTATTATTTCATGTTTGCCGGATTTAAAATTTTCGGAATTTCCGAATGGGGTGCACGTTTTTTTTCTACACTGGCGGGGGTTTTAGCCATTCTTGTACTTTATGTTTTTGTAAAAAAGTACATTTCGAAATTGATTGCATTTATTAGCTGTTTGATTTTACTTTCTTCTTCTCATTTTCTGTTTCAATTTCGAATGTCAGTTCCTGATCCGTATTTGATTTTATTTAATACCATTTCTCTTTTTTGCAGTTTTGTTTTTTTTCAAGAAAAAAAAATGTACTATTTATTCGTTGCAGCAATTGCTTTTGGATTAGGAATTTTAGCCAAAGGTCCGGTTGCAATTTTGTTACCAGCTTTGTCAATTTTTTTATGGCTTTGTTGGGAAAGAAAATTAAAAGAAATTTTTTCGTTGAAAATATTAGCTGCTGCAATTGTAATGTTTGCGGTTGCAGCGCCTTGGTATTTTTTGGTGCATCAAGCCACGAAAGGTGCGTGGACAAAAGGTTTCTTTATAGAAAATAATTTGGAAAGATTTTCTTCGCCGATGGAAGGTCACGGCGGACTTTTCATTATTATTCCCATTTTTATTTTGATGGGATTATTACCCGCTTCCATTTTTATTAGTGAAGCTGTAAAAAATTTCAAACAACGATTTGATAATTCTTTGCTGAAATTATCAATTTGCGTAGTTGCTGTTTTTACTGTTTTTTATTGTATTTCCGGAACCAAACTTCCCAACTATCCAATGCCCTGTTATCCATTTGTAGCAATAATATTGGGTTCATTTATTGCATCCGTTTGGAGAAATAATAAAAATATTAAACGCTACCCTTTTGTAATTCTCGCCATCATCAACATTGCATTTCCAATTGCTGCTTATTTTGGAATAAAAAACGAAACAGCAACAATCGGTTTACAAAACACTGCATTCGTTTTTCTAATACTGAGTGTTGGCGCTATTTTAGCGTTGGTATTTTCAATTCAAAAAAATTTCAAAAAAGCAATTGTTGTTTTATTTTGTTCTTACTTTTTTTTCAATTTATTATTGCTTCATTGGGCTTATCCTAAAATTTACAAACAAAACCCAATGACAAAAACAATTGAAGTTTTAAAAAAACAAGATAAGATTGTTGCTTACCAAATTTTTCATCCGTCGTTTACCTATTATCTTCCAAAAAGAATTCCTGTTTTTTATTCGATCGGCTCGTTGAAAAAATTTCTATCGACAAACAAAGCCGCAATTATCAGCCGAGAAAATTTTGCGGAAGAATTGAAAGCAATTCAATTAACAAAAATTGCTTCCGAACACGATCTTTTTGAAAACAGTACTACGGTTATTTTTAGCAATAATTAGAGATAGCGAATGGGATTTCGTTTTGCTGCAAGTATGTATTTTTTGATATTCATCCAAAAAACTAATACCAAATAAATAATAATGGGTGATCCCATTGTAAGCAAAGAAGTATAAATAAAATACTGCCGAATACGGCTGGTTGCAATTCCCATTTTAGCACCGATTGCCGTGCAAACACCAAAAGCATTCCATTCAATAAAACTTTTAATCTTATTCATTTCTACTAAATTATTAAATATTATGAAAAACGAGAAATAAGTCGTTCAGAAACAAATTAATCTTTATTTTTGCCACCCCTTAGAAAGAAGGGAATTGGTGAGATGGGTGAGTGGCTCAAACCAGTAGTTTGCTAAACTGCCGTACGGGTTAAACTGTACCGAGGGTTCGAATCCCTCTCTCACCGCTCCTAAAGTTGAAAATAAAATTCGGGAAGTAGCGCAGGCCGGTAGCGCACCTGGTTTGGGACCAGGGGGTCGCAGGTTC
>SYIK01000008.1 GCA_005798905.1 Bacteroidota bacterium | reverse complement strand
TACAAATTTTAAACAGTTTTCTTTGTTTAAAATTCGGGTTTGTACGGGTATCGAATTTTGTACAGGGCCTGCACTTTATTTAAAATGGTATTTCGAAGTGTGTCGAAATTTCTTCGTTCTGTTGCAGCAATAAAAACGGCATTGTTTTCGGTTTCTCTTTTCCATCTTTCCTGCAAGTCATCTAAAAGTTCTTTTTTTACTTCGGGCTCCAACCACTCGTCAAATGTATTTTTTTCGTACAAATCCATTTTGTTGAAAAGGGTAATGATGGGTTTTTCAAAAGCATTTATTTCCTGCAATGTCTTATTTACAACACCAATCTGTTCTTCGTAAGCCGGATGTGAGGTGTCAACGACGTGCAAAAGAATGTCAGCTTCGCGTACTTCGTCCAATGTGCTTTTAAAACTTTCTACTAAATGATGCGGCAACTTTCGAATAAATCCAACCGTGTCGCTTAATAAAAATGGGGTTCTTTCAAAAACTATTTTTCTTGTAGTTGTATCAAGCGTGGCAAATAATTTGTTTTCTGCAAACACATCTGTCTTGCTCAATATAGTCATGATGGTGGATTTGCCCACATTTGTATAGCCAACCAGTGCTACGCGAATCAACTCTCCGCGATCTTTTCGCTGTGTAAATGCTTGCTTGTCTATTTGTGCTAATCGATGTCGAAGCAAAGAGATTTTATCACGAACAATTCTTCGGTCGGTTTCAATTTCAGATTCTCCCGGTCCTCTTGTACCAATTCCGCCTCCCAATCTTTCCAAATGTTTCCACATTCCGCGCAGTCTTGGAAGTATGTATTGATATTGCGCTAATTCTACTTGCGCTTTTGCTTGTGCCGTTTTTGCACGTCGAGCAAATATGTCGAGAATCAAATCGCTGCGGTCGATGGTTTTTACATTCGTTGCTTTTTCAATATTATTTATTTGTGCGCCACTCAGTTCATCATCGAAAATGAGAATTGTAATTCCTTTATCGGCACAATAAAATTTTATTTCTTCCAACTTTCCTTTCCCAACAAATGTTTTACTGTCGGGAGAAGCTAGTTTTTGCGTAAACCGTTTTACAGAAATTGCTCCTGCAGTTTCTGCTAAAAAAGCAAGTTCATCCAAATATTCCAGCACCCGTTCTTCTGTTTGGTCTTTGTGAATTAAACTAACCAACGCCGCACGTTCTTCTTTCTGTATTTGTTTACTGTTGTCCAACATAGTTAATAAACAACGATTATTTTATTAAGTACAATAAAAACAAAAGCAATCTACTTATAGATTGCTTTGCAATATTTTTTTATTTTTCGAAAAGCATTAAAGCCCGCTAATAGTTAAACCAATGCTGTAAGGTTTTGCAGTTGGTCCAAGACCTTCTTTAACCAAATTTCCCAATTGGTAATTGGCATACAAAGATATATTTCCGTATCCACCGCGTATCGTTCCCACAATTCTGTTACTGTTGAAAAAATATTTTCCTTTTTGTTTTTGTAAAAAAGTTTCGGAATAACCAGCAACTAATGCGTTTGATTTATCTACCCAACCTTTTCCTTTTGTATGCGCATCGGCAAGCATTCCTACTTTAACACCAACCGCCACTTTGAAACTTTTATCGGTGTTTTCCGGATTCAAACAAAAACGCAATTCAACGGGGATTTCAAGATAGGCAACCGCCAATTTGTATTTATCAAAATGATTGGTGTCTTTTACATTTTGAATGCGAAGTGGAAAGCGCTGATCGGTAAGCGTAATGTTTTTAGCAGTAAAAAAGTAATGATCGGTTCCAACACCTGCACCAAATGCTACGCTAAAACGAGGGTCACTTTTAAAAGGTTTGTCCAGCATTACATAAAAGTTAAAACTGCGCGAAGAACCTTTTGGAGAAAGGCTGTCAACAGCCTGTGCCCAATTAGCAGAACCAAACTGAATCATAAAATGATCGTTGGCACGACCGGTAAGTTTTACATGGCTCCAATCTTTTTTTATAGGTTGATTTTCCTGAGCAAATGAAAACACAGCAATTAAGGAGGCGCTAATAACAAGAAGTAATTTTTTCATAATAACATCAAAAATATTCTTAACCAGATTAATGAAAGGTTAAAGAATCGATAAAAAATAAAAACGAACAAATATCTAAAGTGGACCCTGTTGGGATCGAACCAACGACACCCTGATTATGAGTCAGGTACTCTAACCATCTGAGCTAAGGGTCCGGAGCTTTTTGGCTCGGGGCGCAAAAATAGTAAAGTATAAACTTGTTCAAGAAATATTTTATCAATTCAAAGCCTAAAACCTAAACTGATTAATAACTGCGAAAGATTGTCGCCCATTGTGTCAAATTGAAAACCCCTTAAAATAACAATTAGAACTTTGCAGACAACCCTATTTGTAGATTCGTTCTTGCTCCTTCTCCACCTTCAAGAAACACCCCAAATTTATTTGAAAAATTATGTCTTATGCCGACCATATAAACTAAGAATTTGTGCCCATCTCGCTGAGCATAAGGGTATAAATAATAAGGAACATACGCACCCTGGTTTCTATAATATTCTTCTCTTCCATCTCTTTTATCTTTTTCTTGTAAAACGGTAAATCCAATTTGATTATAAATATCCCATCTTCCCATTTTCTTCCATATCCTTAATTTTTCATAAAAAAATTCTGAAAGATAAATCCTAAAATTAATTCCAATTGGCAAATATTGTCTTTCCATGTGAAGGGGAAATAAACTTCCATTCTGAGCTTGAGCGAAGTATCCATAAAACCTTCTTTGATACCCAACAAATGCATTTGCTTCTAAGTATTTATTAAACCTGTATCCTGTTCTAAACTCAAAATAAATATATCCTTCTTCTTCATTATGATTAAACCATCGTTTACTGTCAAACAACACCGAACCTATCGCTTCAATTTTAACAACTGATTTTCGATTTTTCTTTTGGCTATGAACAATTAACGGTAAAGAGTATAATAAAAAAAAACATAAAATTTTTATTTTGAAGCTCATTTTCAAAATTTTCTTTTGATGTTTGCGTATGAAATACCATACGCTGTTGCAATTGGATCTGTAAACTGTATTATAGTTCTTCCCATATCATAATCTGTATTTTTCTTTTGATAACTTATTGTAGTAGAGGGGCAACCAATGCAGGGTGGAGGAAAAGTTTGTGATATCGTTTCAGTATTACATGTACCACCTCGACAATCCTGTTCGACCCAACCCTCAATCGTCCAATTGCCTATATTTGAAAGATTCCAATAGGCAATAAACTCATTAAAGTCATACCAATTCGGGGTTTTAATATCTTTTCTTTTTCTTTTTGGGAACTCCTTATCCTTGATGATAGTGCCTGTTGAGTTAGATATTATAAATCGAAATTCAGGTCTTCCGTTAATCCATGGCTCTATATAACGAAAATCTATAACTTGAATAATTCCGCCATACTCTCCCTGTCCATTAGACCGGCTTGTATTACCTGCATTGCTTTGATTAAGACTTTGTCCAATTGTTGAATCGTTCGAAGGCGTCCCTTCCTCTTCTCCGATTACCCAAACATCATTCACCCATGCATAATCCTCATTAATGTTTTGTTGAATAGATTCAAGATTATCATTCTGTTTCAAAGTATACCCAGGGCATGTTGCATTTGCTGAATCGTATTCAGGCTTCAAAACAGCTATAGGCACTCCTTGTGGGAATTCATTATTTGTAATAAAAGTTATAGGTTTGTCCTCAAGGAAAGGGATAAAAACAACTGGTTCTTTTTGGCCTAAAGCATATAGGTCATTTAGCAAACCTTGGATATAAGACTTCCTTGATGAATTCCAAAAATGCAATGTGTCATTCATGGAAATTATGTCTTTCACTGTAATATAGTAATCATCATACTTTTGTTTCATACATTCATTATAAACAGCTTTTTTAAAAGTATTCGAATGTTTCGCATCGTACAAAATAGCTTGCGCAAGAGATTTCAACTTATCTATTACAGCAGATCCGCCAGACCCGCCTCCTCCAGTAAACGTTGGTAATTCTTCCTGAATTAAATTAGAATTTTCAATTGTTTTTTTGGCAGGATGCTAATAATAGTAGTCCAGCAAAAGCCCCAATGATTCTCTTTCTCATAATTAAAAATTTAAAAGATGAATAAATTTTATGTTTCTAATGAGTCTGCAGAAAGTTACGAGTTGAAGTTACACTAACTATTTTCAAAATGAAAATAATTTTTTTATAATGCCATTCAAAAACGGGGAAAAAAAATGACACTCTTGTCCAAAAGGGAATACTACGGATAAGAGTAATTATTTCACTTCTTCAAAATCAATATAATCGTCGGGATTATTGTTTTTCTTTTCTTGCGGAGTTGGCTGTTTTGTTTGTTGTGCTTTTTGTTGCTGATTCATAAAATCTTGCATGCGGTTTTGCATTTCGCCAAACTGGTTTTTTACTTTACGACTTGCTTGGTAAACCGGAATAATAAAATGGAACACCAACCGGTAAAGCGAATAGAATAAAAAAGCATAGAATAAATACTTAAGAATCATGGCGCAAATTTATTTCATTCTTTATTATTCACTTGTTAATATTTTATAGTTGGCAATAAGTTTGGCGCATATTCACCAATTCCATTACCTTTGCGGTGGAATTTGTGAATGAAGGGGACGATACACGTTCCCTTCTTCTTTTCCCGAAAAGGATGAATACTGAAATTTGGAAAAAGGCAATTGAAGAGCAAATGATTCAGCTTCTTAAAAATGAAGCCGATTATTTTTTGGTTGAAGTATCCGTTCAAGCCGGGCCTTCGGTAAAAGTTTTGGTAGATGGAAAGGAAGGAATTTCCATTGGTCAATTAACAAATTTTAGTAGAGTTCTTTATAAATGGGCAGAAGAAAACGGAGTTTTTCCAAACAATGATTTTTCCTTGGAAGTTTCTTCTCCCGGCCTCGACGAACCACTGAAACTGCACCAACAATATGTAAAAAATATTGGAAGAGAAGTTGAGGTTGTGTTGAAAAACGGAATAAAAGTAGAAGGCAATTTGGTAAATGTGGACGAATTGGAAATCGTAGTAGAAGAGAAAAAAGGAAAAGGGAAAAAGATGAAAGTAGAATTGCAATCACTTCTTTTCACAGATATTAAAACAACAAAAGTTCAAATAAAGTTTTAACCAGCTTTTTCTAAAAAGGGAAAGAGCAATTTAAAAAATGTGATATGTCAAGTATTAATTTGATTGATGCGTTTCAAGAATTTAAAGAAGCAGAAAATATTGACCGTCCAACGATGATGAAAGTGGTGGAAGATGTTTTTAAAACATTGCTGCGTAAAAAATACGGCAGTGATGAAAACTTCGATGTAATTGTAAATGCCGAGCAAGGAGATTTGGAAATTATGCGCCGTCGAATGATTGTGGAAGACGATGCAGTAGTTGATCCCTTAGCAGAAGTTCCGTATAGTTATGCTGTAAAAATTGAACCAGATTTTGAAGTTGGTGAAGAATTGTTTGAAGCAGTAAATATGTTTGATTTTGGTCGTCGCGCAATTTTAGCAGCCAAGCAAACATTGGCAAGCAGAATTACCGATTTAAAAAAGAATGCACTTGCAAAAAAATATTCGGAAAGAATTGGAGAAATTATCAATGCCGAAGTTTATCAAGTTTGGAAAAAAGAAATTCTATTGTTGGACGAAGATGGCAATGAATTGATTTTACCAAAGAGCGAACAAATTCCGCAAGACTATTTCAAAAAAGGAGAATCCATTCGTGCCGTTTTGCTAAAAGTAGATATGCGCAACAATTCTCCGGTAATTATTCTTTCCAGAACTGCACCTTCGTTTCTTGGTAAATTGCTTGAAATTGAAGTGCCGGAAATATTTGACGGATTAATTGTAATTAAAAAAATTGTTCGCGATCCGGGCGAAAGAGCAAAGGTGGCGGTTGAATCTTACGACGATCGTATTGATCCGGTGGGTGCTTGTGTGGGTATGAAAGGAAGTCGTATTCACGGTATCGTTCGCGAATTGAGAAACGAAAACATTGATATAATTAACTGGACAAACAATATTCAATTACTTATTCAACGATCTTTAACACCTGCAAAAATTACAAGCATGGAATTAGATCAGGAAAATAAACAAGCAAGTATTTATTTGAATCCCGATCAAATTTCATTGGCAATTGGTCGTCGCGGTGCAAACATTAAATTAGCAACCGAATTAACTGGATATGAATTGGATGTTTATCGCGATAGCGAAGACGAAGTGGAAGAATTCGACATTGACCTTGATGAATTTGCAGATGAAATTGAAGCATGGATCATTGATGAATTGAAAAGAGTTGGCTGCGATACCGGAAGAAGTGTTTTGAAAATGAGTGTTGAAGATTTAGAACGCAGAACCGATTTAGAAAAAGAAACAATTGAAGATGTAAGAAAAATATTATCAGAGGAATTCGAAAAAGAATAAACAAGGTCAATATTTTTTTATAATACACAAAACAATTGACTTAAAAAACCTGGAATGGCAGAAATAACTACACCGCGATTAATGGCCGCCGTCAAAGAATTTAACATTGGCACGGCTACCCTTGTGGATTTTTTGGTGAGCAAAGGATTTAGTAAAAACGATTTAAAACCAACTTCGAAGCTAACGGAAGAAATGTATCGCTCCTTGCAACAGGAATTTCAAAGCGATAAAGCCGCGAAGCAGAAAAGCGATCAAATCGATCTTCCAAAAGGAGCAATTGCTGATGCAAGAAAAAAAAGAGATGAATTAGAAATTGTATTCTCAAAAGAAGAGAAAAAAGTTGTAGCAAAAGAAGAAGTTGTTGAAGCACCGGTTCCAAAAATCGAAAAGCTTGTTGTTGTTGAACCAATCAAGGAACAACCAGAAATTATTAAAGTTGATGCTCCAGAATTGGAAAGCCCGAAAGTGATAAAAAAAATTGACCTTTCTGCACTTGATTCTTCTACTCGACCCAAAAAAGTAGCAAAAGCCCCAATCGAAAAACTTGCAGTTGTAGAAAAGGAAATAAAAAAAATAGTTAAGAAGATTTCGAAAAAAGAAGAACCCGAAAAGGTTGAACCCGTTCAAGCTCCACCAAAACCAGATGAACCAACTGTAATTGAAAATATTAGAGTTGAAAAATTAGAAGGGCCAAGAATTTTAGGAAAAATAGAATTGCCGGTTGATAGCGATACGCGTCCAAAATTTGATGAAAAGCGCAAACGCAAACGCATTCCAATTGAAAAGAAACAAGTAAAAAGAGAAGATGCAATAAAAGACGGATCTAAAAGACCACCGGGGAATTTTAATAGAGGTGGCGATCGTCGCCCACCAGCAATGGGAGGAAGAAGAGATGTACGACAAGATTCAAAAGAGATTGACGAAAAAGCAATTCAAGAAAAAATACGCGAAACCCAAGCTAAACTTACCGGTTCAAGTGGACGTGGCGGTAAAAGTTTAAAAGCAAAAAATAGAAGAGCAAAAAAGGATGAAATAAACGATACGGATACAGGAGAAGTAAGCAACATATTACAGCTAACAGAATTTATTAGTGTGAGCGAGTTAGCGAGTTTGATGAATATTGATTTTTCCGAAGTTATTAGCAAGTGTATGAACTTAGGCATCATGGTTTCCATCAACCAGCGATTAGATGCAGAAGTAATAGAATTAGTTGCAAGCGAATTCAATTTCACTGTTGAATTCATTGACATGGAAAAGCAGATGGAAATGGAAGAGCAAGATGATGAAGAGGCTGACGAAGAATTAAAACCACGATCTCCAATTGTTACCATCATGGGTCACGTCGATCACGGTAAAACTTCTTTACTCGATTTTATTCGTCGTGCAAACGTTGTAGCCGGCGAAGCGGGTGGTATTACACAGCATATCGGAGCTTATCGTGTAGAATTAGCCGATGGAAAAGAAATTACTTTTTTAGATACACCAGGTCACGAAGCGTTTACGGCAATGCGTGCTCGTGGAGCAAAAGTTACGGACATTGCTGTAATTGTTATTGCAGCCGATGATGCAATAATGCCGCAAACAAGAGAAGCAATTAGCCATGCGCAAGCTGCCGGAGTGCCCATGATTTTTGCTATTAATAAAATAGATAAAGACGGAGCAAATCCTAAAAAAATATACGAACAACTTTCGCAACTAAACTTACTTGTGGAAGAGTGGGGCGGTAAATATCAAAGCCAAGAAATAGCTGCAAAAAATGGATTGAATGTAGATGTGCTTTTAGAAAAAATATTGTTGGAAGCGGAACTACTTGCTTTAACTGCAAACGCAGATCGCAATTCAGTAGGAACTGTAATTGAAGCATCCCTTGATAAAGGACGCGGATATGTTGCAACTGTTTTAGTTCAAAATGGAACATTGCGTGTGGGAGATATTATTGTAAGTGGACAGCATTTTGGAAAAGTAAAAGCAATGTTTAACGAAAGGAGTCAGAAAATAAATGAAGCTCCGCCATCAACTCCGGTTCTTATCCTTGGATTAAATGGTGCGCCACAAGCAGGTGAAAAATTTAAAGTTTATGACGAAGAAGCTGAAGCAAAAGAAATTGCAACGCGTCGCGCACAAATTTTAAGAGAGCAAGGAATTCGTACCAAAAAACATATCACATTGGATGAAATTGGTAGAAGACTTGCGCTCGGTAATTTCAAAGAATTGAATGTAATTATTAAAGGAGATGTGGACGGATCGGTTGAGGCATTAAGCGATAGCTTACAAAAATTAAGCACACCGGAAATTGCCGTACGAATTATTCATAAAGCAGTTGGACAAATTACAGAAAGCGACGTAACACTTGCCAACGCATCCGATGCAATCATTATTGGATTTAATGTTCGACCTGCATTACAAGCAGCCAAACTTGCAGAAAACGAGGCTATCGAAATAAAACTTTATTCAATCATTTACAAAGTAATTGACGAAGTGAAGATGGCGATGGAAGGAATGTTGGAGCCAACCATTAAAGAAAAAATAGTGGGTAATGTGGAAATTAAAGAAGTGTTTAAGTTCGATAAAACAACAGTGGCAGGATGTATTGTAATTGATGGAAAAGTAAAAAGAGATTCCAAAATTCGACTCATTCGAGATGGTATTGTAATTTATCCGTCTCAAGAAGGCACTTCTGCAGAATTTGGATCGTTGAAAAGATTTAAAGACGATGCAAAAGAAGTGTTGTCCGGAATGGAATGCGGCTTAACAATAAAAAATTACAGCGACATAAAAGTGGGTGACATTATTGAAGCATTCGAAGAAGAAGAAGTAAAAAGAACACTTTAAAAAGTAGAGCAAAAATATTTGTTAAATTATAGAAATAAAATTATTACCAACAGGTATAAAATTATTTTTGAGTTTCATCTGCAACAGTTATGAAAAAAAAATATATTCTTTTTTTGTTTTTGTTTGTTGTTTCAATTTCTTACGCACAACAACCGGTAAAAGTTGTTGCCGATAAAATAGTAGGAATTGTTGGCGATAGAATTATTCTTCATTCCGATATTCAAAATACTATTTCCGACGCAGTAAGAAATGGAACACCGGTTCCCGAAAATGCACATTGTTCTTTATTGGAACAAGCTTTGATTTCGAAAGTATTAATGCTACAAGCAGAAAAAGATTCTTTGCCAATAACTGAAGAAGAAGTAGAAGCGGATTTGGATAATCGAATTCGCCGATATATCAATATGTATGGCTCACAAGAAGCATTGGAAGAAATTGCTGGCAAAACACTTTATCAAATAAAAGAAGATGCACGAAATGTAGTGCGCGAACAAAAAATGGCAGAAGCAATGCAGCGTAAAATTGTAGAAAATGTACGCATCACACCAAACGAAGTAAAAGCATATTACGATCGCATTCCAAAAGATAGTTTACCCTTTTTTGAATCTGAATTAGAAATCGGCCAAATCGTTTTGTATCCAAAAGCAAGTCGTGAATTAGAAAAATATATTATTGATGAATTGAATCGCTATAAAACACAAGTCGAAGCAAAACTTACTTCGTTCGAACAGTTAGCAAAAAGATATTCCGAAGATCCAGGAAGCAAAGAACGTGGCGGACAATACCAAGTAAACAGAAATGATAAAACCTGGGATCCAAATTTTTTGGCCGCATGTTTTCGTTTAAAAAACGAAGGCGATGTAATTGGGCCAGTTAAATCGAAATTTGGGTATCACTTAATTCAATTAGAGCAACGAATTGGCGACGAAGCAGTTGTTCGTCATATTTTGCGCATCGCTCCTATTACAGATGATGAAATAAAAATTGCAACGCAAAAAATAGATTCAATTCGTGCAAAAGTACTTTCTGGTATAATAGGGTTTGGGTCCGCAGCAACTCGTTACAGCGAAGACGAACAAGCAAAGTTTTCTGGTCCTTATTTTTTAAACCGCGACGGAGCTCCAAGTGTTACAATCGATATGTTGGATAAGGAATTGGTGGCAATGCTTGGCAAACTAACAGTGGGCGAATATTCTCAGCCGGTAACATTCGAAGAAAATGGAAAGAAAGGTGTTCGCTTTGTCCATTACAAATCGCGAAGCGAGCCACATCGTCTAAATTTAAAAGATGATTTTAGTAAAATTTCTCAACAAGCATTGGAAGAAAAAAAACAAAAAGTGCTTGAAAAATGGATGACAAATAAAATCCCGTCGTATTATATAATGATTGATGAAGAAATAAAGAATTGCACCCAATTAGAAAAATGGGCTGTAGCTTCGTTTAATAAATCTAAAAATTAGTTTATTTTTTATTAATTTTACATAAAACAATAACACATGAAAAAAATCACATTCTTAATCGCTATTTTATTTTTATTGATTGCGCCAGCTTCTGTACAATCACAAGAAACTCCAGCAAAAGAAGTTAAAAAAACATGCTGTTCAAAAGCAGATAAAAAAACGTGTACAGCTGAAGAGAAAAAAACATGTACAGCTGAAGGAAAGAAAAAAGAAGGCAAAAAATGTTGCAGCAAAGAGGCTAAAAAAGCATAAACCGAAAAAATAGTATTAAAGTATTAGCATCCATTGGATGCTTTTTTTGTTAGGTACTATTTTTTCAAAAACAACTAAAAAGACAAGCTAACGATTTCCCATTTAATATTAACTTTACCCCCTCTTTATTCCTAATAATTCAATGAGCGACCCTATAAAACACGAATGCGGTCTTGCATTTATTCGTTTGCGAAAACCGTTTTCGCATTATCATCGAAAATATGGCACGGTGCTTTGGGGTCTAAATAAGTTATACTTATTGATGGAAAAACAGCACAATCGTGGGCAAGACGGTGCTGGTGTTGTTTCTCTAAAGTTAGATGTAGAGCCCGGATACCCCTTTATGAATCGATTACGCAGCAATGCTACCCAAGCAATTGCTGACATTTTTCAACAAATCGGGAAAGAAATTGAAGAATTGGAAAAACATCATCCAAACATTAAAAATCACCCAGGATTAATAAAAGGACATGCAAATTTTTTAGGTGAATTATTGCTCGGTCATTTGCGTTACGGAACGCAAGGAAAAAATAAAGTTGAATATTGCCATCCTTTTATAAAACAAGATACAATTCCTGCACGCAACCTTGCAATGGCGGGGAATTTTAATATCGTAAACACTGACGAACTTTTTGCATTGGTTGGCAAGCAACCAGAAGAAAATATGCGCGTTAGTGACCTTGCTGCAATGCTTGAACTTTTTCATACTTTTCTTTGTAATGAAGATGAAATATCGCCACAAAAAATAGACATTAAAAGAGTATTTAAAAAAGTATTATCGTTACTCGATGGCGGATTTCATGTGGCTGGATGTACGGGAAATGGAATTGGTTTTGTATTTAGAGATGCACACGGTATTCGTCCCTCGTATTATTATGTAAATGATGAGGTGGTTGTTGCAGCTTCCGAAAGATCTGCTATTCGTACTTGTTTTAATGTTGGCGAAAATGAAGTTAAAGAATTAATGCCAGGACAAGCATTGATTATTGACGAAAACGGAGTATTGGAAATTGTACAAATTTTAGAGCCAAAAGAAAGAAAGGCGTGCAGTTTTGAACGAATTTATTTTTCTCGTGGTAGCGATGAAAAAATTTACCGCGAAAGAATTCAACTTGGCTATAACTTAAGCGAACAAGTATTAACAGCTATTCAGCACGATTTAAAAAACAGTATTTTTTCTTTTATTCCCAACACAGCAGAAACTGCTTTTTATGGTTTGCTAAAAGGGATGGAAGATTATTTAAATAAAATAAAAACAGAAAAAATACTTTCTTGGGGCAAAGATTACGAGGTGGAGAAATTAGTGGAAATGGTAAACAGAAGAATTCGCGTTGAAAAAATTGCCATAAAAGATGTGAAGATGCGCACTTTTATTACGGAAGATGCAAACAGAAGCGAAATGGTGCAACACGTTTACGACATCACTTACGGAACAGTAAAAAAAGGAGAAGACACATTAATTGTAATTGACGATTCCATTGTGCGCGGAACTACCTTACGTGAAAGTATTATTCGCATGATGGCACGCTTGTCTCCTAAAAAAATAATTGTTGTTTCATCTTCGCCGCAAATTCGTTATCCCGATTGTTATGGAATTGATATGAGTAAGATGGGCGATTTCATTGCTTTTCAGGCGGTGGTTGCTTTGTTGAAAGAAAAAGGAGAGGAAGATTTTCTGCAAGAATTGTATCAACAATGCAAAGAATTGCAACGAAAAAATGAATTGCATACAGAAAATATAGTGAAGCGGATTTACAAAAAATTTACAATTGAAGAAATTACAAATAAAATTGCGCAACTAATCACTCCTCCCGATTTACAAATACCAATTCAGGTTATTTATCAAACAATTGAAAACTTACATACTTCCTGCCCTAACAATCTTGGCGATTGGTATTTTACTGGAAATTATCCAACACCCGGTGGAATTCGTGTCGTTAATAAATCGTTCATGAATTACATGGAAGGTAAAAATGTGCGTGGCTATTAATTTTATAAAATAGTTTCGTAGTTAAATTGTTCTGCATCTTTCAGTGTTTGCAATAAAGAGAATTTTTTTTGTGACACAGAATAAGCAAATTGATGTTTAAAAAAATGTTTTGCCAAATACACTTGTTCTGTTTGTCCCGGTGTGGGAATTAAAATACTTTTTTTATTCAATTTTACAATATCCATTACAGTACTATAACCGCTTCGGCTAATTACAAATTCAGCTTTTATTATTTCTTCGTTGAGCAGCTCAGAATTAAGATGGTTGTAAAATTTTATTTTTTGAGTTGATGGAATTAATGCTTCGGAAGTTGGTAAACCGCGCAGCACAACGGCTTCGCCGTTAAATGAATCAAGTTCGTGCAAAATTATTTTTTCAAATATTGTTCGTTGTGGTTCAGGTCCCGATATAATAATAAGTATGCTATTATTTTTAACAGCGGAGTTGTTTTTCTCAAATCTAGATTGAATGCCAATATATTTTATTGGAATTGACGGAGTTTTTTTTGGATGAGAAAGTTCATCTGCAAAACAGGGTTCATTTTTTTCATCAGGAATCCAACATTCGGAAAACCGATTTATAAATTGATAATTGATTTGTTGTAAAACCAAATCGGCACACCGACCCAATGAAGTTTTAATGAATAGTTGATGTGTAATAAAAATGCAAAAACAATTTTTATTCCACAAACCGTAACGATTGTCTGCAACAATAATATCGAACTGGTATTTTTTTATTTGCAATTTTAACCAATGATGTTCGCTACGAATTGCCAACAATATTTTTGGAATTTGAAATAAAATATTAATTGCAAAACCAATACGTGCATATTTTATTCGGTATCCCTTTAATTCCAAAAAAGGAAGCGTGGGAAATTCTAATTGTAATAATTTTTTTTGACTTCCTTCACCGGTTAACCAAACTTCTGCTCCGCTTTCAATAATTTCTTTGATGATGGGAATGCAGCGCGTTGCATGGCCAAGGCCCCAGTCGAGCGGAGCCACCAGTATTTTTTTTCCACCCCAATGCGATTTGTTAATTTTTAATGCCATTTGTTTTTTACATACTAAATTGCTTGTAAATTAGTTTAATTTTAAAGTGAAATGCGAAATACAAAAAACAAAATACTATTATTGCTTTTGTTTACCGGATTTTTGTTGATGAGCTGTCAGCGAAACTATTATAGTGGGAAGATAAAAAATAAAAATTGCGGTTGCCCTGCACAAAAAGGAATGGGAGGGTTTTAATTATAAGCCATGAAAAAACTAAATAGAAAGTTGGTGATTTTATTTAAAGACGGAACAGTAAGTGAGTTAGCCATGGAAAAACTAATTGACAAATTGGATGAAATGTTAAAACCGCTTGAGTCGGTTGAACTGTTTTGTCAAACTCACGAAATGGCTGATGGTTATAACATCACACAAAATAATTTCAAATTAAAAAACATTTTCAACGGAGAAGATTTGCTTCCGTATTGTTTTATTATTGGGAAGAATTAACCAAACTTTTTTAAGTTAATTTTTCTAAAGAGGCACCCAGCTTTGCAAGCATTGCATCAATTTCTTCTTTTTTACAAGTGCCCACACTCAATCGATACCAAGGATTATTTCGGTTGCTGCCAAACGCATAAAAAGGAACAATTGCCAAACCTGCTTCGTTTAGTAAGTAAGCAGTCACTTCATCTTGTGCTAACAAAATTTTTCCTTCTTTTGTTTTCTTGCCAACCCCATCAATTTTAATTGTAAGATAAATTGCTGCTTCGGGAAAAATTGCATCTACAGGAAGTCCTTGTTTTTTTAACTGTATACAACCTTCATAAATCCGAACTAATCTTTCTTCCAATTCATTTTTAAAATGATTGAAATAATTAGTGATTGCTTCTTTATTTAATAAAAATTTTGCAACAGCTTTTTGTTCCGCCATTGGCGCCCAAGCACCCACATGTCCTAAAATTGATTTCATTTTAGCAATAACTTCTTTCGGACCAAAACTCCAACCTACGCGAACACCCGTTGCAGCAAAAGATTTGCTGATGGCGTCAATTAAAATGGTGTACTTTTTCATTTCCGGTCGTAACGAAACTGGATTGTAGTGAATTGTTTTTCCATACGTCAACTGACAATACATTTGATCGTACATCAAAAAAAGTTTTTTTTCTGTTTCTCCTCTTCGCAAATTTTCTTCTAATACTAAATCGCAAATTGCTTCTAATTCCTGTTTATTAAAAGTAGTGCCGGTTGGATTTTGTGGAGAGCACAATGAAATTAATGTTGCATCTTTAATAAAGGGGCGAAGATCTTCTACAATCGGCATAAAGCTATTTTCTGCTTTTGCTTCTATCACAATATGTTCTCCACCGACAAAGTGAGTGTAATGATTATTGTTCCAAGATGGAACTGGATAAATTATTTTATCTCCTTTATCGCATACTGCACGAAAGACAGCATAAATGAGCGGCCGTCCACCTGATGCTACTAATATTTCATTAACGGAATAATTTAAATCTTCTCTGTTTTTTATAAATTCAGCAATTGCTTCTCTCAATTCCAAATTGCCTTCTGCTGCGGGGTAATTGGTAAAATGTTGTCGATATGCATTAACAATTTCATCTTCCAACTCTTTTGGAATTGGAAAAATAGCTGGGTTAAAATCGCCAACAGTGAAATTATAAATTTGTTCACCTTGACGAATTCGTTCTTTTATTTCACTGCCTAGTTTTACAATTTCTGAGCCAACCATTGTTTCAGATAAATGCGACAATTTCATAAATGTTCCTTTGAAACAAAAATAATGGAATTGACGAAGATAGAAAGTGGTGATAGTTGTTATTTAATTATTAGTGATGGAACAAAAATAGCCACTTCAAAAAGGCAATTTTGCCTTTTTGAAGCCATTGAATAAAACTTAAATTTGCAAAAAAAAATTGTGATTGTAATTGATAATAAACTGATAAGCGATAATGTGGTAGAAAAGCAATTCGTATGCGATCTTTTCAAATGCAAGGGTGGGTGTTGTGAAGAAGGAGATGCCGGTGCCCCGTTGGATGAAGCGGAGTTGGAAATAGTTTTGCAACATTTCGAAAAAATAAAACCATATTTATCCGAAGCATCTTTAAAAGAAATAGAACGAAAAGGAAAATATGTTTACAATAAAGAATTTGGTTGGGTAACTCCAACACTCGGCAACGATTCTGAAATTTGTGTGTACGGAATTAGGGGAAACGACGGACTTATAAAATGTTCGTTCGAACAAGCACAAAAGGACGGATTGATAGATTGGAAAAAACCAATTAGTTGCCATCTTTATCCCATCATTATTACCAAAGGCAAACACGGCGATTACGAAAGAGTGAATTACGAACCGCGCGAAAAACTTTGCAGTCCGGCTTGCGCCCTCGGCGAAAAATTGAAAGTATCCACTTATGAATTTTTAAAAGAACCGCTCATCCGTACTTATGGCGAAGATTTTTATGCTGCGTTAAAAAAGATTGCGACAGATTATTCCTCGCAAGAAAAATAAGTTTTAAAAAGCGGGCTTGAAGAGCTTAAATTTGTTTTATGTCTCAACACAGCGAATCGTTTATTGCAAAAAGTTCCATCAAAACGGCTGACAAAGAACATCGGCGCAAACTCAATTTTAATATTGGCAAATACAATGCGGTTGTTCCTCAAGGCAAACAACAGTTTTACGATCTTGAACTGGCGCGAGAAAAAGCAAAAAATATAAAATGGAAAGCTATTGAAAATCTCGGGGAATTGCTTCAAGATTTTGAGGAAAATGCTACGCGCAGAGGCGTAAATGTTATTTGGGCAGATGATGCGCAACAAGCATTGGAAGCAGTTGGAAAAATTTGCGAAGCCAAAAATTGCAAAACATTGGTGAAAAGCAAAAGTATGGTTACGGAAGAAATTCACCTCAATGCTTATTTAGAAAAACAAGGCGTTCAAAGTATCGAAACAGATTTGGGCGAATACATTCAGCAATTGGATGGAGAAACACCCTATCATATTGTGACACCGGCAATGCACAAAAGCAAAGAGGATGTTGCAAAACTTTTTGCAGAAAAATTAGGAACCGATCCATCACTTACTCCGCAAGAGTTAACACTTGTTGCTCGACAAATTCTAAGAAAAAAATATACAGAAGCTGAAATAGGGGTTACTGGTGCAAATTTTATTATTGCAGATATTGGCGGCATTGCAATTACAGAAAACGAAGGAAATGCGCGACTGAGTTGCTCCATGCCAAAAACTCACATTGTAATTGTTGGCATCGAAAAAATGGTTCCATCCATAAATGATCTTGCCTTGTTTTGGCCATTATTGGCTACTTACGGCACGGGACAAAAAATTACAGTTTATAATACAATTGTTACTGGTGCAAGGCAAGAAGGTGAAACCGACGGACCCGAAGATATGTATGTGATTTTGCTCGACAACGGAAGAACGAACATTTTGGCAAATGAAAAACTCAGAGAAAGTTTATACTGTATTCGATGCGGTGCCTGCTTAAATACTTGTCCGGTGTATAAAAATATTGGCGGTCATGCTTACGAATCTACTTACAGCGGACCGATTGGTTCTGTAATTACACCGCATTTAAAAGACAAAGGAGAGTGGAAACATTTAAGTCATGCCTCTTCACTTTGTGGAAGTTGTTCAGAAGTTTGTTCTGTAAAAATAAAATTGCACGAGTTGTTGTTGGAAAATCGGCACGAAGCTGTAGATGAAGGCCACACGGACTTGGTCGAAAGAACCGTATGGAAATTTTGGAAACAAGCAATGCTCAATCGTCGCATCATGAATTTTGGAAATGCCAAACTAAAAAACCAATTTGTAAATAAACTTTTAAAAAAGTGGACAGAGCATCGTGCACCACTGGATTTTCCGAAAAAATCTTTTAATCAATTGTGGCGCGAAAAATACGGAGATAGATAATTAAATTTACCCGTGCTTCTTTTTACAAATACTACTTCGCCTCGGCTAACTTATATTTCTAATTTTATCGGCAATGAAATTGGTGATAAAAACTTTGAAATAACCTCAGATAAAAACTATTTCTTCAACTACGAAGGGTTAAAAATAAATTACAGCAACACACCTATTTGTACGAATGAATTTAGAATAGAAAATGTTTCTCTTTTATTTGAATCGGAAATCACCGAACAAAAAATTGCTTGTTTCCAAATTGAAAATTGCAAAGCATTTTTTAAAACCAACGGCGATTATCCCTTTGATATTTTTGCCGCAAGTTTTTATTTGCTGAGTCGCTACGAAGAATATTATCCGCATCAAAAAGATAAATACGGGCGCTATGCGCACGAAAACTCACTTGCTTTCAAAGAAAATTTTTTGCACCACCCTCTTGTAAATATTTGGATTGAAGATTTTAAAAAAACAATTCAACAAAAATTTCCAACGCATCAATTTGCCAAACACGAGTTTAGTTTTTTACTCACATACGATATAGATGAAGCGTTTGCTTATTTACACAAAAGTTGGTGGCGAACTGTAGGTGCAATTGCAAAAGCAATTTATTTAGGACAGTGGAACAATATTTATAAAAGAATAAAAGTGTTGATTGTCACAAAAGATGACCCTTACGATTCATTTTCTTGGATGGATGAATTAAATGAAAAATATGCGCTCCATCCTATTTATTTTTTTCTTGTCGCTTCCAAAAATGGAAGAAGGGATAAAAATATTTTACCAACTGCGAATGCATTGCAAAAATTAATTTATCGTTTGTCGCAAAAATATTTTTTCGGCATTCATCCTTCTTGGCAAACTGGCGACGATAAAAAATTGCTACAAAATGAAATAAATACGCTTGAAACAATTACGAAAAAAAAACCGAGAGCTTCGCGGCAACACTATTTACGTTTTTCATTGCCGCAAACATTTCGCGATTTACAAGAAACTGGAATTACTGACGACTATTCCATGGGTTACGGCACCACCAATGGTTTTAGAGCATCCGTTGCTTCTTCATTTTTTTGGTATGATTTACAAAATGAAAATATTTCCTCGTTAAAACTTCATCCGTTTTGTTTGATGGACGCAACTTTTTTTCACCAACAAAAACTAACAATTGAAAAAGCGACCGAAGAAATGCAATCTTATTTTAAAGAAGTAAAAGCAGTAAACGGTCAATTAATATTTATTGCACATAATAATTATTTGGGAACTGAAGAATTCTATAAGGGTTGGAAAGAAAAATTTGAACAATTTATTTGTTCAATAAAAAATTAAACACCTTCCGTTTCGGGCATTTCTTTATTCGAAATTTTAAATGCTTTGCTTACTAAATAAACGCCCAACAAAGTAATCAACCCGCCGATTGTAATAAAAATCGTCAATTTTTCATTAAATAAAAACGAACCCAAAAGCACAGCTACAACCGGATTCAAGTATGCATAAATAGAAGCCTGTTCGGTTGGTAAATTTTGCAGTGCGTATAAATAACAAATAAAAGAAACGATGGAGCCAAATACAACAAGGTAGCCGATTGCAGCCCACGATTGCCAAGGAATCGCATTGATTGAAAGATAGTTTACATCGGTAACCGAAATATTAAAAAGTACAATTCCCGAAATAACCATTTGTAAACCCAAACTAAAATACGGGTTGAAATGTGCTGCTTGCTTTTTTGTATAAAGTGTACTAAAAGCCCAACTCCATGTTGCAATTAACGAAAGTAAAATTCCAAATTGAAAATCAACATTTAAAAAATCTTTTAAATGTTCGTAAAAAATTACACAAACACCTCCAAACCCAAAAACCAAGCCCACAATGGCTTTTGTTGGTATCCGCGCTTTTGAAGAAAACAAACTAATCAATACCAACCACAAGGGAAAAATGGCTCCAATGATTGAACCGAGTCCGGCAGAAATATATTTTAAACCCCAAGTACTAAACCCGTTACTAATAACAAAACTTAAAAAACTTAATATCAAAACATGAGTCCATTCTTTTCCTTTGGGCAATTTGGTACCGATTGCTAAAAAATAAATTACATAACACAACCCTCCAATCAATTGCCTTATTCCCGCCAATTCCAAACCTGGCATGTATTGTACGCCTTTCTTTGAAGCAAGCCAAGTGGTTCCCCACAATAAAGAAACTAATGCTAATGCCAAAAACGCTTTTGTTTTTTTTCTCTTTATTGAAGATTCAAAATGCTGCGAAGATTTTTTCAATACTAAATTTATTTTAAAACATTAATGTTTAAAATGTCTTTTGTTTGTCAATAACATTGCTAAATTATTTTCAACACAATAGGTAATGGAGTCTTTGTCGCGAACCGATCCGCCTGGTTGGATAAATGCAGCAATGCCGCAAGCATGGCTCAGTTTCACACAATCATCAAAAGGAAAAAATGCATCACTTGCCAGCACACTGTTTTCCAAACTAAACTTAAATTGTTTTGATTTTTCAATTGCTTGTCGCAATGAATCGATGCGACTTGTTTGGCCACAACCTTTTCCAATCAATTGTTTATTTTTTACAATGGCGATGGCATTGCTTTTTAAATGTTTACAAACAATATTTGCAAACAAAAGATCTTCATGTTCATTTGCTGTTGTTGTTCTTCCGCCAACTTCTTTTAATAATTCATAATTGCCTTCGTCTTTTTGTTGCAAGAGTACGCCGTTTAATAAAGATTTATAGGAAGTAGAAAAATTCAAATCATTAGCTGAATTTAATTTCAAAAGAATCCTATTTTTTTTCGTTTTTAAAATTTGCAAAGCATCTTCGTCAAAATTTGTAGCAATCAATACTTCAAAAAATATTTCACTAATTGCTTCTGCTGTTTCTTTATTTATAGATTGATTACAAATTAAAACACCACCAAATGCACTTTCAGAATCTCCTGCCAGTGCGGAATTCCAGCTTTCTTTTACTGTGTCCCGTTGCGCTATTCCACAAACATTCGTGTGTTTTATTATTGCAAAAGTTGAATTATTTTTTTCTTGATTTATGCCAAATTCTGCAATCAATTGAATGGCTGCATCAACATCCACCAAATTATTGTAAGAAAGATCTTTGCCATTTAGTTGTTCAAATAGCGCAGAAAGATTGCCATAAAATACTCCGAATTGGTGTGGATTTTCTCCATAACGCATTGGATTGCGCTTGACAATTGAGTCTTGAAAAAAGTTTCCTTCAGTCGGGTTGAAATATTTTGAAATAACTAAATCGTAATGTGCAATAATTTCAAAAGCATTTGCCGCAAACATTTTTCTTTGTTCAATACTTGTTGATCCGTTTTGTTTACGAAGTATTTCTTCTAATAAATTATAGTCTTCTTTTGATGCAATAACGCAAGTGTCTTTAAAATTTTTTGCAGCTGCTCTTATCATCGACGGGCCGCCAATATCAATTTTTTCAATAATCAATTTTTCATCATTGGTAGAGGCAACTGTTTCTTCGAAGGGGTATAAATCAACAATGACTAAATCAATTTCCGGAATATTAAATTTTTTCATTTCTTGTAAATCAACTTCATTATCTCTTCTTCCCAAAATACCACCAAATACAGACGGGTGCAGTGTTTTTACTCTTCCGCCTAAAACGGATGGATAGTTTGTTAGGTTTTCAACAGGAATTACAGCAAGGCCTAATTTTTCAATATACTGCTGTGTTCCACCTGTTGAATATAAAGTAACATTTTGTTCTTGCAACAAGTTTAAAAGAGGAGCTAAATTATCTTTATTAAAAACGGAAATAAGAGCAGCGTTTATTTTTTTTTCCATTTAAAAGGGAGTTTGATAGGTAAAGAATTTTCCAAAGTTAATTAATTCAAATTCATTACAAAAGCACCGCTTTCATTTGTATCGTGATATGGAATATGAAGTGAATTACAATCTTTTTTCCAATAATTTATTTTTGGTTTAGAATTGGATCCATCAAAAACCACTTGTTTAATTTTAAATGTATTTGCAAGTTCTGAAAAATATAGTGTCGGGTTTTTTGTTACTATTAAAATATCGAGTTCGGTTTTTTCATTTGTTTTTTTAAATTTCATCTTACGATCAATTGTTAAAATTCGTTTGTTATTATATTGAATAAAATTACCAGATTGGTAAAAATTGTTCAACGACTTTGTTTGTGTAATTTGATTATAAATTCGGGAAGGTTTAATGTGAAAATTAAAAAATATTTTGTCAACAAATATGGAGGAGTCTGCAATAAAAAACACATTTCTTCCTTGAACAAAATCTAATGCAGTTTGTTTTGGTAAATTATAAACAATTATTTTGTTTTGATTTTTGGTGTCAATCAATTGTTTTGTTTGTAAAATAAATAATATCAAAAGCGCCGACAGTCCTAACTTTAAATAAAGTTTATTTTTTTCAATCAGCCAATAACAACTAAAAATAATTACTGCAAATATTAAAATTACTTGTCCAATGTTGATTGATAAATTTTCTAAAATTGAAAAAGGCAACAGCTCAACACTTTCAATGTAACCATTCATTACACCAATTAACTTGCTTAGAAAGTTTCCAAAAACTATTGCCATGAATGGGAAAAAAGAAATTGTGCAAAGAAAAATTTCGCCCAATAAAATAATGCTGGACAAAGGAACTGCAACAAAATTCGAGAGCAAAAAATAAGTAGGGAATTGATGAAAATAAAAAATACTAATTGGCAGTGGAAGTAGTTGTGCAGCGATTGTTACGGCATTTAATTTCCAAATAAATTGCAAAAGTTTGTTTTTAAAATAGAGCCAATTATAGATGGGTTGCATAAAAAGTACAATGCTCAGCACAGCGAGATAGGATAATTGAAAACCAACATCCCAAAGCCAAAAAGGATTATAACACAATAGTAAAAATGCAGAAAGTGCTAAACTGTTTAAGATGGATGTTTTTCGCGAAAGAGAAGTGCCAAGTGCAATAAAAGTGAACATTACAGCCGAACGAACTACGGAAGGTTGGGCTCCAGCCAACAAACTAAAAATCCAAAGACAGGTAATTATAATAATTGGTTGGAGAATAAAAAAATAGCGGTTCTTTTTTAGTAAGCTGCAAAATTGAACAAGAAGCCAATAAATAATTCCAATATGTAAACCTGAAATTGCAATAACATGTATCACTCCCGTATTTGTATACGACTGAACAAGCGATTTATCCAAATCGTCTTTGTAGCCAATGAGCAAGGCTTCTGCGAGACCGAGCTCTTGTTTGCCTTTGATATTATTACGCAAAATATACAACACATTTTCTCGAAGTGCGAAAATAAATTGAACAATTTTCTGTCGGTTTTTTGTTGGAAGAATTTCAAATTCATTTTTTTTTAAAAAGACTTGATGTGTAATTCCTTGAAATTGCGTGTAGCGTTTATAATCAAAAGCGCCAGGATTTCTGGTGTTGGCTATTTGTTGTAACGGTTTGTTGAAAACAAGTTGCGAACCATAATTCAGTTTTTGCAAAACCGAATTTTTTTGAAAATAAATTATAATTTTTCCTTTGGTTTTTTTAAAGTTGGAATTAATTAAAATATAATCAACCGAAGCGTTTGCTTTAAATGATTTTGCTTTTTCAATCAATGGTTCAAGCAGGGTTATAACTAATTGTTCTTCGTTTTTGTAATTATGATAAAACCAATTTTTATTATGATAAATATTTTTTTGATAAATAAATAATGAGCCCAAACAAATAAAAAAAGTGGTTAACGCAATTCCTGCAATTGTCGATAATTTATAGCGTTCAAAAAAAGGTAGAAAGAAAAAAAAGAAAACAATAATTAATGAAACAATAAGTGTAATCCATAAAGCTGTAAGTGGAATTGGAGTATACCATTCAAGAATTATTCCTACAATTAACGGCAATAAAAACCGAAAAAATGGAACTTTTTTCCAAATCGGAATAAATACTTGGTGAAGAGACATGCCGAAAAAGTAGGCAAAAAAAGCTTTTCAAACTATACCACTTATAGGTAGGTTCGTTTCTTTAAAGCTATTTACTTAGATACATGCTTCTGTCTTTGTACAATTGGCGGAAATAAGGGTCGCGAAGATTTTTTATGAAACGGATTGCTTCTCCTGTGCTTTTCATTTCCGGGCCAAGCTCTTTGTTTACTCCCGGGAATTTATTAAAACTAAAAACAGGTTCTTTAATTGCAAATCCATCCAAGAATTTTTCTTCAGGAATATCAGCGACTTTTAGGTGACCAAGCATTACTTTGGTGGCGAAATTCAAATAAGGTTTGTTGTATGCCTTTGCAATAAATGGAGTTGTGCGTGATGCTCTTGGATTAGCTTCGATAACATAAACCTTTCCGTTCTTTATTGCAAATTGAATATTAAGGAGTCCTTTTACTTTCAATTTCAACGAAATTTTTTTAGCGTAATCAACCATATCTTGTACTTCTAATGGCGTAAGATTAAATGCAGGCAATACAGCATTACTATCTCCGCTATGAATACCAGCTGGTTCAATATGTTCCATGATACCCATCACATGAAATTTTTCTCCATCACAAATGGCATCAATTTCAGCTTCTTGGCAACGATCTAAGAAGTGGTCAACTAAAATTTTATTTCCAGGTATATGTTTCAATAAACTTAAAACAGCTTTTTCCAATTCTTCATTATTCAATACAATACGCATGCGTTGACCGCCTAATACGTAAGATGGACGAACTAAAACGGGGAAACCGATTTTATTAGCAACTTCAATTGCTTCATCAACTGTTTCGGCTGTTCCGTAATTAGGGTACGGAATGTTTAGCTCTTTAAGCATGTCAGAAAATCGGCCGCGATCTTCTGCAATATCCATGCTGTCAAAATCGGTACCTAATATTTTAATACCCATTGATGTAATTTTTTCTGCCAGCTTCAATGCGGTTTGTCCGCCCAATTGCACAATAATTCCTTCGGGTTTTTCGTGTTCAATAATTTCGCGGATATGTTCCCAATAAACTGGCTCGAAATACAATTTGTCAGCCATGTCGAAATCGGTACTTACCGTTTCTGGATTGCAATTAATCATAATGGCATCATATCCGCATTCTTTAATTGCCAATAGTCCGTGAACGCAGCAATAGTCGAATTCAATTCCTTGTCCAATTCTGTTTGGACCAGAACCAAGAACGATTACTTTCTTTTTATTCGAAATTTTTGATTCGTTGTGTGGTGAAAATTTTGCACCTTCATTGGTTTGTGATGCTGTTTCAAAGGTGGAATAAAAGTAGGGTGTTTTTGCTTCAAACTCTGCACTACAAGTATCAACCATTTTAAATACTCGTGTAATATTTTGTTTTTTTCGAATAGCATATAACTCATCTTCTGTGCCATCTTTCATAATGTTCACTATTTGTTCATCGCTAAAACCAAGAACTTTTGCTTCGCGCAGTAATGCGGAAGAAAGCGTATTTAATTTACATTTGGCTAACTCGTTTTCCAGCACACAAATTTTTTGAATTTCTTTTATAAACCAATGATCAATTTGTGTAGCTTTTGCAATAGTGTTTACACTTACCCCCATCATTAATGCATCTTTAATTCTAAAAATGCGATCCCATTTTGGTGTTTTGATGTGTTCTAATATTTCTTCCGATTTCAACAAACTTTTACCATAATAACCCAAACCAATTGCATTGTTTTCCAAACTTTGACATGCTTTTTGAACAGCTTCTGCAAAGCTTCTTCCAATTGCCATTACTTCTCCTACACTTTTCATTTGCAAATTCAATGTGCTATCGGCCCCTTTAAATTTATCAAAATTCCAGCGCGGTATTTTTACAATTACATAATCCAACGCTGGTTCAAAAAATGCAGAAGTAGATTTTGTAATTTGATTTTCCAATTCATCCAAATTGTAGCCAATTGCAAGTTTGGCAGCAATTTTTGCAATAGGATAACCAGTTGCTTTGGATGCTAATGCTGACGAACGACTTACTCTTGGATTAATTTCAATGGCGATAATTTTTTCCGTTTCGGGATGCATGGCAAATTGAACATTACAACCTCCTGCAAAATTTCCCAAGTCGCGCATCATTTTTATTGCGGTATTTCGCATGAGTTGCATTCCGGTATCGCTCAATGTCATTGCGGGTGCAACGGTAATTGAATCGCCGGTATGCACACCCATTGGATCAAAATTTTCTACTGTACAAATAATGCAAACATTATCGTTTGCATCGCGCAGCAATTCCAATTCAAATTCTTTCCACCCAAGCATTGCTTTTTCTACCAATACTTCGTGAATAGGAGATGCTTGCAAACCGCGGTTTAGCGCTTCGTCCAATTCCGTTTTATTGTATATTAACCCTCCTCCCGTTCCACCCAATGTAAATGATGGACGAATAACTAATGGAAGTCCGATTTCTTGCGCAATTTCTTTTCCTTCCAAAAAGGAAATGGCGGTTTTCCCTTGTGCAACGGTTACACCAATATCAATCATCCACTGCCTAAATTTTTCGCGATCTTCTGCTTTATCGATTGCTTTTATATCTACCCCAATTAATCTTACATTAAATTTTTTCCATAATCCAAGTTCCTCTGCTTCTTTTGCCAAGTTGAGTGCGGTTTGTCCGCCCATTGTTGGTAATACAGCATCAATTTCATTTTCTTCTAAAATTGTTTCAATGCTTTCTACTGTCAACGGTAATAAATATACTCTGTCAGCCATCATCGGATCCGTCATGATTGTTGCCGGATTGCTATTGATAAGAATTACTTTGATACCTTCTTCTCGTAAACTTCTTGCTGCTTGTGTTCCTGCATAATCAAATTCGCAAGCCTGACCAATAATGATGGGGCCAGATCCAATAATGAGTACAGATTTTATGGAATTATCTTTTGGCATTTTGTTGTATTTTTTCAGGCCAGTTAAGAATAAAAAAACAAATTGCGCAAAACTAAGGGAAATGAAGTGCTTTAAAACAAATCATTCAAAATTGTAAAAAGAAAAAGAATTTTAATTGTGATGAAAAGTAGCAATTTCAAAATCATCGAGGATTACTTTCTTTGCTTTTTTTACTTGTAACGGGTTTTTGTTTTCTTGTATGTTTTTCTTTTTATTGAGCCATTTATTACGAGCATCTTGGCCTTTTATAAATCCAATAAAAAGTCCGATGGTTACAAATAATAAAAGAGATAGTTTGACAGGAATGAGTTTCATAATGAATTTGTTGATTTGGTTGTTGACATTTGTATGACAGACAAATCAACCGAAAAGTTGCATTTGAAACGAAAAAATGTTTTGTTAAAGAATGAACTGAGTTTGTTTACAACAAAACGGTTTGCGAAGTACTGAGCACTACTATCGCAAAACTATTGTTAGCGGTTCGTTGTTCTTTAAATCCAAATTATTGTCTTAATGACTTTGTCAGCCACAAGATTTTCTTTTTTTCTAATTTCTGCTTTAAGCGGTAATAAATAAGTGTTCATTTTTGTGTCAAACCATATTGCAGTTTTCCATTTACTATTTCCAATTTTGGCTGTTGCTTTCAGTCGCCCCCAGCCTTCTTCCTGCCATTTCAAGTTTTCTCTTATCTCTTTTGCTATTTCTGTCGGAAGCGAAGCAAAATGCCAACCATTGGGCGATGAATATTGCCAAATCTTTGAGGAAAATTCATATTTGATTTTACCATTCATTCTATTTTTTAGCCAACTTTATTCGGTCATTTGTATTATTTTGGTAGAAGTTTAAAGTTGTCCAAAGGTGGCTTTAAACGAATTTTTATTGAACAATATAAATGTTCACTGTATAAGTTCCTGACTCAAAAAATTCGATATCCAATTCTTCTCTCATTAATGATAGCTTTGCTCTAAAAGGAAACACTACTTGCAAAAAAGTGGTTTCTTTTGCTTTAACATGCGTCTCCAAAGTAGTCATACTTTCATAACTTCCTTTTGTTACAACTGCATCGGTTACCGTGTAAGATGGTATTACATACCCAATTGAAGCAACACTACCAGTAGTATTGGTAACTATTACACGAATCCGGTTTACTTTGCTTGGGCTGTATTCTACATCCACACTTCTTATTGAACCACTTCGGCTGTGAACTTCCCATGGATTTTCGCGTATGCCCAAATAAACATCTTTTTTCCAAAACCCTTCTACAATACTATCGGCTGCATTTTGAATTTTATAAGTCAATACTCCTTTTCCTTCGCGCAATCCTTTTAAGAAATTGCCCGTAAAACTGTTTTTCGAATTCCATGTGTAAACTCCTTTTCCTTCCGGAAGCCCTGATTTGAAGCTCCCTTCGTAAGTATCGGTGCCAACCGATTTTCCTATTCCGTGTGCTTTTCCTTTTTTGCATTCTCCGGTATAAACTCCCTTGATGCTTTCTTTATCTACTACGCAATCCTGTGCAAATCCTGAGTTGATTACAAAAAAGAAAAATAAAATCAATGATGTCAATTGAAGAAATAATGGCTTTTTCATAACGGTTGATTTAGTACGAATTTATAATTCGATTTTGGTTATTTCAAAACGACTATGTTAAAATTTTACACTTTTTCTAAAAGCCATTCTATTTCGCCAAAGTCAAACCTTTCTTCTATTGCATGTTGTGTAATGAGTTGACCAGTTTCGGAAACGCCTAAAATTTTTGCTTCGAAAATGCGATTGCCTTTTTTAAATTTTACTTTTTCATCTTTTTTATAAAGCAAATTGCAATATTGTTCATAAAGAAAATTATTGTTTTTTGAAATTAAGTCGTTGAAAAAAGTAGTCAACTCTGCGCACAATTCCTTTGCTAATTCAATCGTGTTAAATTCTTTTCCGGTAATCTGTTTCAGCGAAACAGGGTTGGGCAATTCAACCGGAAAATTTGTTTGGTTGATATTTATTCCAATTCCAATTACGGCCCATTGCCAATTACCGCTACTTACTTTGCCAGTTTTTATTATATTTTCAATCAGTACACCTCCTGCCTTCCTGTCACGCCAATAAATATCATTCGGCCATTTTATTTTTATTTCATCGCCGGCATATTTTTTTAAAAAATTGGCAATCGCCACCGACACACAACAAATGATTTTAAAATTTTCGAAAGTTTTTAATGGAAAAGGATTAACAATAAGGCTGAGCGCTATGTTTTTCCCGCTTTCTGAACTCCAAGTTTTATTTCTTTGCCCTCTTCCTGCGGTTTGTGCATGAGCAAAAATTGCCATTCCGTGGCTTGCCATTCCTGTATGTACTAAATTCATGGCATATTTGTTGGTACTGTCTATCGATTGTAGTTCAACAAAGGGAAACCCTAAAATAGAGGAAGCGGGAAGCTGTGGCAATTAAGTAGTATTTTTGGCAAATTAATTAAGTTTCTGTTGAACGCATTGGAATAAAATAAAAAATTGAAATAACAATCTGTTCGCAGCAAACTTTAACTTTAAAAAAAATTATTTGGAACAAACATCTCTTTTACCCTTGCCGAAAAAGAAAAAACTTGCATTGGCAACAAAGCCAACAAAAATTCTAAAAATTATTACAGAAGCAATTCAATCTAAAAAAGGTGAAAATATAATTTCGCTTGACTTGCGAAAAATAAAGGAAGCGTCAACAGATTTTATGCTTATTTGCGAAGCAAACAGTTCACCACAAGTGAGAGCAATTTCGGAAAATGTAAAAGCAGAAGTTTTAAAAAAATGCGGAGAAGCTCCGAGGCATTTCGAAGGACAACAAGGACTGTCGTGGGTATTGATTGACTATGTAAATGTGGTGGTTCACATCATGCTACCGGAAACAAGAAAATTTTACAGCATTGAAGAAATGTGGAGCGATGCTGCAAAAGAAGAATTAAACGGATAAATTTATTTTTTAAACAACTATTTAATAGTAGAAAAAGAATGTCACAAGAACAAAAAAATAAGACGAAAAGAAAAATGAAAGGTTCGGAAAATAATCTCGATAATGAGAAAAAAGAAGCTGGACCAAAAGTTCCAAAAATAAGTTCCAATTGGATTTATGGAATCATCATAATTATAATGATTGGTTTTAGTGTCATCGGGCCAATGACTGTAAAAACAACGACAATCAAAGTTGGTGATTTTAAAGAAATGCTTTTAGCACATGATGTAGAAAAATACATCGAGATTACGAATAAAGCAATTGTTCATGTGTCACTTAAAAAAACAAGCATTCCTAAATACGAAAAACTACTTTCCAAAGGAATTGGTGGAAAAGTGGATGAAGTTGGGCCACATTTTCAATTCGAAATAAACGATCGTTTTCGGGAAGAGATGTTGACTTTTATAAAAGAAAATCAACAAAATTTTACTTCTGTAAAAGATGATCCGTACGAATCTAAAAAAGAAAAAGATTACTTCACTGGCATCTTAAGTTTTCTACTCCCATTTGTAATTCTTTTAGCACTTTGGATGTTGGTAATGCGAAAAATGAGTGGTGGTGCCGGAGGAAGTAGTGGCGGGCCTGGCGGAATTTTCAATATCGGAAAATCAAAAGCTACTTTGTTCGAAAAAGGAACGAAAGTTAATGTCACTTTTGTTGATGTGGCAGGATTGGAAGAAGCAAAAGTGGAAGTGATGGAGATTGTAGATTTTTTAAAAAATCCCGCAAAATATACCGAGCTCGGTGGAAAAATTCCAAAAGGTGCTTTATTAGTTGGATCGCCGGGAACAGGAAAAACTTTATTAGCAAAAGCGATGGCCGGCGAAGCACAGGTTCCATTTTTTAGTTTGAGTGGAAGTGATTTTGTGGAAATGTTTGTTGGCGTTGGTGCAAGTCGTGTTCGCGATTTATTTAAACAAGCAAGAGATAAAGCGCCGTGTATAATTTTTATTGATGAAATTGATGCCATCGGTCGTGCAAGAGGAAAA
This sequence comes from Bacteroidota bacterium, assembly GCA_005798905.1. GTDB lineage: Bacteria > Bacteroidota > Bacteroidia > Chitinophagales > Chitinophagaceae > VBAS01. Next base: position 32,942 of record SYIK01000008.1, on the reverse strand, counting down.
AATATGATGATGGCAAATGATGAACGAGAAAATACCTTGAATCAATTGTTGGTAGAAATGGATGGTTTTGGTGCAAATTCCGGAATAATCGTTTTGGCAGCAACCAATCGTCCCGATGTGTTGGATAGTGCATTGCTTCGTCCGGGTCGTTTCGACAGACAAATCACGATTGACAAACCGGATTTAGTTGGTCGCGAAGCCATTTTCAATGTTCATTTAAAACCAATCAAAGTTTCAGAAAAAGTAAATGTGCACAGTTTGGCGGAGCAAACTCCCGGCTTTGCAGGTGCAGATATTGCAAATGTGTGTAACGAAGCAGCTTTAATTGCTGCAAGAAAAGGAAAAGCTGCAGTGGAAATGAGCGACTTTCAAGATGCGGTTGATAGAGTGATTGGTGGACTGGAAAAGAAAAACAAAATTATTTCTCCTGAAGAGAAAAAAATAATTGCGTATCACGAAGCCGGACATGCAATTTGCGGTTGGTTTTTGGAACACGCCCATCCGTTATTAAAAGTTACAATCGTTCCACGAGGTTCGGCGGCGTTGGGCTATGCGCAGTACACACCAAAAGAACAATTTTTGTATAATACCGATCAGTTGAATGATCAAATTTGTATGACACTTGGTGGCCGTGCGGCAGAAGAAATTTTCTTTGGAAAAATTTCAACAGGAGCGCAAAACGATTTGCAACAGATTACGAAAATTGCCTATTCAATGGTTACTGTTTATGGCATGAACGAAAAAGTTGGTAACATAAGTTTTTATGATCCACAACAAGAAAACACATTTACAAAACCGTATTCCGAAGAAACATCGAAAATAATTGACCAAGAAGTTCGTAAATTAATAGACGATGGTTTTATAAGAACGAAACAATTATTGCAAGATAAAAAAGCGGAAGTTGTATTACTTGCCGAAGAGTTGTTGCGAAAAGAAGTGTTATTTCAAAGTGATGTAGAAACCTTAATTGGAAAAAGACCATTTGAAGAAAAAAAATTATTGGAAGTTGCAACGGAAGAGGTACCAGCGGCTCAACCAATTATTAATAATCCAGAAAATGAACAAGGTTTAATTCCATCACTTGTATAAAGTTTTTAAAAATCGAGAATGAAAGTTTCTCCTTCAAAAGAAAATATTCTCAAAAAAATACGAACGGCGTTGACACATAAAACGCCACTTCCTTTTCCAAAAAGCGAAGCGAATCAGCTTGTTTTTCAACCATCCAAACAAGAACTGGAAGTGGAATTTGCTGAACAATTCAACAAACTTTTAGGAAGATTTGTTTTTTGTGTTAACAGACAAGAGTTGGCATTTCAGCTAAACAGTTTAATAAGAAAACAAGGTTGGCAAAAAACATACTGTGTTGAACCTGTGATATTACAAATGATTGGAATGGAATTGGAAGAAAATTTAACTGTTGATGATCTTGCAAATTGCGATGTTGGAATTACGGGTTGCGAATATCTTGTAGCAAGAACGGGTTCCATTGTAATGAGCTCTTCAAAATTATCTGGCAGAAATACAAGTGTGTATTCGCCAGTTCATATTTGCGTTGCATTTACAAATCAATTGGTTTATGATATTAAAGATGCATTGCAATTGATGAAAAAAAAACACGGCGAAAAACTTCCTTCGCTTATAACATTTGCTACAGGACCAAGCCGCACAGCAGATATTGAAAAAACGTTAGTTGTAGGTGTGCATGGCCCAAAAGAAGTTTATTGTTTTTTGGTTGATGAATAAATATTTTTCTCTTTTTAATTTTAGTTACTACGAATAGAAACAACTAATTTTCAAAAATGATTTTCGGCAAAAAAATTTACTTCCTTTCCGATTTCCATTTGGGTGCGCCCAATGCGGAGAAAAGTCTTGTTCGCGAAAAAATTATAATTAATTTTTTGGATAGCATTAAAAATGATGCGGCTGAAATTTTTATTGTTGGCGATATTTTTGATTTTTGGTTCGAGTATCGAAACGTTGTTCCAAAAGGATTTGTTCGATTGTTTGGCAAACTTGCCGAGTTAACAGACTCGGGAATAACAATTCGAGTATTTGTGGGCAACCACGATATGTGGATGAAGGATTATTTTCAAAAAGAATTAAACATTCCGGTTTATTACAAACCGGAAACCTTTGAACGCAATGGTAAAAATTTTTTTATCGGCCATGGCGATGGACTCGGACCGGGCGACAGCGGATATAAATGGTTGAAAAAAATATTTCGCAATCCGTTTTGCCAACAGCTTTTTGGAATTTTTCCACCTTATTTTGGAATCGGGTTGGCGAATTTTTTAAGTCGCCAAAGCCGTGCAAATACAGAAGTTTCAGAGGAGGTTTTTAAAGGCGCAGATGGAGAATGGTTACTGATTTATTGCAACCAAAAATTGCAAAAAGAAAAATTTGATTTTTTTGTTTTCGGCCATCGCCACCTTCCCATTGATTTTAAATTAAATAATTCCGAAAGCAGGTACATCAACCTTGGCGATTGGATTCGTTATTTTACTTATGCAGAATTCGATGGCGTAAATTTGGAGTTAAAATCGTTTACAAATCAACACGAAAAAATAATTAAGGGGTAGTGAAAAAGTTTTTTTTAATTATCATTTTTTGCAATACAAGTTTTCTGAACATTTCGGCTCAGTCGGAAATTAATTTTCAAATAAAAATAATTGCAAAAGGCGATTTTGTTTTTTTTGCAGTTGATCAATTTGAAAATATTTATTTACTTAACGCTGCGAATCAATTAAAAAAAATAAATGCAAATGACGACTCGGTTGCCGTATTTAACAGTGGCAGAAAATTTGGAATGATTTCGCAAATTGATGCTTCAAATCCGTTGCACATTTTAGTTTTTTATAATGATTTTTCCACGCTGCTTATTTTGGATAATCAGCTGTCTGTGCGCAATACCATTGATTTGCGTAAGCAAAATATTTTTCAAGTGCAGGCGGTTTGCCGGTCGCACGACAATAATATTTGGCTGTTCGACGCAATAGAAAACAAATTAAAAAAAATAAACGAAGCAGGAAATTTAATTTTGGAAACAGCTGATTTTCGACAATTGTTCGGGAATGATTTTAACTTTATTTCAATAACCGAAGAAAACGAACTTGTTTATTTATACGATCCAAAACACGGTGTTTTTATATTTGATATTTATGGTGCACTAAAAAACAGAATTGCCATTACAGATTGGAAAAATTTTGCTATTGAAAATGGTGAGTTGCGCGGAACTAAAAACGATTCGCTTTTCAATTATTCTATTAAAACATTTTCTTTTGCAGAACAATTGTTACCGAAAATATTTCAAGATGCAATTTCAATAAAAATTGCATCATCAAAAATTTATGTGTTAAAGAAGAATGAAGTTTATAGAATAATTGGAAATTTCAATTAGTTATAAACTTGCTTTCAATTCATTTAAAAAAGATTTTACTTTTTCCAAAGATTGTATCATTGCAAATTTTTCACTTACTTTTTTACTTTTCTTTAAATAGTCTTTCGCGCCTTCGATGGTAAGTTTGCGACGACGAAGTAAATCGTGAATTAGCACCAAATTTTTTACATCAACCGGACGAAAAAAACGATCGCCCTTTCTGTTTTTTCTTGGTTCTAAAATATCAAACTCTGTTTCCCAATAGCGAATTAATGATTGATTACAATGAAACCATATTGCAACTTGTCCAATGGAGTAATATTGTTTTTGAAAAAGAATTTCGTCTTTAGGAATTTGAATAAAATCTGCCGTTCTTTCAATTTCTTTTAATGATAGCCTTCCTCGTTTTGATATTACTTCGGAATGTTTTTTGTTTTCGGAAGAGTTTATTATTTCTTCTGGTTTTGTTACGGGTTCTTCAAGCGGTGGTAATTCTTTTTCTTCATCCGAAAAGTCAAAACTTATTTGAGGAAGCGATTTAGCCATTTTACAGTTGTTAGTGTAAAGGTACAACTGCAATTAGGTTTATTTTAAGAGCTAAATGAACTGTGGAAAAAAAATTAAAATCAATCGAGACTTTGGTTGGAAGCTGCTGCTTTTTTCAACAATTGATCAAACTGTGCTGGTGAAAGATCATTGTAAAAAAAATAGATTGGGTCTAATTTGCTTCCATATTTTATTACTTCGTAATGGCAATGCGGACCGGTACTTTTGCCCGAGCTTCCGACATATCCAATTACCTCTCCTCTTTTTACGCGTTGACCAACTCGTGCTTTTATGCGATACATGTGTCCGTACAAAGTTTTATATCCATAACCGTGATTAATGACAACAAGTTTTCCATAACCATCTCCTCTGTTACCAGCAATTTCAATACTTCCATTGGCGGTTGCATAAATTGGCGTTCCGGATGGTGCAGTAAAATCAAGCCCGGGATGAAGTTTTATTGTTTTGTAAATGGGGTCAATTCGATATCCGAAACCTGATGCAATTCTTTTTAAATTTTTATTGCTTACGGGTTGAATAGCTGGAGTTGATGCTAATAATTGTTCTTTATTTTTCATCAAAGATGCAATTTCCAAAAAAGAAGATTCTTGTGTATGAATTCTTGCACTCAGTGTATTTAACGAATGGTGAAGCGAATTAATTAATTCGTTTTGATTCATATTTTCAATGCTTGCAATTTGCTTTTCCTTTTCTATTTCATTAGATCTTTCACTGTCAGGAATTGGGTTTGCTTCAAAAATGGAGCGATAAACCTCATTATCTGTTTTTTCCAAATCGGTCATTTGAAGTTCTATTTTGTTTAACCGCTGGTTGAGTTCTTGAAAAGTATCTTTTAGTTTTTCATTTTCTGCGCGTAATATTTTTTCATTGGGAGAATCTACAAATCTAAAAATGAGAAAGGAAATAATACCGGCGGTAACAAGCGAAGCAGCCAAAAAACCAAATATGCGAATCAGCTTTACGCGAAAAGGAGTTTCTACTTTTTCGTAGCGAAGCGAATGTGTATTATAAAAATATTTTATTTTTTGCATACCTCTTCTGTTGCCTACCAGTTTTGAACGGACTATTTTCGTTGATACTCACTACCTTTACAACCTTAAAAAGCCCGACATTAAAGGCAGGTCGGTCAAACAAATATACCGTTATAAATAGTAAAAATTGTCAATTTGTATGCTGACTGCTCCTGAAATTAGAAAGAAATTTTTTGATTTTTTTGAATCTAAAAACCACGCATTTGTTCCGTCGTCGCCAATTGTTGTAAAAGACGATCCGACTTTGATGTTCACAAATGCTGGGATGAATCAGTTCAAAGATTTTTTCTTAGGAAACAAACCAATTGTACAAAAGCGGGTAGTTGACACGCAAAAATGTTTACGCGTAAGTGGCAAACACAACGACTTGGAAGAAGTTGGTGTTGATACATACCATCACACGATGTTTGAAATGTTGGGCAATTGGAGCTTTGGCGATTATTTTAAAAAAGAAGCCATTGCATGGAGTTGGGAACTGTTAACCGAAGAATTCAAAATTCCCAAAGATCGACTTTACGTTACCATTTTCGAAGGTGATGCAAAAGAAAATCTTGAAAAAGATGAAGAAGCTTTTGAAACTTGGAAAAATTTTATTGCAGCTGATCGAATATTATTAGGGAATAAAAAAGATAATTTTTGGGAAATGGGCGATACCGGCCCTTGTGGGCCTTGTACTGAAATTCATGTGGATTGCAGATCGGACGAAGAGCGAAAAAAAATAAATGGAAAAGAGCTAGTCAATAACGATCATCCGCAAGTAATTGAAATTTGGAATAATGTATTTATACAATTCAATCGTCAAAAAAACGGAAGCCTTTTTCCATTAGCAGAAAAACATGTTGATACTGGAATGGGATTGGAGCGATTGGTGCGTGTGCTGCAAGGGAAAAATTCGAATTACGACACCGATATTTTTTCCGGAACAATTGCAGCAACAGAAAAAATAACCAATAAAAAATATGACAGCAGCGATTCTAAATTAGCGATTTCATTTCGCGTATTGGCAGATCATATTCGTGCAATCGGATTTACAATTGCTGATGGCCAACTGCCTTCCAGTACTGGCGCGGGATATGTAATTCGCAGAATTCTTCGTCGGGCAGTGCGCTATTATTATTCTTATCTCGATTATAAACAACCATTGTTGTTTCAATTAATTCCGGTTATTGCAAAACAGTTTGAAGAAATATTTCCTGAATTACACAAACAAAAAGAATTTGTTTCCAAAGTTGTAAAAGAAGAAGAAGAAACTTTTTTGCGAACATTGGGAAAAGGGTTGAAAAGGATGGATGATATTCTTTTTACTGCAACAACAAAGATGATTTCGGGGAAAAATGCATTTGAACTTTATGACACGTATGGATTTCCAATTGACCTTACGCGTTTGATTGCAAATGAAAATAATATATCAATTGATGAATCCGGTTTTGAAAATGAAATGCAGCAACAAAAACAAAGAAGCCGCGCCGCAACGGTTGTTGATGCTGGAGATTGGATTGCATTAACAACAAACAAGGGAAATGAATTTGTTGGATATCATCAATTGGAAACAACTACAAAAGTTGCCAAGTATCGAAAAGTAAAAGCAAAAGGCAATGAACTTTATCAACTTGTTTTGGAACAAACTCCATTTTATGCCGAAAGTGGTGGACAGGTTGGAGATGCAGGCCGGTTAAGCCTTGGAGCAAATACGATAGAAGTTATCGACACCAAAAAAGACAATGACTTAATTATTCATGTTACCACATCCATTCCAGAAAATATTAGTGAGTTGGTAAATGCAAAAGTGAATGAAGAAAGACGAAATAATATTGCGGTGCATCATTCTGCTACACATTTATTACACGCAGCATTAAGAAAAGTACTTGGAAAACATGTGGAGCAAAAAGGTTCGTTGGTAAATGCAGATCATTTTCGTTTTGATTTTTCACATTTTGCGAAATTGACAAAGGAAGAAATTTCATCAATTGAAAAAATGGTGAATGAAAAAATTCGTCAAAATATTTCGGTGGTGATTAAAGAATTGCCAAAAGAAGAAGCATTGAAGTTGGGAGCGATGGCATTGTTCGGAGAAAAATACGGAGACAAAGTTCGTGTAGTAATTATTGATCCTTCGTATTCGATTGAATTGTGCGGAGGAACGCATGTGGGCGCAACTGGGCAACTTGGTTTGTTTACAATACTTCACGAAGCTGCAGTGGCAGCGGGTGTGAGAAGATTGGAAGCTGTTTGCGGATTGGCTGCTGAGAAAAATTTTGAAAAAATAAAATTGCAATTGGAAAAATTGAAAACTGAATTTAAAAACCCGAAAGATATTTTTAAATCGGTTGCAAATACGTTGCAGGAAAACAATGAACTGAAAAAATTGTTAGAACAAGCAGAAAAAAAAATAGTATTGAATTTGCAAAATGCTTTGTTACAAAAAGTAAATAACGTAAATAATATCAATTTTATTGGAGAATTAGTAGAGCTTGACAACGCAGACTTGCTGAAAAAACTTTGTTACGAAATGCAGCAACATATTGAAAATGCTGTTATTGTTTTAAGTGCAATTGTTGATGAAAAAATATTTGTTGCCATAAGTATTGCAGAATCGGTTGTTGAAAAAAATCAACATGATGCAAGCAAATGGGTTAAAGAAATTGTTGCTCCGTTGATAATTGGCGGCGGCGGCGGAAAAAAATCATTGGCAACGGCCGGAGGACAAGACAAAACGAAGTTTAACGAAATAGTAAATGCAATTAAAGGAAAATTATAATAAATCAAAAATGCGTCGAATAATTTATTCTTTATTTATTTCAATTTTTTTTATTGCTTGTAACAATGAAAATGGTGAAAAGTTTACAGTTGTTGGAACAATAAAAAACGGCCAATCAAAAAAAATCTACCTCGAAGAAGTGCAATTGGACGGCTCTCAATGGACACAAATGGATTCTGCAGTTATTGGCGAAAATGGACAATTTTTATTAAGAACAAATACAAAAGGAGAAAATTTATATTGGTTGCGAATAGTAGAAATGCATCAACCAATTTATTTGATAAATGATATTGCTAAAATTTCGGTGGAAGCAGACATGAACGATAGAAGTAATAAATACAAAGTTGACGGTTCAGTTACAAGTATTGCAATAAATAGTTTTCAAGAAAAAGTAAATGATATTTTACCGTTACTTTCCAGTTCACGCCATGTTTCCGACAGTTTAAAGAATACAAGCACAAATAAAATTCAACTTGATTCCATTAATATAGCGACTCAAAAAATTAACCAAGAGTTTAAAAATTATACACTTGAATTAATCAAGAATTCCAAAAGCGGAGTATTTTGTTTGTTTCTTCTTTCTTCTTACCAAATTATTGCGGGCAATCCTGTTTCAGGATTGCTTAGTTTTTCCATAGAAGAAATACAAAGCATCATAAATGAATTAGCAGTTAGGTTTCCAGAAAACGCTTCTATTATTGCTGCAAAAAATTCGATTGACGCAGAAATAAATAAATTGGGATGGGTTGGAAAAAATGCACCCGAAATTTCTTTACCCGACACCGAAGGAGTACTACACAAGCTTAGCGAGTTTAAAGGAAAATATGTGTTGGTTGATTTTTGGGCAAGTTGGTGCGGACCTTGCAGAAATGAAAATCCAAATGTTGTTAATGCATATAATAAATTTAAAAATAAAAATTTTACCATTTTGGGTGTTTCGTTGGACAATGATTTAACAGCATGGAAAAAAGCAATTGTAAAAGATAATTTGAATTGGATGCATGTAAGCGATTTAAAAAAATGGGAAAGCGAAATGGTCGCACTTTACCGAATAGAAGGAATTCCTTTTAATGTATTGGTAGATCCATACGGAAAAATAATTGCAGAAAATTTACGCGGAGAGGAATTAGAAGCAACGCTTGAAAAATTTCTAAATCAATAACATTATTTTTTCGAAGTTGATTTTGAAAAAGAAATCAAAAGAGTTGGCAGTAAAACAAGGTTAGTAATTGTTGCAATAACCAACGTAAGGGAAGTTAGCCATCCCAACGATTGTGTTCCTCCAAAACTGCTGAAACAAAAAATTATAAATCCTGCAATCAGCACCAAAGAAGTATAAACGATGCTGATACCTGTTCCGTGAATGGTGTCGATTACAGTTTGTTTTACATTGTAATTATTTCGTTTCAATTCTTGTTTGTAATTTACTAAAAAACGAATTGTTACATCAATTGCAATTCCTAAAGTGATGCTGAAAATTAATACAGTGGATGGTTTTATGCGAACGCCCATCCACCCCATTACACCGGCTGTTACAATAAGTGGGATAATATTTGGTACCAACGAACAAATTAAAATTCGCCACGAACGGAAAAGATAAAGCATACAAAGTGCAATGAGTGCAAATGCCCAAATTACACTTTCTTTTAAACCATTAATAATAAACCGACTTCCTTCTACAAAAGTTACACTCGATCCGGTTAATTCTACATTGTATTTTTCTTTATCAAATAATTCGTTTGCTCTTTGTTGAATACTGTCGAGCAAAATCGGTAAACGATAACTTCCCACATCGGCCATGTTTACACTAATTCTTGCAATTTGTTTTTCGTTATCCATAAAAGAAGAAACAAGTTTGGCAAAAGAATTTTTCGGTGAAGTGGAATCATTTTTAAAATTAAGATATGGCTGAAGTACCGGCAGGTCAAACTCGGAAGGCATTGTGTATTGCTGCATTTCACCTTCGAAAAAAGCTTGTTTGGCAAATTTCAAACCTTCAGTAATATTCAGCGGTTTGCCAATGTCGGGCATTGAATTTAGAAATGCAGAAAGAGAATCAATGCGAATTAGATTATTTAAGTTGCGACTAACTCCGTATTTCTTTTTGGTGTTTACAACAATTTCCAAAGGCATCACGCCGCTAAAATGTTTTTCAAAAAATTTCAGATCGGAATATACTTTGTCTGTTTTAGGAAGATCGTCAACGATAAACGCTTCATTTTTCAATTTAAACATTCCTGCAATTCCAAAAACAACAACAATAATGGTAATACCATAAATTGTTTTTCTATGATTTAATGACCAAAGTTCCAATCTATCTAACCAGCGTTTTAATCTGGTATTATGTAAATATTTTGTGTGCCGACTTTTTGGTTTTGGTAAATAACTCAACACACACGGGATAATAATTAACGAGATAAAAAAAAGCAACAAAATATTAATTCCTGCCACAACACCAAACTCTTTTAAGATTTCACTTTTTGTTAAAACAAAAACTGCAAACCCAATGGCGGCGGCAATATTGCAGAACAGGGTTACAATTCCCATTTTGTCCAACATTAATATTAAGGAGTTGTGTTTATTGCCCGTTGCATTATACGCTGTATGAAATTTATTCAAAAAATAAATACAATTGGGAATACCAATTACTACCAACAAAGGAGGAATTAATGCAGTAAGTAAAGTTATTTTATAATCAAATAATACAATTGTTCCCAAACTGAAAATGACACCGATCGCAACTACAAGTAGCGAAAGAAACATGGCGCTAAAAGAACGAAAGAAAAGTAGAAGAATAAATGCGGAAAGAATTACGGATGCAGCCAAAAACCATTGCATTTCATCGGCAATTCTTTTTGCGATAATAGTTCTAATTAAAGGCAAACCACTTGAGTGAATTTCAAGATTGTTTGCTTTTCCAAAATTGTCTGCAAGTGCAACAATGTTGTTTACAACATCAATTCTTTTTGAAGTTTGTAAAACTTCTTTATTGATGCGCACACCCGTCAGCCATGCATTTGTTTCGGAATTGTAAAGCAAATTTTGGTAAAAAGGAAGCTGAAGAAAAACAGATTTGCAACTATCAATTTCTATTTGTGTCAATATTCCTTCTTTGAAAATTTGCGTTGCACTTAATTTTTCCGTCTCCGAATTTTTTATAAGATTTATTGCAGTAGTTGTTGCAATTATATCTTCTACCCCAACTTCATTTTTTATTTTTTGCGTTAATTCTTTGTATTGATTAAACAAATCTTTTTCAAAAAGTTTGTTCGATTGAAAACCGAACACCAATAAATTTCCATCTTCTCCAAATTGTTTTTTGAAATCGTTATATATTTTTAATTTGGGATGGTCGGTCGGGATAGCTCTAGAAAATTCATAACTCAATTGAACTTTCTTTGCCTGAAAAGCCATGAAAGCCGTAGCTATAGCCACAATAAGTAATAGGTAAATTCTGAATTTTAAAATGAATTGCCCAGTTTTAGCCCACATAAAAACTTTATTTGCGTTTCAAACGGCAAAGAAACATAAAATACTTCGAAACCAATCTTTAATCAAAGCCAATCATTTAATTTAGGATGAATACATTTGAACTGTGAGAAAAAAAATAGTTGCGTTTTTGTTTGTTTGTCAAATTGCATTTGAAGGATTTGCGCAGCAATCATTACAGCCCATTGGAAATTGGCGCGATCATCTTCCTTATAAATCTGCAATTGATGTTGTTGCTGGAAGTGGTAAAATTTATTGTGCAACTCCGTACAGTTTGTTTTCAATAAATAATGCTGAAAATAGTATTGAGCGAATGAGTAAAATGACGGGGTTGAGCGAAACGGGAATCAGTGCAATTGGCTACGACGATAGCAATAATAAATTGTTGATTGCTTATTCCAATTCAATGGTTGATATTGTTTACAGAAATGATGTGTTTACAATTTCGGATATTTTTCTTTCAACAATTCCTGGTAATAAAACTATAAACCATGTTTTTGCAAAAAATGGAAAATTTTATCTTTCAACAGAAATTGGAATTATTATGATTGATAGTGAAAAATACGAAGTAAAGGATAGTTGGTTTATTGGAAATGGAGGTAGCAAAATAAAAATAAATTCCGTTGCGGCAGACAGTGCTTATTTTTTTGCGGCAACTGCGGAAGGGCTAAAAAAGATTTCAATTAATAATTCCAACCCTTCAAACTATTTGAATTGGGAAGTAGTAAGTGGCGCAAATGGATTATCAGCAGGAGTTTGCAGGAATGTGTTTGTAGTTCAAAATAAAAAATTTGTAGAAAAAAACGATTCCATTTTTATGTTCAACGGAAATGCTTGGAATTTGTTTTTTACAGAAACGCAAATCAAGAATGTTCATTCAAGTTCAGGGAAAATAATCGTGAGTTTAAAAAACGGCAACAATGCAAAAGTGGTTTCGTTAAATATGGATGGAACTGTTTCGCGGCTGTTGCAAAATTCTACTTGGATAAAAAATCCTTCGAAAACAATTTTTTCAAACAACGAATATTGGGTGGCAGATAGTAGCGAAGGTTTAACAAAATTTATGAATACAGGAATTGAGAACTATAAACTCAACTCGCCGCAATCCATCGCGATGGGCGAAATGGTTGTAAAAAATAACACAGTTTATGTTGCGGCAGGGCATGTAAATTCTAATTGGCAAAGACAAAATAATAAAAATGGGATTGATAAATATGTTGAAAACAAATGGACGAATTACAGTGAAATTCAATATGCGCAAATGGATTCCGTGAAAGATATTACTTCAATTGCAATCGATCCACGCGATGAAACAATTTGGGGCGGTTCTTTTGGCGATGGATTAATTCATTTTAAAAAAAATAACAGCATTGAAATATTTAAACAAAATTCTACACTGCAGTCAGCGTTGTTTGATCTGAATAGTTATAGAATTGCCGGTATTGCATTTGATGAAAATAAAAATTTGTGGGTAAGTAATTATGGTGCATCAAAAAATATAAGTGTACGCAAAGAAGATGGAAGCTGGAAAGCGTTTACCCCACCTTTTTTTCTTCAAGAAAATGCAGTTGCACAAATTGTAGTAGATGACGAAAATCAAAAATGGATTGTTGCTCCAAAAGGAAATGGACTAATTTGTTTTAATGACGCTAACACAATTGATAATACAAATGATGATCGATGGAAATTATTTAAGTTCGGATTGGGAAATGGAAATCTTCCTTCCAACAATGTACTTTGTTTGGCAAAAGATAAAAGCGGCAATATTTGGATTGGTACAGATGATGGAATTGGAATAATACAATGCACGCAACAAATTTTTTCGCCGCAAGGTTGCGCTATTTTTATTCCTGTTGTAAAACAAGGTGGTTTTAATTCTTATCTTTTTAAAGGAGAGGAAATAAAAAGTATTGCAGTTGATGGCGCCGATAGAAAATGGGTTGCAACAAAAAAAGGAGTTTATTTGGTAAGTGCAGATGGAGAGAAAATTGTATATCATTTTACAGAAGAGAATAGCAAACTCTTAAACAGTGATGTACGAAATGTGGCAATAAACGGAGAAACAGGAGAAGTTTTTTTTGCAACTGCAAAAGGAATCTGTTCGTTTCGAAGTACTGCATCGGAAGCAAAAGAAAATTTTGAGAACGTACTTGTTTTTCCCAATCCTGTTCTGCCAAATTTTAACGGAACCATTGCTATTCGTGGATTAGCGAATAATGCCTTTGTAAAAATTGTAGAAATGGATGGGCGTTTAGTTTACCAAACTCGTGCATTGGGAGGGCAAGTAGTTTGGGATGGAAGAGATTATAAAGGAAGAAAAATTTCAAGTGGAATTTATTTTGTTTTGTTGCTCGATGAAAATGGAAAAGAAAAAGTAGCAACAAAAATTATTTTTATAAGCAAGTAAATTACATGTCGGGAAAATTACATAAAACAAAAGGAATTGTATTGCGCACAATAAAATACGGCGAAACAAGTTTGATTGTTTCGGTGCTTACCGAAACTTTCGGTATTCAAACTTATTTGATAAATGGCGTGCGAACTGTTTCCAAAAAGGGAAGCGGTCGTGCAGCAATTTTTCAGCATGCAGCAATTTTGGATTTGGTAGTTTATCAAAACGAATTAAATCGATTGCAACGGATTAAAGAATTCAAATGGAGTTTTTTGTATCAGCATATTTTTTCTGATGTTCCCAAAAATGCAGTTGCCCTTTTTATGGTGGAGTTGTTGACCAAAGCGCTAAAACAACCGGAAACGAATATCGAACTTTTTCATTTTTGTGAAAATGCTTTTATGAATTTGGATAATTGTAGCGAGGAAGTGATGGCAAATTTTTCTTTATTTTTTGCATTGCATTTAGCTACTAATTTAGGTTTTGGGATGCAAAATAATTTTTCTGAAACCAATAAATTGTTTGATTTAAAAGAAGGAATATTTGTTTCATCGCAACCGACACATACGCATTTTTTAAACGATAAGCAAGCTACTATTACTGCAGATTTGCTAAAAGCGACGAGCTTCGAAGATCTTGAAGCAATCAAGCTCAACCACAACTTTCGTCGCAGTCTTTTATTGACATACATAAATTATTACTCTTTGCACATCCATGATTTTGGAACAATGAAAACCTTGCCGGTTTTGAGCGAAATATTAAATTAATCTTTTTGAACTACTGAAATCATTGGCAATTAAAACTACACCAGGAGTAGTTCCTTTTTCAAAACAACCAAATTTGTTTTCCATTGCCAATGCATTTGCTCCATTTTTAGTTGACCACTGCAAAATAGTTTCGAGTGGGATGGAAGGAAATTGTTTTCGAACAGTTTGAATTTCTTTTGCAATATTCAATTGCCAATTACTGCTGTAACTGTCCGTTCCTAAAACGATATTGCAATTATGTTTAATAAAATTTTCAAGTTTCGGCGTTTTGTTTTCAATGTATAAATTGGCATTGATACAAAAGCAATAAACCAATTTTATTTGATTGGATGATGCATAATTATTTGCCCAAACGATATCTTCTTCCGACATAAAAGTATTGTGAATCAACAAAACTGTTTGTCCATTATTGAAATAAGGAAGATAAGAACGAACACTACTTTTATTCGTAATCGGGAAAGGTGATTTTTCCATTCCAAAAAGTTGAAAAAGCTTTAAATATGCACCACCACCGGTTTTGAACAGTTCATCTTCTGCAGGATTTTCTTGATTGTGAATGGAGATAATTTGATTTTTTGACAATTGATTTAACAATTGAAAAGTTTTTGGAGAAATACTGTACGGCGCATGCGGAACTAAAGTTGTAGGATTGTCAACAATCAATTGGTTGGCTACATTTTTATAGTTCGATAAATTTTCTTCCAACTTATCATCTGTAAAATTTAATACCTCTACAAAATTTTGCCAACGAATTTTACTTTTGTTTTTTATGAATGCAGTATCGGCAGTATTGCTGATGTCGCCCACTGCAACTGTTCCATTTTCAAAAATTTCTTTTTCTGCATTTTCAATTGCTTGTTTAATAATTTTTGAATCAAAATTTCTTTTCGAAACTACCATGCATAAAAAATCAATTAGCCCCGTATGGGGTGGGATTACATTTTTTAAATGACTAAGTTCGAGATGACAATGACAATTTACAAAGCCGGGAGACAATATACCACTTTCAGCAGGCTCAACTTCTTCTACATCCATCGCATTTACTAAGTCAATAATTTTACCCGTGCTATCGGTAATTAAAATTTTTTCGTTTTTATAAAGTCGATTTCCATCAAACAATTGATCTGCTCTGAATTTTCTGTATTCCATGCTTTGATTTCTTTTAACTTTGCAGCCTTTAATGCTTGTGATTTTTTAAAATTTAAATTGTGTTTTCGAACAAAAACGGAAGAGCATTATTTCATAAAAATAAATAATTGTTATGTTAGATAGATTGGATGCAATAAAAGCAAGATTTGATCAATTGGGAATTGCTTTAACCAATCCGGAAATTGTAAGCAATAATAAAAAATTTGCAGAAACAAGTAAAGAATATCGAAGTCTTGAAAAAATTGTAATTGCTTACGAAACATACAAAAGAATTTTGGAAGATGTAAAATTCTACACCGAAGCATTGAATGGGAATGACGAGGAATTGAGAGAATTGGCAAAAGAAGAATTGCCAGTTTGCGAAGAAAAGAGCGAGAAAATGACAGAACACATTCGGCAATTACTCATTCCGAAAGATCCGCAAGATGATAAAAATGCAATTATTGAAATTCGCGCAGGAACTGGTGGCGACGAAGCCAGTCTTTTTGTAGGTGATTTACTTAGAATGTACATCCGCTATTGTGAAAGACGAGGATTTAAAACAACAATTTTAAGTGACAGTCAAGGAACTGCCGGCGGGTTTAAAGAAGTTCAATTAGAAGTAACCGGCGATGAAGTTTACGGGATATTAAAATTCGAAAGCGGTGTTCACCGCGTGCAACGCGTACCCGAAACGGAAGGAAGCGGACGTGTACACACATCTGCTGCAACGGTAGCTGTAATGCCCGAAGCGGAAGAAGTTGACTTTGAACTAAAAGAAAGCGAAGTAAAAATGGAAACATCGCGCAGTGGCGGTGCTGGAGGTCAAAATGTAAATAAAGTTGAAACCAAAGTAATGCTAACTCATTTACCCACGGGAACGGTCATTATTTGCCAAACCGAAAGAACACAGCTTGGGAATAGAGAAAAAGCAATGCAAATGATGCGCACCAAACTTTACGAAGAACAGGTTAGAAAACAAGAGGATGAGATAGCCCGCCATAGAAAAAGCCTTGTAAGTACCGGCGATCGATCGGCCAAAATACGAACCTATAATTATCCACAAGCAAGAGTTACCGACCATCGAATCAATTTTACATCCTACAATCTTTCTGCAGTAATGAACGGAGAAATTCAAGATTTTATTGATGCATTGCTTTTTGCAGAAAACTCCGAAAAATTGACCAAACAAAATTGAGAGGATAAAGAAAAATTAAATTGATTTTTCTTTTAAACATTTTTTAACAATTAGTATCATACTATTCGAAGTAGTTTTGCATTATAAAGAAAAACAAGTTCTTCTCTCAAAAGAGTCGATTTTCTCATAAGCAGTTAGTTTTGGTTATGGCCCCTGTTTCTACAGGGGCTTTTTTATGATTGAAACCAGTTGGTTGCAATCATAAAACCAAGTGCACAGCCAATTGCATCTGCAATAATATCGCTTAATTCAAAGGAGCGAAAAGGAATAATAAAATGCTGAACTAATTCAATAGCAATTCCATAAATCAAACCACTCATTGCAATCCAAATAAAATTGGATTTTGTTTTTTCTTTGACAATTGCTTTGCAAAAAAGTAGTACCAACATTGAAAAAAGAAAAATATGCACCCACTTATCAAGCCAAATTTTATTTAGCCATGGGATAGAAAATTGCGATGAAAGATAGGAGCCAGGAAGGCATAATAAAGTTGTTACAAAAAGTAGCCAAATAATTGCAGTCGAAAAATGATATTTTGACTTTATCAATTTTTTAAATTAATATGTAAATAATAAAGAAAAAATTATCCAACCAAGTTGCTATATGCAGCTGCGTCCAATAAACCTGCAACATCATCTGGATTTTCTACGGTCATTTTTATCATCCAACCAGCACCATAAGGGTCATTGTTTACCGATTCGGGAACGGTGCTGAGTAATGCATTCAATTCTGTAACTGTTCCATTCACAGGTAAATAAAGATCGGAAACTGTTTTTACGGCTTCAACCGTTCCAAAAGTTGCACCAGCACTTAATGTTTTCCCAATAGATTCTACTTCTACAAAAACAATATCACCCAATTCGCGCTGCGCAAAATCGGTGATGCCGATTGTAGCAATATTGCCTTCTAATTTTACCCACTCGTGTTCTTTTGTATAGCGGAGATTTTCAGGAATGTTCATAGTTTATTTTTTGAGCAACAAAGATGAAGAAAAGAGAATGAAAAAAATTAATGTTGCTTTATTTTCTTTTTATCAATTTAGAAAAAATGATTCTTATATCTGTTAATGGTCTGTCTTTGTCCTTGCCTTTGCTTGTTGGGGTTGCTGCAATGCTATCGACAATTTCAATTCCACTAACCACTTCGCCAAAAACGGTATAATTCTGATCCAGTTGTGGTGTACCACCAATTGTTTTGTAAATAGCTCTGTGTGCAAGTGGTAGTTTTCTTCCAAATAATCTTACCCGTTCTACCGAATCTAATTCTGCATCGGTAAACTGTCTTCCTTGTACAATATAAAATTGACTTCCACTACTTGCTTTTTGTGGATTTACATTATCGCCCGTTCTTGCTGCTGCCACCATTCCTTTTTTGTGAAAAAGTTCGGGTACAAATTCTGCAGGAATTGTTTTTACCGGTCCGCCACTTCCCAACGGAATTCCTTTTTCGGCATTTTTGCTGTTTGGGTCTCCGGATTGAATCATGAAATTTTGAATAACACGATGGAATAAAACACTATCGTAATATCCTGTTTTTACAAGTCGTATAAAATTATCGCGGTGCAAAGGCGTTTCATCAAAAAGACGAATTACAATTTCGCCCATACTTGTTTGTAATAGAATATTTTTTTTGCGATCTCTTTTTTTTACAACAGAATCCGTTTGGCAATAAGATGTTGTAATTGCAAAAAGACAAACAAATGATAAAACTATTTTTTTCATTTTAAAATTCATTTTGTTGAAAATATAAAAGAATATGATCTTTCAAAAAAAGCTCTTGTGCAATTGCGTCCATTACGGGCATCGATTTTAATTGTTTAAAATGTGGCCAACCGTCTCTGTCCATTTGTTCCAATTCGTAATAGCCGCTTTGTGCCAACAATTTGCAAACTGCCACATGCATTAAATCTTGTTTTTGTTCTTTTGTAAATTTTTTCTTTTCTCCGCCCAACTCTTGCACACCGATGAGAAATAAAATGGATTCCATATCCGGTTTTTTGCCGAATCGTTCTACCAGCTTTGCTTCCAAGCTCCACCAGCGTTGTTGAATATCATCTTTCGATTGCATGTACACAAAGATAAGTGAGAGCCGTACAGCCTTATTGCTTCTCCTTTATCTTTGTTGCAAATTTTAAAAAATGCTGCAAGTCGCATTTCTACGAAACAATTTGGAACTGGTAAAAAATAAATTAGCTGTAAAAAACTTTACCAATATTCAGCTTGTCGATGAAATTATAGAATTGGATGAACAAAGAAAAAAACTACAACTTGAATTTGACGGAACGCAATCAAAAGTAAATACAGCTTCAAAGGAAATTGGACAATTTTTAGCAAAAGGAGAAAAGGAAAAAGCTGCAATTGCAAAACAAGAAGTTGCAACATTTAAAACAGGAATTCAACAGATTACTGAAAAATTAAATTCAATCGAAAAACTGCTTCTCGATAATTTATTGCAACTGCCAAATCTCCCTTCCGATTTAGTTCCAAAAGGAAAATTACCTTCCGATAATATTATTGTAAAAGAAGGAGGCCTCATTCCAAAATTAGATGCAACGGCAGTACCACATTGGGATTTGATAAAAAAATACGATCTCATCGATTTTGAAACCGGTGCAAAAATTACCGGAAGTGGATTTCCGTTGTATAAAGGAAAAGGTGCAAAACTGCAACGCGCTTTGATTCAATATTTTCTCGATTATAATATCGCTGCCGGCTATACCGAATACCTGCCGCCATTTATGGTAAATGAAAATAGCGCCTATGGAACAGGGCAACTGCCGGATAAAGAAGGGCAGATGTATTTTATGCAAGCAGATAATTTTTATATGATTCCCACTGCAGAAGTTCCGCTAACAAATATTTATCGCGATGAAATTGTAAAAGAAAATTCACTCCCAATAAAAATGACGGCTTACACACCGTGCTTTAGAAGAGAAGCCGGCAGTTTTGGAAAAGATGTTCGTGGATTAAATAGAGTTCATCAGTTTGACAAAGTTGAAATTGTGCAAATAGTTCATCCCGATAAAAGCTACGAAATCTTAAACGAAATGGTAGCACATGTGGAGCAGTTACTAAAAAACCTAAATCTTCCTTATCGAATTTTAAAATTATGTGGAGGCGATATGAGTTTTGCATCGGCATTAACTTTCGATTTTGAAGTGTATAGCGCTGCGCAAGACAAGTGGTTGGAAGTAAGTTCGGTTTCTAATTTTGAAACCTTTCAAACCAATCGAATGAAGATTCGGTTTAAAAACGAAAATGGAAAAATGCAATTGGCACATTCATTAAATGGAAGCTCATTGGCGCTACCACGCATTGTAGCTTGCTTGTTAGAAAATAATCAAACCGAAAATGGAATTCAAATTCCTGAAATATTGCAAGCTTATTTTGGCAGTAAGTTGATTGACTAAAAATCAATTACCTTTTTCAAAAGTTTTAATTTTTCGGTTCATTATCCAAAACCAAATTGGCGGAAAAAGTGCAACGATTATCATTCCCGGATAACCTGTTGGCATCTGTGGCGAATTATCGTGATGACGAAGTAATTGATATTTACGGCTTGCAATATAATGGTGATCACTATGGCGACTTAATTCAAATAAAAATAATCGACCAATAACATGATTGCTGTTCCAGCTGTGTTGCGGCATTGCTCGTTCGTAATTTCCTTCAGTAGTTTTTTTTCTTTGTAATCCGTAATGCTCAATGTAATTTACTGTTTCAAGCAATAGTATTCCAATAAGTGCAGCAATCAAAAAACAGATGGTTGCTTTTATTCCAAATAAAAAAAACAACGAACAAACCAATGCCAATTGTATCAGTTGAAATTGTAGCATTGGATTTGAAAACGAAATTGAACGCTTTCCTTTTTTTACTAACTCACTACTAGCAATATGCCATGCACTTAAATAAGTCATACAAATTGTTCGGAAATAAAATAAATAAACAGGCTCTCCAAAACGAGCACTGCTTGGATCATCCGGTGTGGCTACATTTTTGTGATGTCCTTTATTGTGTTCAATAAAAAAATGCATGTACAAAGATGAAAGCAATAAAATTTTTGCAAAAGTTTGTTCTGTTTTATTAATTCGATGTCCCAATTCATGTCCCACATTAATTCCGAAACTGCCGCAAAGCACGCCCATAACACCTATTCGTCCAACGAGGTCGACAGTGCTGAGATTGTTTTCGCCAATATTGGAAATAAAAAAATAAAGAGAAATGTATTGAAGCGGAACAATGAGGTAAAGAATAAAATCATAAGTTTTATCTGCACTTACAAGCTCTTCTTCCGCAGCCGACATGTTTTCGGCATCGGCTTTAAGAAAAAATTCCAACAAAGGAATAACAATCCAAACAAGAATTAGTGGAAGCCAAACCAGCATTCCATTTGCTTGAAAGGAACAAATAGCTCCTGCAAATAATACAAACGGTACAAGATATTTTAGTGCTTTGAATTTCATTTTCTTTATATGAAATACAAATAATTTTCTACCTCACTCCATGCATCATTCGTTTCATAAACGGCGATAATGCATAAAGAACCAAGCCTGCCGCGCCACACAACACCACAAAGAGCATAAAGAAATCATAAAGAGTACGAAGTGTAAATCCTACAAATTTTGGATAAGACACTGTAATTATTTTTTCTTGTGCAATAAGTTGAAGTTGAGGTTCAGTTAAAACAGAATCTTTTGCTTTAAAGATTTTTACAAAATCAAGATTGTTTTCTAAACCTTTATCGTAATCAACCGTTGTGGCAATTTTGTTTTTTGCCAACGTATAAAGTTCCGTTCCTGTCGGTTGCGTATCTCCGTCGAGTAATGATTTGAGGTTGATATTTACCTTTTCCATATTTACATACGCCTCTGTAGTTGGCGGAAGTAAAGCACCCAATACTCCGGTTAAAACATACCCGCCTGCATTTCCCAAAAACCAAACTCCCATCAATAAAGATGCAAAACGACGAGGTGCTAATTTTGCTACAAGCGATAATCCAATTGGCGATAAACACAATTCACCCCAAGTATGCATCATGTATAAAATAATCATCCAAATAATTCCAACTTTACCGCTAATTCCCAAACCTTTTACTTGCGATGCAATAATCCAATAACCCAATGCAATAAGCAACAATCCCCAAGCTTGTTTTACAGGAGAAATTGGTTCTAATCTTTTTCTGTTCATCCATGTCCACAACAAGCTAAAAGGAATTGCAAACACCATTACAAAAATTCCGTTGAAATTCTGTACCATACTTGGAGGCATTGTCCATCCCAAAATATTGGTATCGGTTTGGTTATCGGCAATAAAAGTGAGCGAAGAACCTGCTTGTTCAAATGCACCCCAGAAAAACATAACAAAGAAGCAAACAATATAAAGAACCCAAATTCTATCTCTTTCAATTTTGGTTAAAGTTTTATCGGACATAATTAAATACCCCAAACTGATACCCGATGCAAGAATAAAAGGATACAGCCATGCTTTAATCCACGACACACCGGGTCCGTCAAACACCATGTGAAATCCGTAAGTAATAACGATAAGCAACAACGAAGAGATAGTAATACTGCTCATAGAAAATTTAGCACTATCCGATTCATTTTCTGGTATATCAGATTTTTTTGGTTTACCACCAATTGCTTCGCCTTGCGGTGTAACTACATAACGATTTTTTAAAATCAAAAATGTGATGGTTCCCGTAAACATTGCTATGGCTGCTGCTAAAAAGCCCCATCTAAAAACAGTTAAATCTCTAATGCCATCGGCGGTTTCTTTATCACCAAAGAATGGGCAAATAAATTGTCCCAATGTAGCACCCACGTTAATTCCTAAATAAAAAATGGTAAATGCAGAATCAAGTTTATTTTTTTGTTCCTTCGGATAAAGGCTGCCCACCATGGAAGAAATATTGGGCTTAAAAAATCCATTGCCCAACACTATTGCAAGTAAAGCCAACCACATAACATTCGTCGCCAAATCAATGTCGGTATTAAACAAACTTCCACTAAAGAAAAGAAGCAACTGACCAACACCCATCATTGTACCTCCCAATAAAATACAATTTCGGTTTCCTAAATATTTATCGGAAATATAACCACCGAGCATCGGCGTTAAATAACACAATCCCAAAAATCCACCATAAATGATTGACGCTTCTTGCTTGCCCATTAATAAAGCTTCGGCAAGAAATAAGGAAAGGATGGCACGCATTCCATAAAAATTGAAACGCTCCCACATTTCGGTTCCAAATAAAACCCAAAGCCCTTTTGGATGTCCGCCATTTGTTGTTTGACTCATACGTTTGTTTTAGTATTTTATAATTGGTTTTGTAAAACTGTTTGCCAAAGTAATGAAAATAACTCATCTGCAAACAATTGACAAGGTCTTTAAATATCTTGAACGATATTTGCGACTCATTTAATCAATAAAAAGTTAGAATATGCGCATCCTTCTTTTAGGATCTGGTGGCAGGGAACACGCATTTGCGTGGAAGCTGTCGCAGAGTTTACGCTGTAAAAAATTGTTTATTGCTCCCGGAAATGCAGGCACAAATACTCTCGGCACTAATTTGCATTTTGTGGCAACCGATTTTGAAGCAGTGAAAAATTGTTGTATTGAAGAAAAAATTGATTTGCTGATTGTGGGCCCCGAAGAACCGTTGGTAAAAGGGATAGTTGATTTTTTTAAAAACGAAGATCAACTCAAAAATTTATGCATCATTGGTCCCGATAAATTTGGTGCTCAGCTGGAAGGCAGCAAAGCATTTTCGAAAAAATTCATGCAGCGAAATAATATTCCGACAGCTGCTTACAAAGAATTTACAAGTGAAAATTTTAACGAAGGAATCGAATATTTACAAAATCACAATTTGCCCATTGTATTAAAAGCCGATGGACTTGCTGCGGGAAAGGGTGTAGTGATTTGCGAAAACAGATTGGAAGCAATTGATGAATTTTCTGCCATGATTAAAAATGAAAAATTTGGCGACGCAAGTAAAAAAGTTGTCGTGGAAGAATTTTTAAAAGGAATTGAATTGTCAGTTTTTGTTTTAACTGATGGAAAAAATTATGTACTTCTTCCCGAAGCAAAAGATTATAAACGAATTGGTGAAAAAGATTCCGGATTGAATACGGGTGGCATGGGCGCTGTAAGTCCTGTGCTTTTTGCGGATGAATTATTTATGCAAAAAGTAAAAGAAAAAATAATTAACCCAACGATTGCGGGTTTGAAAAATGAAAAAATTGATTATCGCGGATTTATTTTTTTTGGATTAATAAAAATTGAAGACGAACCGTTTGTTATTGAATATAATTGTCGAATGGGAGACCCCGAAACGGAAGTTGTTTTACCGCGATTGAAAAATGATTTGGTGGAATTGTTAATGGCAACTTCAAATCAGCAGCTCGATAAAATAACTGTAGAAGTGGATGAAAGAGCCGCCGCAACAGTTGTGGCAGTTAGTGGTGGTTACCCCGGCGAGTATAAAAAAGGTATTCCAATTTTTGGAATGAACGAAGTAAATTCAGCCGACAGTATTTTATTTCATTCGGGAACAAAACTAAAAGACGATCAACCGCAAACCGACGGTGGTCGTGTGCTTTGCGTCACTTCTTATGGAAAATCAATAACCGATGCAGTAGAAAAATCTAAATCTGTTCTCCAAAAAATAAATTATGAAGGAATGTATTATCGAAAAGATATTGGCTATGAATTCGAATAAACAATTCAATTAATTCTTATCAAAAAACTAAGTATGAAAATCTGTTTTTTTGTTTTTTCTTTTTTAACGATTCTTTTTTCTTGCACACCAAATAATGTGCAACATGCCGACCAGTTGAAAAAATATTTTGAAGAAAAAAATGTAGAGGGATGTTTTGCGCTGTACAATAATGCAAGCGATGATTTTACCGTTTACAATCTTAAGCGTTATCGCGACAGTGCTTTTTCGCCGGCTGCAACTTTCGATATTGTAACTATGTTAATTGGATTGCAAACGGGAATTGTTGAAAATGAAAACATGAAGTTGAAAAAAAATGGTTTAACAGTTTTTGAAGCATTTAGAGATGTTAATTCTTTTCAAGAAATAGCACAAAATATCGGAAAATCTAAACTTCAATTTTGGATTGACAGCATTAGTTACGGTTCTAAAAAAATTACAACAAATGAAGATTCGTTTTGGTTGGACAATTCTTTAAAAATTACTCCCGACGAACAAATGGGTTTATTAAAAAAATTGTATTTCAATCAACTGCCTTTTCATCAACGTAACCAAGAAATTGTAAAAAAAGCCATGCTTTTTGAAAACAATACCCAATATAAATTGAGTTATAAAATTGGAGTTGGAAAAAAAGAAAATGGAAATTCTTTAGCTTGGATTATCGGTTGGGTGGAAGAAAACCGACATCCTTATTTTTTCACAATCAATTTTGAAACAGCAACGATTGATTTGGATTTACACGCAACCAGTTTAGCTATTCTAAAACAAATTTTAAAAGAGCAGGGATTTTTGGAGGGGAAAATGTAGTCCATGCTTTCATGTAATTTTACAATGCCGAAAGGCTTTAGTTTATGGAATTTTACAGCGCTTCTTTATCGAATTATAAACGGTTAATAACCCGAGAAGTAAAAATTGGCAATCTATTGCTGGGCAATAATCACCCCATTCGCGTGCAAACAATGACGACCACCGACAGCATGAATACGATTGCAACGGTTGAACAAAGTATTCGTTGCATTGAAGCCGGTGCAGAATTAATTCGCATTACAGCTCCATCAAAATACGAAGCAGAAAATCTTTTGAACATAAAAAATAGTTTGCGCCAAAAAGGATACGAAACTCCGTTGGTTGCCGACATTCATTTTACACCGAACGCTGCTGAAATAGCCGCAAGAATTGTAGAAAAAGTAAGAATTAATCCGGGAAATTATATCGACAAAAAAAGTTTTAAACTTATTGAATACAGCGATTTAGATTATGCAGAAGAAATAGATCGAATTCGGGAAAAATTTACACCACTAATAAAAATTTGTAAAGAATATGGAACTGCCATGCGCATCGGTACAAACCATGGATCGCTAAGCGATCGGATTATGAGTCGCTTTGGCGATACGCCGATTGGAATGGTAGAAAGTGCAATGGAGTTTTTGAGAATTGCAAGAGTTGAATCTTTTCACAACATTGTGTTGAGCATGAAAGCAAGCAATCCGAAAGTGATGGTTTGCGCTTATCGATTATTGGTGAAAACAATGTGGGAAGAATTTGGCGAATGTTATCCGTTGCATTTGGGAGTTACAGAAGCGGGAGATGGCGAAGATGGAAGAATAAAAAGTGCAGTTGGAATTGGAGCTTTGCTCGAAGATGGATTGGGCGACACGATTCGTGTGTCGCTTACCGAAGATCCCGAATTGGAAATTCCGGTTTGCAATGATTTATTGAGGCGGTATAAAAATCAAACTGAAACAAAAAACATTCATCAATCAAACGATAAAATACTTTCGTACAATCCATTTGTTTACCAACGAAGAGAAAGTTTTTCCGTAAAAAATATGGGCGCAAATCAAGTGCCGGTGGTAATTGCAGACTTTAGCAAGGTAGAAAAAATTACTTCCGAAAGTTTGCAATCTGTCGGATATTCTTACGACGAAAAATTGGACAAATGGCATATTGGCGACATGGCTGCAGATTTTATTTTTATTGCAAATCAGCAAATAAATTTTGAATTGCCGGGAACTTTAGGGGTTATTGTTTATGCTGATGCTTGGGCAGCGAGTGAAAAAAAATCAAACCTTTTTCCAATTTTTCAAGATGCGGAATATGCAACAGCAACAAAAAAAAGCGATGTGCTGAATTTTGTAATGATTGATTGTTTCAATGAATTGGATGAATCAAAAGGGTTGGATTATTTAGATATAATTGGAAACGATGCAACTGTTGTTTTTTGCGTTAGCAGTACCAATAAAAATGCAATGCAATCCACGCGCAACATGTTTAATGAATTTTTCAAACGTGAAATAAAAAATCCGGTAATCATTATTACCGATAGCAATTGGAAAAATTCCGAAGAACATCTTATTCATTTTGCAACCGAAACAGGCGCTTTACTTTTGGATGGAATGGGCGATGGTATTTGTTTGGGAATGAATAGCAGCGCATATAAAAATCTATTAGAAAATAACAATAATTCGGGTGGGCGGCATTATAATGCAAACAACTCTCCCGAACATTTTAGTAACAATACAGCATTTGGAATTTTGCAAGCTACTCGTACAAGAATTTCAAAAACAGAATACATTAGTTGCCCAAGTTGTGGTAGAACTTTATTTAACTTACAAGAAACAACAGCTAAAATTCGATCTGTAACGAATCATTTAAAAGGGGTAAAAATTGCGATTATGGGGTGTATAGTAAATGGCCCAGGAGAAATGGCAGATGCCGATTTTGGCTATGTAGGAAGTGGAACCGGAAAAATTTCTCTTTATAAAGGAAAAGAAATAATGAAGCGAAATGTAGCAAGCAAATTTGCTGTGGACGAACTAATACAATTGTTGAAAGAAAATAATGCGTGGGTGGAACCTCAAAAATAAAAGAATGCGGCAAACAGATTTTTTAATTATTGGTTCCGGCATTGCAGGGTTGACTTATGCAATCAAAGTAGCCAAACAATTTCCCGATAAAAAAATTTCGATTATTACCAAAGCCGCATCGGACGAAACAAATACAAAATATGCACAAGGAGGAATAGCTGTTGTGAATGATTTTGAAAAAGATAATTTCGAAAAACACATCGAGGATACTTTGATTGCAGGAGACGATTTATGCAATGCATCCATTGTAGAATTTGTAATAAAAGAAGGTGCAGAGCGCATAAAAGAATTGATTGATTTAGGTGCTCAATTTGACAAAGAGAACGATGGAAAATATCAAAATGGTAAAGAAGGCGGCCATTCCGCATCGCGAATTTTGCATTACAAAGATGCGACAGGAAAAGAAATGGAAAGAGCATTGTTGAATGAAATCAATCAACAAAAAAATATTAAATTAATAGATCATTGCTTTGTTGTTGATTTAATTACACAACATCATCTCGGCCATCTTGTTACCAAATCTACTCCGGACATTACCTGTTTTGGCGTTTATGTTTTAAACTTACAATCCAACAAAATTGAAAAAATAACTTCGAATATTACGTTGTTGGCAACAGGCGGTTGCGGACAAGTTTATCGAACAACCACGAATCCCTTTGTCGCAACCGGCGATGGTGTAGCAATGGTTTACCGCGCAAAAGGAAGAATTGAAAACATGGAGTTTATTCAATTTCATCCAACGGCATTGTACCAACCCGGAAAGCAAGGGCAAGCATTTTTAATAACCGAAGCACTGCGTGGCGAAGGTGGAATTTTGCGCAATAAAAAAGAAGAAGCTTTCATGGAAAAATACGATGAAAGAAAAGATTTAGCTTCTCGCGATATTGTTGCCAGAGCAATTGATAACGAAATGAAAAAAGCCGGAACCGAATTTGTTTGGTTAGATTGTCGTCATATAAATATTGAAAAATTCAAATCACATTTTCCAACAATTTATGAAAAATGTGTAAAGATTGGGATTGATGTTTCGAAACAAATGATACCTGTTGCGCCTGCAGCACATTATAGTTGTGGTGGAATTAAAACCGATGAATGGGGAAGAAGTTCTATTAAAAATTTATATGCTTGTGGCGAATGTGCAAGTACGGGATTGCACGGTGCAAACCGATTAGCAAGCAATTCGTTGTTGGAAGCAATGGTGTTTGCACATCGTTGTTTCAAACATGCGGAAGAAATTTTTTCAGCAATTACAAATTTGAATTTAATTCCCGATTGGAAAGCAACCGGAACTTCCGATCCGCGAGAAATGATTTTGATTACACAAAGTTTAAAAGAGTTGCAATTAGTAATGAGCGATTATGTGGGAATTGTAAGAAACGATGTTCGGCTGCAACGTGCCCTTCGACGAATTGATTTATTGTGGGAAGAAACCGAGTTGCTTTATAAAACCACCACTATTTCTCCGCAATTATTGGAGTTGAGAAATATGATTACAGTTGGTTATTTGATTGTAAAAGGAGCCGGGTTTAGAAAAGAAAGCAGAGGTCTGCATTTCAATACTGATTATCCATTCAAAAGTGAACACAAACAAAATATTGTTTTGTAAGTTTTAAAACTGTCGTTCCGATCGTAAGCCCACAAGCTTATTTTTGTGAAATATGTATTTTATTTTTTACACCTTCTTTTATTTTTTATCGTTATTGCCTTTGCGGGTTTTATACATTATTAGTGATATTTTATACGCAATTGTTTTTTATGTAATTAAATACAGACAGGATGTTGTATTAAAAAATCTAAGACAAGCATTTCCTGAAAAATCAGAAACCGAACGTCGATTGATTGCAAAAAGGTTTTATAAAAATTTTGTGGATTCGATAATGGAAAGCTTAAAACTTTTTTCTACGGGCGAAAAATTTATTAAAAAACATTGCACAGGAAATTATGCAGTTCTCGATCGATTTTATGCAGAAAACAAAAGTTGCCAAATGCATGTGGCGCATCATTTCAATTGGGAATGGTTGAACCGCGTAATTTCAATAAATATGAAACAGCAATTAGTGGGTGTGTACATGCCGCTTTCCAACCAAGTGTTCGAAAAAATTGTTTATCAACTGCGCACAAAATTCGGGTCGGTATTATTGCCCGCAACAAACATGAAAAACAGTTTTGTGGAATGGCGCAATAAATTGCATTGTTTGATTTTAGTTGCGGATCAAAATCCCGGCAATCCCGAAAATGCCTATTGGTTAAATTTTTTTAATAAACCAACTCCATTTGTAAAAGGCCCCGAAAGAGCTGCGCGAAATAAAGCATGCCCCGTTGTTTTGGCATTAACCAAAAAAATAAAACGCGGTTATTACTACACCGATTTTAGCTTACTTTCCGAAGATGTTTCTAAAATGGAAGAAGGAGAATTGACAAAAAAATATGTAGAAGCAATTACACAATCCATCGTAGCGCAACCCGAAATGTGGTTGTGGAGCCACCGAAGATGGAAATGGAATTGGAAACCGGAATATGGAGAAATTATTAATTAACTCAACACAGTTTTTTCTTTTACAATTTTCACATTGGGTTGTTCTTTGATTTCACAAAAACCACCCAACACATTTCGAAGATTGTTTATTCCTTTTCTTTTTAAAAAAGAAGCAGCAATGATACTTCGATAACCTCCGGCGCAATGAATATAAAGATTTTGATTGCCGTCGATAGTTGTAAAATTTTCTGATTCAATAAAATCGTTCAGTGGAAAATTGATGGCTTTTTGTAAATGACCGTCTTCAAATTCCGAAGGTTTTCTTACATCTAAAACAGAAAGTTTTTCATCAAATTGCATGTCCATCAAAAGTTCATCGGGCTCCACATCAATTATCATATCCATTGTTTCGTTTGCATTTTTCCAAGCTTCAAATCCGCCGGATAAATAACCTTCAATTTTTGAAAACCCAACTCTTGCCAATCGCACAACCGTTTCTTTTTCTTTTTCGAATTCTGTAACCAATAAAAGAGGTTTATCGTAAGGCAGCAGACTTCCCGCCCATTCCGCAAATCTTCCTTCTAAGCCAATGCTGATTGCATTGGGCAAAAACCCTTTCGAAAATTCCGTTGCATTTCTGGTGTCTAAAATAATTGTGTCTTTCGTTGTTTTTAGTTTGAATTGTTCAACTGTCAAAGGTTGAAGTCCGGCTGCAAGTACTGCATCTAAACTTTCGTAACCTTCTTTATTTATACTTGCATTAATTGCAAAATAATTTGGCGGAGCAATAATTCCTTCTGTAACTACTTTTATAAATTCTTCTTTCGATTTTGCTTTTAGCGCATAATTGCTTGCTTTTTCTGTGCCGATGGTGCTAAAAGTTTCCGGGCCAAGATTTTTTCCACAAGCACTTCCGGGACCGTGTGCAGGATAAACAATTACCTCATCGCTAAGTGGAACAATATTTTTTTGTAAACTATCGTAAAGCATTCCTGCCAAATCGTTCATGGTAATTTCTCCACTTTTTTGTGCAAGATCCGGTCGGCCAACATCGCCAACAAAAAGGGTATCGCCCGTAAAAATGCAATGACTTTTTTCATTTTCATCTTTCACTAAAAAACAACTCGACTCCATCGTATGTCCCGGACTGTGTAATACAGTAATACTTATTTTTCCCAGTTTGAAAATTTCTCCATCATTGGCAATACGAATAGGATATTTTGTTACAGCGTTTGGTCCGTAAATAATGGGCGAATTTGTTGCAGTGCTTAAATCGATATGACCGCTGACAAAATCGGCATGCAAGTGTGTTTCAAAAATATATTTGATTGTAGCTTTTCGCTCTGCAGCCAATTGTAAATAAGCGTCAATATCTCGAAGTGGATCGACAACTGCAACTTCTCCATTGCTTTCAATATAATAAGCGGCTTCGCTTAAACAGCTCGTATAAAATTGTTTAATAAACATTACAATTAATTTCTTCAAAGATACTTTGTAAAAAAGTTCAGTCGTACTATTTTTCAAAATTCAACACTACACCATTTATGCAGTAGCGCAATCCGGTTGGTGGCGGACCGTCGTCAAACAAATGTCCCAAATGGGCTTTGCATCGTCCGCATTGCACTTCTGTTCTTTTCATTCCGTGAGAATTGTCTGCCGAATATATAAGTGCAGTTTTATTTATTGCTTCAAAAAAACTGGGCCATCCACATCCGCTATTAAATTTTGTATCGCTAATAAAAAGCGGGTTTCCACAAGCAGCACAATAATATTTTCCGCGATCGTAAAAATTTTCGTACTTGCTACTCCACGGCCGTTCAGTTCCTCTGGTTCGGGCAATTGTATAAACTTCGTTTGGAAGAATTTTTTTCCATTCTTCGTTTGTCAAATTTACTTTGGATGTATCGGATTTGGAATAAACAGGATTTATCATTTTTGTTGATTTTGCGGAAGAAGTATTTTGCGAACTGCACGAATTGCCAATGAGGGCAACGAATAAAAAACTAAGTAAACGCTTCACAATTATTTTATGAGTTTTGAAATTACAATCTTTTTGTGTCGTTTCCGTAATAGGAAATTTGTTTAACAAAAAAATCTACAGCAAAACAGCAATAAACAAAGAAATATTTGGGCTGTCAGCTTTATATTTGCCGCTCACAAAAGTTTTCTGAATTCATGTTTAATTTAATTTTATTTGGTCCGCCGGGAAGTGGAAAAGGGACGCAGTCGGATAAGTTGGTTGCAAAATATGGACTTGTGCATCTTTCAACAGGAAATTTACTTCGACAAGAAATTGCCGACAAAAGCGAACTGGGGCTAGAAGCAAAAAAATTTATGGACATGGGGCGGCTTGTTCCCGACTCGGTGGTGATAGGAATGGTAGATTCTTTTTTTGAAAAAAATAAAGAAGCAAAAGGATTTTTGTTTGACGGATTTCCCCGAACATCAGCACAGGCAGTAGCTTTGGATGAATTATTGCATAAAAAAAATACAGAAATAGCAACCGTCATTGCATTAAATGTTTCGGAAGATGAATTAGTAAAACGCTTATTGGAGCGTGGCAAAACAAGTGGCCGAAGCGACGACAATAACGAAGGGGTGATAAGAAAAAGATTTGCAGTTTATATTGAAGAAACCAGTCCGGTTGCTGACCACTACAAAGCAAAAGAAAAATATTTTGCCATAAAAGGCGAAGGAGAATTGGATGAAATATTTGATCGGCTTTGTGTTGTAATTGAACAACAAATGGCGTAGTTTTCAAACTTGAAAATATTCAAGCACTCGCAGTTAAAGGCAAATGTTTCCACTTATTAAAATAAAAGAAGGGGTTATAAAAAAGCACCCATTATTATTTCTCTATTTGGTGTTTTTTCTTATACAAGTTTTTTTATTTCTTAAAATTGGCGTGGTATCCAATCAGGAAGCTGAGGTCCTCCCTGTTTATCGGACAATTTAAATTAGAGTTTATGGGTAATTTGCTTGCAATTTAATAAATTCATTTGGAGATAAATCATTTAATGAACTGTGAGGGCGAAAAAAATTGGTTTAATAGAATCTGCTGAAGTAGTAATAAATAATTCATCTTCTTTCATAAACCAGGTTGTATCTCGATTACCTTTTAATGCGAAAAGAAACCTATTTACGCTATCAATTTTTTCCCAACTCTCATTCTTC
>SYIK01000007.1 GCA_005798905.1 Bacteroidota bacterium | reverse complement strand
TGGTCCATTCGACAAGAAATCACTTTAAATCACCGTAGATCACTCTAAATCATCATTAAAGTCAGATTTTCCCTCAAAAAAGCATTTTAAAGGCGTTTGAAGATGATTTAAAACTATTAAACCTGTGCGCAGTTTTGTGCGCATTGGATTTTTATTTGCTAATATTAGCAGGATATTATAAATTTGGTACGGCAAGATATTATAATTTAGGTACAACACAATATTATAATTTTGCTACAACAAGAATTTATAATATTTAAAATGTTTGTATGGCAACCCCATCTGAAAAACTAGCCGCTTCTCTTGAGATTTTGAAAGGCCTACAAGACCAAGGTAATATTGCTATAAAACGTAGTGAGTTAACCAGAACGCATAAGGATCGGCTTTTGAAGAATGGGTTCATCAGTGAGGTTTATTCCGGGTGGTTTATTATTTCATCGCCAGAAAATAATGAAGGGGATAGTACTTCTTGGTATAGTTCTTATTGGAAGTTTTGTGCTCAGTATTTGAATTATAAGTACAAAAATCAGTGGTGTATGTCAGCTGAGCAATCTTTAATGATTCATGCTGGCAATTGGACAGTACCCAAACAATTAATTTTAAAATCACCTAAGGCAAATAACTTCAAGACAGATTTGCCCTTTGATACTTCTTTATTCCATATGAAGTCAAAATTACCACTTAAGTCTGAAGTGGAAGTCTTGGATGGTTTAAACGTGTTGAGTTTGTCGAGTGCTTTAGTGAATGCATCTTCAAATACTTATTTACAAAATGCAACTGATATGCGTACAGCATTATCGCTTGTAAAAACATCTGCTGATATCTTAAATATATTATTAACTGGAGGGCAATCAATTATTGCCGGTAGGCTTGCCGGTGCTTTCAGAAATATTAAAAAAGATAAAATTGCCGATGACATTATTAAAACAATGCAGGGTGTAGGTTACGATGTTCGTGAGTTAGATCCATTTAATGATCATTTAAATATTTCAATTTCTTCAAAAGAGGCATCGCCTTATGCCAATCGCATAAAAATAATTTGGTCGGATTTTAGAAAAGTGGTTCTTGAAAAATTTCCTGCTGCTCCAGGTATGCCAAAAAATATAGAGAAATTTATTAGCAGCGTTAAAGAGATTTATGTTACAGATGCATACCATTCCTTATCAATTGAGCGATATCAAGTAACACCGGAGTTAATTGTTCGTGTTAGAAACGGAAGTTGGAATGTAAAAGATAACGATGGGGATAGTAAACAAAGAGATGCAATGGCAGCTAAAGGTTATTGGGATGCATTTCAAATGGTAGAAAAAAGTATCCGTAAAATATTAACTGGAGACAATGCCGGTGAAGTATTAGATAATGACCATGGAGATTGGTATCGTGCATTATTTGGTCCGAGTGTTGTTTCGGGTTTATTAAAGCCAGCCGATTTAGCTGGGTACAGAAATCATCAAGTGTATATTACAAATTCAATGCATGTTCCATTAAATAGTGAAGCTGTTAGAGATGCGATGCCTGTGTTAATGGAATTATTAGCAGAGGAAAGTGAAGCATCGGTGAGGGCTGTTTTAGGACATTTTATTTTTGTATTTATTCATCCTTATATGGATGGCAATGGTAGAATGGGAAGATTCATTATGAATTTAATGCTTGCATCTGGAGGATATCCATGGACTGTGATTCCGGTTCAACAAAGAAGTAAGTATATGCAATCATTAGAAGAAGCTAGTGTGAATTTAAATATTTTGCCTTTTGTAGAATTCTTAAGTCATTTGGTTAATGAAAGCATGAAAGGAAAACCGGTTGCTAACATTTAATTTTTCAAAAAAAATCTAATTAATTCGTGCGGCTTATATTTCTGAAAAAGAAATCATTAATGACGTGCATACATTGAACTGAATTATTATATCTCGCTTTACTTAATTTTATTTTAATTTATTTTCCATTACTTTAAAATCCTGGCTCTCTTGATCAATTTTCATAAATTTTAGTTTTTGCATTATCAAAATGACACAATAAAATACCCAGCAAAAAATTAGGTTTTCGGATTTTGGTGTGCGTGCTTATACTATTTTAAATTATTGATAATCAATTATTTGTAACATTAAAATGACCTGGTCTACCCTATTTTTTGATTTTAAGTTTGACTACCATTTTATTGAAATAATCTTGAGACCAGATTTCTAATTCATTTGGTTTTTTAACAAATCTACTCACGTCTTCTTTAACGTTTTCAATCTTACTAGAATTGATTTTAGTATGTAACAACTCCAACAATTGGTTTTTTGTAATAGATTTTTCTGTCCAATCTCCACTTTCCAATGCTCGTTGACAAAGGTGCTTTAAATTAAGTTCTACACCTTTTTTTATGTACCACTCCATATCATACCAATCTCTACCTTTTACTCTATTCTTCCATTTACGAAAAAGCAGTGCATGCATTTTACCTGCAAATAAATTGGGCAAAGTAAAACAGTTCACATAAAAAGAAAATGGTTTAGTTAGTAATTGATTTTCAGTTTCAAAATTAATTGGCGGATCTGTATCAACTTCCACTTTAATTTTTATACTTGGTTTTACTGAAAGTTTGATCTGTGGGATTGTATTTTCAAAAATCAATTCACTCCAAAGCGTGTCTGGTTTTAAAAATGCGGAATCAATACTGGAAGTATTAAATTTTATTTTCTGCTTTAATGACACCTGCATTCCCAAAGCATTAAATTCACCGATTACTGAATTAAAAAATGGTTCTAATTCAAAATCGGCATTTTTTTCTAACAGCGAAAAATCTAAATCTTCAGAAAATCGATTCAATCCGTGAAAAATTCTAAGTGCAGTACCTCCGTAAAATGCAGCATATTTAAAAAAATTAGCTCTGTACAAGCCCGCTAAAGTAATTTCCTGCATTATTTCTCTCAATGCTTGTTCTGTTTCCTGAATATTTTTAGGTCCATACGATTCAATCCATTGCTTTATCATAGTTCTGCGATTGCTTCTATTAAAATTTGAATGCTATTTTTTTTAGGGCATACTGGCAACCACTTCACCATCTCCCGTAGATTAAATTCGCGGAGACGATCTTTTTCGATCCTCAAGTCCTCAACGAGAAAGGACATCGCCTGTTTTTTGCTTCTAAGATTAATTCCTGAAGTAGTCACCAATTTATCACAAAGACTTTTTTCAGGGCTCGCTATCAAAACCGTCTGTTTTTCAGTCAATGCCAAAGATTGTATGCCAAGTGGATAATATGAAGCTGACAAATGAGTGAACCCGTAAGTGATGCCTTGAGGGATGAACCTTTTTGACGGCTTCGTTGTGACGGATGTAATTTCATATACACGTTCTGGAATAAGTCCCCAATGAGACATTGCGGAATCAAGTGATACATAACTTGGTCCGTATAGATGATTGGCAATAACAAATGATTCTGGCAATTTTGAGCTCACTAATTTGGTAGTAAGATATAAACCCTTTCTCAGTTGCACAAGAAACCCTTGCCGATCTAACTCCATGATTTTATCATATGGCCTGCGATACTCTTTTAGCAAACCAAGAAGAACCTGGGTGCTAATTGGTAGGTCGCTGTATTGTGACAATTTTGACTTAATATCCACATGTCAAATATAATGCATTATTTCGAATTTGTTCCGAATTTTATTGTTTATTTTTACATTATTTGTAAATATTTTTGTATTAATTCGGAAATATTAACAAAAAGAACTATTCTTAAAATTAATACTTCTATTTAGAGGGATAGGACAGAGCAAGGATTAAAGCCCAAGTACAAAACAATTGATATGGTAGGTAGTTAGACTTCAACTTCGATGTATCTATTAATTTTCTAAATCAGTGGTTACAAATTTATTTATATTTTTTAAGTTTTAAAATTTTTATAGTATAAATGAACAATAAGTAAAATTTTTGCAGATTTGTACTAAGTTTAAATTTGAAATCACAAAAAATGGAACTATCAGAAAAACAAATCGCTGTAGTTGGATTAGGATACACAGGCTTACCTCTTGCTATTGAATTTGGAAAGAAGTACAAAGTTTTAGGATTTGATATTAACAAAGATCGTATCAAAGAACTAACTTCTGGGAATGATCGAACAAAGGAAGCTAATCTAAAAAGCATGTATAATGCGATGAGTTTAATTAAATCTGGTAATAAAGGCCTTCGATTTACTGGTCAAATCAAAGACTTAGAACTATGTAATATTTATATTGTAACTGTTCCCACACCAATTGATCAGTTTAATAAACCAGATTTATTTCCTTTATTAAAAGCCAGTGAAATGTTAGGCAAGGTTTTGAAAAAAGGGGATATTGTAATTTATGAGTCCACAGTTTATCCTGGTTGTACAGAAGAAGAATGCGTTCCTGTTTTAGAAAAATATTCTGGTTTAAAATTTAATTTTGACTTCTATTGTGGTTACTCTCCTGAACGTATCAACCCGGGCGATAAAATAAATACGCTAACTAAAATTAAGAAAGTTACTTCGGGTTCCACACCAGAAATTGCGAATGAAGTGGATGCTTTATATGCCAGCATTATAACAGCAGGAACACATAAAGCGCCGAGTATAAAAGTTGCAGAAGCAGCAAAGTCTATCGAAAATGCACAACGGGACGTTAATATTTCTTTTGTAAACGAACTTGCATTAATTTTTGATAGAATGGGTATTGATACAAATGATGTAATCGAAGCGGCTGGAACAAAATGGAATTTTCAAAAATTCCGCCCAGGCTTAGTTGGTGGACATTGCATTGGCGTAGATTCTTATTATCTCGCACATAAAGCAGAAAGTTTGGGCTATCATCCTCAAGTAATATTAAGTGGTAGACGGGTAAATGATATTATGGGATTGTTTGTAGCAAACAAAGTAATTAAGTTAATGATAAAAAATGGTATACAAATTAAAGGAGCCAATGTTTTAATATTGGGAATCTCATTTAAAGAAAATTGCCCAGATATTAGAAATTCTAAAATAATAGATGTTTATAATGAATTAATTCAATTTGGACTAAATGTTGATGTTTTTGATCCAAATGCACACAAACAAGAAGTTAAAAAAGAATTTGGTATAAAGTTATCAAAATCATTAAAAAAATATGATTCAATAATTCATGCAGTTTCACATTTAGAGTTCCAAACACTTAATATTACAAAACTTAAAAAGAATAAAAACTCAATTATTTTTGACGTGAAATCTGTTTTAGATAAAAATATAGTAGATGCAAGGTTATAATAAACCAGAAATGAATTTTTTGACTTTACTTTTAAAAGCAGTTTTCGATAAATTAAAGTCGAAGACCTTTTTATTTGTGACCCCGTCAGGATTCAAACCTGAAACCTTCTGATCCGTAGTCAGATGCTCTATTCAATTGAGCTACGGGGCCAAGGGGTTGCAAAGGTAAAGGAAAAAAATGGCAAGGCAAAATGACTCAAGCCAAAAAATGATTAATTCATCATCAACACATTTACACTTCTTTGTAAAATATTAAATGCAATTTCTGCCATCAAATTTTCTTTATCCAAAGTAGGGTTCACTTCAGTTATTTCAAAACAGCAGACTTTTCTGTTTTGCATAAATTTACTAATTAAATCTTCCGCTTCTCTTTCTTTTAATCCATTGCTAACAGGTGTTCCTGTTCCTTTGGAAAGTGATGAATCGAGACTGTCCACGTCAAAACTTATATAAATATCTGTACAATCGTCCAAGTATCTTATTACAGAACGAACCACATTTTCTGGGCCTTTACTTCTTACTTCTTTAATCGAAACTACTTTCATATCGTATTTATCAATTAAATATTTTTCTTCTTTTTCAAAATCACGAAGTGAAATAAAAACAACATCTTCAGGTAAAATTTTTTGTGAATTCTTTGAACTTGATTTCAATTTGTCCCAATACTTTGTTGTTTCTTCATCGAGATTATGTACTGCACAATCTTTATTATCTTCTCCAAGCGCAATCGCTAACGGCATACCATGTAGATTACCAGATGGGGTTGTATAAGGTGTGTGAAGATCGGCATGTGCATCAATCCAAATAACTCCCAGTTTGCATTTTGGCTTTGCGGCTTTAATACCTGCAATCGTAGCACCCGCCGTACTGTGATCGCCACTAATTATTACAGGGAAAAAATTATTTTTTATGGAATCGGTTACAGCTTTACCCACTTTTTCGTACATCAATTGAGTGCCTTTTATTCTTTTGGCATATGGTGATTCAATTGGTTCGTAGAGCAGTTTATTTTCGTGTGGAATTTTTTCGGATGGGAAATGGATAAAAAAATTACTCATAAAATCCATCGCAGCAATCTTAATTGCTTCAACTCCAAGACTTGCACCTCGGGTTCCTGCGCCAATTTCTGACGGCACTTCTATTAGCTTAATGTTTTTCATACGAATTTAATTTCTGCGATCCCCAATAAAAAAGTAAAAAATGGATAGTTGGGAATAGAAAAAACGAAATGTCTTCGTTTTTAAGTCTACGAATTTAAAATAAATAGTTAGTAAAACCTAATGTTTTGAAAAGCATATAATTACAGTTCAATAAAAGTGTAAGATTTAACATTTATAATACAACAGATTAAAAAAATATAATTAAATAAATATTAATCAAATTGGCGATTAGCACTGTTGTGAACAACTCTCTGATTAACAAATGTTTTTTATGCGTTTCATCCCTTAAATTCGCCGCCAACAAAGAGGAAAAATAGTGCGACTAAAAAATTTGGAAATAAAAGGGTTTAAGAGTTTTGCAGATAAAACCGTTATCAATTTTGACGAAAGCATAACCGGGATTGTCGGGCCAAACGGTTGTGGCAAATCCAATATTGTAGATAGTATTCGTTGGGTAATTGGCGAGCAAAAAATAAGTCATCTTCGAAGTGAAAATTTGGAAGGCTTGGTTTTCAATGGTTCAAAATCTCGTTCGGCTTCGGGATTGACAGAAGTAAGTTTAACTTTTGAAAACTCTAAAAATTTATTGCCAACCGAATTCAATACCGTTACAATCACAAGAAAATATTATAAAAGTGGAGAGAGTGAATACCGGTTAAATAATGTGCTTTGCAGATTGAAAGACATCCAAAATCTTTTTATGGATACGGGTGTAAGCACGGATAGTTATGCAATTATTGAATTAGAAATGGTTTCTGATTTAATAAAAGATAAAGAAAATAGTCGTCGCCGAATGTTGGAACAAGCTGCTGGAATTTCAATTTATAAAACAAGAAAAAAAGAAGCCAAATTAAAGTTAGATGCAACCGCACAAGATCTTGAGCGAATAGAAGACTTAGTTCATGAAATTAATAACCAACTAAAATCACTGGAGAATCAATCCAAAAAAGCAGAAAAATATTACGAAATAAAAAAGGAATATCGTGAAGTAAGTATTGAATTAGCAAAATCTTTATTGGAAGGTTTCAATATAAAATATAAAGAATTAAATCAGCAGCACGGCACAGAAACAGACAAAAGAATAAGTTTCGAATCAACCATTGCAACTGCAGACGCAACTTTGGAAAAAGATCGTTTGGTTGTGATTGAAAAAGAAAAAGAGTTGCAAGTTTTACAACAAGAATTTAATTCGCTGTTGCAACTTTTAAGAACAAAAGAAAGTGATAAAAGTTTAGCTGCGCAACGATTGAAACATCTCAAAGAAAAAGAAACCGACTTGTTGGAATATTTGCAAAAAGCAGAAGGACAAAGTCAGGGAATTGAAGAAAGTATTGCTTTCACACAGTCGCAAGTTGTGGAAGAAGAAAAAAATAGTTTAGCATTCGAAAAGCAATTACAAAGTTTGAGATTGGAAGTAGATGCGCAACGAAATGTAATGGATGAAAAAAGAAAAGCATTGGATGTTTTTCGAATAAGCTATCAGCAAATTCAACGCCAGCAGTTTGATGCGGAGAAAAAAGTTGCCATTGCCGATACTTCCATTCAAAATTTTGTACAAACGATTCAGCAAATTGAAGTTGAAAAGCAACAAAGAGCTGAAATTGAAAAACAATTATTGGCTGATTTTCAATTGCACGATCAAGAATTAAAAACAAAAAGAACGGATCTGGAGCAACTGCAAAAACACCAAGAAAATACCAAAGAACAAATTTTGCAAACACAGTCCGAATTGGAAAATTTGCGCACAAAATTGGCAGAAGAAAATAGAAAATTGGATGCAAGAAAAAATGAGTATGACCTTCTTAAAAGTTTAATTGATTCGATGGAAGGTTATCCGGAAAGTGTAAAATATTTACACAACAACAGTAATTGGAATCACACAGCGCCTTTGTTGTCGGATATTATTTATGTAAAGGAAGAATTCAGAACTGCATTGGAAAATGTGTTGGAACCTTATTTGAATTATTATGTTGTTAATGATTTACAAGAAGGGTTAAAAGCAGTTCATTTGTTGGACGATAATAAAAAAGGAAAAGCGAATTTCTTTTTGTTGGATAAATTAAATGAAGCTGCAAATCCTACCGAAATTTCATCGGAATTTCCAGGAGCTATCAATGCAATTACAGTTATTGAAGTAGATGAAAAATATAAAAGTTTGGCAGAACATTTGTTGGCAAATGTTTACATAGCCGAAAGTGAAATTGCTTTACAAAATAGTAACGGAGTTGTGGTGATTGAAAAAACCGGAAAATATGTAAAAGGAAAATATACGTTAACTGGTGGTAGTGTTGGAATTTTTGAAGGAAAGAAAATTGGACGCGTAAAAAATTTGGAAAAATTACAAAACGAAATTGAAGTTCAGAATGAAGTTGTTGATAATTTAAAAACAATAATTCAAGGGCGACACAATGAAGTAATTGCATTTAATGAAAAATTGCGAGAGTCGGCTGTAAAAGAAACTGAAACTGAAATTCAGAAATTAGTAAATCAAGTTTTTTCTTTTCAAAATAAAATTGAGAATTTAAAAGCGGTGGAAAATCAAGCAGCGCAACGCTTGGGAGAGTTGAACTTGCAATTACAACAAACACAAATTTCTGTTGAAAGCGTTCGAAGCGAATTGGAATTGTTGAGTAATCAATTGACAGAACAAACCAATCGATTGAGCGAAGAAGAGTCGGCATTTAAAAAAGAAGAATTTCAATATAACGAAGCAAACAATCAATACAACGATTTTAATCTTCAAGTTACAAAACAACAAAGTAAAATTGTTGCATTGAAACAAGAGCAAGAATTCAAGATGAATCAACTTGCAGATTTAAAAAACCAATTAGAAAGTAATAACCAACAACTTTCGGAAACGAAGCTGGGAATTTCAACCTCGATGGAGCAATTGGCGCAAATAGAATCGGAATTGATTTCTATGTTGAAAGGAAAAGATGAAAAAGAAAAAGTTCTTAATGATTGCGATCAAGCTTATCATAATTTTAGAAATCAGTTGAGTGAAAAAGAAAGTCAATTAAGACACCGAATAAAAGAAAAAGAACAAGTTGAACATTTACTTGCCGAAATAAAAGACAAATTAAATGAACTAAAACTTCAACTCTCTGGAATAAAAGAAAGATTGATGTTGGAGTTTCGAATTAATTTGGAAGATATTTTGGATGAACCAAGAAAATCCGAAACTGCAACGGAAGATCTTTTGGAAAAAGCAGATAGAATGAAAAAGCGAATGGAGAATTTGGGAGAAGTAAACCCAACTGCCATCGAATCTTTTCAAGAAATGAAAAAACGATACGAGTTTTATTTGGAACAGAAAACTGATTTACTTACTGCAAAAGATAGTTTGCTGCAAACAATCCAAGAAGTGGAAGTAACCGCCAATCAAAAATTTTTAGAAACATTTGAACTCGTTCGAGAAAATTTTAAAAAAGTATTCAAAGCATTGTTTACTGAAGATGACCAATGTGATTTGATTTTAGATAATCCTGAAAATCTTTCTGAAACAGGAATTGACGTAGTTGCAAAACCAAAAGGAAAAAGACCAACTTCTTTGGCGCAACTTAGTGGTGGTGAAAGAACTCTAACTGCAACAGCATTGTTGTTTGCAATTTATTTAATAAAACCTGCACCGTTCTGTATTTTGGACGAAGTTGATGCGCCATTGGATGATGCCAATGTTGGAAAATTTACAGAAATGATTCGTCAGTTTAGTACGAATTCGCAATTTATTATTGTAACACACAATAAAATGACGATGAGTACCGTAGATGTAATTTATGGTGTAACCATGCAAGAATTTGGTGTCAGCAAATTGGTGCCAGTAGATTTTCGAAATCTGAATTAATGAAAAATTTTATACTAAATCTTCTGTCTATTTTTCTTGTTTCAAATTTAATTGCACAAGAAAAACCGGAAGGGTTATTTATAAATTCAAAAGCACCTGATTTTATTTCTGTTGATCAAAATGGAAATGAAATTCGACTACAAAACTTGCTGAAACAAGGACCTGTTGTATTAGTTTTTTATCGTGGAAACTGGTGCCCTCACTGCAATAAGCATTTAAAAAAGTTACAAGATTCGCTTCAATTAATAATGGAAAAAGGAGCACAGCTTATTGCAATTACTCCCGAAAAAATGGAAGGAATTTTAAAAACAATTGAAAAAACAAATGCTCAGTTTTCGATACTTAATGACGAAAACACAAAAATATTAAAAGCGTACGACGTAAGATTTGAAGTGGATGAAAAAACGATTGCTCGTTATAAAAATTCTAAAATTGATTTAGGAAAAATAAATGGGCAAGATGGAAAAATATATTTACCGGTACCGGCTGTTTATATTGTTAGCAAAGAGGGTGCAATTGTCTATCGGTATTTTGAATCCGACTATCGAAAAAGAATTGATGTAAAAGAAATTTTAAATCAATTAGATTAGTTCATCTTTCAATCCAAGAAAGCATTCCTATTTTTCCATTATTGCCGGCAAGAAATACTGCATTTCCAGATTTAGCTTTTTGTACAACGTGAAAACCTTCAGCGCTTATTCTTTGCCAAATTATTCCACCATCATTTGAAAGATCTACTCCATTAATTCCGCAAGTTATTAGTGAATTTTTGTTTATAAATTCTACACAACTTCTGTAACCAGAAGGCGGATTTTGTGCAATTTGCCAGTTTTTTCCGTAATCAAAACTGAAACAAAAATTACTGTCTTTCAAATTCGCA
The DNA here is from genome assembly GCA_005798905.1 of Bacteroidota bacterium. Lineage (GTDB taxonomy): Bacteria > Bacteroidota > Bacteroidia > Chitinophagales > Chitinophagaceae > VBAS01. The sequence continues at coordinate 34,329 of SYIK01000007.1, read as the reverse complement.
TTTGAAAAATCTCCGCCAACAATAAAAATATTTTTTCCGTTTTTTTGATATGTAACAGAATTTGCTCCCGTGCTTTCCAAGCCTTTTAAAATGGGAATAAAGGAAGGATTTTGATTTCTAAAAAATCTGCTATTTTTTCCACCACTTACAAAAACAAAATCCCCATTTTTTAAGTAAATAATATTTGTACCGCTAGATGCAAAACATGCTTCGTCCTCTTCTGCATTTTGTCTTTCAGTAATTGGTAATTTACTCCAAGAATTGCCACCATCTTTTGTTTTAGCAATAAAAAATTTTCCTTCGATTGGATCGCCAATTACAATTCCATTTTTTTTGTCACTAAAATCCATCGCATCTAAAAACATTCCTTTTGTTTTGTTTTCATAAACAATATTCCATGTTTCTCCGCCATCAATTGTTTTTAAAATATAAGCAGGCTCGGCAATTGCAATAATTATTGCTGTAGAACTATCAAATGCTTCAATGTCTCGAAAATCTGTTTTTTCAAATCCTTTTACTATTTTCCAGTTCCAAGTTTTTCCACCGTCAATTGATTTGCCAATTTTTCCATTGCTGCCACTTACCCAAATGATATGATTGTTTACAACGCTTAATCCTCGTAGACTTGTTTTTGCTCCAACAGTTAAAACTTTAATATTAGGTTCGGAATAATTTGTGAATTGCGCTTTTGCTTGAACATCAATTAAGAAAAAAGTTAGAAAAAGTAAATTGTGAAATTTCATAAAAGCTAATATTTACATAATTGAAATAAAAAACCGGAATAAATATAATCTATTCCGGTAGTAAATAATTTCGAATAATTTTACTCGTCGTCGTCATCTTCTTCTTGTGTGTATGCTTCGATATTTTTATAAAAATATCCCCACTCTTTTACCGTTTTGTCGGTTAAGCATTCTATAATATCGAACAAAAAATCTTTTTTCAATTTCCATTCTGTTTCCATTGAGATGTCAAAGTGCTGAATAAATAAACAAGTGTCTGATTCAAGCGCAACTTTTATCATTGCAATCGGAGAGTCTTCTTTTTCTTTTACCAAATAAAAGCAACCTATTTCCAATAATTCGTAAGTGTACATAACCGATAGATTTATTTATTATAAAATAAATTTTGAAAATAATCTGCAACCAGAGAATTTAATGAAATAAGTAATTGGGTAGAATTCAGGGAGTCAGAAAGCCAAAGCTAATTGATTTTTCAGGAATTAAATGAACAATTTTAAACTTTTATAACTGCTTGAAACGCAGCTTGGTTGGCGATGTGAAGAAATAATTGCTTAAAAAATTACAAAGACTTTAACTCATTTTGATGAATTAATTTGAAGTGGATTCTCTTTTATTTTCCCACAATTGTTACTAAATCCTAAGCTAAATTTCAAATTTCGAATGGTTATATTTGTTCGGATTATTGACTCAAAAACAAAAGCATTCAACGAGTTAATTCTTAACTAACTATGGCAAAAAAATCTGACCTTTTTGAATATAATGAAGATAGCATTCGCAGCCTTGATTGGAAAGAACACATTCGGCTTCGTCCTGGAATGTATATTGGAAAATTAGGTGATGGATCTTCTCCCGATGATGGGATTTATGTAATGGTAAAAGAAGTTTTAGATAATTGTATTGATGAATATGCCATGGGGTTTGGAAAAGTTATAGAGCTTATTATTGAAAATAAATTGGTGACTATTCGTGATTATGGCCGTGGAATTCCTTTGGGGAAAGTGGTGGAAGTTGTAAGTAAAATAAATACCGGTGCTAAATATGACAGTAAAGTCTTTCAAAAATCTGTTGGATTAAATGGAGTTGGTTCCAAAGCTGTAAATGCGCTTAGCAATTATTTTAAAGTAAAAGCAATTAGAGAAGGTAAAGAAAAAGTTGCTGAATTTGAAAGAGGAGAATTGACGAAAGAACACAAAGAAATAAAAACTGAAGAAGGGAATGGAACAAGCATAAGTTTTATTCCGGATGAAACCATTTTTCAAAATTTCAAATTTCATTCTGAATTTTTGGAAAATCAAATTTGGAATTATTGTTTTTTAAATGCGGGGTTAAAAATTGTTTTTAATAATAAAAGTTTTGTTAGTAAAAATGGGCTGTTGGATTTATTACAACGAAAAACAAATGAAGATGAAATTCGCTATCCCATTATTCATTTGAAAGGAGAAGATATTGAAGTTGCAATTAGCCATACGAACGATTACGGCGAAGACTTGTACAGTTTTGTAAATGGGCAACACACTACACAAGGAGGAACACATCAACAAGCATTTCGAGAAGCATTTGTAAAAACAATACGCGATTTTTTTAAGAAAGATTACGATACTTCAGATATTAGAACAGGAATTGTGGCTGCAATTTCAGTTCGTGTGATTGAGCCGGTTTTCGAAAGCCAAACAAAAACAAAATTAGGTTCTTTAAATGTTGCGGAAGGTGGCCCTTCAATGAAACAATTTATTGCTGATTTTTTTGCAAAAGAGTTGGAAATATTTCTTCATAAAAATCCCACAACTGCCGACGCCATTAAAAAAAGAATTGAACAAAGCGAAAAAGAAAGGAAAGAATTATCCGGCATAAGAAAATTAGCAAATGAAAGAGCAAAAAAAGCAAATTTGCACAATCGAAAATTGCGCGATTGTCGATTTCATTTGAATGACGAACCGCCCACAAAAGGGAGAGATGAATTTATAAGCAAGCAAAACGAAACAACGATTTTTATTACTGAGGGAGATAGTGCAAGTGGTTCTATTACCAAAGTTAGAAACGTGGAAACGCAGGCCGTGTTTAGCTTACGTGGCAAGCCGTTGAATTGTTTTGGGTTGACAAAAAAAGTGGTTTACGAAAATGAAGAATTTAATTTATTGCAACACGCATTGAATATCGAAGACGGAATTGAAGGGCTTCGTTATAATAATATTGTTATTTCTACAGATGCGGATGTGGACGGAATGCATATTCGTTTGTTGCTGATGACTTTCTTTTTACAATTTTTCCCGGACTTAGTAAAGCACGAAAAAATTTATGTTTTAGAAACTCCATTATTCCGTGTTCGCAATAAACAAGAAACAATTTATTGTTATAATGAAATTGAAAAAAATGATGCAATCAAAAAACTTGCGGGCAAACCGGAAATAACAAGGTTCAAAGGTTTGGGAGAAATAAGTCCGGACGAATTTGCTTTTTTCATAAATGCCGGCATACGAAAAAAATTGATGCAGTTAGAAAAAGGCGATCACATTCAACAGCTTTTGGCATATTATATGGGGAAAAATACGATGGAGCGTCAGGAGTTTATTATTAATAATTTGAAAGTGGAAATTGATCTTGTCACTGAATTAGCAACAAAAAATTAAAGTAAATCGTGTTTGGATTTCATATTGATAAAAAGCAATATTTTGATATTCAGGTTCTGAATACGGAAAAACATGTTATTCCATTTATTGAAAATTCTGTACTCATAAAATCCGGGATGCGAATTCTGGAAATCGGATGTGGAGAAGGTGGTGTTTTAAAAGCATTCCTTAATAAAGGTTGTGTGGGAGTTGGTGTAGAAATGGATGCCGCACGAATTGACAATGCAAGATTATTTTTGAAAACTGAGATTGAAAATAAAAATGTTGAATTTATTGTAAATGATATTTACAAAGTTTCAATAAATGAATTGAACGGATTATTTGACATAATCGTTTTAAAAGATGTCATCGAACATATTCACGAACAGGAAAAATTAATTGCTTGGATGAAGAATTATTTAAAACCAAATGGAGTAATATTTTTTGGTTTTCCGCCATGGCAAATGCCCTTTGGCGGGCATCAGCAAATGTGTACATCTTTTGTTAGAAATATACCTTGGGTACATTTATTGCCGACATTTATTTATGGATGGTTGCTGCGAAAAACAAAAGATGGTTTTGCTGCTTTGTTGGAAATAAAAGAAACAGGAATTAGTATTGAAAAATTTGAAAAAATTTGTAAAAAACAAAATTTTTCAACTATCGGTAAATTACATTTTCTTATCAATCCAATTTATGAATATAAATTTGGATGGCAGGGGAAAAAACAATTTGTTTGGATTAGCGCAATTCCTTGGGTGAGAAATTTTTTTACAACTTGCGTTTATTATTTAGTAAAAATTAAAAATTAATTATGTTGCATATTGTTTTTCAAGCTGCCGATGTGGAACTTTTAGAAAAAGTAAAACTATTGGACGAAACGTTGAACGGAGAAGTGATTCAAATTAAAGATGATTGGGGTGTTGGACCTTTGAATGATTTAGAAATAGAAGAAGGATGGCAAGCGCGAAAGGAATGGTGGAGAACATTATTAATCGACTCTCCTTATGGCGATAAAATATTGGAAAATGTGGATGATAGAATTACTGCTGCACAAATTGTACAAAAATTGGAAGAAGATGATACAACTGAAGCCTGGCTTTGGTTGGGACAAAATCAGCATGATGTTGTCAGCTATTTTTGGTTGATGCGCCAATTGAAAAAATTTCAAGGAAGAATCATCATTGTTTTTTTAAATAATCTTCCTTTCATCAACGAAAAAGGACAGTTGTTTTATCCAAAAACATTGAGCGAAATTTTACCCAAAGAAATTTTGAAAGCTAAAAAATTGGCACGACCAATTACACCGAGCGAATTTGAAGTAGATGCCGATGAATGGACGCGTATGTGCAATGAAAATGCAATGGTAAGAATTTTGGAAGGGGGGAAAAAAATTGTTGGGAAAGAAGAAACATACTTCGATGATGAAATTCTTAAAAATATTAATAACGATTGGCAAAAAGCAAATCGAGTTTTAATGAATACACTTCATCGGATGAATATAAAAACGGGGGATGTTTTTTTAATGGCAAGAATTAAAAATTTAATTGTTCAAAATAGAATTGAAGTTTTGGGAGATGTTTCAAAAGGGTGGAAAGAATTTGATATTAAATTAAGTGAGACAAACATTTCAGTTAATAATATATAGAAGAAGTTTAGTTATAAAAATATGTCAACAATAGAAAACGAAATAGAATCACACAGTAATACGGGAGTACATAATCAATTTAAAAATTGGTTTTTGGATTATGCTTCTTATGTTATTCTTGAAAGAGCTGTACCAGCGGTGGAAGATGGATTGAAACCCGTGCAACGTCGCATTCTTCATGCAATGAAAGAAATGGACGACGGACGATTTAATAAAATTGCAAATGTGATTGGTCAAACAATGCAATACCATCCGCATGGTGATGCGAGCATTGGCGATGCTTTAGTAAATCTTGGTCAAAAAGAATTGATGATTGAAACCCAAGGTAATTGGGGAGATGTAAGAACGGGCGATGCAGCTGCAGCTCCGCGATACATAGAAGGAAGATTAAGCAAGTTTGCATTGGAAGTTGCATTTAATGCAAAAACTACAGAATGGCAAATGAGTTATGATGGTCGTAAAAACGAACCATTAACTCTTCCGATGAAATTTCCCTTATTATTAGCGCAAGGAGTAGAAGGGATTGCAGTTGGTTTATCAACAAAAATTTTACCACATAATTTTTGTGAGTTAATAGAAGCAGCAATAAAACATTTGCGCGGAAAACGATTTGAACTTTATCCGGATTTTCAAACAGGAGGACAAATTGATATTGCTGAGTACAACCAAGGAAAGCGCGGAGGAAAAGTAAAAGTGCGCGCTAATATTGAAGAATCCGATAAAAAAACAATTCTCATTAAAAGCGTTCCTTACGGAGTTACTTCAACACAAATAATAGATAGTATTGTAAAAGCGAACGATCAAGGAAAAATAAAAATTAAAAAAGTAACCGACAATACTGCTGCAGACGTAGAAATTCAAGTTGATTTAGCACCCGGTGTTTCTTCCGACATAACCATTGACGCGTTGTATAAATTTACAGATTGTGAAATTTCCATTTCTCCAAATGCTTGTGTAATTGTAAATCAAAAACCGCAATTTCTAACCGTAAATGATTTGTTGAAAAATTCAGTCGATCAAACAAAAAATTTATTAGAGTTAGAATTAAAAATTAAGTTGAACGAATTACTTGCAAAGTGGCATTATACTTCATTGGAAAAAATATTTTTCGAAGAAAAAATTTATAAAGAACTAGAAAAAAAGCACAACAGTTGGGATAAAGTTATTGAAGCAATCAGTGAAGCTTTTGTTCCTTTTGTAAAACAATTAAAAAGTGAAGTAACCAATGAGGATATAATTAAACTTACCGAAAAACCGGTTCGAAGAATTTATAAATTGGACATTGACGAATTGAATGCGCAGATAAAAGCAATTGAAAGTGAAATCAAACAAGTGAAATTTGATTTGGATAATTTGATTGATTATTCAGTTTCTTATTTTGAAAACTTGCTGAAAAAATTTGGAAAAGGAAGAGAGCGAAAAGCAACAATAAAATCAATTGAAGTAATAGAAGCACGGCAAGTAGCAATTGCAAACGTAAAATTATTTATAAATCGCGAAGATGGATTTATAGGAACTGGGTTGAAAAAAGACGAGTTCCTTTTCGACTGTTCCGACATGAACGACATCATAGTATTTACAAAACGCGGTACAATGAAAGTCGTTAAAGTGTCTGAAAAAGCATATATCGGGAAAGATATTGTGGAGGCCATTTTATTTCAAAAAAATGATGAGCGCACCACTTATAATATGATTTACACCGATGGGAAAACGGGGAAGAGTTTTGTAAAACGGTTTAATGTAACTGGTGTAACGCGAGATAAAGAATATGATCTTACAAAAGGTGATGAAAAAAGTAAAGTCAATTATTTAAGCGTTAATGGAAACGGAGAAGCGGAGTTGGTAAAAATCACTTTAAGTCCAAGTTGTGCAGCACATAAAAAAGAATTGGAATTTGATTTTGCATCGTTGGAAATAAAAGGAAGAAATAGTATGGGAAATACACTTACCAAGTATCCCGTAAAATCAGTAAGGATGAAAGAAGCAGGTGTTTCCACCATTGCTGGGAAACGCATTTCGTATGATAAAGAATTTGGCAGATTGAATACAGATAATAAAGGGGAACCTCTTGGAAATTTTAATGCAGAAGATAAAATATTTATTATTTACAAAGATGGTTATTACGAAGTTGTTGATCAGGAATTGACACAGAAATTGGATGCCGATAAATTAATCTTTATCGAAAAATTTGACGCTTCGAAAATTGTAACGGTTGTTTATGTTGACGTTGACAAAAAACAATTTATAGTAAAACGATTTAAAGTAGAAACAACTGCTTTGCGAAATAAATATTTATTTATTAAAGAAGGGAATGGGAATTATTTGGAAACGGTAACTACTGAAGCGGAACCGTTGCTGGCAGTGCAACAGGGAAGAGGTGATCAGTTGCGAAAAGGTAAGATTAAAATTTCTAAATTGACAGAATTGTCAGGTATGAAAGCTGTTGGAGTTCGATTGATGGATTTTACAAAAGCAGTAAAAATGGAATGGTCACATTCAAGTTCGGAAAAAAATCAACCCGAATTATTTTAAGAACCGTTTCATTTCTTTTTCCACATCGCGTTTTTTTATTGTTTCTCTTTTATCGTATAATTTTTTTCCTTTTGCAAGTCCGATTTCAATTTTAGCTAAATTATTTTCATTAAAAAAAATGCGAAGCGGCATTAAAGTAAATCCTTTTTCTTTCAATCGAGCTTCTATTTTTTTTATTTCTCTTTTTTGAAGTAGCAATTTTCTATCGCGCAATGGTTCGTGATTATTTGCAGTTCCGTGAGAATATTCGGCAATATGTAAATGTTTTAACCACAATTCACCTTGGTGCAATTGACAATAACTATCATTAAAACTTGCTTTTCCTGAACGTAGCGATTTTACTTCAGTTCCGGACAAAATCATTCCTGCGATATATTTTACATCAATAAAATATTCGAAATAAATTGGTCGGTTTTTAAGTTCCATCTGTGTTCAAAAGTTATGATTTCATTTTACTTGAAAATGTTTCAGAATAAAAATGAAATAGGAACAAAGTTAATTTGAAAAATGCCTTAAAACAGAAGTCAATTTTTTCTTGAGTTCTTTTCTTGAAACAATAAAATCTAGAAATCCATGTTCCAACAAAAATTCACTGCGTTGGAAACCTTCGGGTAAATCTTTTTTAATAGTTTCTTTGATAACGCGAGGTCCCGCAAACCCAATTAATGCACCTGGTTCGGCGATATTTAAGTCGCCCAACATTCCAAATGATGCTGAAATACCACCAAATGTTGGATTAGTCAATAAGGAGATATAGGGCAGTTTTGCATCACTCAATTGAGAAAGTTTGCCACTTGTTTTTGCAAGTTGCATTAATGAAAAAGCACTTTCCATCATTCTTGCTCCACCCGATTTGGAAATCACCAAATACGGTAGCTTATTTAAAATACAATAATCAACAGCTCTTGAAAATTTTTCTCCCATTACACTTCCGAGACTTCCTCCAATAAATTCAAAATCCATACAAGCAATTACAACCGATTGTTCATTGATTGAACCAACTGCTACGCGCATCGAATCTTTTAAATCTGTTTTTGCCCAAATATCTTCTAATCTTTTTTCATAAGATTTTAAATCGGTGAATTGGAGAAAATCTTTACTGTGGATATTTTCAAATAGTAAGGTAAACTGATTGTCATCAAAAAGCAATTGGTAGTATTCTTCACTCCCAATGCGATGATGATAACTACACTTGGTGCAAACAAAAAGATTTTCTTTTAATTCAGTAGATGAGCAAATAAAACCACATTCAGGGCACTTACTCCACAAACCTTCTGGAACTTCTTTCTTTTCATGCGTGCCTGTAAGTATTCCTTTTTTGATTCGTTTAAACCAGCCCGACCTAGGACTCTCTTGTCCTTCTTCACCAGTAAGATTTGCATCAAAGTCTTCTACTTGTTTTGACATGCAATGTATTTTGGATAATTACAAATATAAGAATTAGAAGTTGGTGAAGTTTCTGAGTGTAATTACTAGTTATCTATTTCAACTGTTATAAGCGTTGTAAATAAAATTAAGCGATTGTAATTTCATTATCTAAATAAACATCTTGAATTGCATTTAATATTTCTACTCCTTCTCTCATAGGTCTTTGAAAAGATTTTCTACCAGAAATTAACCCCATTCCACCAGCTCTTTTATTAATTACGGCCGTTGTTACTGCTTCGGCAAGATCGGTAGCACCAGAGGATGCTCCACCGGAATTAATCAATCCTGCACGCCCCATATAACAATTGGCTACTTGGTAACGGCAAAGATCAATTGGGTGTTCGGAAGTTAATTCAGAATAAATGCGAGAATCATTTTTTCCATAGGCAGACTCTTTTGTGTTTAAAGCAAGATATCCACCATTATTTTCAGGAAGTTTTTGTTTGATGATATCGGCTTCAATAGTTACTCCTAAGTGGTTTGCTTGTCCAGTAAGGTCGGCAGATACATGATAATCTTTTTCCTTTGTTTTAAAGGCGGGATTTCGAAGATAACACCATAAAATAGTTGGTAAACCTAATTCATGTGCCATTTCAAAAGCTTTACTAACTTCTTGAATTTGTCTTGTTGATTCTTCACTTCCAAAATAAATAGTTGCCCCAATTGCAGTTGCTCCTAAGTTCCAACATTGTTTTATTGAAGTAAACATAACTTGGTCGAACTTATTTGGATATGTCAAAAATTCATTATGATTTATTTTCACAATCATTGGAATTTTGTGTGCATATTTTCTTGAAAGAAATCCAAGTCCACCATAAGTAGTAGCCACAGCATTGCAACCGCCTTCAATGGCTAGTTTAAGAATATTTTCTGGATCAAAATAAAGTGAATTTTTTGCAAAAGTAGCACCCGCACTGTGTTCAATTCCTTGGTCAACTGGAAGGATAGAAAGGTATCCTGTTTTAGCAAGTCGACCCGTATTATACATTAATTGAAGATTGCGTAGTACGTTAGAATTTCTGTCGCTATTAATCCAAATACGATCAGTAAAATCATTTCCTGGTAAATGCAGTTGTTCTTTTGCAATAGTTTTTGACTGGTGGTTCAAAAGATACGCTGCTTTATCTCCAAGTAGATCGACAATTTTGTGGTTAGACATGAGTTAATTTTGAGTTTGCAAATATAGGAAGATAGGTTGATAGCATATTTCAGTTGTCACTTTAGCAAAATACTACTTGTTGAATAAATTATTTTCCAATTGCTTTTATAATATCGTATTTAGTAACGATGTAAAAAATTCCTAATTCATCTTTACTCAATACTGCACCATTATCTTTATTAATTAATGTACTTAATTTTTCAACAGAAGTATTGAAATCAACTATTGGGTATTTGTTTTCAATTACGGAACCTACTTTTTCATTTTTGATGTCTGGGTTTGAAAATATTTTTTGAAATAATCCACTCTCACTGATTGCTCCAATTGATTCATTGTTTTCCATTACTGGAATATTTTCCACATCAAATTTTTGCATTAATTCTACTGCTTCTGCAACAGTTTGTGATGGAGAAATGGTAATTAGTTTTTGGGTTGAGCTCCTACTGTTTACAATATCTTTAAATGTTTTTACATCCAAAAATCCACGTTCTAACATCCATTGATCGTTATAAATTTTTCCAACATATCTGCTTCCATGATCGTGAAAAATACAAACTACAAGGTCTTCTTTTTTTAATTTGGTTTTCAATTGCAACAAACCTTGAATACAACTTCCAGCACTATAACCGCAAAAAATACCTTCTTCTTTTGCTAGTCTGCGTGCCATTATTGCACCATCTTTATCGGTTACTTGTTCAAAATGATCAATCCATTTCATCTCATAATTTTCTGGAATAAAATCTTCACCAAATCCTTCGCTGAAATAAGGATGAACTTCTTTCATATCCACATCACCGGTTCTGAAATATTTTGTAAGTAAAGATCCATACACATCAATTGCCCAAATTTGTATGTTTGGATTTTTTTCTTTTAAATACATGGCAGTACCAGTAACTGTTCCTCCGGTTCCTGCGGTGCAAACTAGATGTGTAATTTTTCCATCTGTTTGTTCCCAGATTTCCGGTCCGGTTGTTTCGTAATGGGCTAATCGATTTGCCAAATTATCATACTGATTCATGTGATAAGAATTGGGAACTTCCAATGCTAATTTTTTAGCTACGCTGTAATAACTGCTTGGATCTTCCGGCAAAACATTCGTTGGACAAACAATCACTTCTGCACCAACTGCTTTTAAAATATCTGCTTTTTCTTTTGATTGTTTATCAGTAGTTACAAAAATGCATTTATAACCTTTTACGCATGCAGCTAATGCAAGTCCCATTCCTGTATTTCCACTTGTGCATTCTATAATGGTGCCTCCAGGTTTTAGCTTCCCTTCTTTTTCGGCAACTTCTACCATTTTGAGTGCCATACGATCTTTGATAGAATTACCTGGATTGAAATAATCAACTTTTGCTGCAACGATACAAGGTAAATCTTTTGTTATTTTATTCAACTTAATTAGCGGGGTGTTGCCAATTGTTTCGAGTATATTATTCTTAATATTCATAAAAAAATATTATTGTTTTTTTAATTCTTCCAATGCTTTTACAATTATTGAGTCTGTACTATTCATTACTTCATAAAATCCTTTCGTTCTCCATTTGTAACGGGCAAGTTGAGCTTTAATTCTTTTTTGCAAAAAAGTAATATTTTTTGTAGATATATTTTTCAAATAAATACTATCTTTTGCCGCATGCAAAACCAAATTATTCCAAACTTCTGCTTTGGGGTTGAATTGCAAATTGAAATCAAAAGGAGTCTTGAATTTTTTGAGTTCATGTCGATGTTGAATAAAATAATTGTAAACAAATTTAGTAAAAGAACCACTATTGAATAATTCTGAAATTGGAGATTCAAGTGAGCTTGTATCCATTGTAATACTTATATCGGGCATTATTCCACCACCTCCATAAACAATTCTTTTTTTAATTAATGTTTTATAAATTTTTCCGCCAATAAATTTACTGCTATCACTTTTCAATGTTTTTGTATTGCTATAACGATTCCAGATTTCATCGAGGTATTCTTCTTTTTTCCCATTTTGATAGGGGCGTTGAATGCTACGTCCAGAAGGTGTGTAGTATCGAGCAACTGTCAAACGCAAAGCCGATTCATCATTTAGCGAAAATTGTTCTTGAACCAAACCTTTTCCAAAAGTCCTTCTTCCAATAATTGTTGCTCTGTCCCAATCTTGCAAAGCACCAGCAAGTACTTCGCTTGCACTTGCAGAAAATTCATCAACAATAACTACAAGTTGACCTTCTTCGAATAACCCCGGACGACGACATCTGTATTCGCGCTTCTTATTGTGAAGGCCTTCTGTATAAACAATTAATTTGTTGTCACTTAAAAATTCATCAGCAATATCTACTGCTTCGTTCATAAAGCCACCACCATTTCCTCTTAAATCCAAAACAAGTTTGGAAATTTTTTTAGTTTGAAGTTCTTCCAATGCTTTCATGAATTCTTCGTAAGCAGATTCTGAAAATCGATTTAAGCGGATGTATCCCGTTTCTTTATTTAATAAATAAGTTGCATCAAGTGCCGGTAAAGGAATTGTTCCTCTTGATATATTAAAAAGTTTGACAGTGCCGTCACGCACAATTGCTAATTGAACAGTTGATCCTTTTTCTCCACGAATTTTTTTTCTTACATCATCGGATGTAATGGTTGATCCAATAATAGAATCTTTATCAACTGCAATAATTTTATCGCCAATTTGCAAACCTGCCTTATCGCTTGGGCCGTTTGGTAAAACATATAATACATGAACCGTGTCGGCAAAAAAATTGAATTCTACACCAATTCCTTCAAAATTTCCAGCAAGATCTTCCGTAACAGCCATCAATTCCGAAGCAGGTATATAAACAGAATGAGGGTCGAGTTGATTCATGGTTTCGTAAATTGCTTTCAATTGTAATGAATCAAGTTTTACTGCATCTACATATTTTAATTTAATAAGATCCAATATTTCTTGCAAGGAAGTATTTCGTTCGATGTTAAAAAAAGAAGCGCTTCTTGGTGTTTTTTCGTGAAATTTGTAACCGATATACATTCCGCATATTAAAGTCAGTGATAATAGCAGTGGCAACCAAATTTGTAATTTTTTATTTTGCATTGTAATAATTAGCTTGTGTAAGAAATGCAAAATAACGGAATTGCAAGGAAGCTGAATGCAGATATCGTTTTAATGAAATAAAATATATGGTAAAACTTATAGTTGATAGCGGAGCCACAAAAGCCGAATGGTGCCTTTTAATGGAAAAAGGAAAGAAAAAAACATTTTTTACGCAAGGGATAAGTCCTTATTTCTTAAATAAAGATCAAATTATTGATTTGTTGAAAAAGAAAGTTTTGCCAAAATTGAAAAATGCAACAATCGATGAAATACATTATTATGGAACAGGTTGTGCAAATATTGAAAACGCAACACTTGTTAAAACCTCTCTTCAAGCGGCTTTAGGAAAAATAAATATAAAAATCAATCATGATTTAACAGCAGCTGCAAGGGCTTTGTGTGGGCATGAAAAAGGAGTTGCTTGTATTCTGGGAACGGGTTCTGGCTCATGTTTTTACAATGGGAAAAAAATTGCAAAAATTAGTACTGGGTTGGGTTATGTACTTGGTGATGAAGGAAGTGGCGCATTTTTAGGGAAGAAAGTTTTACAACATTATCTATACAATATTTTTGAAGAAGAGTTGATGGCAAAGTTTGACACAAAATTTGCAACGTCAAAAAATGAAATACTAGAATACATTTACAAAAAACCACTTCCGAATCGTTATATGGCTTCATATTCGATGTTTCTTGCAGAAAATAGAGGTCATTATATGATTGAAAATATAATTGAAGATGGTCTTAACGAATTTTTCTTTCAGCATCTTTTACGTATTAATGAAATTTGGAAAACCAAAGTTCATTTTGTTGGGGCAGTTGCTTTTGGGTTTAAAGATGTACTGAAAGAACTTTGCAACAGTTATGGGTTTGAATTAGGAAGTGTATTAAAAAATCCAATGCAAGGACTTGTAACTTATCATCAATAAAAAATAAAAATGTCGTTCGAAAAAGTAACAGAGCAGGAAAGCAATTACCAACAATTGGAAAAAATGACTGTTTCCGAAATTATCTTTAATATCAATCAAGAAGATAAAACTGTTCCTTATTCTGTTGAAAAATCAATTCCTCAAATTGAAAAATTAATTGAGGCGTTAGTTGATAAAATGCTGAGTGGCGGACGATTGTTTTATATCGGAGCCGGCACAAGCGGAAGAGTTGCAATTGTTGATGCAAGCGAATGTCCGCCAACTTATGGTGTGCCAAGTGGATTGGTTGTAGGAATAATAGCTGGCGGCGAAAGAGCAATTACCAATGCAGTTGAGTTTGCCGAAGATGATGAAAAAACGGGTTGGGAAGCATTAGAAAATTTTAATATCACAGAAAAAGATTTTGTAATTGGAATTGCGGCAAGCGGAACTACGCCGTATGTTATTGCTGCTTTGAAAAAATGTAAAAGCAACGGGATTTTAACCGGATGTATTACAAATAATATCGGAACGCCACTTTCTAAAGTTTCCAATTTTCCAATTGAAGTTGTAGTTGGTCCGGAGTTTGTTACAGGAAGTACAAGAATGAAAAGTGGTACTTCACAAAAATTGGTATTAAATATGATTTCAACGGCAGCAATGATTCAGCTGGGGAGAATTGAAGGGAATAAAATGGTGAACATGCAATTAACAAATGAAAAGCTGGTGGACAGAGGTACAAAATTGATTATGGATAAATTGAAAATTGAGGATTACGAAATTGCAAAAAACTTATTGTTGAAATACGGCAGTGTAAAGAAGGCAGTTGAAAGTTTCTAAACTTTCAACCAATTTTTCCATGCTATTATTTTTGTATTCAAGTAATTATTTATGCATAATCTTGAACCATTTTACAATTGGCGCCATATTTATGTGACGGAAGAAGATGAACATTCTCCATTTTTTAAAAAGCAATATTCCGAGTTTGAATTTTCTCAAACAGTTTACAATTTTTTTATTCACCCTCAGTGGGATGATTTTGGAAGTAGCACTTTATATCTTAAAATATTGATGGCGGATTATGATGAAAAGTATGCAATTATTGAATTTATAGGAGAATGGAACGATGCAATGGAAAATGATATTATGATTCTGAAAAGAGGAGTAATAGAAAAAATGATGGGTAATGGAATTTATAAATTTATTTTGATTGGCGAAAATGTTTTGAATTTTCATAGCGACAATATAGACTACTACGAAGAGCTTTATGAAGAGGTTGGTGAAAATAATGGTTGGATAGTTGCATTAAATTTTCCAGAGCAAACCTGCTACGATTTTAAAATAGAGCATATCGATCGTATCATTCATTTTTTTGAAATTACAGATTGGCGTGCTTATAAACCATTTCATCTTTTCAAAAAAATTGAAAAAGAATGGATGAAAAGGATAGAGGAATAGCATTTCAAATTGGTTTTAATTTTTTCCTTTTCATTTCATATTTGAGTAGTACTTTTGCGCGGTAAAAATTCTATTCAAAATTATTTATTAGCATGAATTGGTCTCAACTTTTATCCTCTTCAATTGGTAGAAAAATTGTGATGAGTGTTACAGGATTGTTCCTTATTTCATTTCTTGTAGTTCACTTGGGTATAAATGCATGCGTTTTTAACGATTTGTATGATGCTACCGATAACGGAGATATGTTTAATCGTGCAGCGGATTATATGGGTAAAACCATGCTTATTCGATTAATGGAAATAGTATTATTTCTTGGTTTTTTTATTCATATCATTCAAGGAGTTATGTTAGAAATGGAAAACCATAATAAGCGAAAAATTGGTTATCAAGTTCCAGTAGGCAATAAAGGAAGTAAATGGTATAGTAGATCGATGGGTTTATTGGGAACAATACTTTTGTTGTTTTTAATATTACATTGGTGGCATTTCTGGATTCCTTCTCGATTTACACATGTTGGGTTAGAAACACCAATTATTTTAAGCAACGGAAGAATGTCACACGATATGTTTTTATTAATGAAAATTACTTTTAGTGAATGGTGGGTTGTAATTGTTTATGTGCTTGCTTGTATTTCACTTACATACCATTTGTTACATGGGTTTGAAAGTGCATTTCGTTCGTTAGGGGTACATAATGGACGCTATATAAAAATTTTAAAATCGATTGGTATTGGATATTCAGTAATTGTTCCTTTGGTTTTTGCGATGATGCCAATCAGTTTTAAAATGGGATGGATTGGTTAAAATAAATTAAAAGTTATAATCTGCTAATATGGTTGATGCAAAAATTCCGACAGGGAAGCTAAGCGAAAAGTGGACAGACTATAAAGGGCATTGCAAGTTGGTAAACCCTGCAAACAAAAGAAAGTTAGAGATCATTGTTGTAGGAACGGGATTAGCCGGAGCTTCTGCAGCAGCGTCTTTGGGAGAATTAGGATATCAAGTAAAAGCTTTTTGTTTTCAAGATTCTCCACGTCGTGCACATTCTATTGCAGCACAAGGAGGAATTAATGCTGCAAAAAATTACCAAAACGATGGCGACAGTATTTATCGATTGTTTTACGATACAATAAAAGGAGGCGATTACCGTGCAAGAGAAGCAAACGTGCATCGGCTGGCAGAAGTAAGTGCAAATATTATCGATCAATGTGTGGCACAAGGCGTCCCTTTTGCAAGAGAATACGGCGGATTATTAAGCAATAGAAGTTTTGGAGGTACGCAAGTACAGCGAACATTTTATGCTGCCGGTCAAACAGGACAACAACTTTTGATAGGAGCTTATCAAGCATTGGAAAGACAAATTTCTTTGGGTAATGTAAAAATGTTTACACGTCACGAAATGCACGACTTGGTAATAATTGATGAAAAAGCAAAAGGAATTATTGCACGAGATTTAATAACCGGAAAATTAGAAAAACATAGTGGTCATGCGGTATTGCTTTGTACGGGCGGTTATGGGAATGTTTTTTATTTAAGCACCAATGCAATGGGAAGCAATGTTACAGCAGCATGGAAAGCGCATAAAAAAGGAGCTTATTTCGGCAATCCTTGTTTTACACAAATTCACCCGACTTGTATTCCGGTAAGTGGAGATCATCAAAGCAAACTTACATTGATGAGTGAATCATTGAGAAACGATGGACGAATTTGGGTACCAAAACAAAAAGCGGATGAAAGAAAATCAGTAGATATTCCGGAAAATGAAAGAGATTATTATTTAGAAAGAAGATATCCCGCTTTTGGAAATTTAGTTCCGAGAGATGTTGCATCAAGAGCAGCAAAAGAAAGATGTGACGCAGGTTTCGGAGTGGGAACCTCCAAACAAGCCGTGTATTTAGATTTTGCAGCTGCAATAAAAAGATACGGGAAAATAGAAGCCGGAAAATTGGCTTTGGAAAATAGCACCGACGAAACAATCATTAAATTAGGTAAAGAAGTAGTTAAAGAAAAATACGGTAATCTTTTTGATATGTACGAAAAGATAACTGGAGAAAATCCATACGAATTACCGATGCGAATTTATCCTGCTGTACATTATACAATGGGAGGGCTTTGGGTTGACTACGAACTAATGACAAACGTAAAAGGGCTTTATTGTTTGGGCGAAGCAAATTTTTCCGATCACGGTGCAAATCGTTTGGGGGCTTCGGCATTGATGCAAGGCTTGGCTGACGGATATTTTGTAATTCCATATACAGTTGGTAATTATTTGGCAGATGAAATTGGAACAACAAATATTTCTGTCAATCATCCGGCTTTTGAAGAAGCAGAAAAAAAAGTTGCTGAACGCATTCAAAAATTAATGGAAATAAAAGGAACACAATCAGTAGAAAGTTTTCATAAAAGATTGGGAAAAATAATGTGGGACAAATGTGGTATGGCGCGTAATGCCACAGGGTTAAAAGAAGCCATTATTGAAATTCAACAATTGAAAAAAGAATTTTGGCAACAAGTTCGAATTCTGGGATCAATAAATGAAATGAATCCGGAATTGGATAAAGCCGGTCGTGTTGCCGATTTTATTGAGTTGGGAGAATTGATGTGTATTGATGCACTCAATCGTGCAGAAAGTTGTGGTGGACATTTTAGAGAAGAATCGCAAACGGATGATGGCGAAGCATTGCGTCATGATGATAAATTTATGTATGTCGCCAATTGGGAATACAAGGGCAATCATCATTGGGAAATGCAAAAGGAAGATCTGAATTACGAAGTAGTAAAACCATCTCAACGATCGTATAAATAATTTTATTCAAAAAAAAATAATTGCTTCAATGGAGCACAAAAGCATCAATCTAAAATTAAAAATTTGGCGGCAATCCAATAGCCAAACAAGCGGAAGTTTTAAAACTTACACAGTTAATGATGTTTCTACTGAGATGTCTTTTTTGGAAATGATAGATGTGCTGAATGAAAAATTAATAAGTGAAGGGAGCGAACCTATTGCATTCGATCACGATTGTAGAGAAGGAATTTGTGGAGCTTGCTCAATGTATATTAATGGTCGGCCACATGGGCCAATGAATGAAACTACTACTTGCCAATTACACATGCGTGCATTTAATGATGGTGAAACAATTGTGATAGAACCTTGGCGAGCTAATGCGTTTACAGTGTTAAAAGATTTAGTAGTCGATCGTTCTTCGTTCGATAGAATTATTCAAGCTGGTGGTTTTATTTCTGTAAATACAGGAAATGCAGTTGATGCAAATTCGTTGCCGATTGAAAAAAGTAAAGCAGATGCTTCTTTTGCAGCTGCAGCTTGTATTGGTTGCGGTGCTTGTGTTGCCGCCTGCAAAAATAGTTCGGCAATGTTATTTGTGTCTGCAAAAGTTACACATTTAGCTTTGCTGCCACAAGGTTCTCCCGAAAGAAAAATAAGAGCGCTAAATATGGTAGCGCAAATGGATAAAGAAGGATTTGGTTCTTGCACCAACACGGGTGCTTGCGAAGCAATTTGTCCAAAGGGAATTTCAATTGAAAATATTGCAAGGTTAAATAAAGAATATTTGATGGCCGGACTAACTTCAGAGAAATAAGATTTTTACTTTACTAAATAATATTGTGCTTCATTATTAATGAAGCTGTTTGTATATTCAGGCATAAATTAAGTTTATGAAAATCAAAATTATTTTTCTTTTTTTCGGTTTGTTTATTTTATCATGTAACAATTCTACTACTTTGAAAAATGTAACGTATCAATGGCCAGATGGAATAACGCCTCCAATCGCAGAAAAAAAAGCGAAAGAACTTATTGTACATGGAGATGTTCGTATAGATAATTATTATTGGATGAACGACTTTTTTAAAAAAGGTCCCGATAGCACGAATGTTGTAAATTATTTAAAAGCAGAAAATGCTTATTTAGATACGATGATGTCTGGATTAAAAGGACTTCGCGAAACATTGTTTTCCGAAATGAAAGGACGCATAAAGGAAAAAGATGAGTCAGTGCCATACAAAGACAATGGCTATTGGTATTATGCTCGTTTCGAAGAAGGGAAACAATATGCAGTGTATTGTAGAAAAAAAGAAAATTTAGACGCACACGAAGAAATAATTCATAATGCAAATATTGCTGCCGAAGGAAAAAATTATTACAGCGCAGCTGGTTTAAAAGTTAGTGACAACAATGAATTTTTAGCAATTGGCGAAGATGATGTTAGCAGAAGATTGTATAAACTAAAGTTTAAAAATTTAAAAACAGGAATTTATTTTCCTGAAACAATTCTCAATACCGAAGGAGGATCTTATGCTTGGGCAGCAGATAATAAAACCGTTTTTTACATCAAAAAAGATTTAACAACATTATTAGGAAATCAAGTTTGGAGACATCAGGTAGGTACAGACCCTGCAAAGGATACAAAGGTTTATGAAGAAAAAGACTACCGACATTACATGGGCGTTTCAAGAAGCAAATCGAAAAAATATGTTTTTATTTATTCTGAATTAGGTGAACAGCAAAGTGAAGTCTTGTATTTAGATGCTGAAAAACCAAATGGTGAATTTTCAGTTTTTAATTCAAGATCGATGGGATTGCTTTATGATGTTGATCATTTCGAAAATAATTTTTTCATTAGAACTAATTTACAAGCACCGAATTTTAGATTGATGGAATGTGCGTTGGGGAAAACGAATGTCGAGAATTGGAAAGAAGTCATTGCACATCGTCCCGATGTTTATTTGTCGAGTGTTTCAGTTTTTAATAAACATTTGGTGGTTTCAGAATTAAAAGCAGGGTTGACACAAATTCGAATTATTAATCCGAAATCAAAATCAGATTATTATTTAGAATTTTCCGAGCCGGCATATTTAGCCTCAGTTGGCGCTAATCCTGATTTTAACACAAATGTTTTGCGTTTCAATTATACTTCATTCGTTACACCCAATTCTGTTTTCGATTACAATATGGATACAAAAGAAAGAGAATTGAAAAAACAAACAGAAGTTGTTGGGGGCTATAATAAAGATGAATTTGTTAGCGAACGAATTTTTGTAAAAGCAACAGATGGTTCTCAAATTCCTGTTTCAATTATTTATAAAAAAGGGATGTTGAAGAATGGTGAAAATCCATTACTGCTTTATGCTTATGGTTCTTATGGCTCAAATTCATTTGCTACATTTAGCTCCAATCGGTTAAGTTTATTGAATCGTGGTTTTATTTATGCGTTGGCGCACATTCGCGGTGGGCAAGAAATGGGACGGCAGTGGTATGATGAAGGTAAAATGTTGAACAAAAAAAACACATTCACCGATTTTATTAATTGTGGCGAGTTTTTGGTGAAAGAAGAATATACGTCTTCCAAGCATCTTTATGCAATGGGAGGAAGTGCCGGTGGGTTATTGATGGGAGCAATTTCAAACATGGCACCAGATTTATGGAATGGAATAATCGCAGCTGTTCCATTTGTAGACGTAATAACAACCATGAGTGATGCAAGCATTCCATTAACAACAGGTGAATATTTGGAATGGGGAAACCCTTCTATCAAGGAAGAATATTTTTATATGAAATCATATTCTCCAATTGATAATGTGGGAACAAAAAATTATCCGAATATGCTTGTCACTACTGGATTGCACGATAGCCAAGTACAATATTTTGAACCTGCAAAATGGGTCGCAAAATTGCGCGAATTGAAAACAGATAAGAATAAACTTTTCTTAAACACAAATATGGATGCCGGCCATGGTGGCGCTTCCGGAAGGTTTGACTATTTGAAAGATATTGCATTGCAATATTCATTTCTTTTTGCTTTGGAAGGAATAACAAAATAATTGCTTACGAGGCCATTTTATATTTCTGAAATAAGAATTTTAAAAATCGGATCTTGAAAAATAAAGGCCTGATATTATTTTTTGCAGCTGTATTTATTTTTATTTCAGAAGGCAATTCTCAAATTGCAACACAATCAAACCTTCGTGCAAAAAGAATTAAAATTGTTGCCGACACAACTGTAGTTGATAGTTTTAGTATTGTTCCAAGAACTTTTTCCATTCTTGGAATTAACGATTCGGTTTATCAGTTAGACTATTTTAATTCACTTCTCATTTTTAAAAATCGCGCCATTATAGATAGTGTGGATGTAGTTTACAGAGTTTTCCCTTATAAAATTAAATCAGTTACACAGCATTTGAAATATGAAAACGTTATGAACCGTTTTTATGTTAAACCATTTGAATTTAATAAAAGGGAGGGGCGAAAAGCAGAGCAGTTATTTGATTTTGGAGATGTGCAATACAACGGAAGTTTTGGAAGAAGCATTACCACAGGAAATAATCAAGATGTTGTTTTGAATTCGAATTTTAATCTTTCAATAAATGGAGTGTTGGGTGATAGTATTGAAATAAATGCTGCAATTACTGATAATAATATCCCCATTCAACCAGATGGAACGACGCAGCAATTAAATGAATTCGATCAAATTTATCTTCAGTTTAAAAAAAGAAATTGGAAACTTAGTCTTGGCGATATTGATATTCGAGAAAAGCAACATTATTTTCTAAATTTTTATAAAAGAATGCAAGGTGCAAGTTTTGAAAGTAATAATTCATTTTCTAAAACGCTGGTCAGTGCATCAATTGCAAAAGGAAAATTTACACGAAATGTTTTTCAAGGATTGGAAGGAAACCAAGGCCCGTATCGGTTAAAAAATGATAATAATGAATTGTATTTTATTTTACTTGCAGGAACGGAACGCGTTTTTATAAATGGCGAATTAATGCAAAGAGGGGATGATCAAGATTATGTAATTAATTACAATACTGCGGAAATAATTTTTACAACCCAACAAACAATTACTAAGGATAGTCGTATTCAGGTTGAGTTTGAATATGCCGATAGAAATTATCTTAATACAAATATTTATGTAGCACAAGCGTTTCAGTTGAATAAAAAATTGAGTTTAAGTTTTGCAGCATTTGATAACAGCGATGTCAAACATTCTCAATTGAATCAAGTTTTAAATGAAGAACAGAAATCATTTCTCAACCGGTTGGGCGACAGTATTCAAAAAGCATTTTATCCGTCGGCAATTGTAGATACAAGTTTTGATGTTGATAAAATTTTGTATGAAAAAAATTATTTTAATACAGGTTCTACAATTGATTCGTTTTATCAATATTCGCAAAATCCGGCAACAGCAAAATATAGATTATCGTTTACTGATATGGGAGAGGGGAATGGAAATTATGTAACCAATTTTATTGGAGCAAATGGAAGAGTGTATAAATTTTTACCAAAAATAGGTGGTGTAAAACAAGGTAGGTTTGAGCCCATCCTTTTATTAATTACACCCAAAAAACAACAATTAATTACACTTGCATCTTCGTATAAAATTAATGCAAATAGCGAATTGAGAACCGAAATAGCAATTAGTAATACGGATGTAAATCGTTTTTCAAAGTTTGAAAGTGGCGATGATTTTGGGAAAGCAGCAAAATTTTCTTTTTACAATAATTCAAACTACTCAAATCGCAGTTTGCGAAAAATGGTTTTAAAAACAACATTTGATTATGAATACGTACAAGATAAATTCAAGCCATTAGAAAGATTGCGCCAAGTTGAATTTTTAAGAGATTGGGGAATTCAAAATCAGCAAGCTGTTGTTTCAGAACATATTTTTCAAACTTCGGTAAAATTATACGACGAACAAAATAATTCGATAAGTTATCAATTTTCAAATTACAATAGAAGCGACCAGTACAGAGGATTTCAGCAAAAACTGTTTCATGTTTCAAAATATAAAAATTGGAAATTCAACAACCAATATTTTTTAAGTTCGTTTAATTATTTAGAAAATAAAGGCCTGTATCATCGACCAATTATTGATATTAGTAGAGAGCTTCGAAAGTTAAATGGATATTGGATTGGTTTGCGATACACCAATGAAAAACAACAAACCAATAATAAAATTTCGGACAGTCTTTCCAAACAAAGTTTTTCATTTAGTACTTATTCTGTTTATTTGAAATCGACTGAAAAAAATAAAAATAAATTTGCTGTAACTTATTTTTCAAGAGTGGATAAATATCCGGTTGGAACAAAATTTATTGTTGGCGATAAAAGCTCCAACTTAAATATTCAATCAGAAATTAGTGCAAATCCAAAACACCAATTTTATTTTAATAGCACATTTCGAAAACTACTCGTTGTTAATTCCATATCGAAACAAAAATCTGATGAAACTATTTTAGGAAGAATGGAATATATAATAAATGAATGGAAGGGATTGTTGACAGGTAATTTATTATATGAATTAGGAACCGGTCAAGAACAAAAAAGAGATTTTATTTTTTTAGAAGTACCAGCTGGTACAGGTCAATTTGCTTGGCGCGATTATAACAATGACGGTGTGCAACAACTGAATGAATTTGAAGAAGCCTTGTTTCTCGATCAAGCAAAATATATAAAAATTTATACGCCGAGTAACGAATTTATAAAAGCAAATTTTACCACTTTCAATTATAGTTTTCGATTGAATCCAAAATCAATTTTAAATAATGTTGAAATAAATTCGTTTAAAAAATTACTTTCCAAAACAGTTTTATCAAGTTCATTACAAGTAAATAAAAAATCAATTGCTTTTGGAAATGTTGAATTCAACCCATTTAAAAATCAACTTTCGGATACTGCTTTGATTACACTGAACACGATTTCGGTACAAACGCTTTCGTTTAATCGATTTAGTAATCGATGGGGGTTTGATTTAAGTTTTTTAAAAAATAGCGGAAAATATTTGTTGACTTATGGCTATGAAAGTAAACAAATTCAAGATTTGGGTTTAAAAATACGTTGGAATATTGATAAATTTATTATGCTGGACATGGCAGCAAAAAGCGGATTCAGCGGGCTTTATTCGCCTAAATTTAGCAATCGTAATTATGAATTAACAATTTATAATTTGGAACCAAAAATCGTTTTTATCAATGGCACACAATTTAGAATAGCAACAAGTTACAAATACGAGAAAACAAAAAACAGTTTAATTTATGGTGGCGAAAATGCTGTTGCTAATTCACTTCAATTGGAATCTAAATACAATGTGCTACAAAATTCTTCTGTAACCGGAAAATTAGCGTTGCACAAAATTCAATATCCTTTTGCTACAAATTCTACTGTTAGTTATATTATGTTGAATGGATTGCTCCCTGGAAATAATTATTTATGGGGACTTGATTTTACAAAACGAATTTTTACAAATATGGAATTAAGTTTTCAGTACGAAGGAAGGAAACCAGGCGAAGCCAGAACGATTCATATTGGCCGCGCTTCCATCAAAATGTTGTTTTAATTAAACATTAAATCGGAAATGCATAATATCTCCATCTTTCACTAAATATTCTTTTCCTTCAATTCGTAATTTTCCAACTTCTCTACAAGCTGCTTCAGATCCATATTGTAAGTAATCATTGTAACCAATTACTTCCGCTTTTATAAAACCTTTTTCAAAATCGGTATGAATAACACTTGCGGCTTGCGGCGCTTTCCATCCAATATGAATTGTCCATGCGCGAACTTCTTGCACCCCTGCAGTAAAATATGTGTAAAGATTTAATAGTTTATAAGTTGAATGAATCAAACGATCTAATGCAGGTTCTTTCATTTGATATTCTTCCATGAATAATTGTTTGTCATCTGGGTTATCCATTTCGGCAATCTGTGCTTCAATTGTATTATTCATTATAATCACTTCCGCATTTTCATTTTTTACTGCTTCTTGCAATGTTTGTGAAAATTGATTTCCGCTATGCATGGAAGGTTCATCCACATTGGCAACATAAAGTACGGGCTTGTCGGTTAAAAGAAACAAATCGTCAATGGCAATTTTTTCATGTTTTGACAAATTCAGCTCGCGAATATTTTTTCCGTTTTGTAATTGTGTTTGACAAATTAATAATGTTTCTAATTCAATTTTAAATTTTGGATCAATACGGATTTGCTTTTCTGTTCTCGAAATTTTCTTTTCTACACTTTCTAAATCTTTTAGTTGAAGCTCCGTGTCAATAATTTCTTTATCGGAAATTGGATTAATTTTTCCTTCATCGCGTAAAACATTTTCATCTTCGAAACAGCGAATGACATGTATAATTGCGTCCACTTCGCGAATATTTGCCAAAAATTTATTACCCAAACCTTCTCCTTTGCTTGCGCCACGAACCAATCCAGCAATATCTACAATTTCTATTTGAGTGGGAACAATCCGATCTGGCTTTACCAATTCGGCTAATTTGTGAATGCGTTTGTCCGGCACATCTACCAATCCCACATTAGGTTCGATGGTGCAAAAACGATAATTACTCGCTTGAGCCTTCGCGCTATTACTCACTGCATTAAATAAGGTTGATTTTCCCACATTCGGCAATCCTACAATTCCGGCTTTCAGTCCCATTTTTATAAAAATTTAGTCTTTATTTTTTGTTTTTTAAACGGGCGCAAAGATAA
Source organism: Bacteroidota bacterium (assembly GCA_005798905.1). Lineage (GTDB taxonomy): Bacteria > Bacteroidota > Bacteroidia > Chitinophagales > Chitinophagaceae > VBAS01. The sequence goes on along the minus strand of SYIK01000007.1, from coordinate 8,286 downwards.
TGAATGATGAAATGTAGCGGAAATAAATAGTTAGTCGTCAATAATTAAAAATAAAAAAAGACAACCTTTTTAAAGATTGCCTTTTTGGCTATCAAAGTCGGGAATGTTACTGCCAGTTCTAACTTAATTATTGAGGATTTATTAGCCGTTATAAAAATGGAAATCTGATTTAAAAATATATTCTATTTACCTAAGAGGTTGAATTTGTTATATTCAATACAAAAGAATTAAAAACTGACTTGTTTGAATTATTAAATAATTATTTCGTAACGAGTAGATTTACCTCCACCAAAAACATAAAACACTTTCATTTCCACAAGTTGTTGTAAATCTCTTGTTGCAGTTGCTTTTGAAGTATCTGAAATACTTAAATATTTTTTTACATTCATACCACCTTTAAATCCATCAACTCCTTCTTCAAACATTCTATTAATAACTTTTCTTTGGCGTTCATTGAAATTTTTATCATTTTCACTAAAGAATCTAACTTTTTTGACTGTAAACTGAACCATTTTTTCAGCGTTTTCTTGAGCATTAATTATAACATCTGCAAACCATTCTATCCATTCTGTTATTTCTAATCTTTGTTGCGCTTGCTGCAATGCATTGTAATATTCTTTTTTTCTTTCTTCAATCGTTTTTGAGATACTAAACATTACGGGATTATCAAGTCCTTGCGAAATTGTTTTCTCAGCAATGGCTCTTCCAATTCTTCCATTACCATCTTCAAAGGGATGGATGGATTCAAAATAAAGATGAGCAACTGCAGCTTTGATAATTGGAGAAGAAATTTCATTTTTATTATACCAATCAATAAAGCGTTTCATTTCATTGGGTACATTTTTAGATGGTGGTGCTTCAAAATGAATAGTAGGATTTGATGCAGATCCTGATATTACTTGCATTGGTTCTTTATGTGTTCTCCATTTACCTGCGTTTATTCGTTTGTTATTTCCCATTAGTAATTTATGCCATTCTAGAATTTTACTTTCCGTAAGTTTTTCTTTGTAAGAGGTTCTTACATCAATAAGCATTTGACTTAATCCAATTGCATTTTTGTCCTTCGGTTCATGAGTAGTATGTAAACCAAGATTTTTTCTAATTGAAGACATTACCTCCATTCTGTTTATTATCTCGCCTTCAATTTCAGATGTTTTGATTGCTTCCGAAACTATTATTTGTATTACTGTTTCTGAACTGACATCTTGTGGGAGTGCGGAAATGATGCCTTTGAGTTCTCCTGCTTTTAGCATAAATTTCATCAAATCATTATTCAATGATTTAGTTTCAAATTTAAAAACAGGCCAATTTTTATGTTGCCAATTATACATAATGAGCCGAATAAGTTAATTAATTGGCTCAAATATACAAACAAAATGAGCCAAATATTAATTTTATTTGGCTCATTCCTAAAAAATAAAACCGAAACTGACCCTTTCAGATTTGTTTGAATTATTATTTTTTTTATCAAAGTCGGGACGACTAGATTCGAACTAGCGACCCCTTGCACCCCATCCAAGTGCGCTACCGGGCTGCGCTACGTCCCGAAAAAAAAGTAAAATCTGTGAAATTTTAAAATTTTTGTCACAAAAAAAGTGTGCTAATTGTCGAATTACACACTTTTGAATAATTACTTGGCGGAGAGTTAGGGATTCGAACCCCAGGACCTGTTACAGTCAACAGTTTTCAAGACTGCCGCAATCGACCACTCTGCCAACTCTCCGGCGCAAAAGTAAGTTTACAACGCTTTGCTTCCAAAAATATTCATGATTTTAAATCATATTTTATTTTATTGTTCAAAAATTATTTTTTGTTTCTTGAGATTTAGTTTGATAAATCAACTCTACTTGTTTCATTCTACATTTGTAATTAATGAAAAGTTTACAAGCTCTTAATAAATATTTTTGGAAGTACCGCATTCGATTAGGAATTGGCGCAATTTTCATTATTATTTCAAACTATTTTGCCGTTTTAGCTCCTCAATTAACTGGATTTGTTATTGATTTTGTTCAAAAAAAGATAGAAGGATATCAGCAAGCAATCCGAAAACCCAATTACGCATGGCTAATTCAAAAAATTATCAATTTTATTGAGTCAAAATTCTCAGATAATTCAGAAATATTTTCTGTAGTCATTTTATGTGGAGTTACAATTATCTTATTGGCTTTGTTGCGAGGATTTTTTATGTTTTTGATGCGACAAACAATCATTGTTATGAGTCGCCATATTGAATACGATCAAAAAAATGAAGTCTTCAATCATTATCAGCAAATGGATTCTTCTTTTTTTAAAGCCAATTTTACAGGCGATTTGATGAGTAGAATGTCAGAAGACATCGGCAAAGTGAGAATGTTTACAGGTCCGGCTGTTATGTATTTAATCAATTTAATTACACTTATTTCTTTAAGTGTTTTTTTTATGTTGAAAAGAGATGTTGAACTTACAGCTTATGTGTTGGCGCCACTTCCTATTTTGGCAATAACAATTTATTTTGTCAATACAATTATCAATCGTAAGAGTGAACGCATTCAACAATTATTAGCCTCATTAACTTCCAATGCGCAAGAAACTTATTCAGGCATTCGTGTTATTAAATCTTTTGTACAGGAAAAAACAATGCTGAACCTCTTTACTAAAAAAAGTGAAGAATATAAAAAACAATCAATCAGTCTTTCAAAACTGGAAGCCATTTATTTTCCTTCTATTGCATTTTTGATTGGAATAAGTACGCTGTTAACAATAATGATTGGCGGACTTTATTATATTAATAATCCTGGAAGAATTGGATTGGAAACAATTGTTGAGTTTGTTATTTATATCAACATGCTCACTTTCCCTGTAATTGCCATTGGATGGACGGCGAGCATCATTCAACGAGCAGCAGCATCTCAAAGAAGGGTAGATGAATTTTTACAAATTTCACCCAAAATAAAAAATGCTGAAAATGCTGTAAGTGTTTTATTGAATGGAAAAATTCAATTTCGAAATGTAGATTTTGTATATCCGCAAACAGGAATTCAAGCAATAAAAAATTTCAATTTAACGATTAACAATGGAGATAAAGTTGCCATCGTTGGACGAACAGGAAGTGGTAAATCCACAATTGCGCAATTGCTTTTAAGAATGTACGATATTTCAACTGGAAGCATTGAAATGAATGGAATTGATATTAGAAATTTAGATTTGAAAAATTTACGAGAGCAAATAAGTTATGTTCCGCAAGATGTTTTTTTATTTAGCGATACGATTGCAAACAATATTTCTTTTGGCGTTTCAAAATCAACCAATGAAGCAATTGAAAATGCTGCAAAGCAAGCAAGTTTTCACGATGATGTAAATGATTTTCCATTGAAATATGAAACGATTATTGGCGAAAGAGGTGTCATGCTGAGTGGTGGTCAAAAACAGCGCTTATCGATTGCACGAGCATTAATAAAAGATCCGCAGCTAATAATTTTTGACGACTGTTTAAGTGCAGTGGATATAAAAACAGAAAAGACAATTATTGATAATCTTTATTCATTTCTGCGAAACAAAACTGCAATAATCATTACACATCGTATTTTTTCTTTATTTCAATTTGATAAAATAATTGTAATAGAAGAAGGAGAGATTGTTGAAGAAGGAACACATGAACAGTTGCTAAAGAATAATGGGTATTATACAGAATTGTATTATCGGCAGCATGAAAAAGAAGACAGTTTTGAATAAATAACATCTTGTTTATTTCTAATCGAAAAGCAAGCCCAATTGAGACCTTGATAAATTTGGTCGTTTCAGAAACATATTTATATTTGTGTGTTGGATCACTAAATTTTTTAATCAGTAAAATTGTTTATTGTGGAATACGAAAACAGCGAAAATAAAAACGAAAACATTTATAGCAACCGCGTACGTGCCGGTAAAAGAAGAACTTATTTTTTTGATGTTCGATCAACTCGTGGAAATGATTTTTACCTCACCATTACAGAAAGCCGTAAACGTTTTGATGATAATGGATATGAGCGTCATAAAATATTTCTTTACAAGGAAGATTTTAATAAATTCATAAAAGCATTGGGAGAAGCTGCTGATTATGTTAAGACCGAATTAATGCCCGATTTTGATTTCGATGCATTTAATCACGAAAATGATACAAATGAAAATCTTGGAGTTGCAACGAGTACTATTGCAATTCCTGAAACTACTATTGAAATTGCATCTGATTCAATAGTAGAAATGCCATCAACAGTAATTAGTTCGGAATCCACAGTTACGGGAGCTTCGGAACATGAAGCTGTAGATAAGTGGTAAAATTTTATAGAACGATTTTTTTAAAGCTATCAAATTTTGGTAGCTTTTTTTATTCTGTTCTCATTTTTTTATAGCAATTAATCAGTCCGTTTGTGGATGAGTCGTGGGAATTTATTTTGGTTTCATTTTCTAATTCTGGTAAAATTTTACTCGCTAATTTTTTTCCAAGTTCTACGCCCCATTGATCGAAACTGTAAATGTTCCAAATAATTCCTTGAACAAAAATCTTATGTTCATAAAGTGCAAGCAATTGACCTAAATTAAAAGGGGTCATTTTTTTAACTAAAATTGAATTGGTTGGGCGATTACCTTCAAAAATTTTATACGGCAATAATTTTGAAATTTCTTCATTTGAAAAGCCAGTTTCAATTAATTCTTGTTTTACTTCTTTATTTGTTTTTCCATTCATCAATGCTTCGGTTTGTGCAAAAAAATTACTCAATAGTATTTGATGATGATTGCGAATTGGATTATTGCTTTGAGCTGCAGCAATAAAATCGCAAGGAATCAAACTGCTTCCTTGGTGCAGGTGTTGAAAAAAAGCATGTTGACCATTTGTTCCGGGCTCTCCCCAAATTATTGGACCAGTTGCATAGTTGACCGGTGCACCATTTCGATCGGTTGATTTTCCATTACTTTCCATATTCCCTTGTTGAAAATAGGCAGCAAAACGATGGAGATTTTGCTCATATGGAAGTATTGCTTCTGTTTCTGATTGAAAAAAATTTCGATACCAAATTCCAATCAAAGCCATTAATACTGGAATATTTTTTTCAAAATCCGAGGATTGAAAATTTGTATCAATCTCGTGTGCACCTTTTAACAATTCTTCGAAATTTTCGAAACCAATTGTTAATGCAATAGAAAGTCCTATGGAACTCCATAAAGAATAACGTCCTCCAACCCAATCCCAAAATTGAAACATATTTTCTTTTGCAATTCCAAATTGTAAAACTTCAGTTTCGTTTGTACTTATAGCGACAAAATGTTTTGCAATTTGTTTTTCATCTTTTACTTTTTCCAAAAACCAATTTCTTGCAGAATGAGCATTGGTCATTGTTTCTTGCGTAGTAAATGTTTTAGAAGCAATAACAAATAAAGTAGTTTCCTTGTCGCAATTTTTTAATACATTGCTAAGATGGCTTCCGTCGATATTAGAAACAAAAAAAGTTTGAATATTATTTATCCAATAGGGTTTAAGCGCTTCTGTAACCATCAATGGACCTAAATCACTTCCCCCAATGCCAATATTTACAATTGTATCTATTTTTTTACCGGAAAATCCTTTCCATTCTCCAAGATGAACTTGCGAACAAAACGATTTCATTTGATGCAAAACCGACTTTACTTCGGACATTATATTTTTCCCTTCATAGTAAACCGGTGTTTCCGAAAAATTTCTTAAAGCTGTATGCAATACGGATCGGTTTTCAGTTTCATTTATTTTTTCTCCGCAGAACATTGCATTTATTGCAGTTTTTACTTCGCACTCTTCGGCTAATTGAAGTAACAATTGCAATGTTTTTTCGGTTATAATATTTTTAGAAAAATCAACAACGATATTTTTTGTGCAATGCGAAAAAGTAGAAAAACGATTGGAGTCTGTTTGAAATAAATCGCGCAGTTTCACTTGTTTCATTTCTTCATAGTGGAGCTGAAGAAGTTGCCATGCGTTTGTAGTAGTTGGATTTATTTTCGGTAGCATTTTTATAAAAGTTATAATTTATTAATTATGTCAATTGTTTTTTCAACCATTTCTTTAGAAATATCCAAATGTACAACCAAGCGCACCCGATTTGTTGTAATAGCATAGGATAACACATTCTTTTCTTTCAACTTGGCTACAAATTCTTTTGCAGTATACCTATCGTCTAATTCAAAAATGATGATATTGGTTTCGACCGGCAAAATATATTTTACAAAATTTTTCTTTTGAATTGCATCTGCAATTTGCGAAGCATGCAAATGGTCTTCTTTCAATCTGTCGATATTATTTTGCAAAGCATAAATTCCCGCAGCTGCTAAAAAGCCAGCTTGGCGCATTCCTCCACCAAAAATTTTTCTTATTCGTCTTGCTTTTTTTATGAAATCATTTTTTCCCAACAGCAAACTTCCTACAGGGCAACCCAAACTTTTGCTTAAACAAACGGAAATGCTGTCGAAAGTTTCTCCGTATTGTTTTGGCGATTCATTTTTTGCGACAATTGCATTAAATATTCTTGCGCCATCCAAATGAAATTTTAAGTTATGTGTTTTGCAAACATTTCCAATCTTTTTTATTTCTTCAAAATCGTAGCAACTTCCGCCACCGCGGTTGCTTGTATTTTCCAAACAAACCAAACTGGTGTGTGCTTTGTGTACATCATCGGGATTGATGGCTGCTTCTACTTGCAACGAATTTATTCTTCCTTTATCGCCAACTAATAATTTTACAGATGCATTAGAGTTGAAAGAAATTCCTCCGCCTTCGTATTGGTAAACATGTGCACTTTCATCGCAAATAATTTCATCGCCAGGTTGGGTATGGCATTTAATTGCAATTTGATTGGTCATTGTTCCCGAAGCACAAAATAGCGCAGCTTCCATCCCAAACATTTCAGCAATTCGTTTTTCTAATTCATTTATTGAAGGATCTTCTCCAAAAACATCATCACCCACTTGTGCAGTTTGCATGGCTTGTAACATGCCTTTTGTTGGTTTTGTAACCGTATCGGAACGAAAATCAATCACCATTTTTTTATTGCAATATAATCACTTCGCAGTAAAAATTGGGGATACAATTCGTGTACTTCTTTTTTATAAACGACTATATTTGAGTTGAACTAAAAATAAACCTCATGCCATCATTTGATATTGTAAGTAAAGTGGACGCACAAGCATTGGACAATGCCGTAAATGTTACTACAAAAGAAATTTCCAATCGTTTCGATTTTAAAGGAACGCATCTTTTAATTGAACTCAATAAAAAAGATTTTAAAATAAATATTGAAACCGAAGACGATATGAAAATGCGCCAACTTTGTGATGTGTTAGTAAGCCGTGCACACAAACAAGGAATTGAACCCACCGCTTTTGATTTTGGAAAAGAGGCATTTCAAAGTGGCAAAACTTGGAAAAAAGAAGTAGCTGTAAAAAATGGTTTGCAGCAGGAAGATGCAAAAAAAATTGTAAAACTTATAAAAGATTCGGGGCTGAAAGTGCAAGGATCCATCAATGATGATTTAGTTCGGGTTACGGCGAAAAAAATTGACGACCTTCAGGAAGTTATTCAACTTTGTAGAAATACAGATATTGGAGTTCCGCTTCAATATATTAATATGAGAAGTTGAGAACGGCGAAGCCACCAATTGATGAATAATTTATTTTAATTATCTCTACTAATTGTAATAGATAAGTATTATATTTTTGCTTTTCTAAATTGTAGTATATTTCATTTTTTTTAAACTAAAAACAATGGGTATGAGAAAAAAAAATCTTCTTTTTTTATTTATTTTCTTTACAAATATTTCATTCTCTCAGCACATAGGCACGGGGAGTATGAGTAACCATACAATAATAGCAAAAGCATATGGAACGGTTTATACTTGGGGTTTCAATGATGTTGGACAGTTAGGGAATGGAAATAATAATTATGCCAATAGCAATGTTCCTGTTGCAGTAAATACAAGTGGAGTATTAAGTGGAAAGACAATTACACAAGTTGGTGCTGGAGAAAGACATTCAATCGCATTAGCATCTGATGGAACGGTTTATACTTGGGGGAATAATGACTATGGACAGTTAGGGAATGGAAATAATATCCAAAGCAATGTTCCTGTTGCAGTAAACACAAGTGGAGTATTAAGTGGAAAAACAATTACACAAATTGGTGCTGGACAATACCATTCAATCGCATTAGCATCTGATGGTACGGTTTATACTTGGGGGAATAATTCTAGTGGACAATTAGGGAATGGAGATAATACCATTAGCAATGTTCCTGTTGCAGTAAAC
>SYIK01000006.1 GCA_005798905.1 Bacteroidota bacterium | reverse complement strand
TTTTGGCCGTCAGGGGATGTGGCAAGCCATCCCCCTCTTCATCAACCGAGGTACTCAACCAGGGGGGGCTGCGCTTCCAGTGTCGGCAGGTGACGGGCCCAGCGGATAAAGGCGTCCACCGCTTAATTTTGCAAGTCTTTCTTGCAACTTTTCTTTATCATCATCAGAAGTTGTAGTGTCTATTTGTGCTTTTATCTGATTTACACGAGCAGTAATGTCTTCTTTTTTACCTTTTCCACCAACAATAGTTGTGTTGTCTTTATCGATTGTAACAGAAGTTGCAGAACCTAAATAAGTCAAATCTGCATTCTCCAATTTAAATCCTTGCTCTTCGCTAACAACAATTCCTTTTGTAAGTACCGCAAGATCTTGCAACATTTCTTTTCTACGATCTCCAAAGCCAGGAGCTTTTACAGCAGCAACTTTCAAAGTACCGCGCAATTTATTTACAACTAATGTTGCTAATGCTTCACCTTCCAAATCTTCTGCAATAATCAACAATGGGCGGCCACCTTGTGCAACTTTCTCCAGAATAGAAAGAATGTCCTTCATATTGCTGATCTTCTTATCGTAAATCAAAATATAAGGATTTTGTAATTCAGCTTCCATCTTTTCGCTGTTGGTAACAAAGTAGGGAGAAATATATCCACGATCGAATTGCATTCCTTCTACAACATCAACAGTTGTATCTGTTCCTTTTGCTTCTTCAACTGTGATGACACCTTCTTTTCCAACTTTTTTCATTGCTTCTGCAATAAGCTTTCCAATTTCTGAATCATTATTTGCAGAAATGGAAGCTACTTGTTGAATTTTACTATTGTCAGAACCTACTGTTTGAGATTGCGATCCTAAATGCGCAACAACTTTTGCAGTTGCTTTTTCAATTCCACGTTTTAAATCCATCGGATTACTTCCCGAAGTAACCATCTTCACTCCTTCTGCAATGATTGATTGAGCCAATACGGTTGCAGTTGTAGTTCCATCACCAGCAATATCAGCTGTTTTGGAAGCTACTTCTTTTACCATTTGTGCTCCGATGTTTTCAATTGTATCTTCTAGTTCTACTTCTTTTGCTACTGTAACACCATCTTTCGTAACTGTTGGTGCTCCAAATTTTTTCTCAATAACAACATTACGCCCTTTTGGACCTAATGTTATTTTTACAGCATTGGCTAAAACATCTACGCCACGCTTCATTTTTGTTCTTGCATCAATATCGAAAATTATTTGCTTTGCCATGATCTTTATTTTGATTTAATTATTTAATTGAATTTTTTTACAAAATTTGAAAGTTGAAATTTGCTTATTATACGATTGCCAAAATATCACTTTCACGCATAATAAGTAATTCTTCTCCGTCAATTTGAATTTCAGTTCCAGCATATTTACCATACAAAACTGTATTGCCGGCTTTTACAGTTACTGGTTCGTCTTTTTTACCGGGTCCTGCTGCAACTACCGTTCCGCGTTGTGGTTTTTCTTTTGCTGTATCCGGAATAATAATTCCTCCAGCAGTTTTTTCTTCAGCAGGTGCGGGTTTTACAATTACCCTATCGTGAAGTGGGGTAACATTTAACTTCTTGGCCATAATTGAATTGATTTTTTGTTTTATTAAAATTTAACCTTGATTTTTGGGTTGGTAAAGGTATAGAAAATTTTATGCCACTGCTATTCGTACTGAAATTATTTCAGGTTTAAGTCCTCTTTCTGCCAAACAATGAACTCCGCATATTCGTTTCGGACGATGTGTCAATTTTATAGTAAGAATAAATTTGGCATCGGTTTAGAAAAACAAAATCTAAAAAATTTAATCCCCTATCTTCGCCGCCCAATAGTTCTTACAATATGATTAGCAGAAGAAATATAAGAGTGAAAGTGATGCAAACGATTTATACGCTTTCCTCGCGTGACACTGATTTGAACCAAAAAGATGCACAAAGAATTTTACAAAACCATTTCGATCTAACACGCAACCTGCTTGTTTATCTCAATTATTTTTTAATAGAAGTTTGTCGCTATGCCGAAACTGATTCTCATCAGCGTTCTTTAAAACATTTGCCTACTTACGAGGATTTAAATGTAAATACAAAAATTACGGGCAACACAATTATTTGGCGAATGCTTGAAGATGAATCGTTGCGGACAGCTTTTGAACAAATTAAACCCGAACGATTTTTAAATAAAGATTTAATAAGAAAAATTTATTTAACGTTAACTGAAACCAACGAATATAAAATTTACTGCAATAAAGAAAACAGAGAGCTAAAAGAAGAAAAAAACATTACTGAATTCGTTTTAGACAAACTATTACTTGCAAATGAAATTTTCGTTTCACATATCGAAGAAAATTTTAGCAATTGGAATGATGATGGTGAAACTGTAATTTTATTGTTGCTGAATTTTATACAAAAAAATTCAAAGTATGATTTAAACAATTTGTTGAGCGAGGATAACATTACGTTTGCAAAAAACTTACTAAAATCAGTAATTGAAAAATCTGCATTTTTGGAATCAACTATTGTTCCAAAACTAAAAAATTGGGATTCTGAACGAATTGCAATCATTGATATGATTTTAATGAAAATGGGACTTTCAGAATTTCTTTATTTTGAAACTATCCCACCAAAAGTTACTATTAATGAATATATTGATTTGGCAAAAGATTACAGCACACCACAAAGCGGTCATTTCGTAAATGGGATACTTGATTCAATTCATAAAGAATTATTACTCTCTGGTAAAATACAAAAATTAGAATACAAGAAAAAATAACATCCAACCATTTTTAATACATTTGCACCTCCTATTTTTATGATGAAATTTTTACACTCGTTTTTAATTATTGTTGCAGTTATTGCTTGCAAAAACAATAACAATGAAACAACTTCCTCTGTAAATGAACTTGCAAAAGACACAATTAATTATACAAACGTTCAATGGTTGGATGATACCATTCAAGAAATGGGAAAAATAATTGAAGGGCAGGAATTGGAAGTTGCTTTTCGGTTTAAAAACATTGGGAAAAATCCACTAATCGTTTCCAATGTATCTGCACAATGTGGATGCACAATTCCGGAAACGCCAAAAGAACCAATTGCACCAGGAAAAGAAGGTGTTATTAAAGCAAAATTCAATAGTGCAAATAGAGGCGGTAGTCTCAATTCAAAAGAAGTTTATGTAGATGCAAACACAATTCCAGCACGACGTGTGTTAGTTTTTAATGTGGAAGTTTTAAAAAAAGAAAATTAAATTTTTAAACAAACAATATGAATATTTATTTTTTACAAGCCCAAGCTGCAGGTCCTTTTGGAAATATGACGTCAATCATTTTCATGGGAGCAATTATCCTTACTTTTTGGTTGTTCTTTATTCGTCCGCAAGCTAAAAAAGCTAAGAGTCAAAAAAAGTTTATTGACGATCTTCAAAAAGGTGAAAAAATTGTAACCATTGCAGGAATTCATGGAACCATCAATAAAGTAAATGAAGATGGAACGTTGAATCTTGAAGTTAGTCCTGGCAGTTACATTAAAATTGAAAAAAATGCAATTAGTATGGATTGGACAGTTGCACTGAACAAGTCAACGGATAAAAAATAACTCACAAAATTTTTCCATTTTAAAAAATCTTAAGCTTTTAAAAACGGCTTGAGATTTTTTTATTTGTGATTTGAAATTTTAGTTGGAATTTAGAACCAATAATTATTTTGCGAATGCTAAAAATTGGACTTACAGGCGGAATGGGAAGCGGAAAAAGCACCGTTGCAAAAATTTTTGAAACACTCAATATCCCCGTTTACTACGCAGACAAAGAAGCGAAGCAATTAATGAACGTGAACGCTGAATTGAAACAAAAACTAATTGAAATTTTTGGTGCTGAAATTTATATCGGAAGCGAACTGAATAGAACTATACTTGCAAATATTGTTTTCAACGACAAAGAAAAACTTGAAAAATTAAATGCAATAATTCATCCTGCATCAATTAATGCAGCAGCTGAATGGATGAAAAATCAAACAGCACCTTATGTTATTAAAGAAGCTGCAATGCTTTTCGAAGCTGGTGCAGATAAGCAACTTGATTTTGTAATTGGAGTTTCTTCGCCAACTGAGCTTAGAATAAAAAGAGTAATTGAACGCGACGGAGTAAGCAAAGATGCTGTTGAAAAAAGAATGAAAAATCAATTAGATGAAGAAACAAAAATAAGTCGTTGCCATTTTGTAATTACAAACGATGAAAAAGAATTATTGATTCCACAAGTATTAAAACTCCATCAACATTTTATTTCTCTAAATAAAAACTAAGTAATCGTTTTAGTGAAGTTTTGCTAAACTGTTTTTAATCCTGTTCATTGCAGTTTCAATTTTTTCCATGCTATTGGCAAATGAAATGCGAATACAATCCGGCTCGCCAAAAGCCCTACCCGTAACGGTTGAAACATGTGCTTTGTGTAAAAGATAAATGCATAAATCATCCGCATTATTTATAATTGATTCGCCATCGGTTTTACCAAAATAAGATTTTACAACTGGGAAAATATAAAATGCACCATCCGGTTCTACACAAGAAAAATTCGGAATTTCGTTAATTAATTCCAATATTCTTTTGCGTCGAGTTGCAAATTCATTTTTCATAAATATTGATTGCTCTAAATTTCCAAGCAATGCTTCTACTGCAGCTTTTTGCGTAACTGCATTGGTGCCACTTGTAAATTGTCCTTGCCATTTTTCGCAAGCCCTTGCTATTTCAACTGTTGCAGCAAGATAACCGAGTCGATAGCCCGTCATTGCAAAACCTTTACTCAATCCATTTATTATTACAACTCTTTCTTTTATGGAACTGAATTGTGCAATGCTTTCGTGTTTTCCAATAAAATTGATATACTCATAAATCTCATCCGAAATAATGAATAGGTCATTGTACTTTTCAAATATTTTTACCAATTCGGCAAGTTCTTCTTTGGAATAAATACTACCACTAGGATTGCAGGGTGATGAAAACAAAAAAAGTTTTGATTTGTTTGTGATTGTCGCCTCTAATTGCTGTGGTGTTATCTTGTATTTATTTTCAGAGCTCGTTTTTACAATAACAGGAATTCCTCCTGCAATTTTTACCAACTCAGAATACGAAACCCAAAAAGGTGCTGGTATTATTACTTCATCGCCATCATCTACAATTGCTAAAATTGCATTAGCCAAACTTTGTTTGGCACCTGTAGAAACTACAATATTTTCAGGAACATATTCAAGTTGGTTGTCTCTTTTTAATTTTACACAAACAGCCTCCCGCAAATCTGGATAACCTGCTACAGGAGAATAATGGCTCCAATTATCATCCACAGCTTTTTTTAACGCATCTTTAATATGAAGAGGAGTTTCAAAATCAGGTTCTCCCAAACTAAGATCAATAACATCGACCCCCTTAGCACGTAATTCCCTTCCCAATTTAGCCATTTTCAAGGTTTCGGGCTCATTAAACTTCAACAATTTTGATGATAATTTCATAAATATTTTACTATTGAATCTTAAAAAAAATTGTCCTACAAAAGTAAGGGAATTGACTCCTTTAGGATAAATTAGTCCTAGTAAGTTTACAAAACCTTGGTTGTTTATCTCTTCAATATTGTAAAATTTTTCTACCTGAAAACATTATCTTTGCCCTCTTTAAAAAAAAAATTAATTCCGCTAATCTGTCTGTTTTTAAATTAAACAGAAAATCGGAAACAAAAGAAAACTACTCGTATGCAACTGAAAGGAATGGTTCGCTTCTTTACGATTTTGCTAATTATTTATTCTGTATTTCTACTTTCTTTTACTTGGTTTGTAAACAGGCATGAAAGTAAAATGGAAGCGCAAGCACAACAGTTTATGAATGCCACTTATGGCGATGCAAAAAACATTACTGATCCAAATGACTATCCCGAAAACTTAAAAGTTATTTATAAAAATCGGGTAACACAATTACTCGACAGTACCAAAGACACTAAAATAACTTGGTTTGGACACAGCTATCGCAAAGCACAAGAGTCAGAATTGAATCTTGGATTAGATTTGCAAGGTGGTGTAAACGTTACCATGGAAGTTGATTTGACAGGATTACTTCGCTCCATGAGCAATAATTCCAGAGATGAAAGTTTTAATACTGCTTTAGAAAATGCAAACAAACAAAAAGCAAATAGTGATGCTGATTTTATCACATTGTTTTACGAAGAATATAAAAAATTAGTTGGCGAAGAAAAATTGGCTGGTTTATTTTCTGCGGCAAATCAAGATCAAATTGAGATAAGTGCTAACGATACAAAAGTTCTTGAAGTTGTTAGAAAAGAAGCTGGTGAAGCGGTTAACAGAACTTTTAGAGTTTTACGAAGCCGTATTGACCAGTTTGGTGTAGCCCAACCCAATATTAATTTAGAAGAAGGAAAAGGAATTATTACAGTTGAATTGCCAGGTATTGACGATGAAGAGCGTGTAAGAAAATATTTACAAGCTTCAGCCAATTTACAATTTTGGGAAGTTTACAATATTTCAGAACTGGATGCGTCTTTAGTTAATGCTGATCAAGCATTTAACGATATCATGAATGGCACAAGCATTCAATCGGACAGTATCATTGAAATTAATCCTGTAGATACAACTTCAAAAACTAAGTCAGGAAAACTTTCCGATATTATTGCTGGCAGTAAAAATAGTTCAGATACAACTGCTAAAAAGAAGCGTTCATTGGGAGAATATCTTCAATTTGTTTCTCTTTACCAAAATCCAACAACAGGAAAAGTTAGTTACCCAGCAG
The DNA here is from genome assembly GCA_005798905.1 of Bacteroidota bacterium. Lineage (GTDB taxonomy): Bacteria > Bacteroidota > Bacteroidia > Chitinophagales > Chitinophagaceae > VBAS01. The sequence continues at coordinate 155,311 of SYIK01000006.1, read as the reverse complement.
CACTTGGCTATGTACGCATAAAAGATACAGCTACGCTAAGAGGTTTTCTAAACTTAGATGGGATTATTGGTAAACTTCCTGCTGATTTAAGATTTTATTACGGAATTCCGGAGCGAGATGCAACAACTGGAAAAGCAAATGATTTCGTTCCTATTTATGCAATAAAAACTTACGGTTCCGATAAAGCGCCATTGGAAGGTGATGCAGTTACTTCTGCAAACCAAGATTACGAACAAATAACAGGCAACCCGATTGTAGAAATGAGTATGAGCCCAAAAGGTGGAAGTGATTGGGCAATTCTTACTGAAAAAAGTGCTCAAAAAAGTATCCCAATTGCAATCGTATTGGATGATGTTGTTTATTCTGCACCTGTTGCCGATGAAAAAATTGAAGGAGGAAGATCACAAATTCGTGGAAATTTTACAGTTGAAGAAGCGCAAGATCTTGCCAACATTTTGAAAGCAGGAAAACTTCCTGCCCCAGCAAAAATTGTTCATGAAGAAGTAGTTGGTCCAACTCTTGGAGCAGAAGCTATTGATGGAGGATTAAAAGCTTTTAGCATTTCATTTATTGTCATTTTTCTTTTAATGTTGGTTTATTACAACACGAGTGGATGGGTTGCAAATATTGCGCTTATTCTTAATTTACTTTTTACAGTTGGTGTATTAGCTGGACTTGGTGCAACGCTTACTGCACCAGGTATTGCTGGTTTGGTATTAACAATCGGGATGGCTGTAGACACTAACGTAATTATTTACGAACGTATTAAAGAAGAACTTACAAAAGGAAAAGGCTATCAACTTGCAATCAACGACGGTTACCGTCGCTCATTGCCACCAGTATTAGATGCACACGTTACTACATTACTTACAGCAATTATTTTATTTTATTTTGGATTAGGCCCTGTTAAAGGATTTGCTACCACGCAAATAATTGGTATTTTATTATCCTTATTCTGCGGTATTTTAGTTAGCCGATGGGTTTCTGATTGGTTTACCGGGAAAAAACATCATCTTCAATATTTTACTATAATTAGTAAAAGTATTTTCAAACACGCAAGTTATAAATTCATCGAATACCGGAAATATGCTTACGGAATTTCAATTGTTGTTTTATTATTGGGTGTTGCGGCAATCTTCAATGGTTTTCATGAAGGTGTGGAATTTAAAGGTGGGCGTAGCTATGTTGTTCAATTTGAAAAAGGAAAATCTTTGGATGTTGAACAAGTGAGAAAAGATCTTGAAAAATCATTTGGCGAAAACCCAATTATTAAAACAATTGGTCTTGAAAATCAATTAGACATCACTACTTCTTTTTTAATTAATGATCCCAATTTAGGCGTTGATGAAACTGTTCAAAGAAAACTATATGAAGGATTGAAATATCATTTCCCAACAATTAGCTACGAAGTATTCGTATCCGATTACAAATTAGGATCCAAGAAAGTATTGCCAACCATTTCTGATGACTTAAAATCGGGTGCTAAATGGGCAACCTTTTGGTCTATTTTAATTATTTCAATTTATATTTTTGTTCGTTTCCGCGACTGGAGATACTCTTTAGGAACAATAGTAGCATTGTTACATGATGTATTAGTAACCTTAGCTGCCTTTTCTTTTTTGAAAGATATTGTTCCATTCCCATTGGAATTAGACCAACATTTCATTGCAGCAGTACTTACCGTTATCGGTTTTTCCATGAACGATACCGTAATTGTATTTGATAGAATTCGTGAATACAGCCGAAACCTAAAAGGTGTATCTAAAGAAAATATTATTAATCGTGCAATTAACGATACACTTAGTCGTACCATTATGACTTCGTTAACCGTATTCCTCACAATACTTATCTTGTTTATTTTCGGTGGAGAAGTAACAAGAGGATTTGCATTCGCAATGTTAATTGGTGTTGTGACTGGTACATACTCTTCCATTTTTGTTGCTGCTCCAATTCTTGTTGATCTTGCAAAAAACAAACCACTTGGAGATGTAGCAAGTAGTAATTCCTAAAAAAACATTTTTTGTAAATAAAAACTGCCTCTCTTTTGAGAGGCAGTTTCATAATCGGTTACACATAATTAAACCGAAAACGAAGTTCCACAACCGCAAGTTGAACTCGCATTTGGATTTTTGAAATCAAACCCACGATTGTTCAATCCTTCTTTCCAATCAATTTCCATTCCGACAAGATACATTTCGTGTGCTTTGTTCATTACACAAGGAATACTTTCAATTTCAAAATAAATATCATTCTCAGCTTTATTGTCAAACCCGATAATATATGTCATACCCGAACATCCTCCCCCTTTTACACCAATGCGTAAAAATTGATTTTGAATAAAATCATCCTTTGCCATTAGTCGCTTAACTTCTTTTATCGCCCCAACAGTTAACTGAATAGGAATCTTTTGTATTATTTCCATAACTACATTTATCTGCAAAAATAGAACACTTAAAGTTAACCAACTGCTATTTTAGAAATGAATGCCAATTGCCTGTATTTTTGTTACTCTAAATTGCATGTATGGTTTCTGCGAGCTACAGTTTATTATTATCTATGTTTTCTGTAATTGTTTCATCGCTTGCCTTTTATTTATTAATAAAAAAAGATAAAGTCTCCCAAAAAAAACAACCAGATTTTACAACGAAACCCATGCAGTTACAAGCTTATGAGCGATTAGTAATTTTGGCCGAACGAATTGCATTACCCAATTTGATTGGAAGATTAAATCAACAAGATTTATCGGTAAAAGAAATGCAACTTCTTTTATTATCGAATATTAAACAAGAGTTTGAACACAATTTTTCACAACAGATTTATGTAACACAAACAGCTTGGCAATCTCTTCAAAAACTAAAAGATCAAAATATGTTAATTGTTAATCAGGTTGCGCAAACTTTGCCAACAAATGCAACATCGTTTGATCTTAGTCGTACAATTCTGGAACTAATATTGAAGCAGGAAAAAAATGCGTTGCACTTGATTGTTTTAGATGCACTCAATTTTGAAGCAAGAAAATTAATGCGATGAACTATTTAATATGCAACAGAAAAAAATCTATACTGATTCGGGAATTGAAATAAAATCTGTTTACAGAAAAACGGAAATTGAAAATGAAAGCCCGGGCGAATTTCCATTCACACGTGGCATTCAGCCAGATATGTACCGTGGAAAACTTTGGACCATGCGTCAATACGCTGGGTTTTCCACAGCTGAAGAAAGTAATAATCGATACAAATATTTATTATCTCAAGGTGTAACTGGATTAAGTGTTGCATTTGATCTTCCCACACAAATTGGCTACGATAGCGGCCACGAATTAGCAAACGGTGAAGTAGGAAAAGTTGGTGTTGCAATTGATAGCCTCGAAGATATGGAAGCGCTTTTCAAAGACATTAAGTTGGAAGACATCAGCACTTCGATGACAATAAACGCAACTGGATTTATTCTTTTAGCATTTTATGTTGCTCTCGCAAAAAAACAAGGAGCTGATTTATCAAAAATTTCTGGCACAATACAAAATGATATTTTAAAAGAATACGCCGCAAGAGGAACTTATATCTATCCGCCAAAACCATCCATGCGCATCATCACTGATATTTTTGAATGGTGTAATAAAGAATTACCAAAATGGAACACCATTTCTATTTCGGGCTATCACATTCGGGAAGCAGGAAGCACGGCTGTTCAAGAAATTGCTTTTACAATTAGCAATGGGAAAGCGTATGTGAAAGCTGCATTGGAAAAAGGTTTAGATATTAATATTATTGGTAAACGACTTTCTTTCTTTTTTAATGCACATAATAATTTGTTTGAAGAAGTTGCAAAGTTTAGAGCTGCAAGAAAAATATGGGCAAAAATTATGAAAGATTTTGGTGCTACTGATCCAAAAGCAATGATGCTGCGCTTTCACACGCAAACTGGCGGCAGCACACTTACGGCACAACAACCAATGAATAATATTTCAAGAGTTACAGTTCAAACATTAGCTGCAGTTTTAGGTGGAACACAATCATTACATACAAATGGATTTGATGAAGCATTTAGTTTGCCAACAGAAAATGCAGCAGGAATTGCATTGAGAACACAACAAATCGTTGCGTATGAAAGTGGTGTTGCAGATACAGCGGATCCTTTAGCAGGCTCGTATTTTGTTGAATCGCTCACACAAGAAATAGAAAAAGCTGCTTTAGTATTAATTGAAAAAATTGATTTGCTTGGTGGAAGTATTGCAGCAATCGAATCGGGATTTATGCAAAATGAAATTGCACACAGTGCTTTTGAATACCAGAAAAAAATTGAAACCGGAGAAAAAATTATTGTTGGTTTAAATAAATTTCAGGCGGATGAAAAAACTGCTTTAGAAATTTTGAAAGTAGATGATAACATCCGAACAATTCAAATTGAAAAAATAAATAAATTAAAATCGAAGCGTAATTCAGAATTAGTAAACCAACTTTTACAAGATTTATCCGATAAAGCAAAAACAAACGAAAACCTAATGCCTACTGTAATTACAGCCGTAGAAAACTATTGCACTTTGGGAGAAATTTCGGATGTATTGCGCAAAGTATTTGGAGAGTACAAATAATTTATTTGTCTTTTTTAATTTCTTTCGCCCAACTATCTTTAAGTGTTACTGTTCTATTAAAAATTAAATTTTCAGTAGTTGATTCTTTGTCCAAACAATAAAAACCTTTTCTTAAAAATTGAAATCGCTCCGATGAAAGTGCATTTTTAATGGATGGCTCTGCAAAACCTTTTACACTTTTTAAAGAATTAGCATTAATAAATTCTTTAAAATCTCTTTCTTCACGAGAAGGGTCTTCCACATTAAACAACCGATCATATTCGCGAACCTCCACTTCTACTGCATTTGAAGCACCAACCCAATGCAATGTCCCTTTTACATGCAAACCCGAAGTGTCGCTTCCACTCTTGCTTTCAGGAAAATAAGTACAATGCAATTCAGAAATATTTCCCAGCTCATCCTTAATTATTTCATCACATTTAATAATATATGCCGATTTTAAACGAACCATTTGCCCCGGTGAAAGACGAAAATATTTTTTTGTCGGAAACTCCATAAAGTCGTTTCGTTCAATCAACAATTCTTTTCCGAAAGTAATTTTTCGCATTCCTGCATTTGGATCTTCATTATTATTTTCGGTATTCAAATATTCAAAATTTTCATTTAAAGTTTTATTTTGATAATTTGTAATCACCACTTTAATTGGATCAAAAACCACCATTCTGCGTAAAGCAATTTTGTTTAAATGTTCGCGTACGCAGAATTCCAGCAGTCCAACATCAATAATATTTTCTCTTTTTGCAATGCCAATTTTTTCACAAAAATCGCGAATGCTTTCTGGCGTATAACCACGACGACGCATTCCTGAAATTGTTGGCATTCTCGGATCATCCCACCCTGTCACATATTTTTCATTTACTAATTGTAGCAATTTTCGCTTGCTCATTATAGTGAATGATAAATTTAAACGAGCAAATTCATATTGTTTTGATTGGAATATTTCTAATTTTTCGATAAACCAATTGTAAAGTTCACGATGCGAAATAAATTCGAGTGTACAAATAGAGTGTGTAATATTTTCAATCGAATCACTTTGTCCATGAGCAAAATCGTACATCGGATAAATACACCATTTGTTTGCTGTACGATGATGATGCGATTTTTTTATTCGATAAAGAATTGGATCGCGCATCAACATATTTGAACTCTCCATATCAATTTTAGCACGTACTATTTTTTCGCCGTCATTATACTTTCCTTCACGCATTTCCGAAAACAATTTCAAATTTTCCTCCACCGTTCTATCGGCATATTTATTTCTAACTCCGGATTTTGTTGGTGTTCCTTTTTGTTCGGCAATTTCATCGGCTGAAGAATCATCAACATAGGCAAACCCTTTACGAATAAGGATTACAGCAAACTCATACAGTTTTTCGAAATAATCGGATGCATAAAATTCATTACTCCATTTAAAACCCAACCAACCAATATCTTCTTTAATACTTTCAACATATTCTACTTCTTCGGTTGTAGGATTTGTATCATCAAAACGAAGATTGGTTTTACCTCCATATTTTAAAGAGAGACCAAAATTTAAACAAATACTTTTTGCATGACCAATATGCAAATAACCGTTTGGTTCCGGCGGGAATCGAGTGCAAATTTGTGAATAAGCTCCTGATTGCAAATCCTTTTCAATAATTTCTTCGATAAAATTTAAACTGCGATCAGTTGACATAGATAATTTAAAATGAAGAGCAAAGATAAAGATTATGCACAAAGACTGTATTGCATTTACAACGATTTACCTAGTTGGTTTCCAAGTATCCAAACGTAATTTTTCCAACTCGATTAATAAACAATTAACTGCGTTAAGAATAATTTCATTGTCCTGTGGTTGAATTGTAATTATTTTTTTGACATTATCATTTCCTGTAAAATGAATACTGCTTATTTTTTTCAACCCGAGGTTTATTAAATTGGTATTTAGATTTTCTTGATTAGGAAAAATGAAATGAAAGAACCCTTTACAATTAGTAGTTCCTCCATTTTTAAAAGAACCACTTTGCTTGTTTTCATATTTTACAGTTGCTCTTGAAAATTCATTAAAACAAAAGCCACTATTTTCAAGCACGAAAAACAAATCAACTTCTTTTTTATCGGCAGAAATAGAAATTAAAAATTTATCACTTCCTACTCCAATTGATTTAAAACCTGTTGTAAGTCGAATGCCTTGATTGTAGCGGTCCCGTTCATCTTTGAGTTGACAATTCTGCGAAAACAAATTAACTGGAATTATTAAAAAAAATAAAAAGTAAATTTTCATACAATAAAAAAATATTAATTTCTTTCACCAAATATTAAACTCCCAATTCTTACCATATTGCTGCCCTCTTCTATTGCAATTTTATAATCGGCACTCATTCCCATGGATAGAATTTTTGCATTTTTTATTTGATTAAACAATTTTTTGAGCCCTCGAAATTCAACTCTAATTTTTTCTTCGTCATCCGTCAATGAAGCCATCCCCATCAACCCTTCAATTTTTACATTGTCCATTTTACATTGCAGAATATTTGTCAACTCAGCTTCACTCAATCCAAACTTAGTTTCCTCTTGTGCAATATGAATTTGAAGCAAAAAATTTACAACACGATTTATTTTATTTGCTTGTTTATTTATTTCATTCAGCAACCTGAAAGAGTCAATTCCGTGAATTAAATAAACAAACGAAATAATTTGTTTTATTTTATTTGTTTGCAAATGACCAATAAAATGCCATCGAATGTCGGAAGGAAGTTGCTGTTGTTTTAATATTAATTCATTCACATAATTTTCTCCAAAATCTCGTTGACCAAGATTATATAGTTCAAGAATTTCCTCAACCGATTTTTTTTTAGAAACTGCAACTAATGAAACTTGTTGCTTTTGTAATTCAACTTTAATGGTAGTAAAAAACTGCTTATCAATTGCCATATTGTAAAATTACGCAAATGAATTTTTCGAATTAGAAATATAAAAGTGATTATTTATTCAAAATACTTCTACTAATTACCATGCGTTGCACTTCGCTTGTGCCTTCGTAAATCTGTGTAATTTTTGCATCGCGCATCAAACGCTCCACATGATATTCTTTTACAAAACCATACCCACCGTGTATCTGCACCGCTTCTGTTGCAGCCCACATTGCAGTTTCGGAAGCATAAACTTTGGCCATGGAGCTACTGACTGTATAATCTTTTCCATTGTCTTTTTCCCAAGCTGCTTTTAAACAAAGTAAACGCGCTGCTTCAATTCGCGTAGCCATATCGGCAAGTTTAAATGCAATGATTTGGTGATTCATAATTTCTGTGCCAAATGCTTTTCTTTGTTTGGAATATGCTTTTGATAATTCATAAGCACCACTTGCAATTCCCAATGCTTGTGCTGCAATTCCTATTCTACCTCCTGCTAATGTTTTCATGGCAAACTTAAAACCAAATCCATCTTCACCAATCCTGTTTTCTTTTGGAACTTTTACATCCGTAAACATAATGGAATGCGTGTCACTTCCACGAATTCCCAATTTATTTTCTTTTGACAATACAGTAACACCGGGAGATTTTTTTTCAACTATAAAAACATTTATTCCTCTTGAACCTTTTGAAGCATCAGTTTGTGCAATTACTAAATATACAGATGCTGAACTTCCATTTGTAATCCAATTCTTTGTACCGTTTAATAAATAATAATCTCCCATGTTTTCGGCAGTCGTACGTTGGCTAGTAGCATCACTCCCTGCTTCTGGTTCGCTTAAAAGAAAAGCACCAATGTATAACTCATCCTCTTTTTTCCCTTGTGCTAAAGGAGTCAAAAATTCTTGCTTTTGCTTTTCTGTTCCAAATTCTTGAAGCCCGTAACACACCAAACTATTGTTAACACTCATTGCTACACTAGTACTTGCATCCCACTTGCTAATTTCTTCCATTGCCAAAACATAGCTTACTGTATCCATTCCCGCTCCACCATATTTAGCATCAACCATCACTCCCAAAAAGCCAAGTTCAGCTAATTTTAAAACTTGTTCTTTAGGGAATTGTTGTTTTTCATCTCTTTCAATAACACCCGGTTTGCATTCAACTTCTGCAAAATCTCTTGCTGCTTTTTGAATCATCAAATGTTCTTCGTTAAGTTGGAATTGCATTTACTTAAAATTTTCGCAAATATAAGATAGGCTCAGTTGTCCAAACATCAAAAACTACTTATTAAAAAAAGGGAGAATATTAAGCCCTTCCCATTTGTTGCAAAAAACTGATGTGAGAAGCAACCGCATATCTCACTTTAGGATATTCATTATATGCAATCCCGTATTCCTTACAAACCTGTTTAATAATTTTACTAATTGCGGGATAGTGAATATGTGAAATTTTAGGGAAAAGATGATGTTCTATTTGAAAATTAAGCCCTCCAACCAACCAAGAAATTAATTTGCTTTTAGTAGCAAAATTAGATGTCGTTTTTAACTGGTGTAAAGCCCAATCATCTTCTATTTTCCCTGAATCTTTATCTGGTAAAACAAACGAAGTATGCTCTACAGTATGTGCCAATTGAAAAACAATACTTAATACAAACCCTGCAAAAATTGTAATAATTAAAAAACCAATCAACCAATTAATAAATCCAAGAAAATAAATTGGAATGCCAATAAATAAAACTAAGTGTAGAATTTTGAACCCCCAAAAAATAAAATGATCTGAAACATACATTTTCTTAATATTAATTTCTCCAATTTTCCCTTTAAAATATTTCATGTAATCTGTAATGAATATCCAACTAATATATAGAATGGAATAAAAAAACCAGAAATATAAATGTTGATATTTATGAAGTTGATACCTTTTCTGCGATTTACTCATGCGCATCCAAGGTTGAATTTCAATATCATCATCTACTCCTTCTACATTAGTATAAGTATGATGAATAATATTATGTTTCATATTCCACATAAAACTGCTCCCACCTAAAACATTTAGCGTAAAAGATGCCACCGTATTAATTCCTTTATTTGTGCTAAAACTTCCATGTGCTCCGTCATGCATTACATTAAATCCGATTGCAGCAATAAGTCCTCCTAGTATTACACACTCAACGATCGCAAAAAAAGTTGAAGGAGTAAAAAAAACAAGGCTTACATAAGTAGAAACAAATCCCACAACAAGAATTACAGCTTTTAAAAAAAGTTGAAAATTCCCAGTTGAAGGTATTTTCACTTCTTCAAAATAGGCACTAACCTTTTCTTTTAATTCTGAATAAAAAGTTGTTGTGTTGTTTGTGAATTTTGGTACTGCCATTATTAAATAATATTATCTACAAAAATAACCTTATTTCGGTCACAAATAAGACCAAAAAATGCAGACAAATTAGTTTAAATCTCAGTCAATGCTCTCAAATTTTTCATACTCAAGGGTTTTTCTGAAGTAAACCCTTCCCCAAATGGAACGCCAATTTTTTTCCCCATTAAACCTGCTCGCGCAATGATTGAGTCGAAAAATTCTGGAGTAGAAATATAAGTTTCCACACCAACGTTTTTATTTTCTTCGCTGTAAAATTGTGTCGAATAAGCTTTGATGGCATCCATTCGTTTTTCAAAAGAAGTGGAAATATCAATTACAAAATCGGGTTCGATGTATTTATCTTGGATATAATTGAACACATATTTTGGTCGCCATTTGTTTTGCTCATTCCCATTTTCATCAACGGTTTTTATTTTTACCAATCCCGATAAAAAGCAAGCTGTTTTTATCAGCAATGCTGCTCTTCCGTGATCGGGATGCCGATCTTCGATTGCATTTGCTAAAATAATCTCTGGTTGATATTTTCGAATTACAGCAATTAATTTCAATTGATGACTTTCATCATTCATAAAAAATCCATCACTCATTTTTAAATTTTCACGCAGGTGAATTCCCATAATGATGGAAGCTTTTGCAGCTTCATTATAGCGAGTTTCGATTGTTCCTCTTGAGCCCAATTCTCCTTGAGTAAGATCTACAACTCCTACTTTTTTACCACGATTAATTTCGTTGATTAATGTTCCGGAGCAACTTAATTCTACATCATCCGGATGCGCACCAATTGCCAATATATCAAGTTTCATAGTTGTAAAAATAGTCATTCAAAAAATAAGGAAGATTGAATTGTTCGTTTACCGAACTTCTAAATTTCCCGTGTACCAAACGCCATCTATTTCTTTTACAAAACCTTCTATTTGCTGATCCACTTTTTCGGTTAAATCCCACTCCTGTTTTAAACTACTTCCAAAGAAAAATGCAACTGTTTGATAAAGTCTTGCAGCTACTCCGCCTCTATATTCTTTTATTATTTCGTAACAATTATTGCCTGTTTCTCTGTTAATTAATTTCATCAATATCTTTCCTTGATAAACAGAAAGATTTGTCAACGGTTCGCCAAACTGAGTGCGCAATTCCTCTTCTCTTGCCTTTATATATTTTTTTCTTTCTTTTTTATCCGACACTTTCACAAGATTTAAATTGATGTTATTCATTAACATTCCAGAAGTGCGTGCATAAGGATAAGTTACATAAACAGCATTGCGAAGTCTTGTCCATTCCTGAATAAACTTTGTCAATTTTTTATCCGACATATTTGACACCCAAGCAATTTCTAACTCTTTATAAGAAAGCCATTCATCATTATAAAAAATTCCTTTTGAAATGATCGTATCATTTTTCCCCCATCTTGAAAGTAGCTGTGTATTATTTTCGGTTTGTGAAAATAGAAAATTGTTGTTGGCAAAAAATGTCAGCAATAAAACAAAAAGCTGAATTGATCTGCACTTTTTCATATTGTAAAACTACAACAATGCAACAATGTTTTGGAAGTAACTTGTTGTTAAAAAAGAAAAACTAATCTTAAAATAATTAAGCGTTTTTTGTAATCTTATTGAGATGAATCCTTCTTGCCATACTTATAATAAATCCAAGTGCCATTAAAATTGTTCCCAACCAAAGTAAATTTATAAAAGGGAATTTATAGGTTTTCAAAGTCAAGTATTCAAGCACAGCATCCGATTCTTTGATTCCAATTTCTACATTTTCCCCATCCACTTTATTTAATTGAAGTACTAAACCTTCCGCCATTACCGTATCGGGTACAGAAAGAACCTCACCTTTTGCAAAAGCAAGGCGAGGAATTGAGGTATAAATTGAATTCGTTTGCGAATAAATTTTTAAATCTGCTTCCAACAATTTCCCATTTTCTCCAAAAATTTCTTCAGGTAAATTTTCATTCGACTTAATCCCATTAAGCACAATATACCCTTTAGTGTAAAAAATAGAGTCGCCAACTTTCATTGGTTTATTTTCAAAAGTAGCTTTATCCTTATTTTTTTCTGGGTCGGCCATTGATGTGATATAAGCAAAAACATCATAATCCCAATAATGCTTTGCATCTGGGTTTGCCATCAACCCTTGATTTCCTTTATAGTTAACAAAAGCATTGGGTATTAATGTAAAATGTTCATTTCCAACTTTACTTTCAAATTTCAATTTATAATACCATTGCGATTTTTTGGGATGAATAGAATCTTCAGAATAAGTTACCCAATATTTTCCCATGTCCATTCTCATGCCTTTTACAAGTGTCATATTTTCTCCCGTATTTTCTTTACTACCCTTACCAAAATTTACAGGAATACCACTTGTATTATAAGAAAGAATTTCTTTTTTTGAAGACGAAATCAAAATACCGAGCAACATCAACCCAAACCCGAAATGCGCCACTGATGCACCTGACAATTTTAAATTTCCTTTTACACCAGCCCAGATATAAGAAAAATTAGCAATAACAGTAAATGCACTCAATGCAACAGCTGCCCAAATTGCAGTTAAAAATTCAATCCCATATTTAGTGTAATTAATATCACCGAAAACAAGAATCAATATTGAAGCAACAACACTAAAAACTGAAGGAATTATTATTTTTTTAAAAAAATATTTAGTTGAAGTTCGCTGGTATTTTAAATACTGGCCAATTGCAGTTAGCAATGCAATAATAATTGTTATAAAAACCTGAATTCGATTGTAAGAAAACTCTACATCTTCGGCAGGGGCATGCTTTGTATCGAATATTTTATTTATTACAGGTAAAGAAGTTTGCCCAATAATAATTAATGCAGAAAAGAAAAGAACAATTGATCCTATAAACATCCAAAACTCACGCGACGAAACATTCTCTTCATCTTTTTTTGAAGGAATAACTTTATTGAGATGTTGCATTAAAAGTATAAATGCAACTATCGGTGAAAGGATGGCAAAAATGGGATGAACAAAATTGATTAACATTAAAAAGCCAATTGCCATTGCTAATGCAATTAATAAATTTTTATTCCCTTTCACTACCGAAAAATATGGCCCCCAGAAAAATAAATAAAGGAATAAATAAAGCTGTGCATTCATTCCTAAATCGGCAAATGAGTGAACTGAAGTTTCACCTAAAATTCCACTTCGCGTTAAAAAAGTAGAATAAACAATTAGTATAAAAGAAAGTAAGATTAAAAGAAAAGTTGATTTTAACGACTGTCCCGTATTTTTATAAATAAGTAAAGTGTGTATCCCTGCTATTAGAACTAACCAAGGTACTAATGAAGCATTTTCTACTGGATCCCAAGCCCAAAATCCACCAAAGTTCAACGATTCATAGGCCCAAGCGGCACCCATCATTACTCCGATGCCCAAAACAGCAGCAGAAAATAAAGCCCAAGGAAGTGCTGGTTTTGTCCATTCTCCATATTTTTTAGTTAATAACCCTCCAATTGCAAAAGCAAATGGAATAATCATTGCTGCAAATCCTAAAAACAAAACTGGAGGATGAATAACCATCCAATAATTTTGAAGCAATTGATTTAACCCATTCCCGTCTTTAATTTTTGATACATAATCGGCATAAGTAAAAATGGGTAAATCGGGCATTTGTTCTCTAAATAAAATAAAAGGATTACTTCCAATTTTTACTCCATTCACATAAATACCCAACAACATAGTTGAAATACTGGCTTGTGCTAATGATAACACCATCATTACGGATGCTTCCCATTTTTTGGATGTAAACATTAAAATCATCCCAAGTAGTGCATGCCCAATTGCCCAAAGGATAAAACTTCCTTCAGAAGCACTCCAAAGCGAGCTAAAAATATATTTCGGTTCCAAATCATTCCCTGAATTTTTATAAACATATAAATACTCGTATCGATGATTGGCGATAAGAAAATAAAGTAATATGAAAATTGAAATAATGGAAATTACATCCACTACAAAAGCAATCCTAGCTAATCGTTTCCAACTTAATTCATCTTTTAAATTTACAGAGCGAGAAGAAATAAAATAAGCAACGGATGCAAACAGAGAAGCAACAAAAGAAGTAAAAATTAAAAGTTGTCCGATTTTACCAGGCAAAAGATGTTCACCGATATATTCCATGAAAATTATTTAGTATTGTTAGTTACACTTTGTTCAATCTTACTTTTATTATCTGTGTATTTTGATGGGCATTTCATTAAAATTTCTTTGCAATCAAATTCATTTCCCACTATTTTTCCTTTCATTACCAAACGCTCACTATGTTCAAAATTGTCAGGTTTTGCATTACGATAAATCACTTTTACAGTACCTCCCAAAGAATCAATTGCAGTAAAACTTAAATAATTAGGATTCTTAATTGCATCGTATTCAATTGGTTTCGATTTATCTAATTGGGCAACCAAATGAACAAATTTTCCAGCTTTTTCAAAAGCTGTTCCAACCGTTTCGTAAGTGCTCATTGTGCTGCTTTCGCCATAAGGCAATAAACTAATCAACACGGCAATTGCTGCAGTAATTAACAGTAAAAAAACAATATTAACTTTCTTCATTTTCTTCTAAATTATCTGTATAAAAATTTCGGTGCAAAGGTAATTTAAAAACAGCATTTTTATATAAGTTAAAATCGAACATTTTTTTCATCAAAAAATTGCTTCTGAGCCATTTCAAATTTCTCTTTGTACCTTGCACCCCTTTTGAAATGCACTTATTATGACTGATCTTTCAAATTTTAATCCGGATGATGCCGGAAATCCAAAGAATAATATTTTCGGACTGCCGACTACAGAGGAAAACGCAAGACTTATAATTGTCCCGGTTCCTTGGGAAGTAACCGTTAGTTATGGCGCCGGCACAGCACGTGCTGCCGAAAATATATTTACTGCAAGTATGCAAGTAGATCTTTTTGATACGAATGCACCCGATGGTTGGAAAGAAGGATTTTTTATGCGACCTGTGGATAAAAAACTTTTACTAAAAAGCGATTACTTACGCAGAGAAGCGGAATTGTATATCGACTATATTTCAAAAGGTGATATCGTTGAAGAAAATCAGTTCATGCAAAAAACTTTGCGAGAAGTAAATGAAGGAAGTGTTTTTCTCAATAATTGGGTTTATGATCAAACAAAATCATTACTTGACAAAGGAAAATTAGTTGGACTTTTAGGTGGCGATCACAGCACTCCACTTGGTTTTTTTAAAGCCATTGCCGAAAAACATGAAAATTTTGGAATTTTACAAATTGATGCACACTTCGATTTGCGCCAAGCTTACGAAGGTTTCGTTTATTCTCACGCAAGTATTATGTACAATGCACTGTCCGAAATTCCACAAATTGAAAAATTAGTGCAAGTGGGCATTCGAGATTTTAGCGATGGCGAATTGGATTATGCCAAAAAGAACAGTCGTAGAATTATAAGTTTTTTAGATGCCGACATTAAAGCCAAAATGTACGAAGGAGAAACTTGGAAACAAATTGTAGATGAAATTGTTAGCAAACTTCCAGAAAAAGTATTTATCAGTTTTGATGTTGACGGATTGGATCCGAAACTTTGTCCAAACACGGGAACTCCCGTCCCAGGCGGATTAGAAACCGAACAAGTTTACTATCTTTTTAAATCAATTTTAAAATCGGGTAAAAAAATTATCGGTTTCGATTTGAACGAAACTGGAATAAGCGAAACAAATTGGGATGCGAATGTAAGTGCACGCTTACTTTTCAAACTCTGTAATTTGTTAATCGCAAGTAATTCTTAATTTAACTACAATGCAAAAATTTGAATTACATCTTAAAAACGAAAACCTAAAAACTTACCGTGTTTTAAATTGGCTTTTCTTAATCGCTAATGTTTTTGTATTATTATTTTCAATGTTTCAAGCTAATTCAAAATCATCAATAGTAGTATTGATTTCTATCATAGTGTATTTTATCGCAGTGTTTATTTACAAAAAAAAACAAAAACAATTTGAAGGAGTGTTTTTGATTATGACAGCAATTATTTGGATAAATTTAAGACTTGGTTGGTTTACAATTCTTACTTTATTTCTTATTTTACTAAGTGTAATTGTAAGCAGAAAATTGAAAACTGTTTTTCTAATTGAGAAAATAATTTACCCTTCATTTCCTAAAAAAAATATTTTGTGGGAAACCGTTTCGAATGTGATTTTAAAAGATGGAATTTTGACTATTGATTTAAAAAACAATAAAATTTTTCAAAATGAAATTATTGAATCAACTGATAAATTTTCCGTTGATGAAATACAATTCAATCAATTTTGTCAGGAGCAGCTTAATAAAAAATCAGTTTCTTAATTTTAAATAAACATGCAACTCAAGCAATCTCCTTATTTATTATACTCAGATGGCAAAGGGAATATTTTCGAAGACACTTCTTTATTTGCAAGCGGAAGATCCAGCTGGGATGCAGTTTCCATCGATTTGAATGATTGGATTGAATTGCCCAAAGGTGGGTCTTTGTACGAATTACCAGAACGAAAAGCAATTGGAATTGACACACTAACCGGCGAAATGCGGCTCTGCGAAAAAGGTTGGGCAGTAGCTGCATTTATTCCTCCTGCACATACCGGTTTTTATATTGCTGCATTTGAATCGACGCCAAATGCACCCACTTTGCCCTTGTTTTGTTACACAGCAGCAGGTTGGTTTAATAATAAATTTTATGTGCCCGCGGTAAGAATTGAAAATGATATTCGACAAGAATCAGTTGGATATAATCAAACTGAAATTAACAGTGGTGCAGCTAATTTGTTGACTTCATATCCGCACAATCGATTAGTAAATCATTTGATGGAAAATTGTTGTCAAACTTATCATTGTCCAGCAGCAAGAAATTTTTCACTTGGGCGATGGGAATGTCCTGTACCCGTTTCGCCGGCTTGCAATGCAAATTGTTTGGGTTGCATTTCATTTCAACCGCAGGAAGAAACAATAACATCAACGCAAGACCGATTAACTTTTAAACCATCTGCAGAAGAAATTGTAGAATTCACCGTTCCGCATTTGGAAACAGCACCTTTTCCTGTTGTAAGTTTTGGCCAAGGTTGCGAAGGAGAACCGCTTTTGATGTGGGAAACAATACGTGAATCAATAATTGAAATCAGAAAACATAGTTCAAAAGGAAGCATTAATATTAACACGAATGGTTCAAATCCTGATGCTGTAAAAAAATTATGCATGGCAGGATTAAATTCAATTCGAGTAAGTACAAATTCTGTTCGAAAAAATATTTACGAAGCGTATTACCGCCCCAACAATTATACATTTGAAGCACTTGCGGAAAGTATAAAAGTTGTTCGAAGTTTTGGCGGATGGGCTTCAATAAATTATTTTGTTTTCCCGGGAATGACTGACAGCGTGGACGAATACGAAGCACTGCGAAAATTTATTCGCGAAACAGATTTGAATATGATTCAATGGCGAAATTTTAATATCGATCCCGATTGGTATCTTGGAAAGATTGGTGCAACCGAAACAGGCGAACGACTTGGTGTGGGGCAACTAATGCAATTAATTCGCGAAGAATTTCCAAATCTAAAATTCGGATATTTCAACCCTCCTATGGAAAGAATCAAAGGAAACTATGAATTAGATTTTGCACATTGAAAAATAATGAAATCTAATTATTATCGTAAGCCAAATGAATTTTGAATTTCTAAAAAATAAAAAAGAAGCAGGAATTGTATTAGCAATAATCGCCACGCTAATTTGGTCGGGTAATTTTATAATTGCGAAAGGCGTTACAAAAATAATTCCACCAATTAGTCTTTCTTTTTTTCGTTGGCTATGTGCTACAATTCTACTTTTTCCGTTTATTAAAAGTTCTATTTTAAAAGAATGGACTGCAATTAAAAATGCGTGGGTTTATTTATTTTGGATTTCATTTTCCGGAATTGCACTTTTTAATACATTAGTTTATTGGGCCGGCCATTACAGCTCTGCTATTAACCTTGCATTAATTGGCACAACGGCTTCTCCTATAATTTCAATCATACTTTCACGAATTTTTCTGAAAGAAAAAATTGGATGGCAAAAATTTTTTGGAGTTGGATTTTGTGTTTCAGGTATCCTATTGCTATTATCAAAAGGGAATTTTCAAAATTTACTGCAATTGCGTTTTACTAAAGGAGATCTCTTGATTTTACTTGCCGCTATTTGTTTTGCAGTTTATAATACATTAGTAAAAAGCAAACCAAAAGGCATTTCTTCGTTAAATTTTTTATTCACAATTTTTGCATTTGGAACCTTACTACTTTTCCCTTTTTTTATTTATGAAATGACCTACTCATTCCCTATAAAATGGAATTTGAATCTATTTTCAATTATAATTTATTTAGGAATGGGAACATCCGTAATCTCATTTTTATTTTGGAATAAAGCTATCTCCAAACTAGGAGCTGGAAGAACTGCACTCTTTGGAAACTTGATTCCAATTTTTACAACAATCGAAGCAGTATTTTTTTTAAACGAAATATTTACAATTATTCATATCGTAAGTATGGCACTCGTTTTTGTGGGAATAGCAGTTGCTAATTGGAAAGTAAAACCAAGTATTTAAAACTGAACTGTTATTCATTTCGTAATGTTCCCCTTTTAACAAAAGCCTTTGATTGAAATAAAAAATACTTATCTAAATTTGTAAGCAACAAATTTTAAAAAAGTGGTAACCGGTTTTGAAAAATCAAACAATGTAAAAGCATTTTATATTACACTGCTTTTTACTGCATTGTTGATTTTAATTTTCATTTTTCTAAAATGGCCACTTCCCAAAAACGAAATTTTTGTACAACAGGACTTTATTGAAGTAAATCTCGGAAACAATGAATTAGGATTTGGAAACGACCAACCTCAACTAACCGAAGAACCAACACCACAAACTAATTTAAATAATTCACCTCCGGCAACAATTGTTGCAAATAATAGCAAAGAATTTGAAACAAACGAAAAAGATGAAATCGCTCCAGCAATAAAAAGTTCACCCATAAAAAAAACCACAGTTGCTAAAATAAATACAGAACCGAAACCTGTAAAAGCAAAACCGAAAGCTATTTTAGGAAAAATTATTGGCGAAAAAGGAACTGAAGCAAATGCTGCCGAAACTTATAAACCAGGTACGAGCGAAGGAATTACAAAAGGCAAAACTGATCAAGGAATTAACAACGGAACGCCTGGTGCTCCGAACTATTCCGGTTCCCGAAAAAATTTTGGAGTTAAAATTTTGCAAATTGCTGATCAAAGTTTTGAAGATGAATTTAATGAAAATGCAAAAGTTGCAATTGATATTATTGCCGAAGCAAACGGAATTGTTTCTGCTGCAAATTACCAAGCACGTGGCTCAACAACCACTAATCGAAAACTCATTGAAATAGCTCGACGTAGAGCCTTTGAATTAAAATTGGGCAGTTCAGAAAACGGACAAAAAGGAACAGTTATTTTCAATTTCAAACTAAAAAATTAATATGAAAATTCTTCAATTTCTAAAGTTGCCAATACTATTATTATTGGTTGGATGTATTTTATTTTTTATTGCCTTTTATTTTAAAATTTCCCATTTAAAAGGTGAAGATGAATTACTAATGATTTCATTATTTACTTTTATTGTTTCTTTGATTTTAGCAATTTTAAAAATCATTCCACTTAAAAAAGAAAGCTAATTTTTTCTAAATAATGCTTTACTCCGAAACAATCGATTATCTTTTTTCACGACTTCCCATGTACAGTCGGATTGGCCCCGCAGCGTTAAAGAATGATTTAAGCAACATCATAAAAATTTGCAATTTTCTTGAGAATCCGCAACAGAAATTTAAATCGATTCATGTAGCCGGCACAAATGGAAAAGGATCAGTCAGTCACCTATTGGCTTCCATTTTACAATCTTCGGGATATAAAACCGGCTTGCACACTTCTCCTCATTTATATGATTTCAGAGAACGAATTAAAATAAACGGGATAGAAATTTCAGAAAATTTTGTTATTGATTTTACTGAAAAAATAAAACCGATAATAGAAGAAATTAATCCAAGTTTTTTTGAAATTTCAGTTGCAATGGCCTTCGAATATTTTGCACAGCAACAAGTAGATGTTGCCATCATTGAAGTTGGCCTTGGTGGCCGATTAGACAGCACGAATATTATCACTCCAAAACTTTCAATTATCACCAATATTGGTTGGGATCACATGAATTTGTTAGGCGATACTTTAGAAAAAATTGCCACTGAAAAAGCAGGAATTATCAAGCCAGGAATTCCTGTAGTAATTGGCGAAATTTTACCCGAAACAATTTCTGTTTTTGAATCAATTGCAAAACAAAAAAATGCACCACTTTCAATTGCTTCTAAAAAAAGAGTTGCTAAAAATTTAGTATGGGAAACCCAAAAACTTGATGTTGAAATAGAAGAAAAAAATAATCCAATTGCTAAAAACTATCAATTGGATTTAGTTGGAATTTATCAATCTAAAAATCTTTGTACTGTTCTTGAAGCTTGTGAAATATTAAAACAACAAAATTTTAATATTAGTGATGAAGCGATTCGGTTCGGATTAGCAAATACAAAAAAACAAACAGGACTTCACGGAAGATGGGAAATAATTCAAGAATCTCCACAAATTGTTTTGGATGTTGCACACAACGAGGATGGAATTTTTCAACTGCTTCGTCAAATTGAAACTAGTTCTTTCAATGAATTGCATTTGGTAATTGGATTTGTAAAAGATAAAGAAATTGAAAAAGTATTGTCGTTGCTTCCAAAAAATGCACACTATTATTTTACTCAATCCTCTATTTCGCGTGCTTTGTCCGCAACAGAGTTGCGACAAAATGCTTTCCTATTAAATTTAATTGGAAATGAATACCCCAATGTTTCTGCGGCTTTGCAAGCAGCAAAAACAAAAGCTTCGAAAAAAGATTTGATACTTGTTTGTGGAAGTGTGTTTTTAGTTGGAGAAGTAAAAATATCACCATTGCATTCTTTCGCGCAATGAAGTAATATGCGCAACATGATGTTTCCCATGCCAAGAATAAATGCAAAGCATTAACCATAAATTCATTTTCATATTTTTATCGGGATGAAAAATTGAACATTCATTCCATTGATCTTCAGTAAGACAATGCATAAATTCGAACCAGCGAAGATGCAACGCATGTAACAAAGTGATTGAAATATTTATGGGCAATTGAACATCGCTTAATTCCGCCCATTGTTTTTCATTGTAAGTTTTAATAGTAGGATTGTTTTCAGTTACTGCAAGTTTGAATCTGCAATATGCATGCATGTGGCTGTCTGCCAAATGATGTACAACTTGCTGAACAGTCCACCCTTCTTCACGATACGGCGTATTCAATTGAGATTCATCCAAGTTTTCAAGTGATGCTTCTAGCAATGTTGGCAAAAATTTTATGTCGTTTAACATTTCTTCTTTCGCTTCTAAAGAAAATGGATGTAATACAAATTTTCCAATTGGATATTTTAATTTTTCGATTTCATTAATCATATTCTCAATTTTTATTCCTCTCGTAATGCATGTCCTGTTAATTGAATAAACACATCTTCCAAATTTGCTTTTTTCATTTCTTTCGGTCTTTCAAAACCAGTTGCCACCAATTGATCTACTAATTTTTCCGGTGTATCCAACGCGATTATTTTTCCGGAATCAATGATTGCAACTCTATCGCAAAGCACTTCGGCTTCGTCCATATAATGCGTTGTAATAATTACCGTTGTCCCTTTTGCACGAATTCCTTTTATCAATTCCCATAAACTTCTTCTTGCTTGCGGATCGAGGCCAGTTGTGGGTTCATCTAAAAAAATAATTTTTGGTTTGTTGATGAGTGTTGTGGCAATGGAAAACCGTTGCTTTTGTCCACCACTTAATTGTTTGACTTGGGCTTTTGCTTTTTCTTTTAAATTTACTAAATCCAAAAGTTCCATTCCATCCACATCGCGATTATACAACCCGCAAAAAAGTTGAATCAATTCCAACAAATTTAAAGAAGGATAAAAACCACTTGTTTGCAATTGAACGCCTATTACTTTTTTTATCTCATCGGGTTGTTGATCCAAGTTAAATCCATTCACCCAAATATCGCCACTAGTTTTATCTCGAAGTGTTTCAATTATTTCCAACGTAGTTGATTTTCCAGCTCCGTTCGGGCCAAGTAATCCAAATATTTCTCCTTCAATTACATCAAAGCTTATTCCTCTCACCGCTGAAACTTCACCGTAATTTTTGACAAGATTTTTTACAGAAATTATATTATTAATCATACTTACTATTGAGATAAGATTCCAATTCTTCCATCATCAATTTGCTTCCAATAAAAAATGGAGTACGTTGATGTAATTTTTCAGGTTTAATATCTAAGATTGATTTTTTCCCATCAGTTGCTTTACCTCCGGCAATTTCCATTATAAACGCAAATGGATTACACTCATAAAGTAATCGAAGTTTCCCAAATGGTTTATCTAGTACCCCAGGGTACATAAAAATTCCCCCTTTGATAAGATTGCGATGAACATCCGCCACCATGCTTCCCACATAACGTTGGGTGTATGGCCCATTATGTTCATTTGTTTTCGTTTGACACGCTTCAATATACTTTTGAATTCCAATTTCAAACTTGAAAAAATTACTGTAATTCACCGAGTATATTTTACCTTTTTCTGGACATTGAATATTGGGATGACTTAAACAAAATTCTCCGATTGATGGATCTAATGTAAATCCATTTACACCGCGATGCGTAGCATAAACCATCATTGTAGAAGATCCATAAATTATATACCCCGCAGCCACTTGATTTTTTCCCGTTTGCAAAAAATCTTCAATCGTACATGGCGTCCCTACTTTTGTAACTCTACGATATACTCCGAAAATGGTTCCGATAGTAACATTTACATCTATATTACTACTACCATCTAGCGGGTCTATAATTACAACATACTTACTATTGTTGCTTACTACATCATTAAAAACCACAATCTCTTCAAGTTCTTCACTTCCTAAACCTGCACAACTGATTCCGTGTTTTAACACCCCAATAAATTGATTATTGGCATAAATATCCATTTTTTTTACATCTTCTCCTTGAACATTGACACTACCAGCATCTCCCAAAATATCAACCAATCCAGCTTTATTAACCTCAACATTTACACGTTTAGCAGCTAGGCCAATATCGCGCAACAAACTGCTTAGTTCTCCCGTTGCTTTTGGATATGCCCGCATTTCCTGAATAGTGAATTCGTCCAAGGTAAGCACTTGCCGATTGATATTCATAAATTGATAAATTTAGAAGTGCAACAAATGTAAGTCATATTTTTACTGAAATTATACAACAAATGATATCAAATTTATTTTTACTAGTCTCATTACTATTTTAAAAACTAGCAGAAATTCTCGCGAAAAACAATCCTTAACCACAAAAAATAAATACAAACTTTTTCAACCTAACTAATTACATTTTATGAAAGTATTCAAATTTGGAGGTGCATCGGTAAATAATGTAGAACGAATAAAAAATCTTCGTACTATTTTATTAGAAGACAATTTTGAAAATAAATTAATTGTAATTTCTGCAATGGGAAAAACGACCAATGCCTTGGAAAAAGTAACCGATGCTTTTTTCAACGAAAACCCAAACGAAGCATTGCAACTATTTGATCAAATCAAAAAACAACATCTCTCCACTGCAAAATATTTATTGGTTACAAATTATTTGGCTTGCGAAGAACAGCTACAGCATTTCTTTACAGAGGTAGAATGGCTTTTACACGATAAACCGCAAAGAGACTTTGATTACTATTATGATCAAATTGTTTGCGTTGGCGAATTGCTTTCTACAAGCATTATTAGTCACTATTTAAATGAAACTTTTATAAAGAATACTTGGATAGATGTGCGCGATGTAATTAGAACCGATGCAAATTTTAGAGATGCGACGATTGATTGGAATTTTACGAAACAACAAATTTCAACTTTCGTTGTTCCGTTATTTAACATCAATAATCTTGTAATCACGCAAGGGTATATTGGTGCCACTGAAGAAAATCAATGTACAACACTTGGCAGAGAAGGGAGTGATTATACAGCTGCAGTTTTTGCGAATATGTTGGAAGCAAAAAGTCTGACCATTTGGAAAGATGTTCCAGCAGTAATGAATGCAGACCCAAAACAATTTTCCGATGCAGAAACAATTTCGGAATTGAACTACACTGAAGTTATTGAAATGGCCTATTACGGCGCACAAGTAATTCACCCGAAAACTATAAAACCACTTCAAAACAAAAATATTCCGCTTTTTGTAAAATGTTTTACAGATTCATCGCTTCTCGGAACTTGTATTCATAATAAATTTATAAAAAAATTACCCCCAATTATTGTGTTAAAAGAAAATCAAGTAATGATGGAACTTAGTTCAAAAGATTTCTCTTTTGTAGAAGAAAAGCCAATTGCAACGCTTTTTCACCTTTTTGAATCGTTAAAAATAAAACCAAACTTGATGCAAAATGGAGCAATCAGTATCATTTGTATTTTGGATAATCATACATCAAAAATTGAGAAATTAGCTACTGAAGCTGCATCAATTTTTGATGTAACAATTACAAAAAATCTTACACTACTCACTATCCGTCATTACACAAATGAAATTTTTGAAAAATTAACGAAAGGGAAAAAAATACTTCTTTTACAAAAAACAACCGAAACAGTGCAATCGTTGATTTCTTAATTTTTTATTTTGCAACATCAACAGTAATCGTTTGAACTAATTTTTTTGGAACGGGTTGGTTCGATAATAAAGCCGGTTGCCAGTTTTCCATCGTTGATTCCATTTTTAAAATTAGTGCTTCATTAAATTCTTCATTCAATCCTTTTAACACAGTAAAATTTACAGGAACTCCATCTTTATCTACAAAAAATTGCACTTGCACATAAGTTTTTTTATAATTTTTCGGGAGTTGTGCGTGCATTTCATACCCAAGTTTATCTAAATATTTTGCAAACGATTCAGTACCTCCGGGATAAATTGGACCTTGGTGAAAAGCGCTGTTCGCATCTGAAATATTTCTCACCCGATGTTTAATAATATTTTTTACAACTGTAAGAGGTTCAACAATTTTTACTATCGCTTTCTTTACGGGAGCATCATTTACTAAATATTTCCCATCTTCATTAATCATTACAACAGGCAATTGTTTATTTTTTTCGAAATAATTAAACGCATCTTCCAATGAAGTTGAAAAATTTTTCAAAAAAATATCTTGTTTTGTCAACCGCTCTAAATATTCAACACTTTTTTCTACATTGTAACGAATGGGGAAAATATGCACTGGAATAAAATCTTGTCCTTTTTCTTTTGCATAAGATGCAATAGTGTAAACTTCTTCGATAATTGGATCGGTTAATGGAATACAACCCACCGTAACACAACTGCCATGAATATAAATTTCACTTCCGGGCATCAAAGAATCACTTAAAATTTTATCGGAAGTATTTGGATAATTCAATCCCAAAGAAAGATGGTAACTGCTTCGCGGGTTGAATTCGTTGATATAATAAAATCCTTCGGGAACTTGATAATCGCCTTCCATTCTTTTCGGCCCTAATGTTCCGGCTAAAGCACATACTTTATACGTTTTAAAAAGTTTGAAATTTTCTTTCTTTTCATTTTTAACCCATATTTCCAACTGGCTATCAAATTTAAAAGAACGGATATAAATAAAATTGGCAGGCCATTTCAATCCTTTGTTCTCAAACTGTTTTTGCAACGTATCTTCCCAACGATTAAATGCAACAGCAGGACGGGTTTGCATTCGTTGAAACTCAATAAACGAAGTAGAATTTGAAGGTGAAACCAATAGAGATTTTTCTTGTGCCGGCAATACAAAAAAATAGCAACTACTAAAAAGAGTCAGTAAAATATTTTTCATCTGTAATTATTAATTCCAACAATTTGTATTTACAAATTCCCTCTTTCTGCTTGAGATCTTTCGATAGCTTCAAACAATGCTTTGAAATTTCCTTTACCAAAACTCTTTGCGCCTTTTCGTTGAATGATTTCAAAAAAGAGCGTTGGACGATCTTCCACAGGTTTTGTAAAAAGTTGTAATAAATATCCTTCGTTGTCGCGATCAACTAAAATTCCCAATTCTTTTAATGGAGCCAAATCTTCATCAATTTTTCCAACTCTTTCCAGCAAATCGTCGTAATAACTTGACGGCACTTGTAAAAATTCTACGCCTCTACTTCTCAATTCTTTTACAGTGTGTACAATATCGTTCGTTGCCATTGCCACATGCTGCACTCCTTCTCCATTATAAAATTCCAAGTACTCTTCCACTTGACTTTTCTTTTTTCCTAAAGCAGGTTCATTAATTGGAAATTTTACAAACCCATTTCCATTACTCATCACTTTACTCATCAACGCAGAATATTCGGTAGAAATATCATTATCGTCAAAACTTAAAATATTTTTAAACCCCATCACATCTTCATAAAATTTCACCCACGGATTCATCTGGTTCCAACCTACATTTCCTACGCAATGATCTACATAAAGCAAACCTGTTTCTTTTGGACTAAAATATTCATTCTTCCATTTTCTAAACCCAGGCATAAAAGCGCCATTGTAATTTTTTCTTTCTACAAAAACATGAACGGTATCGCCGTAAGTATGAATACCACTCAATACAACTTCACCATCTGTATCTTTTAAATGAATAGGTTTTAAGCAACTTCTGGCACCACGTTTGGTGGTTTCTTCCCATGCATTTGTTGCATCATCAACCATTAAAGCCAAGGTTTTTACACCATCACCATGTTTACTTATATGATTCGCAATTTCATTATTTTCTCTAAGTGGTGTTGTAAGAACGAGTGTAAGTTTATTTTGCCGAACTACATAGCTTACTTTATCCTTCACTCCTGTTTCCGGACCGGCATAAGCTAGCGCTTGAAAGCCAAAAGCGGTTCTATAAAAATGAGCGGCTTGCTTTGCATTACCCACATAAAACTCTACATAATCCGTACCCATCAATGGAAGAAAATCAAATTGTTCTTTTTGATTTAATTGAGTTTCCATAAAAATATTAGCTATTATTTAGAAACAAAATTACTCAAAAAAGCTATCGTTACTAAAAAGACGCAATACTATCTTTGCTGATATGAAAGTTGGAATACTTGGCGGTGGGCAATTAGGTAGAATGTTGTTACAAGCCGCAGCGAATTACCCCGTTGAAACTTATCTTTTAGAAAATGACCCCGAATGTCCAGCTGCTCATTTGTGCCACCATTTTACCCAAGGAGATAAAACTGATTTTGACACTGTTTATAATTTTGGGAAAAATTTAGACGCAATTACAATTGAAATAGAAAACGTAAATATTGAAGCATTAGTAGCCCTTGAAGAAAAAGGTGTAAAAATATTTCCAAAACCTGTTGTCTTAAAAACAATAAAAAATAAAATTCTTCAAAAACAATATTATAAAGAAAATAATATTCCCACATCCGACTTTGTCGTAACTAATAATTTAGAAGATATTCAAAAACATTCCGAGTTTTTACCTGCCGTACAAAAACTTGCCGAAGGTGGGTATGATGGACGCGGTGTTGAAATTATTAAAACAAAAGAAGCTATTGCAAATGGATTTGATGCGCCTGCAGTTTTAGAAAAATTAATCCCCATTGAAAAAGAAATTGCAGTAATGATTGCTGTAAATGAAAAAGGAGAAACAGTTTTGTATCCGGCTGTGGAAATGCATTTTGATGAAGATCTTAATTTACTCGATTACCAAATTTGTCCGGCAGATTTAAACCAACAAACACTTTATAAAATTGAAGCAATTGCTTTGGCAGTTGTTCGAAATTTTAAATCGTCCGGAATTTTTGCAGTGGAATTGTTTGTTGATAAAAATCAAAATGTATTTGTAAACGAAACTGCACCTCGTGTACACAATAGCGGCCACCACACGATTGAAGCACATTTCAGTAGTCAATTTGATATGCTTTTACGAATTATTTTAAATTACCCACTTGGCAATTCAACATATATACAACCTTCCATTATGGTAAATATTATTGGCGCCGATTCTCATTTTGGTTCCGTCAATTATGAAGGATTGAATGAAGTGCTGAAAATGGAAAATTGCTTTGTTCATCTTTATGGTAAAAAACAAACAAAGCCGGGAAGAAAGATGGGACACGTAACTATTTTAAGCAATGAAAAACAAGATTTATTGCACAAAGCAAACTTGATTAAAAGAACATTAATTGCAAAAACATAAAACATTTGCTGTCGAAACAAATTAATTTTATAAAAAATAATTATGATAAAAAACACACCAAAAAAAATAAAGCTACCAAAACCAATAGTTGGAATAGTTATGGGAAGCGATAGCGATTTGACCATAATGCAAGCTGCTTCAGAGTTATTAAAAGAATTTAAAATCCCGCACGAAGTCACCATTGTTTCCGCACATCGCACACCGGTTCGCTTGATGGAATATGCACAAAAAGCAAAAAGCAGAGGATTGAAAGTTATCATTGCCGGAGCAGGTGGTGCGGCTCATTTGCCGGGAATGTTGGCTGCAATTACTTCAATCCCTGTAATTGGCGTTCCAATAAAATCGGTTAACAGTGCCGACGGTTGGGATTCTATACTTTCTATTTTACAAATGCCAAATGGAGTTCCGGTTGCAACGGTAGCACTTAATGGGGCAAAAAATGCAGGGCTTTTAGCTACTAAAATTTTAGGAACTTCAGATAATTTAATTGCTAAAAAAATAATTGCTTATAAAAAAACAATGAATAAAATTGTTTTAGAAAAAGTACAAAAAATGAAAAAGAAAGGTTGGGAAAACCAATTCGATTAGGCTTTATTTTATTGTCAAAATCACAAATTCTTGTTCCAAACTCAAAGAATGTTTATGCAAATGGTTAATAAATTCTTTGCCGTATTTTGACAGATAATAACAACCATTTTCGAATCGTTCCTGCAATCCATTTTTTGGGAAAAGATGATTTTTAATTAATTGAATTTGACGCAATTCATTCGCATATTTTTTCTTTTTGGCTTTAAGCATTTTTGCTTCTAAATTTTTCAACTTTTTAAGCGCATTAATTTTTAAAGCATCAACATGCTTTAACAGTGTAGCATCTATTGGTGCGGTTTGTATTTTTAATTGCTCATAAAATTGTTCAACTGAATTATAATTCGCTGTCAATTCTATTTTATCTTTTTGTGATTTAGCCATCAATTGATGAATCAATTGTGTTTCATCTTTGAAAAAATCTTCCAACAAAAATCCAAGTTTCAAAATTTTTTGTTGCCATATTTCTTCAACTAACAAAAAGGAGTTTCTCAAAACCAAAACAGGAAATGGTATTTGATTTTTTTCAAATAGATCTTTCAATTGCAACCAATAATTTAATTCACTTCCTCCGCCAATAAACGCAATATTGGGTAACAATATTTCTTGGTAAACACTACGTAGTACTGCGTTTGGGCTAAATCTTTCTGGGTGATTTTGCAATTCTAATTTTATCTCTTTTTCCGAAAATTCAATTGTAGAATTCAACACTTTGAAAACTGAACCTTGCTGTACAATCCGCTCTCGCAGATTATCTTTTAAATAAAATAAATTAATTGGCCGAGGATTTACCTGACTTTTATAACCAATTTCATTTAATTTTTTTGAAGTTTCATTTACAATCGGAGAAACAAATTGATTAAAAACGTCCTTCTCAGCTATCTCTTGTAAAACTGTTTTTAGATTCGCATTATCAGGCAATAAAATTATCAATCCGTAATCCGAAAATAATTCATGAACAAATTTGAAAGTTGCATCTTGAATAGATTCTCCAATTTTATAACAATTTTTAATGAGTGAAATAATTGAACCCCCATTTGAATGTACAAGCAATTGACCACTGATGGATTCAATGAGTTTAATTAAATTTTCATCAATCACCATTCTGCCCACAGCTCCTTTCTGGCCTGTTTTCCAGATTATTTTTTCTCCATTCAAATTAATATGATTCAACTCTTCTAAATCATCATCCTCGGATCCTAAAAAAAATACAGGAACAAATTCGTTTTGCGGAAATGAAGTTTTACAATGCGCCGCTAATTTTATTGCATGAATTATTTTATATAAAAAATAAAGTGGCCCTGTAAAAATATTGGGTTGATGTGCAGTATTAATCGTAAATGTTTTTTCTAAAAGCAACAAATCAATATTCTGGTTTACTAAATCAGCATTTTCAACTTTGCTGTATTGCTTCTTCAATTCTTGTACAATTAATTCCCTATTTACAGGAACGGATTTTCTTTGTTCTATGCAAGTTTTCAACCCTGATAAATTGGGCGTATGAGAAAAAAAAGATTTTAATGTTTGTTCTTGATCGATATAATTCAAAACCGTTTTGTTAAAAAACCCTGTTTGTCGATATGGAATATGATGTGTTGAAGAATTCATAACCAGTTGTAAAAATAACAACAGAAAATTTATTAGCTAAATCGATGTGGACTAAATGCCATAGTTTCAATTGTTGTTGGCTTTTCCTTCAAAATTTCTGAAATTAATTTACCCGTGCCTGTAGCCGAACTTACACCCAACATGGCGTGTCCTCCGGCATAGCTCAAGTTCTTAAACCCTTTGTGGCGACCAATATACGGCATTCCATCCGGCGAAACCGGACGATATCCAAACCATGCTTTCTTTAAATCAGGTGTTGGCAAATTTAAAGTTGGATAATATTTTTTAAACGCATTATAAAGTGCGAGTACTCTTTTAGATAAAATGGTATCGCTATGCCCACTTAATTCCATTGTACCACCAATTCTCAACCATTTATCAATTGGTGTCGTTGCAGTACGATCGTCTACTAAAATGGATGGAAACTGTAGATTATTTTCCAAGTTATCATACATAATACTATAACCTTTCCCAGGTTGCATCGGAATGTAAATCCCCAATAATTTTGAAATTTGTTGCAACCAAGAACCATTTGAAATTACCAATTCGTCAAATTCTACTTTTTCATTTTTCAGAATTACTGCAGTTATTTTTTTGTTTGATTTTTCAAATCCGACAACTTCATTGTTGAGATAAAATTTTACACCTTTATTTTGTAAATAAGAATGTAATTCCAACATAAATTTTCGAGTATTGATATGGCAATCATCAAGATAAAGCACACCTCCTGCGACATCCACCTCTACTTGCGTTTCGTATTCTTGAACTTGCTGTGCGTTGCAAATAATTGTTTTTAGCCCAAACTTGTTTGCTTTTTCTGCTAATTGTTTTTCGTGATCTCCCGTTTTTTCTTGTTTGTACAACATCCAACATCCTTTTTCAACCATGTCAAATGAGTTTCCCAAATCATTTTTAAAATCTGTCATCAATGCTCGACTCAACTGTAGTAAATTATTCAAATGAATTGAATTTTCTTCCATTTTTTGGGTAGTCGCATTTTCCCAAAAACTCATTCCCCATCTTAGCAAATCCAGATTAAATCTTGGTTTGATGTAAAACGGTGATGAAGAACTTAACATCCATTTCAATCCTTGGTTAATAATTCCCGGAGCGGCTAAGGGATTGAAATGACTTGGAGAAACATAACCCATATTTCCAAAAGAACATCCATCAGTTATATTGTCGCGGTCGATGACAACAACTTCATGTCCGTCTTTTTGCAAAAAATATGCACAACTCAACCCAATAATTCCTCCACCAACAATAACTATTTTACTCATTTTAAAACAATATTAGAACCCTTGAAATTCAAAAGCAAATGATTCATCCTTTGAATCAATTAAAATCATATCACTCCATAAATTTTTCCCATTCTTTAGTATCAACAGTATATAAAAACAGAACACCTCCCGTATGTAAAAGAAACAAAGCTAATTTTCTCACCGCTGTTTTATTAAATTTGTGAAAGTAAAAATAACTATATGGAAACTTACGGAAAAATTCTTTTGATTGCGATGCCGGCCTTTCTTTTTTTGATATTGTTCGAAAAATTTTATGGATGGTACCGAGGCAAAGATACCGTCCGTAATATGGATATGATTTCTTCGCTAACTAGCGGGGTAACGAATGTTACCAAAGATGTTATTGGGTTGTATTTTATTATACTTTCTTACCCTTTCTTCCTAGAGCACCTTTCTTTTATGACTGTTTCGTCAAGTATTATTGTATATATTATTGCCTTTATTAATTTAGATTTTGCAGGTTATTGGGTACATCGAATTCAACATGAAATCAATTTATTCTGGAACGGCCATATCATACATCATAGCAGCGAAGAATATAACCTTGCCTGTGCATTGCGTCAAAGTATTTCGTCAATTGTAAAAATATTCACCATTTTTTTACTACCTGCCGCTTTGTTTGGTGTGCCTGCAAACGTAATTGCCATTGTTGCACCGCTTCACCTCTTTGCCCAATTTTGGTACCATACACAACATATTAATAAAATGGGGTTCTTGGAAAAAATAATTGTAACACCATCTCATCACAGGGTACATCATGCTATTAACAAAGAATATATTGATAAAAATTATGGACAAATTTTTATTTTTTGGGATAAATGGTTTGGCACATTTCAACCTGAGTTGCCTGATGTGCCACCAGTATATGGTATTACAATACCGGTACATACATGGAATCCGATTAAAATAAACTTTTTGCATGTATGGCTGCTAATGAAAGATGCATGGTCTACAAAGATTTGGAAAGATAAATTTTTTTTATGGTTCAGGCACACCGGCTACCGTCCTACCGATATCACTTCCAAATACCCGGTTTATAAAATAGAAGATATTTATCATTTTAAAAAATATGACACTAAAACATCTCTTGCATTAAATGTATGGTGCTGGTTTCAGTTGCTGGTGATTTTTCTATTTGTCAGTTACCTTTTTGGAAACATTGCTTCTATCAATAATATTGATATTAACCTGATTTACTATTATGGTGCATTTATTTTTCTTACAGTTTATGCCCTTTCGGAATTAATGGATAGAAACCGGTTTGTAATTATTTGGGAAACAATAAAAAATGCAAGTGGGCTTTTGGTTATTTATTTTATAGGAGATTGGTTTGGATCTGATATAATTTTATCTCCTTCTTTAAAATATGTAATAGTCACTTATTTCCTCGTTTCTGAGTCTGTTACGGTATGGTTTGTTTTGAAACATAGCAAGGAGGATAAATTTATACCTATACAAACAAGATAATAACTTTATCAATGAATTTCTATTGTGTCTTTTTTGCATCTTCTAAAAACTTTGCAAGGCCAATATCTGTAAGTGGATGTTTCAATAAACCAAGAATTGACTCTAACGGACAAGTACAAACATTTGCACCTGCTTCGGCACAACGAATGATATGATTTGGATAACGAATGGATGCTGCTAAAACTTCTGTCTTAAATCCTTGAATTGAAAATACATGTACAATTTGTTCAATAAGTTGAACGCCATCCCAACCACCATCATCTATTCTGCCAATAAATGGTGAAACATAAGTTGCACCAGCTTTTGCAGCAAGTATTGCTTGACCGACCGAAAAGACAAGTGTGCAATTTGTTCTAATTCCATTATCAGTAAACCATTTAATTGCTTTAATTCCTTCTTTAATCATTGGAACTTTTACAACTATATTTTTATGAATTGCCGCCAATTTTTTTCCTTCTTCAATTATGCCTGCAAAATCTGTAGAAATAACTTCAGCACTAATATCGCCATCCACCATTTCGCAAATTGCCTTGTAATGATTCATGATTGCAGCCTCGCCCTTAATACCTTCTTTCGCCATTAATGAGGGATTGGTAGTTACACCATCTAAAATTCCTAATTCACTGGCTTCTTTAATTTGTGCAAGATTTGCTGTGTCGATAAAAAATTTCATAATTTTTTTTAAAATTGATTAAAAAAGGCAGGCTAATTACATCGCACCGCTACAACCACGTATCCTTGCTGCCTTCCAGCCCTGGGGAGTTTCAGTAGGAGCTGGTCGTGTAAGACCTGCCGCTGCAAATATACGGAATATCAGTAGTGCTTAAATTCGATTTTATTTAAACACTGAATTGCAAATTGAATAACCAATCAATTCATCTGCTCTGCCGCCAAATGAACGATAATAAACCAAAATCGTGTAGCTATTTTCTGTTGCCCAGTAATTTCCATCTACGTTTTCGTAAATAAAATTATTGTCATTTGTTTTACGAGAAACAGTAATGTAGGAATAATTATAAAATCCTTGTTTTAACAATAATGAGTTTTCATAAACACCTTTTTCAACATTGAAAATCATTTTTGCATTTTCGTTTTTTGCATAATTAGTCAATTCGCCAAATAAATAAACATCTTTTCCAATGTAAGGATTTTTGCCCGGCGGAGAAAAACTGAAATGCACATTGCCATAATCCGACTGCCAAAACGGATTGATATTATCTGAATTTTCAATTTCAAACATTCCATTAATATCTCGATATTGAAGATAAGTTTCTTGATGGCGCACTTCGTCTGTTTTTACAAAAACATCTGTTTGTATTGAACGTTTCTCTATTCGCAGCATTCGTTCGCTCATCAATTTCAAACTTCTTAAATCAATCCACCGCCATTCTTTCCCAGCTGCAAATGATGTATAAAATTCATCACTGTATTCAAAATAATTTCCACGATAAATTGTTGGACGCGAAAGCTCCAAAGCAGAAGTCCAATTATTATTTTGAAGCAACACTACTTTTATGTCTTGTGGATTATGAACTTTCATTTGTTCGTTTATATTAAAAGCAATTTGCAATTTTTGATGTGTTCGAAAAATTGCCCCGTTAAACGGTTGCATCACTTGAGAAGCAACAGCAACTTTGCTATCAACAACTAAAAACCGTTTTGTAAAAACAAGTTTTGATGTATCTCCATCTAAAAATATTTTTAATAAATAATTTCCTGAACGCGAAGGCAAACAAGAATTTTCCGGCAACCGTGCTTGATAATGAATATATTTTGTAAGGGCAATGGAAGAATTTCGATAAGTGTTAATTCGAACATTTTGAAACCCTTTGATGTAATCAAATGATTTTAAACTTGCAGCCGACCAATCACTATTACACAACTGATAGGTGTAATAATAATTTTTTACAGACGCATCCAAATCATCAAAATAAAGTTGCAATGTTTCCGAACTGTTTAATTTTATAACAGGAAAAGCAAGCGGATCATCGGATTTAAATAATTTTACAGAATGGATTGACGACTTGTAAATATGATCGGGAAT
The DNA here is from genome assembly GCA_005798905.1 of Bacteroidota bacterium. GTDB lineage: Bacteria > Bacteroidota > Bacteroidia > Chitinophagales > Chitinophagaceae > VBAS01. The sequence continues at coordinate 120,124 of SYIK01000006.1, read as the reverse complement.
TTGAGCCGCCGTCATTATTGAACTCAATAAAAATAAAATTCCAAAAAACAATTTCATAAATAAAATAGAATAGTTGATCTTAAACAGAAATTTAACAACAATATTGTGAAATTATTTGAAAAAAGCGATTTAATCTTTATTGCAACTTATTTTTGAAAACAATACTAAAATTGAACCTCTCAAAATTCATAGCAAATCGAATTGCATTCAATCGGCAAAAATCATTTTCCCGTTTTATAATTCGCTTATCAACTGTTGCAACAGCAATTAGTGTAGCTGTAATGATTATCACCATTTCACTTGTCAACGGATTTCAAGAAACAGTGAGTCAGAAAATTTTTAGTTTTTGGGGGCATATTCGTGTAGAATACAAACAAGGCGAACGTTCTTCAACTGCAGAAGAAATTTCCATTGTAAAAAATGACACATTATTAAATGCAATTAAAAAAAATGAAAATGTAAAAAGCATTCATCCGTTTGCAACACGTTATGCAATTTTAAAAACCAATGAAGAAGTGGAAGGCGTAATGGTAAAGGGAATTGAAAGCAGTTACGATTTTAAAAACATTAAACAATTTTTAAAAGAAGGTCGTTGGTTGCAATTAAACTATTCAAACTATTCAAAGGAAATTATTATCTCTTCTCATTTTTCAAAGCTGCTTAAACTGAAACTGAATGATGCCATTTTAATTTATTTTATTCGCCCCGATGGTTCGTTGCGTCCTGACAAATTAACGATTGTTGGAATTTATAAAACAGGAATCGAAATGTACGACAACAGCTTTGCGTTGAGTGATTTAAGACTTATTCAAAAGCTGAATGGGTGGGACTCTTCGAAAATTGGTGGCTATGAAATTTTTCTTGATGATTATAGTCAAATGGGAAAAACAAGTGAAGAATTATACAATTTGGATGAATTTCCTTCTGCATGGAATACAAAAACAATTTACAACCTTTATCCAAATATTTTCGATTGGCTCAATATGCAAAATGTTACCAGAAATGTATTGATTGTGTTTATGTTGTTGGTTGCAATTATCAATTTGATTACTTGTATTCTAATTTTAGTTTTAGAACGAATACGAATGGTAGGTGTGTTGAAAGCGCTGGGATTATCCGATTGGATTGTACAAAAAATATTTCTCAGACATGTATTAATCATTGCATCTACAGGAATTTTTTGTGGTTTGATTTTGGGATTAGGACTTCTTTTTCTACAACAACAAACTGGTTTTATAACTTTACAAGAAGAAGCTTATTATATGAACACTGCTGCAGTAAAAATTGTTTGGTGGCAAATTGCGATAATTTGTATCAGCACTTTTGCAATTTGTTTTGCTGTATTACTAATCCCGAGCTTTCTTGTTAAACGAATAAACCCTGTTAAATCAATTCAATTTAGGTAAGATGAAAAAGTAGAATTCCTGTTGCAACTGCTGCATTCAGCGATTCCACATTTCCTTTGCCGACAATTTTTATTTGTTGATGCGCAGCGGCAATTAACTCTTTTCTAATCCCTTTCGATTCGTTGCCAATTAAAATTATTCCTTCTTTAAGTTTTTCAATTTTAGAAACATCTTTTCCATCCAAAGTAGCTGCGTAAATTTTTATTGATAAATTTTCATTCAACAATTTTTCTAACGCAACATATTCAACACGAACACGGGCAATACTTCCCATGCTTGCTTGGATGACTTTATTATTATAAATTGTTGCGCAATTATTACTACAAAATATTTGTTTAATCCCAAACCAATCTGCCAATCGAATAATAGTTCCTAAGTTGCCTGGATCCTGTATCCCATCCAATGCTAAAGAAATCGTTTTTTCTAAACCCGGCTTATTTTTCCAACTTATTTTTTCTACAATTGCAATTACTTTGTTGGGCGATTTATTTTGTGAAATTCTACTCAACTCTGCTTCGATTATTCCAACTGATTCTATTTCTTTACAATTATTTTCGGATAGCCAACTGGGCAATGCATAAATTTTTTTAATCACAACATTTTTTTCTGCAATTAATTCTGTAACAATTTTTGGACCTTCCGCAATAAACAGATTATGCTCTTCTCGATTATTTTTGTGGAATAAACTTTGAATATCTTTGATTTCTTTTTTCGACAGCATGTCCAAAATTATGATGTTACAATCTAAAACAAAGCTCCTTTTTACATTCGTAATTAGTTTTCTTTTTGCGTCTTGTTCGGTAATCCCAAAAAATCATCCAACGAACAAACCATTTGTTTACCAAACCAATATAAAATTGGAAGGTGATTTTTCTAAAGAAGAAAAAAAAGAAATGATTTCCCGGCTGAATAATCAATTGGATGACAGCATAAAATTAAATCCAACTCGTAAATTTTTTTATAATGGATTTAACCGTTTAGTAATTGAAAATTCGCCAGCCTACGATAGCAATAATGCTGCACGATCGGCAGCTTACATGAAAACATTATTAGATGCCAATGGTTATTTAAACAATGAAATTAATTTCGACACTTCTTTGATAAAAAAAGAAAATGCAAACTCAATAGAACAACGCACCATTGTAAATTTTAATGTAAAGCCAAACCAACAAGTAAAATTCGATTCAATAAATTTCAATCTCAATCATCCATTTTTACAACAACTTACAATTGCTAACTCAGCAAATTCGTTTCTGAAAAAAGGAGCACCTTTTTCAAGAGAATCCATTTCAAATGAACTTGACCGCCTTGTAGATATTTATCGCGATAATGGATTTCTAAAAATTACTCGCGACGAATTGGTTGCTGTTTGGGACACATTGGATTATTCTTTTCTAAATCCATCTATCAACCCCATTGCACAAATTGCACTGCTTGAAAAAATGGAAAGTAAAACACCAACTGCAAATCTCGAAATTCAACTCCGAATAATTAATGATAGCAGTAAGTTAAAAGAATATTTTGTTGGACTTACAACGATTTATCCTGATTTTTCTGCCGACACAATTTCAATTAATAAAAAGAAAAACAATTACAATTCAAATTTTGAATTCATTTTTAATGAACTAATTTTTAAACAGGATTTTATCGCACAAAATATTTTTTTTCAGAGAGGTGAACGTTACAATAAAAAATTATTTTTAAAAACAATCAATCGTTTCAACCAACTTGGCGCTTGGAAACAAGTAAATATTGAACAGTTTTTCCGAAACGAAACAGACACTGTAGATTTTGCAATTTATCTTACCCCTTCAGAAAAATATTTTTTCTCCGCCAATATCGAAGGAAGTAGAAATAGCAATTCAAATTTAATTTTTGATGAAACACTTTTAGGAATCGGCATCAATGCACAATTACTAAATCGAAATTTTAATCGCTCATCCAACCAAGTTGTAACTAGCATTCGATATGGAACGGAAGTAGAATCGAAAGGTGAATTTGTAAAATCGAAACAAATAAATCTCAGCCACTCTATTTATTTTCCAAAACCTGTTCCGAATTTTAAATGGATTCCAACAAAATATCGAGACAATTTTAAAACCATACTTTCTTTCTCCTTTTCAAATCTGGAACGCAAAGATTTTTTTAATCACACTTCACTTCAAGCAGCATTGGGGTATAATTTTTCATGGAAAAACAAAACTTTTTCATTCAAACTTCCCAATATTGAATATGCTTTATTGACGCCAAAACCCGGGCTTGATTCCATTTTTACAAGAACGCCAACTTTTCGTTACATTTTTAATGAAGGACTTGTGCTTTCAACGCAAGCTGCATACCAATTTCGTGGTGGAAAAGGGAATTCAACTCATTTTTTTAGTACATCAATTGAAGAATCAGGACTAGTTTCTAATTTAATAAAAACAAAAGCATTTGATAGTTTGTTTCGATTTGTAAAACTCGATTTAGAATTTATAAAAAAAATAGTTTCTCACAAAAATGAATTTGTATTTCGAACATACATTGGTGCAAGTTTTGCTTTCAAAACAAGAACAAGAACCGAAAATCCGAACCTGCCGTTTTTTAAACAATTTTATGCTGGTGGCCCAAACAGCATGCGGGCTTGGGGTGTAAGGCAGTTGGGGCCTGGCTCCACTTTAAAAACAAGAAATGATGCGCCGTTCCGATTTGGAGATTTTCAATTTGAAACCAATTTAGAATATCGGTTTCCGTTAACAACGTTTTTCAATTATCCTGTAAGCAGTTGCTTGTTTGTTGATATCGGAAATGTTTGGTTTATTAAAAAACACAACGACTTTCCAAATGGACATTTAACAGCAAATAATTTTTTGAAAGATTTAGCAGTCGGCGCGGGAACAGGCTTACGAATTGATTTCAACTATTTCCGTTTGCGACTTGATTATGCATATAAAATAAAAAATCCAACTCCCGAACCTGTAAATGCTGCTGCTCAAAATAAATGGTTTTATCAACTGAACCCTTTTGGCGGTGTTATGCAATTAGGAATTAATTTTCCTTTCAATTTTTGATTTTTCTGCATTTACAAATTCTTCAATTGTAACAGCATCACTTAATAAATAAGAACCAATTCTTGTACGACACAAACTGCTGAGATAGCCACCACATCCAAGTGCAGCTCCAAAATCATTTGCAAGACTTCGAATATAAGTACCCGTTGAGCAAACAACTCGAAAACTTAAAATCGGAAATTCTATTTTCACAATTTCAAATTCTTTGATCGTTGTTTTTCTTGGTTCCAATTTTACATCATCTCCTTTTCTTGCTAATTTATACACCCGTTTCCCGTTCACTTTAATTGCAGAATGAATGGGTGGCACTTGCAAAATTTCGCCGGTAAAACTTGGAAGCATTTCATAAATATTTTCTTCCGTTAAACCAGTTAACGACATAAAATTTTGTGGCTCACTTTCTAAATCAAAAGTTGGCGTAGTTGCACCTAAAGTAATTGTGCCCGTATATTCCTTTTCTTGCGCCATGTATTCGTTTATTTTTTTAGTAAACTTTCCGGTGCATATAATTAATAATCCGCTTGCAAGCGGATCAAGTGTTCCCGCATGCCCTACTTTTTTTGTACGAATAGTATTTCTGATTTTATGAACAGCATCAAAAGAAGTCCAATGCATTGGTTTATTGATTAACAATACACAACCTTCTTCGTAAGAATTTGCGGCGTTATTCATTTTAAAAAAAATTAATAAGCATTCGCAAATAAAACTCTTTGGCTGCTTGGCTTTCCTGTCAAAATACAAACGCCAACTTCTTGCTCATTTCCCAACGGAATGCAACGAATGGTAGCTTTTGTTTTTTCTTTGATTTTATTTTCCGTTTCCGTAGTTCCATCCCAATGTGCAGCAACAAATCCACCTTTTTCATTTAATACTTTTATAAAATCTTCCCAAACATCCACTTTGGTTATATGCTCATCGCGATATTTTTTTGCACGATTAAATAAATTAGCTTGAATTTCAATGAGCAAATCTGCAATCCTGTTTGCAATTCCATCCATTGGCACGACTGCTTTTTCTTTTGTATCTCTTCTTGCTAATTCCAATACATTATTTTCTATATCACGCAATCCCAAAGCAAGTCTTACCGGAACACCTTTCAATTCATGTTCGGCAAATTTCCATCCGGGTCTGTTATTATCATTATCATCAAATTTTACACGAATGCCCACAGCTTTTAATGCAACAATAATTTCATTTGCTTTTTTATCAATGATTGGTTTTGATTCGTCGCCTTTATAAACCGGAACAATTACAACCTGAAAAGGTGCAATTTTTGGAGGAAGTATCAGCCCTTCATCATCGCTATGCGCCATTACCAAAGCTCCAATCAGTCGTGTACTTACACCCCAACTGGTTGCCCAAACATATTCCTGTTGATTGGATTTGTTCATAAATTTCACATCGAATGCTTTTGCAAAATTTTGCCCAAGAAAATGAGAAGTCCCTGCTTGCAATGCTTTTCCATCTTGCATTAATGCTTCAATGCAAAATGTATCTAATGCGCCGGCAAAACGTTCTGATTCTGTTTTTACACCACGAATTACTGGTAAGGCCATAAATTCTTCCGCAAAAGTTGCATATACTTCCAACATTTTTTTTGTTTCATCCATTGCTTCTTCGGCTGTTGCGTGAGCAGTATGACCTTCTTGCCAAAGAAATTCTGCTGTTCGCAAAAACAAGCGTGTGCGCATTTCCCATCTTACCACATTCGCCCATTGATTTATCAAAATAGGTAAATCGCGATAGGATTGAATCCAATCTTTATAAGTATTCCAAATGATAGCTTCGCTTGTTGGACGAATAATCAACTCTTCTTCCAATTTAGAATCCGAATCTACCATCAATGCCCCTTTTTTTTCAGGATTTGCTTTTAATCGGTAATGAGTTACAACTGCACATTCTTTAGCAAAACCTTCTGCATGCCCTTCTTCTTTTTCTAAAAAACTCTTTGGAACGAAAAGGGGGAAATACGCATTTTGATGTCCAGTATCTTTAAACATTTTGTCCAATGCATCGTGCATATTTTCCCAAAGTGCAAAGCCGTATGGCTTGATAACCATACAACCACGAACGGCTGAGTAATCGGCAAGCCCGCCTTTTAGTACCAAATCATTGTACCATTGCGAATAATCTTCCTCCCTTGTTGCAATTCCTTTTCCCATATTATTTCGAGTAGTTTTAATTTTTTATTAACACATCATTATCTAATTTTATAATCGACAAAAGCCAAATACAAAAGAATTAATTTAGCATTTGGCAAAAGTAACAACTTCGCTTTTAAACTGATTAAACCATTTAAGATGAAAAATATAAATCTGGCTTTGGTTTTTGTGACAGTAATGTTCGTTAGCTGTTCTACCATTTACAAAAGTGCCCAAACTCCTGATGATGTTTATTTTTCTCCCGCAAAAAATCAAGAGGAATATGTGCGAGTTGAATCGGGAAGAAAAAAATATAATTACAGCGATTCTTATTATGATGACCGCTATTTGAGGATGAAAGTCAACAACCGTAATCAATGGAATGATTTAGATGATTGGTTTTCTTATGACCGATACAGCTATCGCTATAATTATTTCTATGGAACTTATTACAACCCTTACACGGCTTGGCATTATTATTACAATCCCTATTACCACAATAATATTATTGTAATTAACCCTACTATTTCTACAAGTACGGCAACTATTGTAAAACCGAAACCATTTACTATTGCGTCTTATAGCAATCCCAATTATAACAATAGCAACAAAATTTCAAATATTGTTAATGTAGTTCGTACAAAATATAATAATTCAAATAACAATTATTCAAGTGGACAAAATAATAGCAACTACTCTCCTGCCGTTTCAGAACCATCAAGAACCTACTCGCCGCCGCCGTCTTCAAATTCAGGAAGTAGCAGCGGAAGTTCTTCCAGCAGTAGTGGGGAAGTAAGCCGTCCAAATCGTGGAGGAAACTAATATTCATCAATAAATTAGTTTCGATTTTGTTTATTTCAAATGCAATTTTTTCAAAATGCGGATTAACTATTTTACGACGATTTTTTTTCTGTTTTTTTCTTTTCAAGCTTATTCTCAACTGCCCGAAGTTGCCCTTCGCCTTTCTTGGAATACAAGTACAGGAACCGCCCGAAACCAAGCTATTGGCGGTGCAATGGGTTCGCTTGGCGGCGATGCAACTGCACTATTGGTAAACCCAGCAGGTTTGGCATTTTTTAAAACATCAGATTTTATTTTAACTCCTGGTTTTGGTTTTGAAAAAGGAAAATCTAATTTCAGAGGAAGTGTATCAAAAAATAATGCTACAAACAAAAACCTAATCGGCATTTCCGGATTTATTTCTGGAGGAAAAAAATATAGCCGTAATAACACAAATACATCTTCCGGAATTATTGTTTCAAAAATTGCAGATTTCAACCAACAAATTTTTTACAAAGGACAAAACAATTACAGCAGTTTTGGTGAACCGCTCGCCGACGAATTTGCAGCTTCCAATTTAACAATTGCGCAAGCATTGAATAGCAATGCAATTTCGCTACAAACGAAAATGGCGCTTTACACTTATTTAGTAGATACAGCAACAATTGTAGGGGTGAAAAAAGTAATTGCCCGCTCGGAACTTGTAGCTAATCGAGAACAAGAAAATAGAATTGAAACCAACGGTGGAATTACCGAAATAACTTATGGACAAAGCGGCGAAATAAATGATAAATTAATGGTTGGTTATAGTTTTGGAATTCCGATTGTAAACTTCAACCAAACTATTTTTTATAGAGAAGTAGATGCCACGGGAAACACAAATAATAATTTCAACTTTCTTTCTTATTCGGAAAATGTGCGCATTTCAGGTTTTGGAATTAATATAAAAGGTGGCATTATTTACAGACCAACCGAATACATTCGACTTGGACTTGCATTTCACACACCCAATTTTATTTCGCTAACAGAAAAAATAAATTCGGGATTTGCAGCAGATGTAGAAAAATTATTTTCCCCTGCAAGTGGCTACGACAGTGTCTCATCAACTATTTTTTCAAATAACAATAAATCAAAATACCAATTAGCAACCCCATCCAAAATTTTAGTAAGTGGTGCTTTTGTGTTTCGCGAAGTAGAAGATGTTGCAAAACAAAAAGGTTTCATTACTGCCGATATTGAATATGTAAACTATCGTTGGATGGATTTTTCCCCGTCAGAAGAGAATATTGCAAAAGATATTTTCAACCCACAAAACGAAGCCATCAAAGCAATTTATAAAGGAACATTTAATTTGAAAGTTGGTGGAGAATTAAAATTTAAAACATTAATGGCAAGAGCCGGGTTTGCCTATTTTGGAAACCCGTACAAAGACAAAGAATTAAATGCGCGGAAAATAAATCTTTGTGCTGGCGCGGGTTATAGAAACAAAGGATTCTTTTTAGACATTACCTATTTGCACCATTTTAATAAAGATGTAAATTTTCCGTATCGTGTAAATCCGCCGAGAGCAAACACTTTTGCTGAACTAAAAGAAAGTAGTGGAAACATTTTACTGACTTTTGGATTTAAAATTTCCTAATTACAATTTTTCGCTGCAAATTCAAGTACATCGCTTATTTGATTGGGATGAAACCAAAAAATTTCTTTATCCTTTCTAAACCAAGTCAGTTGTCGTTTGGCGTATCTTCTTGTGTTCTTTTTTATTTCTTCAATTGATTGTGTTAAAGAAATTTTATTTTCAATAAAGTCAACCAATTCTGAATAGCCAACTGTTTGCAAAGCATTACAATTTTTAAAACCCAATAAAGATTTTACTTCATCCAATTGACCAACTTCCATCATTTTATCCACACGAGTTGCAATATTTTGATGAAGTATTTCTTTCGGCAAATCCAAACCAATTTTTATTATTTCAAAGTCTCTTTCGAATTTTTTATTCTTACGAAAAGTCAATATCGATTTCCCAGTAGCTTCTACAACTTCCAAGGCTCGCAGCAAACGATGTGGATTTTTGTTTTCACTTTCTTTATAAAATAACGAATCTTTTTGCATCACTTCGTTTTGCAACCAATCCATCCCTTTTTCAAAATAATCTTTGTTAATTTTTTCGCGAATTGAAATCGGTATTTGTGGAATTGTATCAAGCCCTTCACAAAATGCTTTAATATACAGTCCCGTGCCACCAACCAACACAACTTGGTTTTTTGTTTCAAACAATTTGGCAACTTTATTTAACGCATAAATTTCAAAAATTGCAGCATTCATTTCTTCGAGAATGGAATGTGAAGCAATGAAATGGTGAACTACTTTTTTCAATGCTTCCTCCGAAGGCCTTGCCACACCAATGTTTAATTCTTTAAAACATTGTCGACTATCAGCAGAAATAATTTCTGTATTAAAATATTTTGCAAGTTCAATAGCAACATCTGTTTTTCCAACTGCTGTTGGACCACAAACAATTATTACTGTTTTTTTAGAATCGGTTACTTGCATTTTTAATTTTATGAATAACCCCGATAAAAGATCGGGGTTAAATTTTATAAACTTTCAGAAAATGAAATTATTCTTCTTGCGTTCCTTCTTCATCCACAATTACATCATCTTCAAATTCCGAATCTTCATCGGCTCCATCTTCGCCTTCTTCTCCATAACCATCTGCTTCTTTATTAAGATCATACTTTTCTTCTACTTCTGCAAATCGGCTATCCAACAAGCTTTTAACTCCATATTGACTTGGGCCAACGCCTTCTTTTCTGACAATTGCAGGATAAGTAATTTTTATATTTTCTTCTTTTGAAACACTAATCAACTCCAAAAGAAAAACCCAATTTTTATTAAAGTCATACAAATAAACAAACTTCTGATTGGAATCGCGAATTTCAGAACCGACTGCAGTTTCCTTCATCATTTGTGGTGGAACCGTGTAAGCTTTGTCGTACACTTCAAGCGTTATTTCTTTACCTCTTTGCCACTGTTCGTTGCTTCTAAAAAAAGTAGCTTTATGTTTATTATCAAATTCAAAAGCAGTTAAAATTGTTTCGTGTAATTCGGAAAATAACTGCGTGTGCTTAATGGAAATATCCCGATAAATACTATCATCTTCTTCTAAATAAACTCTGAATTTTAAAACAGCCATAACCAAAATTACGATTTTAATTTATCTCTACTTTTTTTAAAAAATGCACATTTAGTTTTAGGCCTTCGCAGATTTTAATCCCAATTCATTTGCTTTTTGGATCATAAATTGATAGGCCTCTTCAAAATTGTTATTGATTACACCATCCAAAATTGCATCACGGATGGCAGTTTTTATTTCACCAACGGGCTTTGAAGGTTTAATCCCAAAAATTTCCATAATCATTTCGCCGGTTATTGGCGGTTGCCAGTTGCGGATTTTATCTTTTTCTTCAACTTCTTTGCAACGTTGTCGAACCAATCTGAAATTCTCCAAATACTTGGTCACTTTCCATTTATTTTTTGAAGTAATATCAGCTTCGCAAAGCAGCATTAAACTTTCATAATCGTCACCTGCATCAAACAACAACCTGCGAATTGCCGAGTCCGTAATATTTTCTTTGGTAAGACTGATTGGGCGCAAATGCAATTCCACCAACTTTTTAACAAAGCGCATTTTTTCCGTTAATGGCAATTTTAATTTCGTAAAAATTTTCGGAACCATTCTTGCTCCCACTGCTTCGTGCCCGTGAAAAGTCCAGCCGTGATTTTCTTCAAATTTTTTTGTGACAGGTTTTGCAATATCATGCAAAATAGCAGCCCAACGCAACCATAAATCATCTGACTTCAACGCTACATTATCCAATACTTGGAGAGTGTGATAGAAATTATCTTTGTGCCCTATTCCATCTCTGTATTCAGCACCGGCAAGATCGACCATTTGAGAAAAAATAATTTGTAACACCCCACTTTTAAATAATAAATCAAATCCGATAGATGGTTTTTCACTTGCAATAATTTTGTTTAGTTCATCTGTAATTCTTTCTTGAGAAATAATTGAAATGCGTTTGGTATTATTTTTTATCGCTTGAAAAGTTTCCGGTGCAATTGAAAAATTGAGTTGTGTTGCAAATCGAATGGCGCGCAACATACGCAACGGATCATCGCTGAAAGTTTGATTTGGGTCGAGCGGTGTGACAATAATTTTTTCAGCAATTTTATTTACGCCATTGAAAGGATCAATTAGTTTCCCATAATTGGCTTCGTTTAAACTAATTGCCATTGCATTAATTGTAAAATCTCTTCTGTTTTGATCTTCCACAATTGTTCCTGGATTTACTGTTGGATTGCGGGAATCGGTTTGATAACTTTCTTTTCTTGCTCCTACAAATTCTATATCAAAATCATCAACTTTGATATGTGCTGTTCCAAAATTTTTAAAGAAATTAACTTTTGGTTCTGGATTAAAATAACTTGCAACAACATTTGCCAATTCAATACCATCACCCACACAAACAATATCGGCATCTTTTGTATTTCTTCCAATAATTTTATCGCGCACAAAACCGCCAACGACATAAGTTTCTACACCGATAGCTTTTGCAGCCTTCGCAATTTTTTTAAATAGAAATAATTCCTTTTCTGTACAATTTATATCCATAAACAGCACAAAGATAGTTTCTGTAAAATTTAGTAACGAAGTATTTGCACTTTCCCATTTTCCCATTTAATAATGGAAGAAGGCAATGCAATTATTTTTTCATCTTGTCGATGTTTAACAATGTAATCAACACCATTTCGTATTTGCAAATCAATCCCATCAAAATTTTGTGGCGAATTGTTTCCCGAAATATTAGCAGAAGTAGAAACAATTGGTTTTCGAAAACGCTTTATCAACTGTCGGCAAAAATCATCTTTGCAAATTCGAATTCCAATTGAGCTATCTTCTGCCAATAAATTTTCTGCAAATCCAATTGCATTTTGATAAATAACTGTTGTTGGTTTTTTCGTTTCATTTAAATAATCAAATACTGCTAAATCAAGTGCAGCAACATGTTTCAACACATCTTGTTTTTTGGTAACAAGTACAATCATTGCTTTGGAATCAACTCTATTTTTTAGTTTATAGATTTTAGCAACTGCCGACTCGTTGGTTGCATCGCAACCAATTCCCCAAATTGTATCGGTTGGATAAAGCAACAATCCGCCTTTTTTTAACACGGACAAACTTTGTTCAATATCGTAGTGAAAATTTAACATACAGTTTTATAAACATTCATTACAGCAGCTGCTGCATTTTTTGACGAAAATTTTTGAGCTTGCATCCAACTTTTTTCTTTTAATTGATTTACGAATGTAGTATCCTCAACAATTTTTTTCAATCCAGCTGCAATATCCAATTCATTTTTTGGATTTACATAAATTGCTGCATCACCGCCAACTTCTGGCAAACTGGAAATATTGGAAGTAATAACGGGCAACTTACTCCAAAGTGCTTCCAAAATAGGAATGCCAAAACCTTCAAAAACAGATGGATAAATTAGTGCAATTGCCAATTGATAAATTGCAGGAAAATCCGCAGCTGTCCCATATCCCAAAGAATTTGACTCAATATTTTCAGCAAGAAAAACAATTTTTTTCTGCAAATTATTTTTTTGAATATAATTTTTTACTTCTTGTTTATATTCTTTCCCATCGCCAATTACAACTAATGGAATTTCCGTATTCAACAACTGAATGGCTTTGCACACATTCAATAAATTTTTTCGTTCGATAATGGAACCAACCGAAAGAAAAAACTGATCAGGCAAATCATACTTTTTTTTGATTGTATTTTTTTCAGTCTCTGAACATGTTTTTTCAAATCGCGGATTACAACTTTGATAACATGTAGTTATTTTTTCTTTTTCTATTTTATAAAACTCGACGATATCATTTTTCGTTTGCTCGCTACTGGCAATGATATGATTCGCATTTCGACATGCATATAGAAATTTTTTACGATAAATTTGTACATCAATTTTTGAATATTGCGAAGGATAGCGTTCAAAAATTAAATCGTGAATGGTAACTACCGACTTTATTTTTGTTTGTTGAATATTGAAAGGAATTTCGTGACTAAGCCCGTGATATAAATCAATTTTAAATTTCCTCAAATCATTTTTCACCCAATTACTTCGCCAAGCAGATGGAATCAGTTTGTTTAAAAATGTGGTTGGAAGTATTTCGTGCAAGTTGTTTCCTTCCATTTTAAAATTTTTGGAAGGTTTTGGATTGAATAAATAATATTCATTTTCTGGAAAATCAACCGACAAGGAATGAATCAGCGATCGGCTGTAATGTCCCAATCCCGTTGTGTTGTGAAAAGCTCTTTTTGCGTCAAAGCCAATATTCATTTTTTATTATTTCTGAATTGCAAAAATGCGTTTTTTAACTCTACTTCAATTAATTCAAAGCAACTAAAATTGGATAGCTACCTTTGAAAAAATTTTTATGAATGAAAGATTTTATAATTGAAGTTTGGAATAATCGCGAATTGCTGAAAGAAGAAAAGTACAAAGAAGCTGTGAATGCCGTTATTGAAGAAGTTGATAAAGGAAGATTACGCACAACCGCACCAACCGAAAATGGATGGATTGTAAATGAATGGGTGAAGCAAGCAATTCTTTTGTATTTCGGAATTCAAAAAATGCAAACATGGGAATTAGCTCCATTTGAATTTTATGATAAAATGTTATTGAAAAAAAATTATAAAGAATTAGGCGTTCGTGCGGTGCCGCATGCCGTAGCGCGTTACGGCGCTTTTTTGGCAAAAAATGTGGTCCTCATGCCAAGTTATGTAAATATTGGTGCGTATGTTGACGAAGGAACAATGGTGGACACTTGGGCAACCGTGGGCAGTTGTGCGCAAATCGGAAAAGGAGTGCATTTAAGTGGTGGAGTTGGCATTGGTGGCGTGTTGGAACCTCTGCAAGCAAGTCCAGTAATTATTGAAGATGGTTGCTTTATTGGAAGTCGCTGCATTGTAGTGGAAGGGGTAATTGTAGAAAAAGAAGCTGTACTTGGTGCAAATGTAGTGCTGACCAATTCAACGAAAATAATTGATGTAAGTGGTGCAACTGCTGTTGAAATGAAAGGTCGAATTCCTGCAAGAAGCGTAGTGATTCCCGGTTCTTATACCAAAAAATTTGCGGCTGGTGAATTTGGCGTTGGTTGTGCACTAATAATTGGTAAACGAAAACCAAGCACTGATTTAAAAACCAGCTTGAATGATGCGCTGCGTGAATTTAATGTAAGTGTGTAATTATTGTAAAACTATTTGCACCGATTTCGATTTTAATAAATAAACCCCTTGTTTTAATTCGGAAACATTGATGCTTTGAATTCCTGTATCGAATTTCTTATCCCAAATCAACTGTCCATTATTATTGTAAAGTCCATTTTCTCATAAGTAGGTTTTAGAATAGATAAAGATAAAGATAAATACAAAAGAATAAACTCAATATTGCCGCTTATGTAATTTATTTGAAATGATACATGTTTTATTAAATTTTACTTTTTAAGTTCGTTTAATATCTAATAACTTTAAAATTTCTACTTTTATTAGGATAAAATCGATGCAATTACTGTTTAAAATCAACTTATGAAATTCATTTTTTATTTTCTCCTTTTACCATTTCAATTAGTTGCACAGCAAACTTCAAATTCTACCTTTCAACGCTGGGAAAAGCAAGCAAAAGATGTTACCATTATCCGCGATAATTGGGGTGTGCCGCATATTTACGGCAAAACAGATGCCGATGCCGTTTTTGGATTATTGTATGCGCAATGCGAAGACGATTTCAACAGAGTAGAAATGAATTACATAGAAAAATTGGGAAGAATGGCCGAAGTAAAAGGTGAATCTCAATTAGCCGATGACTTACTTTTTCGATTAATTATTGACGCGGAAGATGCTAAAAAAGATTTTGAAAAAGCACCCGATTGGTTGAAAAAACTTTGCATTGCTTTTGCAGATGGAATCAATTTTTATTTATATAAAAACCCTTCGAAAAAACCAATTTTGTTAACCCAATTTCAACCTTGGTATCCATTTTTGTGGACCGACGGAAGTATTGGTGCCATTAGTACAGCCGATATTACAATTGGAGAATTGAATAATTTTTATTTTAAAAAAAACGACCCCATTTCTTTTGTTAAACAAGAAGAAGAAATACTGACCGGTTCCAACGGATTTGCTTTTTCTCCAAAAATTACTGAAAATGGAAATTCTATTTTGTACATCAATCCTCATGTAACTTTTTATTTCCGTCCGGAAGTGCACATGGTAAGCGAAGAAGGATTGAATGCTTATGGTGCAGTTACTTGGGGTCAGTTTTTTATTTACCAAGGGTTTAACGAAAACTGTGGATGGATGCATACTTCCAGTTATGTGGACGCTGCGGATTCTTACATCGAAAAAATTTTTCCGCAGAACAATCATTATAAATATGAATACGATGGAAAAGAAAAAGATGTTATTGAAAAAGAAATAACACTTCGATTTAAAAAAGGAAATCTTATTGAAACAAAAATAATTGATGCACTGTTCACACATCACGGGCCCATTCTTGCAAAAAGAAATGAGAATTGGTTAAGTCTGAAAGCAGATAACAGAATTGCCAATGGATTGATCCAATGCTGGCAAAGAACAAAAGCAAAAGGTTTGGAAGATTTTGAAAAGACATTGGATTTAAAAGGAAATATTTCCAACAATACTGTTTATGCAGATAAACAGGGAAATATTGCTTACTGGCACGGTAATAGAATTCCAAAAAGAGATAACCAATTTGATTGGAATAAACCCATTGACGGTAGTACAAGCGCAACAGAATGGCAAGGATTGCACCCAATAAATGAAACGGTGTATAGCATAAATCCGGAAAACGGATGGTTGCAAAATTGTAATTCAACTCCCTTTACTGTTGCAGGAAATAATAGTCCAAAAAAAGAAATTTATCCAAGTTACATGGCGCCAGATGGTGAAAATTTTCGCGGATTAAATGCCGTAAGAGTTCTTAACGAAGAAAAAAAATACTCAATCGATAAAGTAATAAAAGCAGGTTACGATAATCGACTAACTGCATTTGAAGTATTAATTCCTGCTTTGATAAATGCTTTTGAAAAAAATATTTTACCAAGCGATTCGATGTACTCATTACTCATTCAACCAATTACCGAATTAAAAAATTGGGATTTTCGTAGTTCTGAAAATTCCATTGCAACAACAATAGCTGTAGAATGGGGTCAAAAAATATTACCGGCAATTTTTAGAACGAAAATTATTGATGATGAAGAAGCAGATCAAGTAAAAAAAGCAAAACAATTTGCTACAAGTGCATTGCCCAATGAATTAATAAATCCGTTGCATTCAACAATTCTTGAATTGAATTCAAAATTTGGAACTTGGCAAATGCCATGGGGAAATATCAATCGCTTTCAACGAATTTCTGCTGCTATTGAAAATAGGTTTGACGATGCAAAACCAAGTATTCCTGTAGGGTTTGTTTCTTCTACTTGGGGAATGCTTCCTTCTTATACAAGCCGCGCCTATCCTGAAACCAAGAAAAGATACGGTGTAAATGGAAATAGTTTTATTTGTGCAGTGGAATTTGGGGAAAAAGTAAAAGCAAAATCATTACTTGCCGGTGGACAAAGTGGCGATCCAAATTCAAAACATTTTTTCGACCAATCTGTGCAATACAGCAAAGGCGAATTTAAAGATGTTCTTTTTTACAAAGAAGATATATTGAAACACGTTGAAAAAAAATATCATCCTGGAATGTAAATGTATCATTAACAAATTCCTTTGAGTTTAACGAGGTGCGGAACTTTATCTTTGCCCGATGCACTATGTATCTGTAACTGATTTATCAAAAAGTTTTGGTGTTCAATCTTTATTTACAAATATTTCTTTTCACATCGAAGAGGGAGATAAAATTGCGCTTGTTGCTAGAAATGGTTTTGGAAAATCTACCCTATTAAAAATTTTAGCCGAACAGGAATTTGCCGATTCTGGTAAAGTTTGGATTAACAAAGAAATCACTGTTGCGCTTTTTGAACAAGAGCCAATTTTTCACGATGACAAATCTATTTTAGAAAATATTTTTCATCACAAGCATCCAATAATAAATGCGATTGCAGAATATGAAGTTGCTTGTGACGAAGACAATGCAGAAAAAATAAGTGCTTCTATCCACAAAATGGACGAACTCGGTGCTTGGAATTTTGATGTAAAAGTGAAACAGATTTTAGGGAAATTAAACATTCATCATCTAAATCAATCCGTAAAAACACTTAGCGGTGGGCAGCGAAAAAGAGTGGCGCTTGCTAAAACGCTTATTGATATTGGTTTTGAAAACAAACATGTTTTATTAATTATGGATGAACCCACCAATCACCTCGATGTGGAAATGGTGGAATGGTTGGAACATTATCTCAATCATGAAAAAATTACATTGCTTTTAGTTACACATGATCGCTATTTTTTATCTGCGGTTTGCAAAGAAATTTGGGAATTAGATAAAAGCGAACTTTTTGTTTACAAAGGTGATTATGAAAATTATTTAGAAAAGAAAACAGCCCGCATCGAAAGTGATGCAGCCAGCATTGGTAAAGCTAAAAATACTTTTCGCAAAGAATTGGAATGGATGCGAAAACAACCAAAAGCAAGAACGACAAAAAGTAAAAGTCGGCAAGATAATTTTTACGAAATAGAAAAAAAGGCAAAACAACAAATTGTAGATGAACAACTAAAATTGGAAATGAAAATGTCTCGACTTGGCGGCAAAGTGGTGGAGATGAAAAAAGTAAATAAATGTTTTGATGAAAAAATTATTTTAAAAGGATTTGATTACACATTTGTAAAAGGCGAACGAGTAGGAATTGTTGGAAAAAACGGAATTGGAAAATCTACTTTTATTAACATGATTCTTGGTTTGGAAAATGCCGATAGCGGAAAAATAAATATCGGCGACACCGTTGTTTTTGGAAATTATTCGCAACAAGGTTTGGAAATAAAAGAAAATGTTCGGGTGATTGAATTTGTAAAAAATATTGCCGAACATTTCCCGTTGGCAAGTGGTGGAACGTTGAGTGCTGCTCAGTTTCTTCAATTATTTTTATTCGATCCGGAAAAACAATACACTTACATCAACTCGCTGAGTGGTGGAGAAAAAAGACGATTACATTTACTTTCTATCTTATTTCGTAACCCAAATTTTCTTGTGTTGGACGAACCAACAAATGATTTAGATCTTCCAACGCTTGGCGTTTTAGAAAACTTTTTAAACGACTTCCCGGGATGTTTGGTGATTGCCTCGCACGATCGTTATTTTATGGATCGATTGGTTGATCATTTATTTGTTTTTGAAGGAGGTGGGATTGTTCGAGATTTTCCTGGAAACTATTCACAATACCGACTTTCACTAAATGATACATTGCCACAAACTTCAATTGTGCAAACCAAAACTGAAGCAGTTTCAAAAACTAAACCAAAACAAAAATTCACATTTAAAGAAAAAAGAGAATTTGAATTTTTGGAAAAAGAAATTACTGCATTAAATTCAGAAAAAATAGAGATTACAAAAAAATTAAATGACAGTAATCTTCCTTTTGAAGAACTTACTCAACTTTCAATTCGCATTGAAACAATTACGAAAATGTTGGACGAGAAAGAATTTCGTTGGTTGGAACTGAGTGAACTTTCAGAATAACAATCAATCATAAAAAAAGGTTGCTTAATTTGTGCTAAATAACTGCTAATGTCAACAACTGTAAAATGCCCCAATTGCAACTTTGCTTTTGAACCTGAAGAATCTTTCAGAATTGAAGCACGAAAAGAAGCTGAAGAAAAAGCAAATAAAGATGCAAAAATTTGGAAAGCAAAAACTGAAGAAGATATTTTCAAAAAAACACAAAGTGATTTTGAAGTTAAGTTGAGTTTGTTGGAAAAAAACAACAAAGAGAAAGATGATAAATTGAAAGCAGCCCAACAAAAAGAGATAGAATTTTTATCAAAACAACAAGAAATAAAAACTAAAGAATCGGAAATTGAACTAACCGTTCAACAAAAAGTGCAAACCGAACTGGAAAAACGTTCGGAAGAATTAAGAAAATTTGAAGAACAAAAAAGTTTATCAAAAGAAACCGAACACCAACTGCGATTTAAAGAATTGCAAAAGCAAATTGAAGATTATAAAAAATTAGTGGATGAAATGAAACGCAAGTCCGAACAGGGTTCTATGCAGTTGCAAGGCGAAGTTCAGGAGCTTGCCTTGGAAGAGTTGTTGAAAAACTCTTTCCCTTTTGATGTAATTAATGAAGTAGGAAAAGGTGTTCGTGGTGCAGACTGCATTCAAACTATTAGAAACAACTTTGGAATAGAATGTGGTAAAATAATTTTTGAAAGCAAACGAACAAAAGATTTTAGCAACGAATGGATTGAAAAATTAAAATCTGACATGCGCAACCAACATGCCGATGTTGCAGTTTTGGTAACACAGGTATTGCCAAAAGAAATGTGTCGATTTGGTGAAAAAGACGGTATTTGGATTTGTACTTTTTTGGAAGTCAAACCACTCACACAATTGTTGCGCGATGGAATTTTAAAATTATTTGCCGCAACAAAAAGCAATGAAAACAAAGGTGATAAAATGCATTTGCTCTATGATTATTTAAACAGTTCTGAATTTACAGAACAATGGAAAGCAGTGCGAGAAGGGTTCTTAAGCATGAAACTATCCATTCAAAGAGAGCGAGACGCAATGGAAAAACTATGGAAAGCGCGAGAAAAACAATTAGAAAAAGTATTGCTGAATGCAACGCATATTCGCGGATCAATTGATGGAATTTCGGGAAGTGACATTGACTTAAATCTTTTACCTCCTTCCGAAGAAACAGAAACAATCGAAGAAACAACTTGATGTTTTTTTCGTCAATCAATTACCCAAGTCAACCACAAATCTTCAAATTTTCGGAAATGAATATTTATTTGTTGATTGGTTTTTGCGAAAAAACAAGGAATAATATTTTCTGTTTTATTTAATTTATTCAGCTGAATATCTTTTCTAAAATCAACTTGGTTTTGTCCATGCCATTTAAATACGGCTTCCTTTGCCGACCAAAGCAACGTCAATAGTGAAGCATCCAATTCGGAAAATTGCTCAACAAAAATTTCAATTTCTTTTTCCGATAAATATTTATTTACAACTTTAAATGTACGCACAGTAGAAATTTCTATATCAATTCCAACTTTCGAATCTTTACTTAAAATAGCGGCGGCAAAATTTCCACAGTGAGAAATAGAAAAGATGAATTCATCATTTTGCAAAAATGGTTTACCAAATTGAGGAACTTGTATCATTGCTAATGGAAATTCAGGTTCTAAAAAATTCAACAAAAATCGCCCGGCAAGTTGTTGTAATTGTTTTTGAGGATGCAAAATTTTTAATTGCTTTGAATCTATTTTTGAGAAAAACAATGCCAATTCTTCAATCTTCCAAATGGCAAGTTTTGAAGTTAGATTAATTTGATGTTGAAAAAAAATAGGCATAGCCAAATATTCCTCTTTATTTTGTGGATTACAAATTGACAACGAAAAAACTATAACAACAAATGATTCTTTCAGACAAACGTATTTTAGAAGAAATTGAAATTGGCAATATTAAAATTTCTCCGTACAACCGAGAATGCCTTGGCAGCAATTCCTATGACGTACATCTTGGAAAATGGTTGGCTACTTACATCGATCCAATTTTAGATGCAAAAAAACACAACCAAATAAACTATTTTGAAATTCCAGATGACGGTTATATTCTTTACCCTCATTTATTTTATTTAGGTGCAACAGAAGAATATACAGAAACTCATGCACATGTTCCTTTTTTAGAAGGAAAATCTTCAACTGGTCGATTAGGAATTGATATTCATGCCACTGCTGGAAAGGGGGATGTTGGGTTTTGTGGTAATTGGACGCTTGAAATCTCCGTTAAGCAACCTGTAAAAATTTATAAAGGGATGCCCATTGGTCAATTAATTTATTTTCCAGTTGATGGAGAAATTGAAATTAGGTACAATCAAAAATCGAATGCAAAGTATAGCGGACAACCCGACAAACCAATTGAAAGTATGATGTGGAAGAATAAATTTTAGATTGCTTCCTTCCCGTATTTTTTATAATAAGCAACTAAAAAATTAATCACGCGACTATAACTTCTTTTTCCTTCTGGTTGATTGTTGGCTTTCAAAAAACTTCCATAAAGCCAAGTTATCATTACTTCAACAGGGTTTTGATGTCGTTGGTAAAACACCCTACATTCTTCAAAATCCATTAAAGCTTGTGGATGCAATTTATTTTGATAAGAAATTGCCAATAGAGAATCTTTTTGGAAAAGTTCGGATTGGGCATAATTATATAAATCTAAATACATGGAATATTGAAAGCTATTTTCGGGCAAAGATTTACAGGCAATAAAGGCGATAAAATTCGCATCACTTTCTTTAGCATAGCCAAGTTGATGTGCTATCTCGTGCACAGTAACAAATGGCTCTAAACAGCGAGGTATTGTAGTATTAACTTGCGCTTCTCCTGAAAATGCATTGTAATACCCCTGAAAACCAAGATAGTTTCCTGCATAACTGAATAAAGATGGTTTGATAGACGGGGGTGTATACGATAAAAAAGATTGGGAATTTGCAGCATATAAAAATGCTTCATTGGCTTTTTCAAAAAGATTTTTTTTTCGATTAAAAGAATCTCGCTCAGCTTCATTCACCAAATTCGCAAAATAATTTAATCGTTGCTGCAACAATCCCGTAAGTGTATCGGCATCTTGTATATTAATTTCTTTTATATCGAGACTAAGCTGATAATCTATTCCTTGTCGACTATAATTCAACCCCCAAAAAGCATAAAAAGTAACATATAGAAAAAGAAAAAAGAAAAGTAACTGCCTCAGACCGATAAGTAAATAATGTCGATTTACTTGTTTCTTTAGTAGGGTTTTAATCAATTGTCCAGTTTTTACACAAACTATAAGTCCAATAAATGCATATAAAACATCTCCAAGACTAAAGGGAACCCAACCAAAAATAGCACGTTGTACTTTTGAAATTAATGGGTAAATACCAGATGAATAATGAGCTTCTACCCAAAATGGATGCGAAGCAATAAACTTGATAGCTATAGCAAATACTATCAATAAAACCCAGCTCCAACTCCTCATTAAATAGGTAAATAATTTACTCAGAAACTGTTGCAATTAATTAATTTTTAATTTACTACCCCAAAAAAGGAATGAAGATAAGTAGATGTTAAAAATAAAGCAAAAGCAGTTCTAAACTTCAGAATTAATCCCCTACCTTTGCCAACCGAAAAAATCGGGAATTAAAGTTGTGCCTCATGAACCCAAAACGAAAGTTTGAAATAGCTTTTGTCGGGTTGAAACCCGGAATTCATGAGTATAATTATTTAATTGATGATAAGTTCTTTGAGGCTTTCCAACAACAGAATTTTACAAACTGTAAAGCAGAAGTGAAATTGCATTTTGACAAGCAATCAAGCTTTATGATTTTAAAATTTGAAATAGGAGGTGATTTAACTGTTTCTTGCGATAGGTGTAATAATGATTTATCCTTAGAATTGTGGGATGAATTCACTATTACTTTAAAAATGGTTGAAGATGCAACACTGATGAATGAACAAGAAAATGATCCTGATATTTTTTATATCAGTCGGGCTGAGAGTCATATTGATGTTTCGAATTGGATTTATGAATTCATCAACCTAAGCATCCCCATTCAAAAGACATGTGCTTTTGAAAAAATGGACGGACCAAATTGCAATAAAAATGTTAAGCAACTTTTGAAAAAAATGGAGCCCCAAGAAAATAAAGAAAATCCAATTTGGAAGGGATTGGATAAATTAAAGAATTTAGATACTTGATTTTTTAGAATATAAATTGCATCAATTATGCCAAATCCAAAAAGACGGCACAGTCAACAAAGAAGTGCTAAAAGAAGAACACATTACAAAGCAGTTGCTGCTACGCTAAGTACAGACAGCACTACTGGGGAAATACATGTACGCCACCGCGCCAATGTAAGCGAAGGAAAACTTTACTACAAAGGAAAATTAGTGGCCGAAAAATCCCCTATTAAGAAGTAAGAATTGTCTAACTTTAGAAATCTAAATTCTAAGTAACCAAGGTTGCTTATTAGAATTTAGATTTTTTATTTTACCAATACTAAAAATCAAATGAATATTGGAATAGACATGATGGGTGGCGACTTTGCACCAAGAGAAGCTGTAAAAGGTGTAATAGATTTTTGTAATGCGTCCAACTCTTCTGCTCTACTTTATTTGATTGGCAATCAACCTAAACTTGAAGAACTATTCCACGAATACAATTTTCAATCGGACAAGATAAAATTGATTCATGCAGAACAAGTAATTGATATGCATGAACATCCCACAAAGGCTTTAAAAGAAAAACAACAATCGTCAATTGCCATTGGATTTCATTTATTATCAACAAGTAAAGTTGACGCTTTTATAAGTGCAGGAAATACTGGAGCGATGCTTGTGGGTGCACTGTTTAGCATAAAAGCAATTGAAGGTGTACTTCGTCCAACCATTTCTACAATTATTCCAAAAGAAAATGGAAGCACTGGTTTATTGCTTGATGTAGGATTAAATGCAGATTGTAAGCCCGAACAACTAAACCAATTTGCAATATTAGGCACCGTTTATGCACAGCAAATACTTGGAATTGAAAACCCAAAAGTTGGGCTGTTGAATATAGGTGAAGAAGAAGGGAAAGGAAACTTATTGGCCCTTGCCACTTACCCGCTGTTGAAAGAAAATAAACATATTAATTTCATTGGAAATATTGAAGGAAGAGATGTCTTTATGGAAAAAGCAGACGTGATCGTTTGCGAAGGATTTACAGGAAATATAATTCTAAAAATGGCGGAGTCTCTTTATTCAATTGCTCAAAAAAATAATATTCAACATCCCTATTTTAACCGATTAAACTTTGAAAACTATGGAGGGACTCCAATACTTGGCGTAAACAAACCTATTGTCATTGGTCATGGAATTTCTCAAAACAAAGCATTCAAAAACATGATTTTACTTGCTGAAAAAATGATTGAAAAAAATGTGATGGAAAAGATGAAAAAAGAAATCGTGTAACTAAAATTATACTTGTAAGATAATAAAAATGTCCCCCATTTGGAGGACATTTTTATTAAATATCAATACGGTTATAATTTAGTTGAAATCCCTATTGCATGAAAATAATGATAATTCCCAGACTCATTTGTTACAGGAATACGGTATTGACAATTCATAAAAAATTTTGCCTCGTTAAAAATATTAAGATTTAATCCTAGTCCAACAGGAGCAAAAGCACCCCAGTATGACCCTAATTTATGAGCGCCAGCACCTACAGAAATATAAGGTTGAAACCAATAATCTTCTCCTACTAACTTTATTTGAGCAGATGCATCAACCGCTAATAAAAGCTTAGTAACACCTGTATTAGGTTTGTTGGGTAAAGGAAAATTAATGATTGACCCAGAAAATGTTCCAGCAAAATCAACATTTTTAGTTAACCCTTTAAAATGATGAACAGACACTCCTGGTGTCATTTGCCCCAATTTAGCCCAGCTTTCGTCACGAAGTACAGCACTTAAAGAAGTTGTGCGAATTAAATCGGCAGTTACAAAATCATATAGATTAAAACTAATACCGATTTCACAACCTCTAATTTTATCTTGGCTATTTGCAAAAAAACTAATTGTAGTACTTGCAATCAAGAGTAGTAATAATTTCTTCATAAAAATTTATTTAGTAGTTTAACAAAAATAATAGCTAAATGTAACATTCTGAAATAAAATATACTAATTCTTTTTAGGGGTTTTTCCCAAAATTTCAACTTGAACTGGAGTTAGTCCTGCTCTAATAAATCCTAATCGCTTTGCAGCTAAAAAAGTAAGATCTACAATTCGTTTGTTTTTTGGGTGCAGTCTATCATTTATTTTCACCTCTACAACACGATTATTTCTAAGATTTGTAATACTTACCCAAGTCCCTAATGGAACGAAATTACAAGCAGCTGTCATTTTCTCTTGACTAAAAATTTCACCGTTTGCTGTTTTTCTTCCAATAAATTTATCCGAATAATAACTTGCAATTCCAAAGAGTGTATCTACTTTTTTTTCAACAACTAACAAACTATCTTTTATTTGCAAACTATCCTGTGCGGCAACTTGCAAGTTGAAAAAAACTACAAAAAAAAATATTATAAAATAGAACCCATTCATTTCAAAAGCTTATTTTTTTCTTGAAATAGGCGCCGCGGAATCTGTTGTTCCAAAAGCATTAAATCTGCTAAAACAATTGCTGTAACGGATTCTAACACTACAGGAACGCGTAGAGCAATACACAAATCGTGGCGACCTTTTACTGAAATAATTTCTTGCTTTCCAGTTTTCCTGTTCAGTGTTTTTTGCTCTTTTGCTATAGACGAAGTTGGCTTAACCGCAATTCTGAAAACAAAATCATTTCCATTAGTTAACCCACCTACTACACCACCTGCATGATTGGTTTTAGTTTTCCCTTCTGTATTTCTAATTGCATCGTTGTGTTCACTTCCAAACATTTTTGCCGCGGCAAAACCTGTTCCAAATTCGATTGCACGAACTGCCGGAATTGAAAACACAATTTGGCTGATTTGCGATTCTACAGAATTGAAAAACGGTTCACCCAATCCAATTGGCAAATCTTTTGCGGTACATTCAATTATCCCTCCAACAGAATCTTTTGCAGCTATTGCTTTTTGCAGCCCTTTTTCCAAATCCTGCTCTCCACCTATTTCAAGAATTTTAGCAGAAATATTTATTTTACTTAATATTTTTTTTGAAATAACTCCAGCAGCAACCAATGCTACGGTAAGTCTTCCGCTAAAATGTCCGCTTCCGCGATAATCTTCAAATCCAGCAAATTTTTTATTGGCAACAAAATCTGCATGGCCGGGTCGTGGAATATTTTTTTTCTTTTCGTAATCTTCACTACGCGTATTTTTATTCTCAAATAAGATAGTAATGGGAGCTCCTGTTGTTCTATTTTTAAAAATTCCACTTTTAAAAATAGGATAGTCATCTTCTTGGCGCGGTGTTGTTCCTTTTTGAGTACCTCCTTTTCTTCTTTCAAGATCGGGTAAAAAATCTTCTGCAACTAATGGCAATCCTGCAGGGCAACCGTCAATTACAATCCCGACAGATTCGCCGTGTGATTCTCCGAAAATAGAAATACGAAATATGGTTCCAAAACTATTCATCTATTTAACTTTTGTTTAAAGATACGACAGCTCCAAGTTTTTCTAAATCTCTAAAAAAATCAGGGTAAGATTTATTCACCGCTTGTGCCTTGTTAATTTCAGTATTATTTGTTGCTCTTAATGCTGCAACTGCACAAGCCATTGCAATTCGATGGTCGTTATGAGAATGTACGACGGCCCCTTTAATTTTTTTAGCCCCATGAATTACCATTTCATCTTTTAGCAATTCTATTTTTACTCCCATTTTTCCAAACTCCTGTTTTAATGTTAGACCACGATTTGATTCTTTATGTTTCAACCTTGTCACACCTTTAATTCTTGTATTCCCTTTACAATATGCTGCTAACGCTACTAAAGGAGGGAATAAATCGGGACAATTAGTTGCATCAAATTCAAATGACTTTAGTTTGGAAATACCTATTCTTATACTATTCTTTTCAACTTCAATGTTAGCATTTGCTTTTGTCAATGCAATTAAAATTGCTTTATCCGATTGCGCTGAATTCAAATCTAACCCTCTAACTGTTATCGAACCTGCAATGGCACCAGCAACTAACAAAAAAGCTGCATTACTCCAATCACGTTCTATTTTATAGTTGCACGTTTTGTATTGTTGATTAAATGATTTTGGAGAAAAATAAAAGCTTTCATAATTATTGTTTTTGGGTACTTTCATCCCAAATTTTTTCATCACATTCAATGTTAAATCGATGTAGGGAAAACTTTTTAAATTCCTAACATATATAGTTACATTTTTTGCATCAGCTGCAGAAAATGCCATCAACAATCCTGTCAAAAACTGTGAACTAAGAGATCCGTCAATTTCAATACTCTTTGGAGATAATGGACCTTGAATAAATAAGGGGAGTTTTCCGTTACTGGTTTTTATTTTTACTCCCAATTGAGGAAAAACTGTATCAAAAAAATGAAAGGGACGAAATTGTAAACTTCCTTCTCCAGTTATCCTAATTTTCTTTTTACTTAATGCAGCTATTGGTGTAATCATTCTTGTGAACAAGCCACTTTCCCCACAATTAATTTCATTTGTTTTTACCGAAACCCCATCGCATTTAACAACAATCCGTTTATTTCCTTTTTCAATTTCGGCACCTAGTTTTTCAACAACTGTCAAAGCAGTTTTTTCATCATTACTATTCCCAAAATTTTTAATAACGCTTGTCCCTTTATTCAACAAAGCAGCTGCACATGCTCGTTGCATGGAACTTTTAGATGCTGGAGCTTGCAACACCCCAGCTAATAAAGAAGGATTTATTGTTACTTTCAAATTATAATGTTTGAATTAATTTTTCTAACTTTTTTAACGAAATTAATTGCACAACTCCTATCCCTATTTTCTTCAAAAACACATAATTAATTTCTTGGCGCACTCTTTTTTTGTCTTTTTTTAAATTTGCGAATATTTTATTATTGTCAAATTCAGCAAAGGTTGGCAACTCGTATTTTGTAAGAAGAGTAATTATTTTTTTTGCATCTTTAAATCCAAATAATTTTTCTGAAATCATCGATGCATAAGCCATACCTATTGAAACAGCTTGACCATGGCTTAATTCATATTTCATTTCTAATGCATGACCAATAGTATGCCCAAAATTTAACAACATTCTTTCTCCTTTTTCAAATTCATCATGTTGCACTAGTTTTGTTTTTAAAAGTACATTTCGGATTATAAGTTCACTTAGTGCCCCCCTATTTTTTTGATAAAACTTGATTGATTGTTTTTCAAGTATACTAAATGAAATCGCATCTTTAATACAAGCATGTTTGATTATTTCCGCAAATCCATTTCTCCATTCACCTTGTGGAAGTGTTTTCAAAAAATTAAAATCATACAAAATAAATTTTGGTTGCCGAATTATTCCAACCATGTTTTTACAATTATCCACATCAACCCCATTTTTCCCTCCAATAGATGCATCCACCATCGCTAATAAAGTTGTTGGAACAAATCCAAAATCAATTCCGCGCAAATACACCGAAGCTGTATATCCAGTGATGTCCGTAACCACTCCACCGCCAACTCCAATTAAAGTAGTTGTTCGATCTGCATTCATTTCAATCAATTTTTTGATTATAGAATCGACCGTCGTTTGTACTTTGTATGCTTCACCAGATTTGAGTACAATTAGTTTCCATTTTTTAAACTTTTTAGAATGGCACTTAAAGATATTTTCATCAGTAATGATAATTGTTTTTTTATACTCTACTATTTTTTTCAAATAAGAAACCCTTTCTGAAAAATAGTAATCTACAATTGCACTTGAAAACTTATACTGTTGTTTCATTCGTCATTTACATTCATAATGTTATTTTGACGATTAATGCTTTCCATATGCACCGCATCAAAATACTTGGTAATAAATTCTTTGCTCAACCCTTTTTGTGCCCCTTCTTTAAAAGCTCGGTCTAGAATTTCGTTCCAGCGATTGGTTTGCAAAATGGTAATACTATTATCTTTTTTATACCGGCCAATACTCTCCGCAATTTTCATACGTTGTCCAAGTAACTGCATCATCTCATCATCAAGATGATTAATTTGTTGACGCAATTTTTCTAATGCAGCGTGATATTCTGCTGATGCCACATCTTCTTTCCGCCAAACAATATTACCAAGCATTTCTGCTAACCGCTCAGGTGTTATTTGTTGTTTCGCATCACTCCATGCTTTGTCAGGATCAATATGACTTTCGACCATTAGCCCATCAAAATCAAGATCGATTGCTTTCTGTGCTGTCTCTTGTAAAATAGTTCTACAACCGCAAATATGTGAAGGATCGTTGATGATAATCTGATCAGGATTACGACGCTTCATTTCAATAGCCAAATGCCACATGGGTGCATTGCGATATTCTGTATTGCCGTAAGAAGAAAACCCACGATGAATTAACCCGATTTGTTTGATGCCTGCACGAGCCACTCGCTCCACTGCACCACTCCACAGTTCTAAATCAGGATTGATGGGATTTTTTATCAACACTGGAATATCAACACCTCGTAATGCATCGGCCACTTCCTGTACGCTAAACGGATTCACCGTTGTACGTGCGCCAATCCACAATACATCCACTTCAAAGTTCAATGCATCTTCCACTTGCTTGCCCGTTGCAACTTCAACAGTCGTTGGCAAGCCTGTTAATGCTTTTGCTTTTTGCAGCCATGGTAAACCTTTTGCTCCAATCCCTTCGAACATACCAGGCTTGGTTCGTGGCTTCCAAATACCTGCACGCAACATATTTATTCCCCCTATTGCTGCTAAACGCTGTGCGGTTGATACTAATTGATCTTCGGTTTCTGCGCTGCATGGCCCAGCAATGAGGAGAGGCTTCTTACCCCATGCTTCCTGCACTTTTTCTTTCATCTTTGCTTCAATTGTTTGCATTGTTATTGAATGTAAAGTTAAGTTTAATGTTTCGAACAATTGTTCTGCTATTGGACTACTGCTGTATCACTCGCATCATCGCCCTTTTCCAATCTTCTTTTTTCATTTCAAATTTTATCTCACCTTTCCCATACATACCTATTTCTTTCCATCCCTGTTTGCAATAAAATATTTCAGCTCTTGTACCCGGGCTTGAACTCAACCAAACCGTTTCATTTGTTTGATTGAAATACCAGTTCATCATCAGATCGTGTAATTGCTTGCCAATTTTTTTTCTTCATACTTTGGAGTAACAAACAAAGCCCAGATATTATGATCCATTACACTCACAATTGAAAAACCAACTACCATATTGTCTATTACACAAACCCACCCCTTGCCTCTTCTTGTGATGTAATCTTCCACATCAACATTAGGTACTAGGTCCGGACTCGTCAACATGTTTTCTTTTACAGCATTGCGAACAATCTGTATCTGCAAAATGTCCTGTATAGTAGCTTCCCGAAAAATCATTTAATGATGCGTTTTATTTTATTTGCATGTTCAATTAGATTTTTCAATTCAACTTCTTTATCATCTCTGATACTGTCCCTGAATTTTGTCAATTGTTCAATATGTTCGTTCAATACATCCAACACATTTACTTTATTCTGCAAAAGGATAGGAACCCACATTGCAGGATTACTCTTTGCCAAACGAACCGTACTTTCAAAGCCCGCACTGGCCATTTCGAAAATAGCATTATCTTCTTTCTCTTTTTTCAATACCGTGTTTGCTAATGCAAATGATGTGATATGTGAAATATGGCTAACATACGCAGCGTGCAAATCATGTGCTTTTGCTACCATACTCAATAAATGCATACCTATTTTTTTATACATATATTTTGTCCACTCTAGTGCATCTAGGTCACTTTCATCTTCATTACAAATAAACACAGCTTTATTTTCAAAAGCGCCAGGTATAGCTGCAGCTGGACCGTTGTATTCTGTACCCCACATGGGATGTGTTGCCACATAACGTCCACGTTTCGGATGGGTTGCAACTACTTCTATCATTTGTGATTTTGTAGAACCCAAATCAATTACGATTTGCCGATCAACCTGATCAAGAATTGAAGGTAACAATCCAACCATGAGATCAACTGGGAAAGCAAGTATCACCACTTCGCTTTTTGCAATCGCTTCGTTCAATGGTAAAACCTCATCTATCAGTTCAAGTTCCAAAGCTATTGCTTCGTGTTTTTTATTGGCATCAACACCAATCAATCTTGATGAAATTTTTTTCTCATGCAATCGAATAGCGAGAGATCCTCCAATTAAACCCACACCAATAATTGCAATACGTTTTCTTTCCATGACTTTTATTTTTGACTTATTCTCTTAATTGCTTCTTCAAATCGTTCAATAGATGCACACAAACTCACTCTTATATGTCCATCACCAGTATTTCCAAAAATTCCACCCGGCGTAATAAATACATTGCTATTATATAAGATTTCATCACTCAACTCATAACCCGTTTTCCTCTTTGCCGGAATTTTTGCCCAAACAAACATTCCAACTTGATCTTTTGAATATTCACAGTTCAGTAAATCAAGTAATTCAAATACTTTTTTACGGCGTTCACGATAAATACTATTTAGGGTATCGTACCATTCTTTCCCAAGGTTTAATGCTGTTGCTGCTGCAAGTTGCAATGGGAGATACATTCCGCTATCCATATTACTCTTGAAACGAAGCACTTCTTCAATCCGTTCTTTTGCACCACTCAACATACCCACTCTCCAGCCAGCCATGTTCTGACTTTTGCTGAGCGAGTTTAATTCCAATACACAATCTTTTGCACCATCAATACTTAATAAACTCATTGGATATTCGTTCAGAATAAAACTATAGGGGTTATCATGAATGATGAGGATGCCTGTTTTCTTTCCGAATGCAACAAGCTGTTCAAACAATTTTTTATTAGCTGGTTGACCCGTTGGCATTTGCGGATAATTTACAAACATCAATCTCACTTTTGAAAGATCGACAGCTTCCAATACTACAAAATCAGGTGTGTAATTGTTCACTTCTTTCAAATCATAATCAATGCAAATTCCACCTGCCATTTTCACTGCACTTCTGTAAGTAGGATACCCAAGATTCGGCACCAACACCTGATCACCTTCATTCAAATAAGTCATGCATATATGCATAATACCTTCTTTACTTCCAATCAACGGAAGTATTTCATTATCAGGATTCAATTCAACATTGTACCATTTCTTATACCAACCACTCATTGCCTTTCGCAACACAATTGAACCTTTGTAAGATTGATAGCCATGTACATCTGGTTTAACACTTTCTTCCCGCAACGTATTAATTACGTCGGGGTGAGGCGGCAAATCTGGACTTCCAATACCAAGGTTTATTATATTCTTGCCAGCTTTATTAAGCTTATCTATTTCTCTCAACTTTTGGGAGAAATAATATTCTCCAATATCAATTAATCGTTTTGCTACTTCCATAATCCTCTTTTATAAACTCCATAAATTTTTAAAGCTGCAGTCAGCGGCCTGATAAGTTCAATCATTTTATCAAATTGTTCGATAGAATCAAATTCCATATCTGCATGAAAACTATATTTAAAATCACTACCTGGGATTGGAAAACTTTGCAACTTGCTTAGGTTGATCCCTTCTTCTGAAATTTTTGTCAAAACTTTTGCCAAACTTCCTTTGGAATGGTCGGTATGAAAATTAACAGAAGCTTTATTAGCACCCTCTACTTTCATCACAATCTCTTCTCTTTGTAAGACAAGAAACCGAGTGTAATTATTTTTCAATGTATGAATATTAGGAGCAATCACATCCAAATTGTAGAGATCTGCCGCCAGTTTGCTAGCAATGACAGCCACATGTTTGCTTTTATGTTGGTAAACATGTTTTGCACTTAATGCTGTATCTTCAGTTTCAACTAGTTTCCATTTATATTTATCTAAAAAATCATGACACTGCTGCAAAGCCATTGTATGAGAATGCACTTCACGGATATCTTCAAACTTCACACCTATATTTACAAGTAGGTTTTGCCTTATGTGCAAATAAACCTCTCCAATGATTTTCAGCTTTGATTTTTGAAGAAGATTGTAATTAGCAAGAATACTACCCGCAATAGAGTTTTCAATTGCCATTACACCACCATCACTTTCCTTTTTGCATGAAGCTATCTTTATCACATCTCGAAAAGTAGCACAGTAAATTACTTCCACATCTTTCCCAAAAAACTGTTGAGATGCCATCTGATGAAAGCTGCCTTCATAACCTTGTATCGAAATTTTTGTACCCATGTTTTTAAACAAAAATCCCGGCCTTTGCTGACCGGGATTTTTTATGTTGATTTTAAGTTGTTTTAATTATTGACCAACAAAAGCATTCCCGGCTTCTTATTAAAAAAGAAGTAATAAAAACAGAAACAATAATATACTTTTTTGGTTGTCATGTGATTTCAAAAATAGGGAACTATTATCAACTAACAAATCTTTTATCAAAAACAAAAGAAAAACTACCAATTATTTGTTTATAATCAGAAGATTTTAATGATTTACCAAAGATTTACAGGATATTCATCTTTCTCAATCAGTTTCATTAATTTTTCTTTTACAAATGGAGCATCTTCTTTATATGTTACACCAAACCATTGTGCTGATGTTTGAATTATTTTAATAACTCCCCCATTTTCTTTAATAAAAAAATCTGCTACAGCAGGAATGTAAAACTCAGCTTTCGGGTTCTCTATATTTTCTGTTAGAAATTTTTGAAACAATTTTTTTGTAATAGTAAAAATGGAAGGAGAAAAACACCAAAAATTCATTGACACTTGTGTTGAAAATAGAAACTCATTCGGCAATTGACCATCATCGCTTTTTATTTTACCATCCACAAGCGAAATATTAATCCGTTCAGAAATTGATGCAAGTTGACTTTTTTCATCCACCGTACAAATACCTCTATTAACAGTACCATTTGCGGAAAGCGTTTTCAAAAGTTCGTACCCAACCAATCCATATATTTTCTCATTACATTGATTCATCAAAAAATTGGATGCTTTTTTAAAACTATCGCTTCCGTAAAAATCATCTGCATTAATTACAGCAAATGGTTCATTAATTTTATCCGCTGCGCAAAGAACTGCGTGGGCTGTTCCCCAAGGTTTAGTTCGATCTTTTGGAATTTCAAACCCATCTGTCTGCATTTCGATTTCTTGAAAAACATATTCCACCGAAATGCTATTTCCAATTTTTGCTTCGATTAATTCTCTAAAACTATTTTCAAATTTTTTTCGAATGATGAAAACAATTTTACCAAACCCCGCACGGATTGCATCATAAATCGAGTATTCCATAATTGTTTCGCCCGAAGGGCCAAATCCTTCCATCTGCTTCATACTACCGTAACGAGAAGCCATCCCTGCCGCCAGAATAATCAAACTTGGTTTCATAAAGAATTTCTATTAATAAATGTTGCGAAAATAGATAAATTAGCAGCACCTATTTTACAAACTTATCATGCAAACAATAGATTTAACAAATGTATCAATTGATAATATTGAATCCACCTTGTTAAAGGAGAAAAATATAGAACTCTCCGTACTTCGAATAGATAAAATCCATCCGGTTATTTCCGGTAATAAATGGTTTAAATTAAAATACTATTTAAAAAATTATGCTGCAAACAATTATGAAGGAATTATAACTTTTGGAGGAGCTTGGTCTAATCATATTATTGCCACAGCAAGTACTTGTGCAATGCTAAATACAAAATCGATAGGAATTATTCGAGGAGAAAAGCCAAAAAAACTATCAGCTACATTACAATTTGCAGAATCATTTGGTATGCAGCTTCAGTTTATTTCGAGAGAAAATTACAAACAAAAAAATACGTTTTATTTAACTGAATTAAAAAAACAATTCCCCCATTTTTATTTTATTCCTGAAGGTGGAAGAGGAGAAAGCGGCGAAAAGGGTGCTGGTGAAATTTTGGATTTAGTAACTAAAATAGATTACACCCACATTGCTTGTGCAATTGGCACGGGAACTATGTTTAGTGGAATTTGTAAAGCATCAACTCCTTCACAAAAAATAATCGGAATCGAAGTTTTAAAAGGATTAAACTCAATAACGAGTCCAACTCCTAATGCAATTATTTATAGCGAATTTCATTTTGGAGGTTATGCAAAATATACAACTGAACTCATCAATTTCATGAACAATTTTTATGAAGAAACAAAAATTCCAACGGACTTTGTTTACACCGGAAAATTATTTTACGCAATTATGGAGCTTATTAAAAAAGATAGATTTCCGCAAGGAAGTAAACTGCTTGTAATTCATTCAGGCGGTTTGCAAGGGAACAGTTCTTTACAAAAAGAACTGCTAAAATTTTAAAACATTACCGACACTTATCTTTGCGCAAAGCAGTTATTAACGAATGAATAAATGGTTTTTCTCAGTTTTACTTTTTGTATCTTTTTCTTGTTTTTCTCAAGATTCACTTCCTAATTTTTCGGTTGTGCATAAAGGGAATAATCGCATTATTATCAGTTGGAAAAATAAGTTTCCTCAATTAAAACAAATTAGTATTCAACGGTCTTCCGATAGTTTAATCAATTACAAAACAATTCTTACTGTTCCCGATCCAATGAATCCTCAAAATGGATTTATGGATACGAAAGCCCCATCAGGAAAATTATTTTATAGAATTTATATTTTAATAAATGGTACTGCTTTTATCGTTTCAAAATCGAAAACACCAATTTATGACAGTATTCAACCTCAAATCATAAAACCAAAACTTCCAGATAAAGCTGTGATAGAAGTTTTGCCCGAACAAGTACAAATAGAAGCGATTCAACTTTTAAAGAGAATGAAAGATGAAAAATTTAATTTATTAACTAATTCTGCTTTTCGCGAGATGGACGGCTCCATTACAATAAAAGATAAATTGGATTTACAGTTGAATACCTATCGCATTATTGCAAACTCGGATGGACTTGTAAAAATTAGATTAGTTGATTTTAATTCTAAAAAATATTCAATTAAATTTTTTGAAGAAGATGCAACTTTTCTTTTTGAAATTAAATTAATAAAAGAGCCATTGCTTTTATTAGAAAAATCAAATTTTCTTCGCGCAGGTTGGTTTTATTATGAATTATTTGATAATGAAAAATTAATTGAAAAACAACACTTTTTCATCCCAAAGAACTTTTAACTTATTGCAGTATAAAATTTACATCAAATACTTTTGCAAAATTATTTTTCACTTTTTCTTTTGCATCTTCAAAATCTACTTTTTCTCCCAACTCTTTTTCTATTGATGTCACTTGTTTATTTTGAATGCCGCAAGGAACAATATTATTAAAATAAGACAAATCGGTATTTACATTTAACGCAAACCCGTGCATCGTAATCCAGCGACTGGTGCGAACTCCCAGCGCACAAATTTTTCTTTCCATTCCTGCAACTGTCGGATTAATCCAAACACCTGTTTCGCCTTTTGATCTTTCGCCAACGATTCCATATTCTTTTAAAGTGAGGATAATAACTTCTTCAAGATTTCTCAAATATTTTCCAATATCTGTATAAAAATTTTCTAAATCAAGAATTGGATAGCCAACAATTTGTTGCTCGCCGTGAAAAGTAATATCTCCTCCCCGATTAGTTCGAAAAAATTCAATCCCATTTTCGTTCAACTGCTGTTCATTCATTAATACATTTTCAATATTTCCACTTTTCCCCAATGTATAAACTGCAGGATGCTCTACAAAAAGTAAATAATTTTTAGTAGCCGGTTGTTTGTCATCTGCTTCCGATTTTATTTGTACATTTTCCTGCAACAATTTTTCTTGATAATCCCAAGCAAGCTTATAATTCATTTTGCCTAAATCTTCAACAATGACATTTTGTTTGCTCATATTTATTTTAAATTAATCTTTGGAATTGCAAATTTAACACAGGGTTTTCACATCTGTTACCTTTGCAACAATTGAAATAAAATGACAAAAGAAATTATTACAGATGATTCGCAAAATGAAAATGAAGAATTGTTCGAACGATTTTTGTTAAAAATCGACAAAGGACAAGAGCCATTGCGGATTGATAAATTTTTGATGAATAGAATTGAAGGTGCAACACGCAATAAAATTCAACAAGCCATTGCTGCTAAACTTGTACAAGTAAATGGCAAAGAAATAAAAGCGAATTATAAAATAAAACCGCTTGATGAAATAATAGTATTCAGTGACATGAGTCCGGAAGACACAGCAGTTGTTCCCGAAAAAATGAATTTGAATATCACTTACGAAGATGATGATTTGATGATTATTAACAAACCTGCAGGAATGGTTGTACATCCGGGAAGTGGCAATTATAAAGGCACTTTGCTCAATGGAATTGCTTGGCATCAACAACAACATAATTTAATTTCCGAAGATTCAATGCCACGTTTTGGACTTGTTCATCGGATTGATAAAAACACAAGCGGACTTTTGGTAATTGCAAAAAATGACAAGGCATTGAGCCATCTTGCCAAACAATTTTTCGATCACACAATTAGCAGAAAATACATTGCACTCGTTTGGGGAGATGTAAAAAATGACAGCGGAACCATCAATGCACATGTTGGGCGACATCTTCGTTTTAGAAAACAATTTGCTGCATTTCCTGATGGCGATCATGGCAAAGAAGCAATTACACATTACAATGTTTTGGAACGATTAGGCTACGTTACACTCGTAGAATGTATTTTAGAAACAGGTAGAACTCACCAAATTCGCGTACACATGAAACATTTGGGACATCCATTATTTAATGATGAAATTTACGGCGGTGATAGAATTGTAAAAGGAACTGTTTTTGCGAAATACAAACAATTTGTAGACAATTGTTTTTCAATTTGTGCGCGGCAAGCATTGCATGCAAAAACGTTGGGATTTCTTCATCCAACAATTGAAAAGCAAGTAAACTTTGACAGCCAAATGCCAAAAGATTTATTTGATGTTATAGAAAAATGGCGGAAATATGCTACAACAAAAAGCATTATTTAATTTCAATTACTAAAATCAAATAATGTTGCAGTAAAAATAGCTTTCTCTTTTTTATGAAAAGGCAAATCCCAAAAACCAATATAGCGCAGTGTTTGCGGAACTAATAATTCTCCAAACGGTTTCATTTTTACTTCCATTTGCACATCAAAATTGTAAATACCCGCATTATAACTTAGTTCGTAATTACGCGCAACTATTTGCATTGTGCGACTGTTAAACCAAGTTGTCATTTTATCTATTACAACTTGATTCTTTGAATTTTCTTTCGCAATAATTTCAAACTTGTAACAATTCTGTCCTTCGTGTTCTTCAAATTCTATCGAAAAATTATAATGCTCTAAATTATTTTCCAAAAAAATAGCGGCTTTATCTCCCATCAATGGAATTCCAGTGATTTTTTTTCCGGGATCGAAAAAAAGCATTTTCAATTGTTCTTTTCTTTTTTCAATTCCTTTTTTGGATTTTACATCGCGCTGCTTATTTTTTACGATGTTGGTTTCGCCACAAATTTTTCCTTTTGTAAAAAATAAACTTGCATACAACTCAGCAGTATAATAATTATAGTTTTTCTTTTTATCAAAAAAATCACCCGTGTACTTTTCTTCCAAAACCTCCATGGTTCTGCAATTATCAAAACGATATTGTCGCGTTTTACTAAAAAGCGATGCTATATTTTTTCCTGTTTCATCTAAAACACGAATATCATTTAATGAAGAAAAATTCAACACCCTTAAATTTTTAAATGCTTTGTAAAAAGAAGTATCATTCTTTATTCTTTCAATAAATTTAGAGACATTCAAATCGCTTCGAATGACCGTTTCTGAAAGCGTAATAAGTTTTGCCAATCGAGCATTATCAGTAGAATCGACCTCCTGAGCAAAGGAAAAAATTGAAATGAATTGTAATATGAAAAAAATATATTTCAAAAGATTGGTTAACGTTGAAACAACATCTTATAATCTACTTTAATATTCCCTTTCGAAATATCTTCTAATTTCCTTTTCAACAATTTTCGTTTTAAAAGAGAAATGTGATCGATAAAAAGTTTGCCTTCAATATGATCGTATTCGTGCAAAATAACGCGAGCAGAAATTCCATGAAATGTTCGCATGTGCTGTTGAAAATTTTCATCAAAATATTCCATTGTTACAATCGCATTTCGATTTACATCTTCACGAATTTTTGGAATGCTCAAACAACCTTCTTTGTAAATCCATTTTTCTCCAGCTAACTCTTTAATCTGTGCATTAATAAAAACTTGCTTCAAACCCGGCGCATCCGAATATTCAATTTCTTCGTCGTCTTCTTCCATATTACGAAATATTTGTTCTGTATCTACAACAAAAAGCCGAATATCTTTATTGATTTGTGGAGCCGCAAGACCAACCCCATTACTTGCATACATAGTTTCCCACATGTCATCAATCAATTTTAAAAGGTCGGGATAGTTTGCCGAAATGGAGTTAGAAATTTTTCTCAAAACAGGATTTCCGTAAGCCACAATTGGTAAATTCATACTTAAAATTAATGATGCAAAGTTAATCTTATTTCATCATTTTTTATTCATTCAATAGATCGTAAATACTCTTGCAACATAATGGTAGCAGCTATTTCATCTACTAATTTTTTATTTCTCCGATCTTTTTTCTTAAGTCCCATTTCCAACATGGCATCTTTTGCCATTTTAGAAGTAAAGCGTTCGTCAACCATCGTTATTGGAATTGTTGGAAATTGTTTTTGTAAATCTTTCACGATTTTTTTTACCAAAGGCGTGGCGTGTGTATCAGTATCATCCCAATTTTTAGGTTCTCCAACAATTATTAATTCAACAACTTCACTTGCAAAATATTTTTTAAGAAACGACATTAGCAATTTTGAATCAACTGTTGTTAACCCTGTTGCAATTATTTGCAAAGGATCGGTAACTGCTATCCCAGTTCTTTTTAATCCGTAATCGATTGAAATTATTCGTGGCAACTTTTATAATTAAAAATGAAAAAATAGATCTGCCAAAACAAAAATCGAGAAAACAATACTTGCAACACCATTGGCTGTCATAAATGCTAAGTTAATTTCTTTTAATCCATTTCTTTTTATTACTGAATGTTGAAAAATCAACATTGCGACAAATACACAAAATCCTATCCAAAAAAACCATCCAAAACTGCCAACAATTCCAGCAACAACTAAAGCTGCACTACTTAATAAATGAAATAATTTGGAAACATTTATTGCATTTTTTCTACCCAATAAAACAGGAATTGAATATAGTTTGTTTTCTTTATCAAATGCTTCATCTTGTAACGCATAAACAATGTCAAAACCACTAACCCAAAACAGAACACTTATTGAAAACAACAATGGAAGTAAATTAAATTTTCCCGTAACTGCAAGGTAAGATCCAATAGGAGCAAGACTTAAACCCAAGCCAAGAATTAAATGACAAAAACTGGTGAATCTTTTTGTAAAACTATACCCCAGCACAACAAACAAGGCAATTGGCGCAAGAAAAAAACAAAGTTTATTTATAAAAAAAGTACAAATAAGAAACAATAAACTGTTCGCAATTGTAAAAAAAAGAACACTCTTGGCTTTAATTATTCCGGCAGGAATTTCTCTAATTGCAGTTCTTAGATTTTTTGCGTCAAAATTTTTATCGAGATAGCGATTGAAAGCCATAGCTGTACTTCTTGCAAAAATCATACAAAGTATGACCAGTAAAAATTTATAAAAAGAAAACGAATTTTGAGACTCTATAGTGCCTAAATAAAAACCAATCAATGCAAAAGGCATTGCGAAAATTGTATGCGAAAATTGTATTAACCTAAAATAATTTTCAATTTTTTTCATCTTCAATTAATTTGATTCGTTTGAAATCTTCTCCCGTACAAATTCCCACAAAACAATTCCAGCTGCTACAGATACATTTAAGGAATGTTTCATTCCTAATTGTGGAATTTCAATACAACCATCACAAAGTTGAATTGTCTCCTGTTCTACGCCAGTAACTTCATTTCCAAAAACAATTGCTACTTTTTCTTCTCTTTCAAATTTAAGCTGTTGAAGTTTTAAACTATTTACTGTTTGCTCAGCTGCAAAAACTTTAAACCCGTCATTTTTCAAATTCAAAATCGCATCGTTCGCATTATCAAAATGTTTTGTAAAAACGGTTAAATCTGCACCCAATGCAGTTTTTGTAACTTGTTTATGTGGCGGATGCGCCGTGTAACCCGTTGTAAAAATTGCTTGTAACAAAAATGCATCAGCTGTACGAAACACACTCCCAACATTGTGTGCACTTCGGATATTTTCAAGAACAACAACCAAGGAAAATTTTTCTGCAGCTTTAAAATCATTGATAGATTTTCGCCCCAACTCATCCATACTTAATTTTCGCATTGCGCAAATATAGTTTTATTGCTTATTTGGTTTTAACAAAATAATGCTTGATTCATAAATTGCAATGGCTTAGTTATATTTGTCAAAATGGCAAAATCAAAGTCCGAAATTACTCCGTTGATGCAGCAACACAGCGCGATCAAACAAAAATATCCCGATGCAATTTTATTATTTCGCGTGGGTGATTTTTATGAGACTTTTGGAAACGATGCCATCATTGCTTCTCGTGTTTTAGGAATTACATTAACAAAAAGAAATAATAATGCAGCTGCTTCAGCAGAGTTGGCGGGATTTCCACATCATGCATTAGATACTTATTTACACAAATTGGTAAAAGCAGGATATCGCGTTGCAATTTGCGATCAGTTGGAAGATCCAAAATCGGTTAAAGGAATTGTGAAAAGAGGTGTGACAGAAATTGTAACACCCGGAATTGCGGTTAACGACAAACTACTTGAACATCATTCAAATAATTTTTTAGCAGGAATTCATTTTGCAAATGAAGACGAATTTGGATTAGCGTTTTTAGATATTTCAACAGGTGAGTTTTTGATGGCGGAAGGAAATCGAGAATATGCGGATAATCTTTTGCAAAATTTCAAACCGGCTGAACTTATTTTTCAACGCCAAAATCAAAAAGCATTAAAAGAATATTTTGGAAACAAAATGTATAGTTATGCTTTAGACGAATGGGTTTTTAATGAAACTTATGCAACAGAAACTTTAATAAAACAATTTCAGACTCACTCCTTGAAAGGGTTTGGCGTAGCTGATTTGAAAAATGCGCAAATTGCTGCCAGTGCTATTTTGCATTATTTAAAAGATACCGAACATCCTCACCTTCAGCACATCACTACATTGCAAAGAATTGATCGCGAAGATTTTTTATGGATGGATCGTTTTACCATGAGAAATTTGGAGTTATTGTCAAATAACTCTGAATCGAGACATTCGCTTTTAGATATTTTAGATAACACGGTTTCGCCCATGGGTGCAAGATTATTAAAACGATGGATGCTATTCCCGTTAAAAGAAATAAAAAAAATAAACGAACGATTAGATTTAGTTGAATATTTTATTGCGCAACAAGATGAACGAAACAATATTTCGCACCACATCAAACTTTGTGGAGATATTGAACGACTTGTTTCTAAAATCCCATTGAAAAAAATAAATCCAAGAGAACTTTTGCAATTGGGAAAAGGATTAAACCATATTTCCGAAATCAAAAATTATTGTGCAACTACAAAAAATGAATATTTAAAACGATTGAGTGATGTACTAAATCCTTGTTCGACAATTGCAGAAAAAATAAATTTGGAAATCAAAGAAAATCCACCGGCACTCGCAACAAAAGGAGGCATAATTAATAATGGCATTAATAAAGAATTGGATGATTTGCGACAAATTGCGCACAATGGAAAAAATTATCTTGCACAATTGCAACAAACGGAAGCTGCAAAAACAGGAATTAGTTCGTTGAAGATTGGATTTAATAATGTTTTTGGATATTATTTAGAAGTAACTCATTTACATAAAAATAAAGTTCCTTCGGATTGGACAAGAAAGCAAACACTTACAACTGCAGAAAGATATGTAACGCCGGAATTAAAAGATTACGAAGAGAAAATAATTGGCGCAGAAGAAAAAATACTAAAGTTAGAATTAGAATTATTTGAAAATTTACTGAATGAATTGCACGCTTATCTTGCGCCAATAAAAACAAATGGAAATATTTTAGCCACTCAGGATTGTTTGATTTGCTTTGCGAATAATGCTATTCAATTTCGCTATCGAAAACCACAATTACACGAAGGTTCAGAATTGATTATCACGGAAGGTCGCCATCCAGTAATAGAAAGAAATTTACCAATTGGCGAAACGTACATTGACAATTCGATTGAACTAAATAAAGATGAACAACAAATCATCATTCTTACAGGACCTAATATGAGTGGTAAAAGTGCGTTGCTTCGCCAAACGGCACTCATCACAATAATGGCGCACATGGGAAGTTTTGTGCCTGCAACAAAAGCGCACATTTCATTGACAGATAAAATATTTACAAGAGTTGGTGCTTCGGATAATCTAAGTGGTGGCGAATCTACATTTTTAGTGGAGATGAACGAAACCGCTTCCATCATTAATAATCTTACTGCAAAAAGTTTGATTTTGCTGGATGAAATTGGAAGAGGAACTTCTACTTACGATGGAATTTCGATTGCGTGGAGCATTGCTGAATATTTGCACCAATCTCCATTTAAACCTAAAACTTTGTTTGCAACGCATTATCACGAATTGAATGAATTGGAAGAAAAATTTGAACGAATTAAAAATTTTCATATCACACATAAAGAAGTAGGAAACAAAATTATTTTTTTAAGAAAAATTGAAGCAGGAGGAAGTACACATAGTTTTGGAATACATGTTGCGAAAATGGCCGGAATGCCGACATCGTTAATTGAAAGAGCAAATGAAATTTTGCAACAATTGGAAACAAAACACGTTGATGACAATAAAGAAAATATTATAAAAAATATAACCACATCAAAAATGCAACTTTCCATCTTTGATGCACACAGCGAAACTTTTGAAGAAATCAGAAAAACACTAAATGAAATTGACATTAATCGGCTTTCACCTGTAGAAGCTTTATTGAAATTGCAAGAAATTAAAAATCGAATAAAAGAGTAAATCTTATTTGCCTATTGTGCGTCAAACCAAACTGAAGTAGTATCATCCCAATCCCCATTGTAATTAATAAACAAT
The DNA here is from genome assembly GCA_005798905.1 of Bacteroidota bacterium. Taxonomy (GTDB): domain Bacteria; phylum Bacteroidota; class Bacteroidia; order Chitinophagales; family Chitinophagaceae; genus VBAS01. Next base: position 75,695 of record SYIK01000006.1, on the reverse strand, counting down.
TCTTTTCCAGCTTCGATTTGCTGAGTCGAAATTATTCGAATCATTTGTTTTTCATAATCCATTTCGTATTCACAATTTGATTGATACGAATGGTTATAAATTGAACCATAACCAAGTGCTATACAACATTGCGACTTATCCTCTCCCCATTCAAAAATATAATCGTGCAATAAGGTTTGATCAAGCAATTTTCGCTCCCTTCCATCCATTACAATTACAGAAGATTCTTCCACCAAAGTTTGTGTAGCAATTGTTTCATTGGTAAATACGCCACGTCCCATTTTTGTTGTTGGCCCAATAAACAGAAAAGGTAGTATCATATAAAATAAATATAATTAGTTCAATTCCGTCCTACAAACATCGTACTTTTGACGCATGCAAGAGCGGCTTCAAATAGAATCAAATCCGTATGAAAATTTTGAGCAAATTCTAACAAGTCAAAACTCAAAAAAACTTCAAAATTTTCTCGACGATCAAATAATCAGCGATGTAGCAGATTTAATTTCTGAATACCCTGATTCGAGTAGTCGAATAGTTGCAGAAATGAGTATTCATCGTGCTGCAATGGTTTTTAAAATACTGGATATTTCTACTCAAAAAATAATCATCCAAGAATTACAACCATCTAAAACTGCAGAATTATTAAATGAACTTCCGGCAGATGACCGAACTGATTTCTTGGAAGAATTACCCAGTAGTGCCGTTCGAGAGTTAATTAAACTCTTAACACCTGATGAAAGAAAAATTACACTCTCATTACTTGGTTATCCTGAAAACAGTATCGGACGATTGATGACACCAGATTATGTGTATGTGTATCCACATAATACAGTTGAAGAAGTTTTTACTACTATTCGTAAATATGGTAAGGATAGTGAAACCATTAACGTGATTTATGTAATAAACGAATCGGGTGAATTGCTCGATGATATTCGAATTCAGGAATTCATTCTCTCCCCACCAGAAACACAAGTAAAAGATTTGACTGACTTTCGCTTCATTGCATTGAATGCATTTGATGATCAAGAAAAAGCTGCTGAAGAATTTAAAATGAATAACCGCGTTGCATTGCCGGTTGTTAGCAACAGTAATAAACTATTAGGAATTGTTACAATCGACGATATTTTATGGGTGGCAAGTGAAGAATACAGTGAAGACATGCAAAAAATGGGAGGTACAGAGGCATTAGAACAGCCCTACTTAGATGTCTCTCTGTTTCAACTTTATAAAAAAAGAATAATTTGGTTATTGATACTCTTTATCGGAGAAACATTGACAATTATAGCCATGTCTGGTTTTCAAGAAACACTTGAACATGTTTTGATACTTTCAACTTTTATCCCATTAATCATTTCAAGTGGTGGCAATAGCGGATCACAAGCAGCAACATTGATTATTCAAGCAATGGCATTGGGCGAAATACAACTATCGGATTGGTGGCACATTGCGAAAAGAGAAATCATTTCTGGCATTGCTATGGGAACTACTTTAGGAGTTATTGGATTTTTAATCGTTTTTGGTGGACATAATTTTGGAGGATTGTTTGGCGAACATTATAAACTCATTGGAATTGCAATTGGAGTTGCTATTATTGGCGTTGTTTTGTGGGGAACAATCATGGGGTCTATGCTACCCCTTTTATTAAAAAGATTAGGAGCCGATCCTGCAGCATCTTCAACTCCTTTCATTGCAACCCTGGTTGATGTAACTGGATTGTTAATTTATTTTGGTACTGCATTTTTATTTTTAAAAGGTGTCCTATTATAATGATTTAAATAAATTGAATTATATTTATTCAAATCATTTCCTAAAATTCAACCATCATTATTAACCATTTTTCCTAATTTGATAATTATTTTCTATGTGCGGAATTGTTGGCTATACTGGAACGAAACAAGCTTACCCTATAATTATTAAAGGTTTAAAACGATTGGAATATCGTGGATACGACAGCACAGGTGTTGCATTATTAAATAGTGGACTGAAAGTTTTCAAAAAAAAAGGAAAAGTAGCCGAATTGGAAGAAACTTTAGTTGGTGAAGATTTACACGGATTCGCCGGAATTGGACATACAAGATGGGCAACTCATGGAGAACCCAATGATCAAAATGCACATCCACACCAATCTTCAAGTGGAAAATTAGCAATGATTCATAATGGAATTATTGAAAATTATGCCTCTCTAAAAAAAGAACTAATCTCTAAAGGTTACAATTTTACAAGCGATACCGATTCGGAAGTATTACTAAATTTTATTGAAGAAATAAAAACTAAAAACAATTGTGATTTAGAAGAAGCTATTCGTATTGCGTTAAAAAGAGTAGTTGGAGCTTATGTTATTTTACTCATTGATGAAGACAACCCTGGAACAATTATCGCAGCGCGTAAAGGAAGCCCATTAGTAATTGGCATTGGAAAAAACGAACATTTTCTTGGTTCAGATGCATCGCCCATGTTGGAATATACCAAAGAAGTTGTTTATGTAAATGATTACGAACTTGCAATTGTAAAGCCCAATGAATTAATTCTAAAAAATTTGGGTAATGAAATATTAACACCCTTTGTTCAAAAATTAGATATCGAATTAGCCGCAATTGAAAAAGGCGGTTTTGATTATTTCATGCTCAAGGAAATTTATGAACAACCCACAACAATATTTGATTGTTTACGCGGTCGTCTCGATGTGGAGAATGGAACAATCCAAATGGCAGGCGTACAGGATAATTTGGATAAATTAATTAACGCAAATCGAATTATTATTCTTGCCTGCGGTACAAGTTGGCATGCCGGTTTGATTGCTGAATATATTTTTGAAGAATTATGCCGAACTTCTGTTGAAGTTGAATATGCTTCAGAATTTCGTTATCGAAATCCAATCATTATCCCAGGAGATGTAATCATTGCCATTTCACAAAGTGGCGAAACTGCTGATACATTAGTTGCTATTGAAAATGCAAAAGAAAAAGGTGCTTTTATTTTTGGCATTGTAAATGTTGTTGGATCTTCAATAGCTCGAACTTCTCATGCTGGTGCATATACACATGCAGGATCTGAAATTGGCGTTGCTAGTACTAAAGCATTTACCGCACAACTTGCTGTACTTACTATGGTTGCCCTGAAAATTGCTAAAGAAAAAAATACAATTTCGAATGAACGCTATCGTTCATGTCTAAACGAGTTAAATGATGTTCCCGTAAAAGTTTCCAAAATTCTTGAATCAAATGATTTGATTAAATCTATTGCTGAAAAATATAAAAATTTTACCAACTTTCTTTACCTCGGTCGTGGTTACAATTTTCCAATTGCTTTAGAAGGAGCATTAAAACTAAAAGAAATATCCTACATCCATGCTTCTGGCTATCCTGCAGCAGAAATGAAACACGGACCAATTGCATTAGTTGATGACTCTTTACCAGTTGTTTTTATTGCAACAAAAGATTCAAATATAGAAAAAACGATTAGCAATATGCAGGAAATTAAAGCAAGAAAAGGAAAAATAATTTCAATCATTACAGAAAATGATGAGTCGGCAATTTCTGTTTCCAACGAATTAATTGCTGTTCCTGCAGCAGATGAAATTGTTGCACCAATGCTTAATGTAATTCCGTTACAACTGTTAGCCTATTATATTGGAATTGCAAAAGGTTGCGATGTGGATAAGCCACGCAATTTGGCAAAATCTGTTACCGTGGAATAATTATATTTAACCTATGAGTAATCCTTTTAAAAAATCATCTCATACACTCGGCTATAATTTTATTGATAAAAATTTTATCCCCAATGGAAAAGATGAATATCATTTCCGCAACATTCAAAACCGCAGCGGAATCAACTATCGAAAACTAACAGCTGCTGAAAAAAAGGAGTTAATCCAAAATAATAATACAGCAAACAATTGGAACGATATCCAAGTTTGCAATGGATTCAATGCCGCTTTGATAAAAAATTGCAACTTTTTTGGATTAGTACGAATTGGAAAACTTGAAAATTTATATATACAACATAACGAGATCCGTCAATTAGTTGGTTTATACAACAGCACCATTATTAGCTGTGATTTTGAAGACAATGTAGCAATTAATAATGTGAATTATCTGAGTCATTTTATTATAGGATCAGAAGTTATTTTAACGAATATAAATGAAATGTCAACTTCTGATTATTCAAAATTCGGTAATGGAATTTTAAAAGAAGGTGAAGTGGAACAAACTCGTATTTGGATGGAAGTGTGTAATGAAAATGCAGGACGAAGTATAATGCCTTTCGATGGAATGTTGTCGGGTGATGCATATTTGTGGAGCCGCTATCGAGATGATGAAACGTTAATGCAGAAATTCAAATTATTTACCGAAAATAAATTTGATAATAAAAGAGGTTATTATGGAAAAATTGGAAATAGTACTATTATTAAAAACTGTGGCATTATAAAAAATGTTTGGATTGGCGAATACGCTTATATAAAAGGAGCAAATAAATTAAAGAATCTTACGATTAATTCTAATTCTCAAAACAAAACACAAATTGGTGAGGGATGTGAATTAGTAAATGGGATAATTGGAATGGGATGCAGAATTTTTTACGGGGTGAAAGCTGTTCGGTTTATTTTATCGGACAATTCACAATTAAAATATGGCGCTCGACTTATCAACTCTTATCTTGGAAGTAATTCCACAATTTCTTGTTGCGAAGTTTTGAATTCATTGTTATTTCATGCGCACGAACAACATCACAACAATTCATTTCTTTGTGCGTCCATGGTGATGGGACAAAGTAATATTGCAGCTGGTGCAACAATTGGCTCAAACCACAATAGCCGCGGTGCAGATGGCGAACTAATTGCTGCTCGTGGATTTTGGGCTGGGCTTTGTGTTAATTTAAAACATAACTCAAAATTTGCAACTTTTACGTTGCTTTCAAAAAGCGATTATCCAAATGAATTAAACATTCCAATTCCTTTTTCTTTAGTAAATAATGACACACATGCAAATAAATTAGTTGTCGTTCCCGCTTATTTTTTTTTACATAATATGTATGCGCTATCTCGAAACGAAATCAAACATCGAAACAGAGATAATCGAGTGGACAAAACGCAACTTTTAGAATATGATTTTCTTTCTCCAGACAGCATCAATGAAATTTTTACGGCACTTGGTCTTCTGGAAAAATATACCGGAGAATCTTTCGCTGTTTTTAAAAAGAAAAAATTAACTACGGAAGAAAAAAAAAAGATTGGAAAAAAATTATTGCAAGAAAAAAGTAAAGTAGTTGATAAATTAGAAATACTTGCACCGGGTTTTGAAAACTCAAAAAGAAAAGTACAACTGCTCAAAGTAAACCAAGCTTACTCCATTTTTAAGGAGATTGTAGTTTATTACGGCGTTAGTCAATTGTTGAACAATATAAAAATTCAAAAAATTACCAGTTGGGAAAAATTAACTGCTAAAATCAAATCCATTAATTACCGAACAGAATGGATAAATGTGGGTGGACAATTAATTTTAAAATCTGAAATTTCTTCTCTTCGAAAAGATATTAATTCGGGGAAAATAAAAAGCTGGGACGAAGTGCACACTTTTTATGCTGCTAACGGCAATAGCTATCCGCAACAAAAATTTGAACATGCTTTCGCTTCACTCATCGAAGTTTGCGAACTTTCAATTAAGAAATTTGATAAATCAACTTTCAAATCACTATTATTAAAATCGCAAGCAACCAGAATTTGGATGGTTGAAAATATGCAAGATTCTAAATCCAAAGATTACAAAAACCCTTTCCGAAAGATGGTTTATGAAAATGAAGCGGAAATGATAAATGTACTTGGAGATCCAAACGGAAATGGTTTTGTTCAACAACAAGTGCAGGAAATGGAGAGTTATAAAAAATTGGTTGCACTTACAATCAAACAATTAAAGGTCTAAAAAGAAAAATCCTCCCGTCTGAGACGAGAGGAAATCTTCTTGCAAGAAGTATATTGTAAAACAACAATAATTACTTCACTTCAGCAGCAGGTGCAGCAGCTTCAGCAGCAGGTGCAGCAGTTGTATCAGCAGCAGCTGGAGCTTCAACAGGAGCAGCAGCAGTAGTGTCAACAGCAGGAGTTTCTTCAGCGCTGTTATTGCAAGCAGTCATTACAGCTGCAACAGCAAAAAGTGCAAACATTTTTTTCATTGTACTTTGTTTTTTTTTGTTAAATTATTGAAATACTGCGCAAATATAGGTTTTTCAAAATATTTTCCAAAATTTGAACACTTTTTTTAATTAATACTACAGGAAATTATCTTTTTCACTTTTTTCTAAAAAAAACGCGTATCGGAACTCCACTAAAATTAAAGTTCTGACGAAGCTGATTTTCTAGATAATTTTTATAAGGCGTTTTTACATCGTCGGGAAAATTGCAGAAAAATGCAAACGATGGAACATAAGTTGGCAATTGTGTAATGAACTTAATTTTAACTGATTTACCGCGTACAACTGGCGGATGGTACGATTCAACCGCCTTTAACATTACATCATTTAGTTCTCGAGTTGGAATTTTTCTTTGCCTGCTTTCAAAAACTTCCAAACCTATTTCAATTGCTTTAAAAATTCTTGTTTTTTCTTTCGCAGAAATAAATAATACAGGAACATCCGTAAATGGAGCAAAGCGTTTTTTTAAAGTTGCTTCGTAATCTCTAGCAGTATTGGTTTCTTTTTCTACCAAATCCCATTTATTTACCAACACTACAATTCCTTTTCCTTTTCTTGCAGCCAAACTAAAAATATTAATATCCTGTGCAGCAATTCCTTTTTCTGCATCCAACATTATCAAGCAAACATCGGCTTCATCCAATGCTTTGATTGCACGAATCACCGAATAAAACTCAAGATCTTCATGCACCTTTGTTTTTTTGCGAATACCGGCTGTATCAATTAATACAAACTCTTTTTGATACATATTATAATGGGTGTGAATCGTATCACGCGTAGTGCCGGCAATGTCGCTAACAATAGTTCTCTCTTGTCCAATCAATGAATTTAACAAAGAAGATTTGCCCACATTTGGTTGCCCAATAATTGCAAATTTTGGTAATGAATTTTCTGTTTTTTCTTTATCACTATTTTCTTCGGGAATCAATTCACAAATAACATCCAACAAATCTCCAGTTCCACTTCCGCTTATTGCTGCAATATTATGTACATGTTCAAAACCAAGCGAATAAAATTCTGAAGCAGCTAACATTCTATCGTTATTGTCTACTTTATTTACAACTAAAAAAATCGGCTTTGAGCTTCTTCTCAAAATATCCGCCATCGCATCATCCAAATGAGTGATTCCGGTTGCAGCATCTACCATAAAAATAATTGCGTTGGCTTCGTCCACAGCAATGTGTACTTGTTTTCTAATTTCTCTTTCGAAAATATCGTCGCTTTTGGGAACAAAACCACCAGTGTCAATCACATTAAAATTTTTTCCATTCCATTCTACAATTCCGTATTGCCGATCGCGAGTAACTCCACTTATATCATCCACAATAGCTTTTCGTTGCTCCAATAATCTATTAAAGAGTGTGCTTTTGCCCACATTTGGTCTGCCAATTATGGCTACTGTAAATCCCATTTTTTTAATTTAATAATTTTCTAAATAAAGCTTAATCTTCTTTTCTTCTTGTTGCATTGTAATGATCAATAAATACCATAAAATCACTTTCTTTTTTAAACCGAAGTTGTTTTTCCCTTATCCAGGCTTCGTATGACGAAGCAGTGGGCAATAGAGAAAGTATAGATTCTTTATCTAATTTTTTTACTCGATAGATTCTATCATGAACCTGCAAAAAATATTCAAATTCGTCGGCAAAATAATAACGTTTTTGCGTGCCAAAAAGTGAATCTCCTATTTTTAAAACACGAGAAGTACTTTTCATCAATTTTACATCTCCCGAATTCATTTCTTGTACAAAACAATGTTTGCAAGCCGCTTTTTTCTTTACTTCACCGATATCATTTTTAAATACGGATATTACTTGTGATTCATCTTCATTTTTAAAAAAAATAACTTTATCAACCAACCCTTGTAATACAACTTGCTCCTTTCCGTTTTTATCGATGTAATATATTTCTTGTGTTACAAAATTTAATTTGGACTTGTAATTACCAATAATCGAATCGCGCCAATTATAAAAAACTGCAGTATTCCATTGATTTTGCCAAAACGGACTGCCTTTTATTTTTTCATATGGTATTGAATAATTAAAATTATTTGCCCCATAAACAATCAACGCTCCATCACTTGTTTGCGTACCAGATCCATGTTCCAATACCACTTGCCCTTGCGCAGTGAGTTGAAAAAAGAAAATTACTGTTGCTAATAAATAAATTTCATAACCTATATTTTTTTGTTTATTAATGATAGCCATATTCTTTTAAGAATTGTTCATTATCTCGCCACTTCGGTCGAACTTTTACAAAAAGTTCCAAAAACACTTTTTGTTCTAAAAAACCTTCAATCGATTTGCGCGATTCGGTTCCAATTTTTTTTATCATGCTTCCTTTTTCTCCAAGTAAAATTGCTTTTTGTGATTCCCTTTGTACAATAATATCTGCCGTAATTTTTATCAAACTTGCCTTTTCTGCAAACACATTTACCATCACCGTTGTTTGATAAGGAATTTCATCTTGCAATAATTCGTATATTTTTTCTCGAATCAACTCGGCTGTAAAAAACTTGGTTGGCAAATCGCTAATATCTTCTGTATTATAGAATGGTTCACCTTCGGGCAAAAATTTCAACAATACATTTATGAATCGCTTTTTATTAATTCCACTTCTTGCAGAAATAGTAACTACTTTTTTAACATAAGATTTGGAAGTAAAAAAACCAACCGCTTCTTTTATTTTAGCTTCACTTGCCGCATCAATTTTATTGATAACAATTATAGCTGATTTCTTTAGTTTTAATGCGCTAAAAATTGCATCGCATTCATCCCAGTTTTCGTTTACATCTACCAAAAGCAAACCAAGATCTGCATCTTCTAACGAACTATGAACAGCTTGCAACATTTTTTCGTGCAATTTGTATTTGGGTTCAATGATTCCCGGAGTATCCGAAAAAACGATTTGATATTCTTTTTCTGAAAGAATTCCTTTTATTCGATGTCGCGTAGTTTGTACTTTGTGAGATACAATTGCCAGTTTTTCACCCATCAACGCATTGAGCAATGTACTTTTACCAGCATTGGGTTTCCCAAAAATATTTACAAATCCAACTTTCATAATAATTGTCGCAAAGGTAACTGATAAAATTTCTTGGAAAGGTAAAGCATTGCAGTTATCTTTGCCGACCAAATCGCGAAGTAGAGCAGCGGTAGCTCGTCGGGCTCATAACACGAAGGTCGGGAGTTCGAACCTCCCCTTCGCAACAAAAAAGGTTCCATTTGGAACCTTTTTTATTTCATTAGAATTAACTTTTTCGGGAAATTGAACTTGCACCACTCATTTTAATATCTCTAATTATTCCACTTCCAATATATTTCACACTGCTTGCCCCACTTGCATTTGCTGTTAATTCTTTATTTACGCTTATTTTAGCCGATGCAGCCCCTGATAATTTTGAATTGCAATAATCTGCATTAAGATTATACCCTTTAAAATCACTAGCGCCACTTACATTGACTTTTAAATTTGAAACCGAACCGGAAAGTAAAACATCGGAAGCTCCACTCATTTCAACATTCAGATTTTTTACAGTTAGATTTCCTTTAACATCACTTGCACCTGAAACATTGATTGATAGGTTTTCAACATTTATTCCCTCTTCAAAATAGGTATTACAAGCACCACTCGTTGTTAATTTTTCTAAATTTTTTAGAGTTACAACTGCTTTTAAATTAAGTCGATCTGAATTCCAACCCAACCAAAAAGATTTTTGATTATCGTAGCGAATAATTACTTCGCCATTTTCTATAGTTACATTTATCTTATCTAAATATTCTTCATTAGAAGCACTTACTTCAATGGATTCCGCATCGCCTTGCTTTATAAAAAGTTCGAAACTGCTTGAAATGTTTATTGCATTTACATGTTTTAATGCGATTTTTTTAGATTGTGCTTCAGAAAAAAAGCAAAAAAGAAATAGAAATTGGAATACAAAAAATAATTTTTTCATAAAATAAATTTTGTTTGAATGGGAAAGGTAATATTATTAAATGGATAATTCTTACTTTCGTTTTGCTATTCAGCGTTCCCGGGGTGTTCCTATTTTTTGGGACTGAGAAAAACCCGTATAACCTGATCAGGGTAATGCCTGCGCAGGGAAGGAGTAATTAACTTTCGGCACTCTTTCTGCGCAATATTCCCTGCAAACTTTTTAATTCTTAAATTTTTCATAAAATGAAAAGCATTTGTACTGCAATTGCATTGTTGGTTTCAATTTTCGCAAACAGTCAACAAAATTCTAAAAAAACAGATAGTATATTATTGCTTGAATCTGTAGAAGTTATTGCAACTCGAGCCGGAGAACTTGCGCCTTTTTCTATAACAAATATTTCTGAAAAAGTAATTGCAAAAATAAATTTAGGACAAGATCTTCCTTTTATTTTAAATCAAAGCCCATCCGTTGTTGTTAACGCCGATGCCGGAAACGGTGTTGGCTATACAGGAATTCGAATTCGTGGAACCGATGCAACAAGAATTAATGTTACCTTAAACGGAATTCCATTTAATGATGCGGAAAGTCAAGGTACTTTTTTTGTGGACTTACCCGATTTTTCATCTTCCATCAGTAGTATTCAATTGCAAAGAGGAGTTGGAACTTCTTCAAACGGAACAGGTTCTTTTGGAGCAAGTATAAATATTAGCACTAATACTGTACATGTAAATCCGTATGCAGAATTAAACAATAGTTATGGCACTTTTAATACTTGGAAAAATACAATTAAAGCCGGCAGTGGTTTGATCGGAAACCATTTTACAGTTGATGCACGACTTTCTAGTATAAACAGCGATGGATATATTGATAGAGCTAAAAGTGATTTGCAATCTTTTTATTTTTCAACTGCATATATCAATTCAAAATCTTCTTTGCGATTTAATTTATTTACAGGAAATGAAAAAACGTACCAAGCTTGGTACGGTGTGTCGGAATCTGATTTGAAAAAAAATCGTACAATTAATTATGCAGGAATGGAAAAATCGGGTCACCCTTATGAAAACGAAACAGACAACTACGAGCAAAACCATTACCAATTTTTTTTCAATCACAATTTTGGAAAGAAATTAAAATTCAACACAGCAGCTTTTTATGTAAAAGGAGCCGGATTTTACGAACAATACAAAGCGAACAATGCATATGCTACTTATAATTTACAAGCACCTATTTATGGTGGAGTATCCATTTCTCATTCCGATATGGTACGACAATTATGGTTGGACAATGATTTTTATGGTTCTATTTTTTCATTCAATTACAAAGGCAAAATTTCCGAATTTACCATGGGAGGAACTTGGAATAATTATTCCGGAAATCATTTTGGAGAAATTATTTGGGCCGAAAAAGGATTGTCATTACCTGCACGCTGGTATAATCTTGATGCAAAAAAAGATGAATTTTCTGTTTATTTAAAAGAGCAATCTTTAATCGGAAAATACTTTTCTGTATTTTATGACCTTCAATTTAGAAAAGTAGATTATACAATCAATGGATTTAGAAACAACCCGGATTTAATTGTAAAAAACAAATACAATTTTTTCAACCCAAAAGCAGGATTAACATTTTCAAAAAATAATTGGCTTAGCTATTTCTCTATTAGTCGTGGACAAAAAGAACCCAACCGCGAAGATTTTGAAGCAACTTCAAATCAATCACCAAAAGCAGAAAAATTAACTGATTTTGAATTCGGTATTTCCAATAAAAAATCGAACTATTATTGGAAAGCCACCGCTTATTTTATGAACTATAAAGATCAATTAGTGTTAACCGGAAAAATAAATGATGTAGGCGCTTACACAAGAACAAACATTCCAATAAGTTATAGAACTGGAATTGAATTGGAGGCAACAAGTGTTATCAAACCTTGGATAAATGCAACTTCCAACATTTCTTTCAGTAAAAATAAAATAGAAAATTTTACGGAATACATTGATGATTATGATAACGGTGGACAACAAACTAAAAACTATGCATTAACTGATATTGCTTTTTCTCCAAACATTGTAGGAGGTGCTACGATTAATTTAATTCCGATGAAAGATGTAGAATTTAGTTTGATAAGTAAATATGTAAGCAACCAATTTTTGGATAATACCCAAAACGAAAACAGAAAGTTGAACGCATTTTACACACAAGATGCGAGAATGACTTATTCAATAAGTAAAGGAAAATTAAAAGAAGCGAAAATAATTTTATTAGCTGCAAATATTTTCAACAAATTGTACGAACCAAATGGTTACACATTTAGCTATTTATACAACCAAAAATTAACAACTGAAAATTATTATTACCCGATGGCAGGAATTAATTTTTCGATTGGAGTCAACTTGAAATTTTAATAGAAACTAAGAGAAAGTATTTCCAAATTTTTCCTGCCATGCAACTAACCCACCTAAAAGGTTACTTACATTTTTAAACCCTTGCATTTCTAAAAAAAGTGCAGCGGTAACACTTCGAATTCCACTACGACAATGTATAATTATTTCATCATCTTTAAACTCATCGATGTCTTCAATTTGAAAACTTTGAATTTTTCCAAGTGGAATATGTATCCCGCCAATATTAAACTCCTCATATTCGCTCAATTCGCGCACATCAAGCAAATGCATTTTAATTCCATCTTCCATTTTAATTTTCAATTCTTCAACCGTAATGTGTTTCATAAAAAAAATCTCAATTATTAAAAGTGTAATGTATCTATACGAGGTCGCTGTACACTTAACCAAACGTCTATTGTTTGCCCCTGACGAATTTTGCGAGCATTCCCTTCCTCATCAACTTGTACAGGGTTTTGTTTGTAAATAAATGCAGCAGCAGTATCCTTCACATCAGCATCGGGTAACACAACTAAAAAACTTAACCCGTTCGACTCTAAAAATACTTTTGCATCGCTAAAAGTTCTACCTAATAAATTGGGCACATTAAAAACTTCGCCACCCAATCCATCTCCAACAACAAGAACAACAATACTTCCTTGTTGAATTTTATCGCCGGGTTTAATTTTTACACCATTCTGCAATTGTTCCAATACTGCATTCTTCGCAAAGTCCGGCCGAAACAAAGTATCACCAACTCGCAATCCCAAATTTTTCAATTGCATTTCTGCATTGCGAAAACTAAAACCAATTAAATTCGGCATTTCAATAAGTGGGGGCACATTTCGATTAATTGTTAGATACACTTTTCGATGAATTTTTACAATGGCATCACCTTCGGGCATTTGTTTCAAAACTGCACTGCTCGTTATGGTATCTGTATAAATTGAATCTTGAATTTCTACATCAAATCCTTGACCGCTTAAAATCGTTTTCGCTTCCTCAAAATTTTTTCCGACAACATTTGGCACAGTAATTATTTTGCCGTGTCGCGTAATTGGCCCCAATAAAGTGTACAGCAAAAACAAACAAGCAATCATAAGAAAAAAGCCGGAAAGAATATTAAAAAAAATCGATCGCTTGGTTATAAATTCAAACATCAGTTTTTGTTATTTATTAAAAATAAAAATTCTTTAAATTAAAAACATGCCTCTAAAAGTTTTGAATAAAATTCTTTCAAACTCCAACCCATTTCTTTTACCTGCATTGGAACAAGGCTTGCATCGCTTTGTCCGGGAATTGAATTTATCTCCAACATAAAAGGATTTCCGGAAGCTTCGTGGTAAATAAAATCGATTCGGACAATTCCATTGCAATTGAAAATTGCATAAATATTTTTTGCCGCTGTTCTAATTTTTTCTGCAACGACAACTTCAATATCTGCCGGGGTTATTTCTTCCGATGCGCCCAGGTATTTTGCTTCGAAATCGAAAAAATCTTTTTTGCTTTTCACTTCCGTTATTGGCAATACAATTATTGTTTCGTTTGATTTAAAAACGCCCACCGTAAATTCTCTACCAACAATCATTTCTTCAATCAACACTTGATCATCTTCTAAAAATGCTTTTGCAATCGCACTTTCCAAATCTTCTGTTTTAGAAATTTTACTCATCCCAATACTACTTCCTCCATTGCTTGGCTTCACAAAAACTGGGAATTTTAATTGATCGCAAATTTGAGAAATTAATACAGTGGTGTGCTTAAACAAGTGCATTGATTTTGCAACATGAATTCCGCCCATTGCCGCAACTGCAACCGTATATCTTTTATTAAATGTAATAGCAGAAGTAGTTGCATTACAACCGGTGTAAGGAATTTTTAAAAGATCAAAATAACCCTGCAGTTTTCCATCTTCTCCCGGTGTACCATGCATCCCGATAAACACCGCATCAAATTTTATTTTTTCATTTTTCAAGTTCAATGAAAAATCGTTTTTATCAATTTCTATTTTTCCCTCGTTGGACACTTGATAAAACCATCCTTCTTTATTGATGTCAATCAGATAAACATTAAATTTTAAGCGATCTAAATTTTTATCAATCGTTGCTGCAGATTTGTAGGAAATAACTGCTTCTCCCGAAAAACCACCTGTAACTAATGCAATATTTTTTTTCATTCTTGATAAATTCTGTACGCAAATATTCTAAAAAAATAATTAACTAAAAATAAGAAACTGTTAAATAATAAAGGTGAAGAAAAAATCTTCACCTTTATTATTCGAATAAATTAAATACAACTTAGATGTGCAACTTAGCTTTCTTCGCCAACAACTCATCTACTGTTTCGCGATATAGTTCATCGGGAATGCAACAATCAACCGGACAAACAGCAGCACATTGAGGTTCTTCATGAAAACCTTGGCACTCTGTACATTTATTGGGGACGATATAATAAACATCTGCAGCAACCGGTGCATTTTTTTGACCTACATCCATTAAACTTCCATCCATCAATACGACCTGACCTTTTACACTTGTTCCATCTACAATTGCCCATTCTACACCACCTTCGTAAATAGCGTTATTGGGACATTCCGGTTCGCAAGCACCGCAGTTGATACATTCGTCTGTTATCTTAATAGCCATAATTATTTTATTAATGAGTTGAGAATTACTTTTGCCCTACAAATATAACTCTCGCAAATGAAATTACAAGAACGAATTGAATTATTAGTTGAGTTGGGCAAACACCTTTTATCAAAGGATGAAGTTTGGGAAAAGTGCAAACAAAATGCACAAATTCAAAACAGCTGGTTTACAAAAGATTTTATTGAACTCTCTGTACAAAACATTGCAACTAATTTTTTGCAAAAATCTTTACTTGAAAACTGGACAAACAAATTACAAAATGAAAATTTAAACCCAAAAACAATTGGAGTAGTGATGGCAGGGAATATTCCATTAGTTGGACTTCATGATTTTCTTTCTGTTTTTATTTCGGGAAATAAAATAAAAATAAAAGCATCTACAAAAGATGAATTATTAATTAAACACATTACCAATTGGATTCAAACCAAACATCCCGAAGCAAATGAATTGATTCAATATTTCGAAATACTGAAAAACTGCGATGCATTTATTGCAACTGGCAGCAATAATTCATCCAGATATTTTGAATATTATTTTGGCAAATACCCAAATATCATTCGCAAAAACAAAACTTCCGTTGCAATTTTAGAAGGAAACGAACAAGCGCAGGATTTAGAAAATCTTGCCGATGATGTTCATCTTTATTTTGGATTGGGTTGCAGAAATGTAACTAAAATTTATGTGCCCGAAAACTACGATTTCATTCCATTGCTTGCAGCATTTAATAAATATAAATACTTTAGTGAGCATCACAAATTCAAAAACAATTACGATTATAATTTGGCTTTGCATATTTTAAATAATAAATTTTACATGTCAAACGGAACGATTCTTTTAGTGGAAAACGAAAGCAACTTTTCAGCAGTAAGTCAACTGCATTACGAATATTATTCCGACAAAGAAGCTGTAATTAAAAAACTAAATTCATCGGAAGATTTACAATGCATCGTAGCAAAAAAACATCTTCCTTTTGGAAAAGCTCAATGCCCATCATTGACAGATTACGCAGACGGTGTAAACACACTTGACTTTTTAGAAAATCTTTAATTTTTAAAAAAAAAATGTTAAACTAATTACACACTATCGCCATTTAAAAATCGTTCCTTATTTTGTGAGTCATTTATTAAATATTTAAACTAATGAAACTGAAACAAATTTTATCAATAGCAGCAATCAGCAGTATTTCTGCAATTGCAAGTGTTTGGCTTTTTCTAAATTATTTTCCTGTTAAAAAAACAGCTATTCAATCTGATGGAAAAATCCCTGCGAATTATGCCGGCTTTTTCGACGGGAAAAATGAAAATACTTCTATCGATTTTACACAAGCTTCTCAAACTTCGGTGCAGGCTGTTGTTCATATTAAAACAAAAATTCCTGCACAAAAAATAAACAACGGATTACCAAAACAACAACGCGGATTTTTTGAAGATTTCTTTGACCCTTATTTTGACTTTGGCCCACAAGTAATGCCCGAACAGCGTGCATCCGGAAGCGGCGTTTTAATTAGTGGCGATGGATATATTGTAACCAACAACCACGTTGTTAGCGATCAAAAAGGTGGAGTTGCCGAAGAAATAACAGTAACACTTCACAACAAAAAAACATACAAAGCAAGATTAATTGGCAAAGACGCAAGTAGCGATTTAGCTGTATTAAAAATTGACGGTGAAGAATTTCCGTACCTTATTTATGGAAATTCCGATAATGTAAAATTGGGTCAATGGGTGCTTGCAATCGGCTATCCATTAACATTGGAAACAACTGTTACAGCAGGAATTGTAAGCGCAAAAGGAAGAACGATTGGAATTAATGAACGACAAATGTCGCCGTCAATTTCCGGCACTGCTAATGTTTCTGCGGTTGAATCGTTCATTCAAACAGATGCTGCAGTAAACCAAGGAAATAGTGGCGGTGCATTAATAAATGTTACGGGAGAATTGATTGGAATTAACTCTGCAATTCTTGCGCCAAACGGAACTTATGCCGGATATTCTTTTGCGATTCCAGTAAACATTGCCAAAAAAATTGTAAACGATTTGATAGAATACGGCGATGTAAAACGCGGTTATCTTGGAATTAGTTATATCCCGAATGTAGAAGAAAATGAAAAAGCAATTAAGAAAGCAGGGGTTGTTGACGGACAAGGCGTGTTTGTACAAGAACTCCCTTCCGATGGTGCCGCGGCACAATCCGGTTTGAAAAAAGGAGATGTAATATTAAAAATAAATAACAATGCTGTGTCGAATGGATTAGAGATGAGTGGTCAGATTGCGCAATTTAAACCCGGCGATAAAGTACCTGTGAGCTTTTTTAGAAATGGAGAAGAAATGACAACTTCGGTTACTTTAAAAGATTCTCCCGGTAAACCAAGTGTAATTGCTGAAGCAAATATTAGTGAAAAATTAGGCGCTACTTTAGAAAATCTTTCAAAAGCAAAAGCTGAGCAAAACAATATTCAGGGTGGAATTATTGTAAAAGATATTCAACAAAATGGCCGTTTGGGAAAAACAAGAATGGAAGATGGATTTGTAATAACTGCAATCAACGGACGAAGAATTACAACCATAGAAGAGTTGAGTAAAATTTTATCAACTGCTTTCGGTACAATTCGTTTGGAAGGAATTTACCCGGGCTACGAAGGAACTTATGCTTATCCGCTAAATCTGAACGACTAATAATTCCCAAGTATAATTATAATAAAAAAACCGTCTTTTTAACAGACGGTTTTTTGTTAATAACTTAAAACAATTTTAACGAGTTGGCTCTTGTAGAACATCCATAAATTCTGCTGCGGAAGCTTCCATTTTATTGGTTACTTTATTTATTTGTGCAGTTAAAAAATTATAGCCCACATAAGCCAATAGTCCAATGATAAGTCCTGCAGCAGAAGTAATCATTTTTGTATAAATACCTCCTGCAATTGCGGCTGGTGTAAATTCTCCCGTGGCATTGATTTGATAAAACAATTGCAACATGCCGATAATTGTTCCCAAAAATCCCATCATTGGCGCAATACCATAAACCAAAGAAAGAACGGAAAGGTTTTTTTCGAGATTGTACATTTCCAAACGTCCAACATTCTCCATGCTGTCTTCAATAATATCAATTGGTTTTCCAATTCGTTGAATGCCTTTATTAATAATTCGTGCAACAGGGTTATTCGTATTTTTTGAAAAAGATTTTGCAGCCGTTACATTTCCACTAACAATGTGATCGCGAATTATGTTCATGAAATTTTCATCTATTCTTCCGGCTTTACGAATAGAAAGCCATCTTTCCACAAAAAAGAAAATAGCTAAAAGTAAAAGCCCCAAAAGTGGATACATCAACCATCCGCCCATTCCTAAAAGTTCGCCCAAGCTAATACTGCCGTCCCCATTTCTATCTGCCTGTGTTACGGCACTATTCACAGTTGCAGCAGCATTGATTACAGAATCACTTATTTGAAGGAAATAAATCATAATATACTTATTTGAGGTAAATGTAGGATTCGAAATTCGTTTGTTGAAAAAAAATAATGTCGCAATTCTACGGCATTATTTTTATAAAATTTAGTTAACAATCTTTTTAATTTGTACCGCTTGGTTTCATCATCATCCCTTGAATTTGTTTCATGGTTTGTTCCATTCCCATTGCACTTCCATCTAGGAAAATGACATTTCCTTTTCCGTATTCAGCAAAATTTTTAATCGCTTCCGTCCACATACTGAATAAAATTACATTCGTATCTAAGTTTGCCTGCTTCATTTGTTCAGCTGCTTCCGACATACCTTGTGCAACTTCCATTCTGAATAATGCTACTCCTTGTCCGCGCAATCTTGCTGCTTCTTTTTCAGCTTCTGCTGCAATTTTGGTTGCATTTCCATCAGCTTCTGCAGCTTTTGTTTTCGTAATTAATAGCGCTTGCCCTTCATTTTCTGCTGCAGCTTTTAAGTTGAAACTCGCCACCACTCTGCTCATGGATTCCAAAATTAATTTGTCGAATGTGATATCATTTATTTGTAAATCTTGTAAATGATACCCCCATGTTTCCAAGGTGTGGTCAACTTCTCCTTTTACATATTCAACAATTTCTTTTCGCAAACCCAAAATTTCTGCTTGTTTTTTTGTTGCAACAAACGAACGAATATTTCCTTCAATTGTTCGAATCATTCCTTGCATCAAATCTTTATCTGCAATAAATTTAAACGCAACTTTTTTGATTGTTTCTTCTTCCGCATTTTGTACCGAATAAAGCAACATACTTTTAAAATAAACATTTGCCTGATCCATTGTTACTGCCTGAAATTCCAATTCCACCGAACGGTTTTGAATGGATACTTTTCTGGAAAGTACTTCGAGAAAAGGAATTTTCATATTTAACCCAGGACTTACAATGCGACGGTATTTTCCAAACATCGTGATTACACCTACGAAACCTTGATTGATGGAAAAAAAACGAACTAAATAAAACAGTAATTAAAATAATTAACCACAAATAATTTGAAATAATTTCTAACATATATTTTGTTTTTGAAAAACGAAATTACACTTTAATTGATCAATTCCTTTCTTCCCAAATTTGTAATAAATGAACCATTGTTTCTACTGCTTTGTTCATGTCTTGAATACTTACAAATTCAAGTTTTGAATGAATGGCTTGTTCGCCAGCAAATAAATTTGGGCAAGGCAACCCCATAAATGATAATCGGCTTCCATCGGTGCCACCACGAATACTTTCCGATTTTAATTTCAAGCCGCTTCTTTTAATTGCCTCTTTTGCATAGTCAACAATTTTAGGATTTTCATCCAACACCACTTTCATATTTCGGTATTGTTCGGTCACGATAAATTCAAAAGATGCTTTTGGATAAATTCGAAGCAGCTCTTCAATTTGTGTTCGCAAATAATCTTCTTTCTTTTTCAACCCAGCGGTTTCAAAATCGCGAATAAGAAAATCAATCGTACATTTTTCTGCAATTCCTTCCACTCGCGTTGGATGAATGAATCCGCTTCTTCCACTTGTACTTTCGGGAGAAAGTCTGTTTTTGGGAAGTGCTGCTAAAATTTCTCCGGCAATTTTTAAAGCATTTACCATTTTCCCTTTCGCAGTTCCGGGATGTGTAATTACACCGTGAATAATTACTTGAACACCATCTGCACTAAAAGTTTCATCCTCAAAACTTCCAGCATCGCCGCCATCTAAAGTATAAGCAAAGTCGGCGGCTAATTTTTTTAAATCTACTTTTTCTGTTCCTCTTCCTACTTCTTCATCGGGTGTAAAAAGAATTTTAACGACTCCATGTTTTATGGATGGATTCGTTTGTAAAAAATTGGCAAGGTCCATTATTTCTGCAACGCCGGCTTTATCATCGGCTCCCAACAACGTATTTCCACTTGCAGTAATAATATCGTTTCCAAATTGAGTTTCTAAATAAGGATGTTCGCTCAGTTTTAAAACTTGAGAAACATCATCGGGTAAAACAATATCTTGTCCTTGATAATTGGAATGAACCAAGGGCCGAACAGCTGTGCCGCTACAATCCGGCGCTGTATCCACATGCGAACAGAAACAAATAGTTGGAACTTTTTTTTCTGTGTTAGAAGAAATTGTAGCATACACATAACCCCATTCATCCATTTCGGCATTTGAAATTCCCATTTGCTGTAATTCTTTAACCAACAAACGGCCAAGGTCTTTTTGTTTTTCAGTTGATGGAAATTTCTTTGAAAGTGGATCGCTTTGCGTGTCTATTTGCACATAGCGTAAAAATCGTTCCGCTGCTGTGTGTGTGTATTTTTCAAGCATTTTTAAAAATTAGTTTCCGAAAATACAATTAAACTTTTATTGTTTTTTTCTAAATTCAAAAAAAAGATTTTACCTTTTAGTCCTAAATCAAACTTACAGTTATGAAAAAATTATTAATTGGCGGATTCGTTGGCGGACTTCTTGTTTTTATTTGGCAAACTATTTCGTGGACGGCTTTACCCATGCACGCTACCGAATACCAAAAAGCACCAAATCAAGATAGCTTAATTCAAATACTAAGCAGTCAGTTTTCAACTGATGGACAATTTATGGTGCCAACGGCTGATAAAAATGCTACGGCAGAAGAAATGGAATTGACTCAAAAAAATATGCAAGGAAAACCATGGGCAGTTATTAGTTATCATAGCGCATATACAACAAATATGACCAACAATATTTTGCGTGGTTTGATCACTTCAATTATTGCAGCATTATTTGTTTGCTGGGTTGTAAAAAAACAATCGCCATCCAATTTTAAAACAACTTTTTTAAGTACACTGTTGATTGGTATTGCAGGTTACCTATTCATTCCTTATTCCAATCAAATATGGTTTGAAACACCTGGGGCTACTTCCAATTTCATTGATACACTTGTAGCTTGGAGCCTTTGTGGCACTTGGCTTGGCTGGTGGCTAAACAGATAAATTATATTTAACTTTAAAAATCCAAACTAAATTTTTTATGCCCCCGAAAAAGATTTCTGACGATTTTATGTAGCATTTTGTTCTTTGCAACTACAAATGCCCAAGTAGGCATTGGCACGGCAACCCCCGCTGCATCGGCACAGTTGGATGTAACAAGCACTACAAAAGGATTATTACTACCAAGAATGTCTAATTACCAAAGAACACAAATAGCAACGCCTGTTGCGGGATTGATGGTTTGGTGTAATAACTGTGGAAGCACTGGAGAATTGCAGGTTTTTAATGGTGGTGCTTGGACAAAATTTGATGGAACAGCAATAAGCGCTGTGCCCACATTAGCAATTGGAGATACATATCAAGGAGGAAAAGTAGCCTATATTTTACAAAGCGGCGATCCCGGCTATGATGCAAACACCCCACACGGTTTAATAGCAGCCACCTCAGACCAAAGTACAGCAATACGGTGGTACAATGGAGCATATACCACAACCGGTGCAACCGGTACTGCAATAGGAACAGGATTGGCAAATACCAATACAATTATTACAGTACAAGGTGCAACTGCTACAAGTTATGCAGCAGGTTTAGCAAGGGCTTATACAGGTGGTGGATATACCGATTGGTATTTACCAAGCAAAGACGAGTTGAATAAATTGTATGTAAATCGGGTAGCAGTTGGTGGTTTTGCCAGCATCTACTACTGGAGTTCTTCGGAGTACGATAACAACAACGCATGGATCCAGTACTTCGTCAATGCCTTCCAGTTCAACGGCAGCAAGCTAAACACTTACGGTGTCCGTGCAGTTCGGGCTTTTTAGGTTTGGGGAGTGTTGAAAAATGATGCTAAAGCAAACCTATTAAAGAAATATTATTTTATCTGTTTGCTAAAACTGACTGATAAAATATAAAATTGAAAAAGAAAATTTTAATTAATTGCAGTCGGTTGAACTGACTGCAATTAAAAAGAAGTAATTATTTTAGATTTTGGTGCATCAATTGATACTAGCTCCAAATCAAAAATTAAATCTTCGCCTGCAAGATGATGGTTTGCATCAAGAATGACAACATCTTCTTTTATTTCAATTATTTTAACAGGAATCTGTTGGCCCGAACCATTGTTCATCATCAATTGCATTCCCAATTCTATTGTCATATCAGCAGGGAATTTTTCTTTTGGAAAATCCATAATCATTTCTTCATTCTTAGCTCCATAAGCTTCGTTTGCAGGAATATGAATTGTCTTTTTTTCTCCTACTTGCATACCCGTAACACCGGTATCAAATCCTTTAATCACCATTCCAGAACCAACTTTAAATTCCAATGGTTGTCTTCCGTTGGATGAATCAAAAGTTTCACCATTGGTTAACTTTCCGTGATAATGAACTTTAATTGTATCGCCGTTTTTTACTTGTTCCACTTTGCTTTTTTTTAATTTTAAAATAGGGCGCAAATTTATCTATTCTACTCGAATTTTATAAATTTTATTGTAACAAAGAATATTTTGTTGAAATTTGAAAAATGAACTTGTTTTTTAAAGTAAATCAAATCGCAGTCGTTTTCTTCTTATTTTCTTTTTCTTGTTTTGCCCAACCAATTTTTCCTGGTGCAGAAAAAGTAGAAAATTATATTACTCTTTTAAAAAATAAAAGAGTTGGTGTATTTGCCAATCAAACTTCATTAGTTGGAAAAACCCATTTGATTGATACTTTAAAAAATTTAGGCGTTGATATTAAAATAATATTTGGTCCGGAGCATGGGTTTCGTGGCACAGCAGATGCCGGAGAAAAAGTTGGAAATTATGTGGATGAAAATACCGGCATTCCCGTTATCTCGCTTTACGGCAGCAAAAGAAAACCAAGTGCAGAAGATTTGAAAGACATTGATATTTTAGTTTTTGATATTCAAGATGTCGGCGTTCGGTTTTATACTTTTATTTCATCGTTGCAAGAATTTATGGAAGCTGCAATTGAATTTAAAAAACCATTGCTTATTCTCGATCGGCCAAATCCAAACGGACATTATGTTGACGGTCCTATTTTAGATAAAAAATATAAATCCTTTGTAGGAATGCAGCCGATACCGATTGTGTATGGTATGACGATTGCTGAATATGCAACGATGATTTTAAAAGAAGGTTGGCTTTCTGTAAATAATATTTCTGCGAAAACTATATTACTTAATAATAAAATTAATTCAATAGCGAATGAATCATTAAACAATCAGTTTGTACTTTTCATTGCACCTTGCGAAAACTATACACACAAAAGCAAATATGTTTTACCGGTAAAACCTTCACCCAATTTACCCAATATTCAATCCATCTATCTTTATCCTTCCACTTGTTTATTTGAAGGAACCGTACTTAGCGAAGGAAGGGGCACAAATAAACAATTTCAAATTTTTGGCCATACAAGTTTACCACAAAATTTAATTTCATTTATTCCCATGCCAAACGAAGGAGCAAAAAACTCAAAGTTATTTGGACAAACCTGCTATGGTTGGGATTTGAGCGGAAGTTCTGAAACTGTTTTTAAAAAAGTAAATAGTAAAATTCAATTGAAATGGTTGCTTGAAGCATATCGCCTTTTTCCTGAAAAAGATAAATTCTTCATTCTTCCAAAATCAGGAAAAATGGAAGAATCTTTTTTTACAAAATTAGCTGGCAACAATTTGCTTTGGCAACAAATTAAAGAAGGCAAAACCGAAAAACAAATTCGAAAAACTTGGATTAATGATTTAGAAAATTTTAAACAGATAAGAACAAAATATCTTTTTTATCCATCCTAATCGGAACAGAAAAATAATGGAACTAAAAAATCTTAGAATCATATTCATGGGCACGCCTGAATTTGCTGTTGCGTCGCTTGATGCTTTAGTGAAAGCAGGTTGTAATATTGTAGCAGTTATTACAGCTGCGGATAAACCTGCGGGAAGAGGAATGAAATTATCGGAAACAGCTGTAAAAAAATATGCATTGTCGGCGGGACTTAAAATTCTTCAACCAGAAAAATTAAAAAACACTGAATTTTTAGATGAATTAAAATCACTCAATGCAGATTTACAAATTGTAGTTGCTTTTCGCATGTTGCCCGAAATAGTTTGGAACATGCCCCCGATGGGAACTATCAATCTTCATGGTTCGCTACTTCCGCAATATCGCGGCGCTGCACCAATTAATTGGGCAATCATCAATGGCGAAAAAGAAACCGGTGTTACTACTTTCAAACTAAAACACGAAATTGACACGGGTAATATTTTATTGCAACAATCTTTTTTGATTCACGAAAATGAAACTGCTGGCGAAGTTCACGACAAAATGAAATTAATTGGTGCAGAAATTTTACTTGCTACAATTAAAAAATTAGCAGCTGGAACATTGATTGAAAAACAACAAAATATTTCTGAAAAAAATGAACCGTTAAATTCTGCACCAAAACTATTTGCCGAAACTTGCAAAATAGATTTTTCAAAATCGGTAACAGCAATTCACAATTTAATTAGAGGGCTCTCTCCTTTTCCCGGCGCATTCACAAAACTTGGAGAAAAAACTGTGAAAATATTTCGAAGTTTTCCGGAAAAAGAAAATCATTCTGCAACAATTGGAACTTGGGAAACCGACAACAAAACTTTTTTAAAAATTGCATGTGCAGATGGCTACCTCTTCATCAAAGAATTGCAATTGGAAGGAAAAAATAAAATGAAGATTGAAGATTTTCTTCGTGGGTTTCGATCTTTTTAATTTCTTTTTTTCAAAATTTGTTCGGCATACCACAAATCCATTGGGTGCGTTATTTTGATATTATTTTCTTCGCCTTCCACTAAGATCAATTTTATTCCAAAAGCCTCTACTACCGTAGCTTCATCGGTAAACCGATCTTTATAATCAATCTGAAAAGCAGGTAATAAAATTTTGCTGTGAAAAGTTTGCGGCGTTTGAACCAACATAATTTTGTTTCTGTCCACTGCTTCATTTTCATTTTCAGAAACTATACGAATGCTGTCTTTACAACGAATAACAGGAATTGCCGAACCTGTAGTTACCGCTTGTTCATAACAACGATGAATTAAATCGACCGAAGCCAAACAACGAACACCATCGTGTACAAAAACGATTGCTTCTTCATCAATTAATTGCAATCCATTTTTAACAGATTGAAATCTCGTTTCACCACCTGCTGTGATTTTAATTTTTTCTTTGTCAAAATAAGCGTCAATGATTTCTTTTCCCATCTCGGTAAAATCTATCGGCAACACCAAAATAATTTTAATTGAATCATACGCTTGTATAAAAGTTTTTAAAGTATAATATAAAACCGGCTTTTCATCAATCAATAAAAATTGCTTTGGCAAATCTCCGCCCATCCTCACTCCAGCTCCACCCGCAACAATGACAGCATATTTTTTCATTGTATCAACTCTATTTATCAGTAATAAAAAAAGGAGCACATGGTGCACTCCTTTTTTTATTACTATCTATAATTAAACTTTAGATTTTTCTTCTTTTTTTTGTTTTAATGTAAATTTCAATTTATCATTTTCACTATCTACGTCCACTATCATTATGTCGTTTTGCTTTATTTGCATTGAAAGTATTTCTTCAGCAAGCGGATCTTCTAAATATCGCTGAATGGCTCGATGTAAAGGTCGTGCGCCAAATTGTTCATCGTAACCTTTGTCTGCAATAAATTTTTTAGCATCATCCGAAAGCTCAATTGTATACCCAAGACTTGCAAGTCGTACCAAAACGCCTTTCATTAATAGATCAATAATTTTAAAGATACTTTCTTTAGCAAGTGTGTTGAAAATAACTACATCGTCAATTCTATTTAAAAATTCAGGTGAAAATGTACGCTTTAACGCTTTTTCAATTACCGCTTTATTGGCTTCATTTTTATTTTGTGTTTTGGAAGTGGTTGCAAATCCAACTCCTTCACCAAAATCTTTTAATTGCCGCGACCCAATATTTGAAGTCATAATAATTAAAGAATTTTTAAAATCCACAATTCTTCCCAAACCATCTGTAAGCCTCCCATCTTCTAATACTTGTAATAACAAATTGTAAATGTCGGGGTGTGCTTTTTCAATTTCATCTAATAAAATCACACAATAAGGTTTACGTCGAACTTTTTCAGTCAATTGCCCACCTTCTTCATACCCAACATATCCTGGAGGAGCACCCACTAATCTACTAACCGTAAATTTTTCCATGTACTCGCTCATATCAATTCTGATCAAAGCTTCTTCGCTGTCGAACATATACCTTGCCAACGCTCTCGCCAATTCAGTTTTACCAACACCAGTTGGACCAAGGAAAATAAAGGAACCAACAGGTTTTTTAGGATCTTTTAATCCAACCCTGTTTCTCTGAATTGCTTTTACAACTTTTAAAATAGCTTCTTCTTGCCCCACCACTACCCCTTGCATATCGGTAGCCATTTTACGCAACTTTTCAGTTTCTGCTTGCACCATTCTTTTTACGGGAATACCCGTCATCATACTTACTACTTCAGCTATATCATCTTCAGTTATTGGGAATTTTTTATGTTTACTTTCATCTTCCCATGCAGCTTTTGTATTTTCCAATTCTGTTTCCAATTTTTTTTCAGTATCGCGTAAAGCAACTGCTTCTTCGAATTTTTGACTCTTAACTACTTTATTTTTTTCAAGTTTTACCGCTTCTATTTTTTTCTCTAAATCTAAAATTTCTGCTGGAACATTAATATTTTTTAAATGTACTCTTGCGCCCACTTCATCCATCACATCAATTGCTTTGTCTGGCAACAAACGATCCGTCATGTAACGATCGCTCAATTTTACACAAGCATCAATAGCTTCCGTAGAATAAAACACATTGTGATAATCTTCGTATTTGGATTGAATATTTGTAAGAATCAAAATCGTATCAGCCACAGAAGGTGGTTCAACAATTATTTTTTGAAATCGTCGATCGAGAGCTCCATCTTTTTCAATATGCATTCTGTATTCATCAAGTGTTGATGCACCAATGCATTGCAGTTCTCCTCTTGCTAATGCAGGTTTAAAAATATTTGATGCATCTAATGAACCACTTGCACCACCAGCACCAACAATTGTATGTATTTCATCAATGAAAAGAATTACATCTCGGTTTTTTTCTAATTCCGACATAATTGCTTTCATACGTTCTTCAAATTGTCCACGATATTTTGTACCTGCCACTAACGCTGCAAGATCGAGCGAAATAACTCGTTTATTGTATAATACTCGTGATACTTTTCTTTGAACAATTCTTAACGCAAGCCCTTCTACAATTGCAGTTTTACCAACTCCGGGTTCACCAATTAATATTGGATTATTCTTTTTTCTACGCGAAAGAATTTGAGAAACGCGTTCTATTTCTTTTTCGCGTCCAACGATTGGATCTAATGCAAACGTCTCAGCAAGTTTGGTAATATCTCTTCCAAAATTATCCAACACTGGAGTTTTACTTTTATTAGTTCCAGAAGATCCAGTTGTACGAGATTTTGGTTGAGAATATTTTTTTTCTTCTTCAAAATTAAAATCATCGCCTTCATCCGAAGTTTCTGCACGCGGATCAGTCCCTTTTTGCATTCCTAATTCGTTTCTAAAAAGATCGTAATCAATATCAAATTGATTTAAGATTTGTGTAGCAATATTTTCTTTATTTTTTAAAATGGAAAGCATTAAATGTTCCGTTTCCACCGAAATGCTTTTTAGTGCTTTTGCTTCGAGTACCGTAACTCGAATAACTTTTTCTGCTTGCTTCGTTAAAGGAAGACTATTGATGTTTGCAATATTTTTTCCATTTTTATCTTTTACGGCAGCCTCCACTTCTTTTCGAAGCTCGTATAAATCAATATTAAAAGTTTTTAAAATCCGAACAGCAGAATTTTCTCCTTCGCGGATTATCCCTAACAAAAGATGTTCTGTCCCAATAAAATCATTTCCCATTCGTAAAGCTTCTTCTCTGCTGAACGAAATAATCTCTTTTACCTGTGTCGAAAAATTATTATCCATATTTAGATAATTGCTTGTGGTACAATAATAACAAATATTTTTGTTTGTCGCATAGTTCTATTATTAAAAAGAACGTTTATAACTTTGATTTATGAATTTCAAATTAGATACCAAAGATAAATTTCATGTCATCACGCTTCTCGAATCAAATTTCACTGCTGATATGGCAGCTAAACTAAGCAATTCGCTGCTTCCTTATCTTCAAAATGACGTAAAAAATATTGTGTTAAGTTTAAAAGAGATGTTCCAAATTGACCAAGCTGCTTCAAATTCATTAGTTAGTCTTCAGCAAATTTTTAATGTTGCAAAAGCATCTTTTGTTATTTGCGAAATGCAACAACCCGTAAAAGATTATCTTGAATCGTTGCAACTATTAGAAAAATTGAATTACACTTTTACTGAAACGGAAGCTTGGGATATTGTACAAATGGAAGAAATGGAACGAGAATTTTTGGATGATGAAGTGAATAATTTATGATTGCAGTCACAATTCTTGGAAATAATTCTGCAATGCCAACAATTGATCGGCATCCCACGAGTCAAATCGTTACAATTAATGATTCGATTTTTTTGATGGATTGTGGCGAAGGAACGCAATTTCAAATGTTGAAATACAAAATTCGTCGTTCAAAAATTTCGCATATTTTTATTTCGCATTTACATGGCGATCATTATTTAGGTTTGATTGGATTAATTTCCAGTTTTGGAATCCTCAACCATTTGCAAGATTTACATGTTTACGGCCCTTCCCCATTAAAAGAGATTATTGAACTTCAATTAAAAATTTCGAATACGCAATTACCCTACCAGCTTTTTTTTCATACAATTACCAAAGAAGGTTTGTTGTTGGAGAATGATAAATTTGAAGTTCGCTGTTTTAAAACAAATCATAGAATAGCTTGTTTTGGTTTCGTATTTATTGAAAAGATAAAAAACAGAAAACTTAATATTGAAAAAATAAAGCAATTCGATATCCCCATATGTTTTTATAAAAAACTGGAAGAAGGACTGGATTACATAACAAAAGATAATCTAAAAATTAACAACACAGAACTTACTGATGCTGCGCCAAAAGGAAAAATTTATGCTTTTTGTGCCGATACAAAATACGATGAATCAATTATTCCGCATATCCGAAATGCTGATTTGATTTACCACGAAACAACTTACCTTGATAACCAAAAAGAAAAAGCTGAGTTAAGGTTTCATTCCACTAGCAAACAAGCAGCTTTGATTGCAAAAAAGGCTGAAGTTAAAAAATTATTGATTGGTCATTTCAGCAGCAAATACATCGAATTAGATGATTTTGAAAGTGAAGCCAAAAAAATTTTCATTAATACTGAAATTGCAACAGAAGGTATTAGCTATTTAATTTAACTAATTAGAATCGTGACGATTCATCAACTCTTTTATTTTTTCTAAATGGTTCTCACTTACTGGCCAAACAGGCATACGAAAATAATTTTCGCAAAGTCCCATTTCGGTTAAAAATGCTTTTACACCGCTTGGACTTCCTTCGGCAAACATGGAGTTGATTATATCAATATACTTATAATGTAAAATTTTTGCTGCAGCAAAATCACCTTCCAAACATAATTTTACCATACTTGAAAAGTTGTTTGGATAAGCATTTGCAACTACAGAAATAACACCATCTGCACCACAAGCTATCATCGGTAATGTAATCCCATCATCTCCACTAATTACCATAAAATTTGTTGGTTTGTATTTTATGATTTGCATTATTTGATCAAAATTTCCACTGGCTTCTTTTGTTGCAAAAATATTTTTACAATTTTCTGCAATGCGCAATTGTGTTTCGGCAGTTACATTTTGTCCTGTTCGTCCGGGAACATTGTACATGATAATTGGAAGTGGAGTGGCTTCGTCCAATAATTTATAATGTTGAAAAATTCCTTCTTGATTTGGTTTGTTATAATAAGGAGAAACAGACAGTATCGCATCGTAACCTGTTAAATCAAAACTTTTAAACGCAGCTAATATTTCATGTGTATCGTTTCCGCCAATACCTGCTACTAAAGCAATGCGTTTATTGTTTATTTTATTGACAAATGAAAAAACTTCTTGTTTTTCTTTGCCATGAATGGTAGCACTTTCGCCGGTTGTTCCTAAAACTACTATATAGTTGCATCCTCCGTCAATAATATGATTGATTATTTTTTCAAAACTTAACCAATCAATTTTTCCATCTTTTTGAAATGGTGTAACGATTGCAACTCCTGTCCCTTTGAATAAACTTCTGTCTAACATTGAATTATTTATTTTTTTCATTAGCCGACATTTCTTCACTCCAAAATCCCATTTTCCCAAATTTTTCAATTCGCTGGCTAATTCTTTCTTCCGAAGCAATTGTTTTTAACTCGCTGATGATTGGTTTTAGATAATTTTTCAAATTCAATGCGGCTTCATCATAATTCCAATGTGCACCACCGCTTGGCTCAGGAATCACCCCATCAATCAAACCAAAACCGAGCATTTTATTTGCAGTCAACTGAAGTTGATCTGCTGCAATTTCTTTTTTATCCCAACTACGCCATAAAATTGACGAGCAACTTTCTGGACTAATTACCGTGTACCAAGTATTTTCCATCATGAATATACGATCGCCAACACCAATTCCCAATGCACCTCCACTTGCCCCCTCACCAATTACAACGCAAATTACAGGAACTTTTAAACGAATCATCTCATAAATATTTCTTGCAATTGCTTCTCCTTGACCACGTTCTTCAGCTTCTAATCCTGGATAAGCACCCGGTGTGTCTATTAATGTAATAATTGGTTTATTAAATTTTTCGGCAAGTTTCATCAATCGAAGAGCTTTGCGATAACCTTCGGGATTTGCCATTCCAAAATTTCGCAATTGACGCGTTTTTGTATTGATCCCTTTTTGTTGTCCAATAATCATTACCGTTTCACCGTCAATACTTGCAAATCCGCCCACCATTGCTTTGTCATCTTTTACATTTCTATCACCAAACAATTCTACAAAATCAGTAGTCATTTTTTCGATATACTTTAGTGTGTAGGGCCGATCTGGATGACGGCTTAATTGCACCGTTTGCCAACTCGAAAGTTGTTGTGTGATTTCCTTTCGTTTTTCAACTAACTCTTCTTCCAATCGTTGAATAGATTCGGACATGTCTATTTTGGCCTTCTCCGAATCATATTTATATTTTTCGATTGTATCAATCAAATCCTTGATCGGTTTTTCAAATTCGAGAAATTGTCTTTTAGAATTGACTGGCATATTTGTACTATGAAAAGCGAAATTAAGAATTAAAAAATGATGAAAACTTGTTAATTGGCTTTATTTCTCGCAAATAGCCAAAGTTGTTCTATTAGTGTTTGTACTTTGTTTACTCTTTCTTCTAATTTCAACAAATAAGGATTCCCCATTTTTAATACTTTTTTATTAAAATTAGAATCAAAAAGAGGAAGTTTTTGGTTCATTAATGAAATAGCTTCTTGCCTTGCCAATTCTGTTTCTTCATCGCTTGTCAATTTGTTTGAATAAATTCTAAGATTGCTTCTGATTGGTCGATTATGCTTTAAAACTACAGCATGTATTAATGCTGTTTCATTCATTTTTAAAACTCGTTGAATGACCGGAACGATAAAACAATCAATTCCATGAGCCGAAATATATTTTTGAAAATAAGGCAAACATGTTTCAAATATTTCTTTGCGATAAAATGGAGCCATGATTTCAACCCAATCAACTTTCTCCAAAATCATCGAAGGCTTTTGAAGAAATTGCCGATGGCTGAAAAAACTATCGTGCGAAACAGAGGAATGAAAAACATCCAATTGGTTGACACGAGCAAGATGCAACATGAAATTGATATCTGAAATTTTGAAAATAAGGTCATCATCGTAAACACCGATGTATTCGTAATTCGGTTGATTTTCTTGTTGAATAAAATAACAAACATTTTCAAATATTTGTCCTTTATTTTCAGTCAATTTTGAAATACAATAATTGGGAACAATATTGGCAATAGTTGAATCAACGTTATTGCCGGAATAATTAAATAATAAAATATCAAAATCCGGATTTGCATCCGCATGCACACATGCAAAAGGAATTGAAACACCATCCCAAGTAACAACCAAAAGTGATCGACTCATTTAGAAAATTTTCAGTTGTAAATATCTGAATGTTATGTCAAGAAAAAATAAAAATAATTAAAGGCCATAGGTAACTCCGAAAGTTGAAAAAGTAGAACCTCCAAAAATATGTGTGTAGTTTGAAGTAAAACAGAGTCGATTTATCCATTCATATTTTACTTGTAAAAAAATATCTTTTTGCGATTCTTTAAAATCAAATAAAAAACTGGGTTGTGGTTGTTGATTATACTGTTGATCAATTGTCCCTTCTCCACCTTTTCTGATTTTTTGATATCGAGCCAATATTTTTAATTTTGGAAGAGGTGTATATTTCAAAAACAACAACAATCGATCCGAATTATTTCCCATCCAATCTCCCAAAAAATAACCGGCATGAGAATAATTTTGTGCCGGTAAAAAATTTCGATATACAAACGGCCTTAATCTTGTGTATTCAATTCCCATTGTCAAATAAGGCAATCCCAAATCTGTAACCGAAGCGCCAACATTGTATCCCAATTGATTTCGAGCTGCGCGTTTATCAAATATTTTAGAAATTTTTATTTCGTCAATTAAAAGTGTAGAATAAAAATGAGTGTTTGGTAATTGATTTCGAGCACTTAAACTTATAAAAAATTGCCCATTTGAACCTTTTTGAATTGCGCCTCTGTTAAAGTAATTATCAAAGGCTTTAAAAAAAAGAATGGGAATACAATAGCCAATATTTATTCGATCATTATAAATCATCGACTCGCCGATGGTAAAGTTTAATCCTTTTCGAAGAGTAAAATCTAAACTATGTGTAGCCATAAATTTAGAAATATCTACTTCACGAATTCCTCCGAAACCACCGCCAGGTATGGTGTATGAACGAGCTGAATCAACTAAATTGGAATGCAACCATGCATGTGTGTAATTAAATTTAACTTTTGGCAACAACTGATAATCCAAACGCACATAAGGATAAGTCGGTGCTTTATCACTCAATACAATTTTTCCATTTTCTCCATATCCAAATGTGAGATAATCTTGCCCAACACTTAATTGACCATTTTTAAATTTTAAATTAATATGTGCTCTTACTTCAGCATAATTAATTTTTTTTCGAGAAAAAGTATCATAAGGAATAATTCCAACTGCTGTTCCATCCTCCAATCGATTTCGTGTAAAATGAATCCCATCTCCTTTTTCAGTGAAATCTTGAAATGCAAATTGAAAGCCAATATTTTTTGTAGCATTCCCATAAAATTGAACACCACCGCCCGTTTGCAAATAAGTTTCATTACTGTTTTTTCGAAAATTTACTGTTACCAAAGGGGTTACATCAAACGAAAAATCATTTTTTCGAAAAGCTAATTTTTGATTACGTTGATTAGTTGAAAATTTATTTAAGTAAAATGCTAATTCCGATTTTTCAACTTGCGACAGAACACTAATTTTAAATTGAATACTATCTAACCCAATTTTAATTTTATCTTTTGTCAATGGAAGAATTAAATCATCAAAAGTGAGAATTCCTTTTTGTGCCATTCTATTTAAAAAAGGATATACTTCGTTCGTTTGTCTTTCAAAAACTATTTGTGCAGAAGTTTGAAGTGAAACCATTAACAGAATTGCTATAAGAACAAACCCAAAAAATCGACAATGTTTTATTATTAATTTAATGTGCATTTTCATCACCTTTTATCATATTAATAATTGTTTGGAATACAATTTGTAAGTCCAAGCCAAAACTCCAATTCTCAATATACCAAATGTCCAAATTAATTCTTTTCTGCATATCTTCCTGCAATTGAACATTTCCTCTGCTTCCATTCACCTGTGCCCATCCAGTGATTCCTGGCTTAACCAAATGTCTTAGCATATAATGCTGTGTTTTCGCTTGTGCTTCTATTGATAATGGAATGGGATGAGGTCTTGGACCAATGAGTGACATTCCTCCATTCAATACATTTAAGAACTGTGGTAATTCATCAATACTCGTTTTTCGTAAAAATTTACCAATGGGAGTTATCCGCTTATCATTTGTATTAGTATGAATATAAATTCCATTTTCATCAACTTGAGAGCTGCCGAAAAACATAGTCCTAAATTTTAAACAATTAATTTTTTCATTATTCAACCCCCATCTTTCTTGTTTAAAAAAAATTGGTCCTTTGGATGTTATTTTTATCAGTATTGCAATAATTGGGAATAACCAACTAAAAATAAACACCAAAAAACAAAGTGAAAAAAGTATATCAAAAATTCGTTTGAAAAATTTATTTTCTGGATCGTCAAGTGGATAGTATCGAATATTAACAATTGAAAACCCTGCGTAATTAGCTACTTTCAAAGCAGCAGCTCCATAACTATTCATATGAGACAACATATTAATTCTTGTTTGTGTTTGTTCACAAATAGAAATTATTCGATTTACTTTTTCTGTTTCCGTAAAAGGTAATGAAACAAGAACTTCATCTGCTTCAGTTTCATAAAGCAATTGTTCTAATTGATTTAAATTTCCTAAATAGGATACAGAAGATTGCAGGTCTTTTTCGTCATCAACAACTCCAATTAATTTATATTTTAAATTATTATTCGATAAAGCAGAATGCAGCGATAGGTCGTTAGAGAAATTATTCCCAACTATAATAATTTTTTTCTCGGCTTTATATTGTTTTCGAATATAGGCGGTAATAACTCGGTAAAAATATTTTTGAAAAGGAAGAATAATAGTTATCCCTAAATTGTAAAAAATAATAATAGATCGAAAACGGGAAAGTTCATTTGAAAAAAGAAAAAGGATAAATACAAGTACCAATAAATGAGCTATAACAACTCTAAATAGGTTTATTAACTCTTGAGAGAAAGGAATAAATATTATTTCTGTATATAAATTAAATATACGTGCAGATATATACCAACATAAAAAACTCGTAAGTATGACAAATTGTAAGGGTAATGCAATAATTGAATTGGCTTGCCCATTAAATATTATTTTTGAAATAATGTAAATTATGGAAAGGGTAATAAGATCCAAATACAATCGAACAAAATAATTTACTCGATTAACATAAACCATATACTTATTTAATTTTAAACCTTTGTTTTATTACAAGAGGGAAAAACAATGGAGCTTCTACAAAATAACGAAAAAATAACCGTTGTGGCTCTTGTAAAAAACGAAAAAACCATTCCAATCCATTTTTTTGCATCCATAAAGGAGCTCGTTTCGTTAATCCCGCTGTCACTTCAAATGCTCCACCAATGCCAATAATAATATTCGCATCAATTTTATCAAAATGTTTATAAATCCAAAAATCTTGTTTGGGAGCTGTTAAACTAACCCACAAAATATTGGGTTTTACTAAATTTATTTTTTCTACAATTTTATTATTTTCTTCATCAGAAAATTCTTTCGCAAATGGTGGTGAATAAACTCCAACAATATTTATTTTCGGATTTTCATTAATTAATTTTTGACTTAGCTTTTCACCAACTCCTTCACCAGCTCCTAAAAAATACATCGAATAATTATTTAAAGCAGAAACTTTACTAAACTTTGGCAACAAATCTAGTCCAGTTATTCGTTGCTTCAAGCTATTTTTTAAAAATATGGAAGCCCATAAAATAGGAACTCCATCACACAAAACCAAGTCAGCTGAATTATAAATTGTTTTTAAATCAGAATCCTTGTGTGCAGCCACCAAACAGTTTATTGGGGTTACGCAAACTCTTAATTTTTGCTTGTTTATGACAGAAAAATTGAAAATATCAATTAACTCATTAAAAGAAATATCTGAAATTCCAACACCGGTTATATCAACTTTTTTAATTGAATTCAAAAGCATGTACAATTTTACACATAATTATTTATGTGGTGCTATCTTTTTATTTAATACCATTATTAAATAGACCGGATTAAAGAATAAATTCGTACAGAATAACGAAATAATTGAAGCAATTCCAACACCAACAATCCCGTAAGGGATTATTAAAAAACAACCAATTACAATACCCAAAACGCCTTGTACAATTCCGACAATCGTTTGAAAAGTGTTTAATTTAAAA
Organism: Bacteroidota bacterium; assembly: GCA_005798905.1. GTDB lineage: Bacteria > Bacteroidota > Bacteroidia > Chitinophagales > Chitinophagaceae > VBAS01. Next base: position 38,916 of record SYIK01000006.1, on the reverse strand, counting down.
GCGTTTAAAAAAACTGTTGGCACATTATCAATCACAACAAGAAAAATAAAAATAGCCATTAACTGATATAATTTCAATGTCACATCGTCTGTATGATTGCTCCAAATAATGAAAAACTGTTCTCCAATTGTCATCAACAATGCAATGACAATCGCAGCTATGAAAAAGACTCTTGTAAATACTTTCAAAAAAATTGATTTTAATTCGTTGAAATTATTTTGCAATTGTTTTGCAGCTAAAAATGGAAACAATACTGTTGTAAAATTGGTTAATGCAATTCGAACTACATCAAAAAAACGCGTTACAACTAAATATTTTGTTGCCATGGCTGGGCCTGCCAATGCATTAATCATTACTACTTGTCCATTAAAAACGAGAACACCTGCTAACGCATTTAAAAAATACCAAAAACTATATTGAATGTGTTCAAACAATATTGAAATTTTAAAATTCTTAATTGATAAAATATAGTTGACTTCTTTTTTAGAAAATAAAAAAAGTGAGAAAATATATAAAAAATTAACCAGCACACTTGCCAACAACAGCAACTTGACAGATCCTGATTTACTCAAAAAAAATAAACAACAAAATTCGATGATGATTTTACTAATACGAATTATTTTCCCGATGTAAATTTTATTTGCGGCTTGAATGATAACATCAAAAAGCAATGTTAACACGGTTTGTAAAACCAATACACTTGTAAAAACTGCATAATAAATATAAGACCCCCCTGTACAAATTACTTGTGATGAAAATAAAAAAAAGAATATTGGAATACTTAACAAAAAAAGAAAACAGAAAAAAAAGAAAAGGGAGTTGATGAGATAAATTGAGTCGTCTCTTTTTGCAACTAATTTTCGAAGCAGCCCTAAATTCAATCCAAAATCTAATACAGAAGAAAGCACCACAACATTTAACAACACACCATATAATCCGAATTTTTCGGGTCCCAATTCTTTAACCAAAATCGGAGTGAGTATTAAAAGTGAAACAGCACTGACAATTTGTGATAAAAATGTAGAAGCCAGATTTACCAAATAACGAAACTGTTGTTGAATTTTTTGAATAATTAAATTCATAATAATATTAGTTATTCGCTTTGCTTATTATTTCCGGATTAATCGGAATTTCAAAAGTTTCTGCAACATAATAAATACCAACAAAAGTCCAAAAAGGAAATGCGCCCATCGGCCCTTCAAAAAATACATCAAAAGCTGCATTAATAACAAATGCACTCATGATAGAAAGTATTATCAAAAGAAATTTATTTTCATTTTTAGTCCATAAATTTTTAAAATTAAAATACAACCACCCCAACCATAATAAAAAAATTGGTACACCAAAACGTGCCAACACATTTAAATGAAAATTATGCGGTGATCGAAGTTCCAAGTCATCTGTAACAATTTCATCGGCTGAAACCAAACTCATTCCCAAACCTTTCCCTTGAAAAAAATATTCGCCACCAAAAGTGTATTGAATAATTTTTGTCCACCAAATTAATCGCCAAATTTTATTATCACTCAAAGTTCCTTCAGCATTTGGATTGACAATGCTGACAATATTTTCTTTTAATTGTTCAACGCCAAGTATTCTTCCTTGAAAATTTTCTTTCACTTTTGTTGCGAGAAAAATTGGGAACGTAAACAAAATGATCAGCAACAAAAACTTTCCATAATAGGAAAACATTTTTTTAATGTTTTGATCTTTTACAAAAAATAGAAAAATCAAAATGGCACAAACAAATGCCAACATACCTCCTCTACTGTATGTGGAAATTATGAAAAATAAATAAACAATAAGTATCGAATTGAGTAATAAAAAACGTTTCGAGAACCGAATGTACCCGGATAATAAAAGTATAGTTGAAATAAAAAGATGAACGGCCATGTCTCCAAACTTGTACAACAGTAACGGATTGTTCCCAAAAAATTTTATTTCATCGCTAAAAGGGAAATAGGATAATGTCAAAAAAGAAATACAAGCTACAACAGGGAACCATTTATAAATCAGTACAATTCTATTAATTAAATAAGGCAATTCTTCTTTGAATAAAAAAATGATAAAAACAAATATTAAATAATAAAACATAAAAGCATCTCTTACCACATTGAACCAACTGTAATTCATTAACCCTTTCAGCAAAAAAGCTGTAGTAATTATTAGAAATAAAACTAGCAAATAAGTTCTTTTCTCCCACAGAATTTCGAATCGTTTTCGATCAAACAAAATCAGTAAAACACCCAATACAAGCACAGTTTCCGCTAAAAAACTATACGCAACTCCTTTATTAAAATACACATATAAAGCAAGAACAAAAACGTACAAATTGAGATATGTTTTTTTAATTCGACTCATTTGAAATAACAGATAATTGTGTTTTTTACATCTAAAACAAAATGAAATAATTTCAATGATATTTCATTTAAAGATTTTTCTTTAATATAACTTTTTTTAGAATTCGAAGAGATTACTTCTGGAATAACCGCTCCTATTTTCAATTCATTTTCGGAAATAAATCTTTTGAACTGATCAACGGGATAATTTATTTTTTTTGTTTTATTCAGCAAATAAGCAGCTGCTTTTTTATTTAACGAATATCCATAAGTACAATAAACCGATTTAATAAACGGAACGCCAATCGACCTGTTTTCAACTTTTACTTTTGAACTTCGATAAATTTTTAGATAACCTTCCCAAGCTCCCCAAAAAAACAAATCATATTTGTTTTCAATATTTTCAAACTGGTTTTTGATAAAATCAAAATCTTTTATTTCGCTATCTGATTCAAAAATTAAAAAATTTTTGTTCTTATGAAATTTACTATTAATAATTTCTCTCCAAATTTTTCGATGGCTTAGCAAACAACCCAATTCGCCCAATCGCAGTTGATGCCCGGTTCTTTTTTTAGATAAACTTAGCAACTTATTGAGAAACGGAATTTTTTGGTATTGCGGATAAATAGCTTCTTGGTGTATCAACTCAGGGAATAAATTTAATAACAACTCCACATTAGCTCTTCGATCATTTTCGTATTTGGAAGAAATAATATACCCTTTAATATTACTCATTAGCTGCAAATTGTTTTGAATTTATTTACTTCATTAAAATTAGCATAACAATTATTTTCCAATGCGAATGGAGTTATAAACTGAGTTGGACCTTCAGAATTATAAAAAACAAAATGGGGTTTATTTAAAAACTGAGCTAAATGCACGGGAAGACTATCACCACAAATGGCAAAATCTGCCGATTGCAATTGCTCAATTAATTCGCCGAAACTATTGTAAACTTTAGCATTCCCAACGAATTTTTCAGGAATGTTTTTATAAAAAATAATTTGTATTTCCGACGTTTTGTTTGCAAGCAATGCTACAATTTTCTGTAGTAGCTCTTGCGGAAAATTTTTTCGTTTTTGTCGTGTTGAAGGAAGAATTAAAATTTTTTTATTCGCAATAGCTTGGTTTATTGAAAAAATATTTTGCGATAAACTTACATTAAAAAATGCGGCATAAGCTGAATAAATATTTTGATTTTGAACAACACTTTTAAACTTGCTTCCGACTAAAAAACCAAGTAAACTCGATTTTTTATTTTGTTCTAAATAAAGAGTTTTTTCACATAAAGATTTAGTAGTTTTTTTTAATAGTAAAATTTCTTGAAGTGTTTTATAATTAAAAAAATATTTATTAGTGAAAACTCGAAAAAGTGTTTTGCTAATACCGAAATCGGCGAAGGAAATGGATATGTTTTGAGGAAGTAAATTCTTTGGAAGTGCTTCGTATAAAACACGGTGATGCTTTGAAGCAATAAATTTTACAGATTCATTATTTTTTACATGACGAAAAACAAATAAAGGAATGACAAAATCTCCGAAAGCACGAAGCAAAAGGATAGTTCGCATAATTAACGTGCTAATTTTTAATTAGAATCTGATGAAGGAAAAGTAAAAAAGCAATAAATAAATCCTAAAAACAAAGCCGCTGTAATTCCAGAAATCAATAAAATAAAAAATGATTTGTTTTGATTTACCAATGGATATTTCGGCGTATCCAATAATTGAATTACAGGAGTTTGATTTGACAAAGCCATTCTACTTGCTTCTAAATTTTTCATTACTTCTGTGTACAATGTTTGTGCAACTAATTTTCCGCGTTGAGAAATTTCTACAGGAACTTCTGCAATTTTTATTGCAGGATTCAAATCAGCAATTTGTAATGAAGCTGATTGTCCCGATTTTTCATTTATGATTTTAAAAAGAGAATCTGACCTTCTTTCGAGTGCACTGATATTCGAAGTTGCATTTCTGGTTTTTACAGCAATATAAAAATTCTTCGTTTCTGCAATTAATCGTTCCGTAAAACATTTTGAAAAAACTGGATTGTTAGAAACAGTTGCAACTTTTATTATAGAACCTTTTTTACTGAGAGATTCAACTTTCAAATGTTTTTTAATGAGTTGCAAATAAATCAATTCCAAAACACTGTCTTGAAGTATTGAATGCGCTGGTTTCATTCCTTCATTTTGTGCAAATTCTATATTTTTTGAATTCCACTTTTTATTTAATTCATAACTATTAATAAAAAGATTTGCCAAAGTTATTTTTTCTTCATCAATACCATTTTCCGTTTTTGACAACAGCACTTTTTCAATAACCATTTTTGATTTTAGAATATCTAAAATATTATCGCCTCCAAATAAATTTGAACTTCCTGTCATTGAAGCAATATCAAACCCAAATTGAGAAGCTAATCCCGCAAGTCCATTACCAGACTGATCTTTCGCCTCCAAAATAAAAGTAGAAACTGCTTCATATTTCGGTTTTTGAAAAAAATAATAGCCAATACTTAAAACAACTCCGATAATTACTAAAACAAAAAACAGCTTGATATTTTTAAACGCATAGTTGAAAAAAATACCGAAACCATTCAGCAAGTCATTTAATTTAATTGTATTTGGTTTTGAAGAAGACATACTAATTTTTACTCTTATTTAAGTGCATTTAGCAACGAAATAATTATTCCCGCCATTGAAGCAATTCCGGTTCCGATTCCAATAACTTCACCCGAAGACAATCGTCTGTTATCTCTTTTCACAGGAACGAATATTTCTACTCCGGGTTTTATTTTTGGGTAACTCTTAAAAAATAAAAAGCCATTCGTACTTTTCACTTCTCCATTTGCATAAACTGCATACGCATGTTTTCGAGAAGCATTTGTTGCAAAACCTCCCGACTGTCGAACAAGTGAAATAAAATTCATTCCTTTTTGATAAATAACAACTTGCCCTGCATTTACTGCGCCAAATGCTTGGACTGTTTCCAATTTTTTTGGCACTTTAAGAATATCCCCTTCTTCTAAAATCAAATCATAAATAGAGCCGGGCATTTCCAATGCTTTTACCAAATTGATTCCAACCAATTTTTGTTCGGTATAAAAATTAGAAAATCGTTTTTTCGATAAAGATGTATCAGAATTATTTGATGAAATTCCTTGATCAATTTGAATGGACATCAAGTTTGCTTTTACATTAAATAAAACAGAATCAAAATCTGATTTGCCAACAAATGATTTGCGAATCAATACTGCTGCTTCTTTATGTGAAAATTCTTTTAAACCACCAGCTCTTTTTATAATATCAGAAATCCTTTCTTGTTTACTTGCTAAACTATAGGAGCCAGCATACATTACTTCACCTTCAACTCTTACAGTTATTTGTTCATTGTAGTTTGGTGATTTTCGAACGGCAACTTTATCAAATGGCATTAAGATCATTTCCAAATTGTCATCGCCAATTTTCGCTAAATCAATTTCCTTGATTATGTTATAAACAGTTGTATCGTTTGCTGATTTTGGCAATCTTCTCGAAATCTCAATTTTTTGAAGTGCAGCTCCATCTTTATATCCGCCGGCAATTAAAACCAAATCTTGTACACGCATATTTTCTGCATAATTGTACGTATACGGATTGTTTACTTCTCCACTAATTGAAACCGTAAATCTTTCTCGTAGTTCGTTGAATTGATAAATATGAATGGAATCTTCGCGTTCTAAATTAATATCAAATTTTTTATTTAAAACATCTGTTAAATTAAAATTGATAATTTCTGCTGTGTAATCCGATTTTAATCTTCTCAATAATCCGCGTTCAAAATAAGCACCTTCTTTTGGTTTTGCAGTTGATAATAAATCATACAATGTTGGCGTACTGGAATTGCTGTACTCGCCAGGATAATAAACCGATCCTTTTATTTGTACACGATTTGCAAAATAATTTGCAAGAGAATCTATAATTAATGTGTCGCCAGAAAATGGTTTGAATGATTGTAGTTGATCAGCTTTTACAGTAATTAACTCTTTATTTGTTACTCCAAATCTTTTTATTCTTACTAAACTTTTATTGCCAACGGGCGAAATTCCTCCTGCATATCGAAGCACATCAGCAGCAAAATCTTCAGGATTAACATCAAAAATTGCAGCTTTTTTTACAGCACCAATAACTGCGACTCTGGTTTCGTAAGGACTTACACGAATTACATCTTCATCTTGCAACAAAATATTTTTCGACAAATCGCCATTTAATAAAAAATCATACAAATCGAAAGAAACAATTGTTTTGCCGTTTCGCACTAAATCTATTTTTCTAAAAGAACCAATTTCGTTTGGTCCACCTGATGCATACAATGCATTCATCAAAGTAGAAAAAGAAGAAAGCGTAAAACTTCCGGGCTGTTTTATTTCTCCAATTAATGTAACTCGAATACTGCGAATTTGACCAACTGAAACTTGTACAGAAGTAGCGCCACTACTAATTGCCGGATATAATTTTGTTAATGATTTCTTTATATTTATTTGCGCTTCTTCCAATGTAAGTCCAGCAACTTTTATTGGTCCTAAGTTGGGATAGCGAACAAATCCTTCCGTATTTACTTTTATTTTTTTTGTTGTTTCCGACAAGCCAAATACATCAATTACCAATTGATCGTTTACGCCAATTACATAATTTCTTGGAGCAGGAATGGAAAGATTTGGTTCAAAACTTAAATCAACATTTTCAAAAATTTCTTCACCAAAAACACGCAAACCACCTAAAGAATCTTTGAATTTCTGGGAGGGTTTTTTCGTATAAATTTTAGACCTTTCGGTATAAGAATCGGAATAAGAATTTGATTTATTATTTCCTGAATTTATATTAAGTGCTGCAATTCGTTTTTTCAAAATCGAAATCTGTTCTTGTGAAAACCCTTTTTCTCTTCCTTTTAATTCAAGATCTTCTTCCGATAAGCCACTTAATTGAAAAGCGGAAATTAATTGGATTAGTTGCTGATTTGAAAGGTTTTCAAGATTAGTCGGAATTTGCTGAGCTTGTAGAATATTTACAGAACAAATTAAGCAAAGTAGAATAATATGTTTCAGCAACTTCATGTAATTTTCATTTAAAGGTTAAATGTAGTAAAAAAATTGTTGCTTTTTGAATATTGCAAATTATAAATGCTTAAAAAAACAACTACAATCCATAACGAATGGAAACCGCAATGGATTTGTTTTTTTTATCCGATAATAGCGAAGGATCTTGCCAACCTCCATCTAATTTTATCCAACGATAGTTTAAAGATTTTACAGAATTATAAGATGCAGAAATTAAAAATCGTTTATAATCCCATTGAACATGCCCACTTAAATTAACATCTACCCAATGTTTATTATTTGCCCCTTGCGAATAAGTATCAAATAACTGTCCATTGAAATAATTATAATAATAAAAATCTTTGTTGTAAATAATTCTTTCAAATTGAATTCCAATTTTTTTCAACTTATCAATCCAGCTCACATTTATTGTTTGGCTATTACTTCCGGGTCCAATCGCAGCTCCCATCAATTGTCCTGCATTTGTATGCCCTTGTTGAATGTATGAATCCAAATACCAACTTTTGGTTCTTCCTTGCCCCCACACATTGTTATCGTCAAATATTAATCTACTATCGGATAATTGCAACTGCGTTACTTCCGCTAAAACCTGTATAAATTGATTTCGTTTTGGCAAGGAAAATAATTTTCGAACACCTGCTACATATCCAATTGGAATGGTGTCGGAAAATATATTTACGGGATTAGCAGCTTTATCTGCTCTGCCAAATTCAAAATAAAATTCAGCATTATCTTTTGGTAAACTATATCTGAGAAAAATGGATCCAATCTTCATTCGCGGTTTTCCTTTACTTAAAGAAAAAGGAAAAATGACTGGAATATATTTCCCTAACGGAAGTGAATCGTTGACATACCATTGTGTAGTATTTGCAAATCCAACATAGAAATTTTTTAACCAAATGGGTTGCCAAGTAAATACAACTCCATTAATCATTCTATCATAAGTATGTTTTTTGGCAATACCTCCCGGCCAAATGGTATTCATGATTTCATTATCAGGATTTTCGAAACCAGTGCTATCTAAATTCCCTACTATTATTTGCGACTCAAAGCTGCCAATTATCGTTTTTATTGGTTTGATTGTATTTAAACTAACATGTAAAAATCCCTGTGCATTGTTGGTCATCACTAATGAATTGCGCAAACCTGGCCCCCACCACAAGTTTTCATTGCTTACGCCCAATGATAAATCTTTCATATTCAATCGTACACTTGATTGACCATAAAAAAATTTCTTAAGCGGTTCTTTTCCAAACCTGTTAAGTATATCAATTTTATTTACAACATAGGTATAATATTTAGGCCAATAATTTCCATATATCGGATCTGTTGTAAAAGGTTCGGGAGTTTTATTTGCAGCACTCACCCATTCCGGAGAAAGTTGAATGGCTAATTTTCCCCATTTTATTCCAACGCCAATGCTTGCTCGCTGTTGCGAGCCCACATTGGGATACATGCTCCCATCATTAAACCCAAATGACAGTTTACTATTTTGTTGATTAGAAATTGTAACATGCAATAAACTTGCTTGCGGCCACTTACTTTTTTTTTGATTAGTGGCAAGTAATGTTTGGTATTGATTAAATGAACGAATAAGAAAAGATACATTTTCAGCAACAGCAGTATCTGTTAATTGAGCAATTCTTTTCACATCGGTCAATTCAATTTCATTGATTAATCCCGATTGAGAAAACCCAGAAAAACTGAAACTAAAAAAACAAATAATATATAAAGCTATTTTCTTCATTACAATAAATAAGAAAGATTGAGAAGCATATAAAAATTCTTTTTATTATTATCCTGTTCCCAGATATAATTTTTTGAATGAACAGATTGCAATTCTGCATTCAACAAAAAACGTTTGTAATAATACTGTCCATTTAAACCAATTGCAATATCATTCCATTGCACTGCACGCATTCCCAAAACATTTAATTGTCCCGTATGGCCTTTCGGGTCGTGTTGAATTCGTTGAAATTTGAGTCCAACTTTCGTCATCTTTTTACACCAATTAGTTGAAATAGTTTGCACATTATTTCCATAGCCACTTCCTGCTCCCATTATCTGATTTCTATTTGTATAACCTTGCAATTCTTGACCATGCACATACCAATTGCCTGCGTTTCTTACAATATAATCAGTACTTTGAGACATGTGTGTAAACTCCATCCCAAAATCAACCCAAGTATCTTTTACTAAAGGATGTAATTTTTTAAACCCAACAATATAAGCTGCTGCATGTTGCACATCCAACGTAAGGTCTCTTAAATTGTATTTGTGATCATTCCATCCATATTCCCAATAAAATTCAGCATGACTTTTTGGAAACAAATAGCGCATAAAAAGACTAACCAGTTGATCGCGACCTTTTATGTCTTCGCTTGGATTTCCTTTTTTAAATGGCGATGTAAATACAGGTAAATAATTATCGATAAACCCAATGGTTCCCGTACCCATTTTTTCACTGTTTTTTAAAAATGTTCTTGTAAATCCCAAGAAACAATTGGGCATGAAACGAGGTTGATAAATCAATACCAGCGAATTCATAAAAACCCAATCTTTTAAATAAGCAGCAGGTTTTAAATTATAGTTTTCAAAAACAGCTTGCGAGGTATCGTCTTTTAATTTTGCAGTAATTAGTTGCCATTCAAATTTACCAATTGGTGTTTTTAACGGACGAACCGTATTGAAAGTAAAGTGTTCAAACCCCGGCGCATTATTACTCATCAATAGCGAACTATATTGCCCGGGTCCCCACCATAAATTTTCAGTTGAAATTCCAAATGAAACTGATTTACTATTTAAGCGGAGAGAAGATTGCCCCATTAATATTTTTTTATAACCCTTCTCAGTTGGGCTTCCCCAAAGACTATTGTTTTCATAATTGGAATTTGATGCCGTAATTATTTCCGGTTTTATTTGAACAGAAATTGGACCAAGTCCGGCATAAAAACCAGCGCTCAACTGACTTTGAAAACCTTTTGCAGGAATCATTCCAGCATCATTCCATCCGTAAGGGTGATGTGAATTGAATTTTTGAGAAACAGTTATTGGCAATACTTGAAACCTGCCAAATTTTTTCAAAAAAGTAAAACGAATTGGTTTAAGTTTTAAATCGGAATCTGTCAATTTCAATAAACTGTCTTCATTAAAAGATACAGATTTATGCAAAGGGCGGATTGAAAAAGAAAGGTTTGCATCCAACTTCCCTTGCAATTGCATGTTTCGAATCAGCTCTTCCAACCCCGGTGTTCCAACAGGTAATGATTGTGCATTAGATGCAAAATGACCGAAAAGCACAAATAAACACAGTATGCCAATTTTCTTTCTCAACAGGTTGGATTTATTATAGTTAGGTTCTATAACGAATATAAGAAGTATAAAAATACAACTTAAAGAATATATTTATTTTATTCAATAAAGGATGCTTTAGATAACAAAACAGATCTTGCTTAAATCTGAAAAACATCTTTCATTATCTAACAAAATTTATTCGTAAAATTTTTCAATTTTATATTTCTCTTGCTTCGTTATATTTTTCCAATCATCTGTTCTGAAAGGCACTACAGGAAATCCTTCCTTGTTAAACAAATTACATTGAGTAGCGTCCCCCATCCATCCAAAGTGTACTGCCATTGGAGTTGCAACTTTTTCGGAAGAAAGAATAATATTATCGCCTTTAATAAAAGCGTTGGCAAAATAAAACACACTATCTGTTCCTGCAATTTCAAACCCATTTATAAACCCGTTTTTATCGGGAGTTGCTAATCCGCTACCAATATTATTAAATAATAGAATGATTTCATTTCCTTTTACTTCCATTGATTTGTATGTTGGTCCACTACAAATCATTTCTTTCTTATATAAATTATTTAACGCAATTGCAGCCAACCTTTTCCCAACATCCTGCTTATTAGTTGGATGAATATCTTTTGGATCATCAACAAGATCAGTAGTAACAACCATACCAGTATTTGGTAAATTTAATGTCAATGCTTGTGCTTCTCTCAGTTCAGCCCACCCACACCCATCATTACTATTACCAGTTGCAAAAAAAGTAGCCAATTGAACAAAATAAAAAGGCATATTTTGATTATCCCATTTTCCCCTCCAGTCATTTATCAATAACGGAAATGCTTTTCTGTATTGATATGCCCTTTCTTCGTTTGATTCGCCCTGATACCATAATACTCCCTGAAAAGCAAAAGGAATTAACGGATTTATCATCGCATTATAACAAAGAGATGGAAGTGAATTTTGATTGGTTGTTTTTATGATAGACTCAACTTGAAATTTCCAATCCCCTGCCAGCGAAACAGAAGCATTATCAAACCTTAATCTCAAATCAGCAGCATCGCCATATATTCCACCGCCACCACCATTATCAACTACCCGAACAGCAATTACATTTTTCCCTTCTTTTAGAACACCAATAGGAATTAAGTACTTTCTCATAGCATCCCATTGATTAGTACTTCCCACTTTAACCCCATTGACATAGGCTATATCATCATCGTCAATTTTTGACAACTCAAGTATTGCTCTTTGTTTACTATCAGCTTCTGCAAGTGTAATTGTTTTTCGCAACCAAACCACACCATCTAGTTCCCCAATGCTTTGCGGCTCCCACAATTGTGGTTGGTTTAATATTGGCCACTTAGAATCATCAAAAGAAATTTCTTTAAAAAAATTTGTATTTAATCCTTCGGGCTTTGCTCCTTGCAATGCCTCTATTCTTAATTCACTACTTTTCACTTTTAATATAGAAAGAGAATCTAAATTTATCCTCGGCATTCCTGCAATCATTTCTTTAAACTCATTGCTACTCTCAAAAGCTTCACGACTAATCCATGTTTCTATATTGGTTCCTCCCCAGCAATCATTTATTAAACCAATGGGTACTTTAATGCTGTCATAAATTTGTTTGGCAAAAAAATAACCAACACCTGTAAACTCTCCAACTGTTGTTGAATTACATTCTTTCCAACCATCAGTTGTAAATTCTGATTGAGGTAATGAACTTATGGTATGTGAAATTTTAATATGTCTGATAAAAGGCTTATTTGCATTGACAATTTCTTGCTTTGCGTTATTTGACTGGCTAACCGTCCATTCCATATTCGATTGACCACTGCAAAGCCATACCTCACCAATCAAAATATTTTTTATGAGAATTGTATTAGTTCCTTTTATCGTTAATTCATAGGGACCACCTGCATTTTCTGCATTAAGTTTCACCACCCATTTCCCGTTTATATCGGCTGTAACTGTTTTGTTTTGTCTGTTAAATTTTACTTCTACTTTTTCATAAGCATCTGCTATACCCCAAACAGGGATCAACACATTGCGTTGCAATACCATGTTATCGGAAAAAATTGCAGGCAATGTAATATTTGCTTGAAGCGAAAGTGAAATACTTAAGAGAAGAATTAAAAAATAATACCCTTTCATAAAAAAAATTTAGTGTCAATAATTGAATTAGTCTCTATAATTATTTAATAAGTCCACTAATTTCTTTATAAAAAAAATTATAATACTAGTGTTTGAATAGCATGTGGTAAAATAGTTATTATGGCTGCATCAGTTCCTATACATAAATTATAAGTAATTCTTTTATCACTTTGATTCATTACAACCACTGCAATCTTCCCATCAGGATTAATAAAGGATGTAGTGAGTAATTGACTCCTACTTGCAGCACTATTAATTTTCTTTGCACCGGGACGTATGAATTTTGAAAAATGACCTATGTAATAATAGGAAGGAGTATAAATAATTTCTCCCGATTTAGTATCTGCATGCACTGGTGCAAAACAAAAATTACCGACATGATTGGGACCGCCGGTTTCGTCCAATAGTATATTCCAATCCGTCCAACCAACTGTACCATTATTAAAATCATTAATCATCGAACGTCCATATCGTTCGCCATTTGTCCAACGTTGATAGCCTTCCTGTTTAAAACTTTCGGCACAACCTTCGGTAAACAATAAATTTTTTGTTGGATAAGTTTTATTTACTATCCCAACATTTTCAAACATAGGTTGCCCTCCACTCCAATTTTCGTACCAGTGAAACCCCATACCCCACGCATATTTAGCCGCTTCAGGATCATCAAAAATTACATTCGCTCTGTGAACCATTAAGTCGCGATTATGATCCCAAACAATAATTTTTTTATTTGCTAACCCGTTTTTTTTCATCGTTGGCCCTAAATAATTTTTTAAAAAATCTCTTTCTTCTTCCGCAGTATAAATACAAGATTCCCATCGCTGTGTTGCCATCGGTTCATTTTGTATAGATATTCCCCAAACAGGAATTCCTTCTTTTTCATACGCCTTTATAAACTTAGTAAAATAGTTTGCCCAGGTTTGATTAAATGCTGGATTCAATTTTCCTCCACGCAGCATTTCATTATTCGTTTTCATAAATGATGGTGGACTCCAGGGACTTGCGTATAAAGTAAGATTTCCGCCAGCTGCGGCTATTGCTTGCTTTATTAAAGGAATACGAAACTCTTTATCATGACTAATAGAAAACGTTTTTAATGCAGTATCCCCTTCCGCAACATACGTATAACTGCCACTGCTGAAATCACAGCTATGAATATTTGTTCTCACTAGTGTATATCCAATACCACTTTCCTTGTCAAAGTAAGCTTTCAAAAATTCCTGCTGCTTTTTCAACGATAATTTTGCAAAAGTTTCAGCACTTGCATCGGTTAATGCAGCTCCAATACCTAAAAAGGTTTGAGCAGTTTTAGCAGGATCAACAAAAACACTTATTTCACCTTCGGTGGGTTGGGATAATTTTTTAAACCCAATTTTATCTGTTTCTGATAAGCGAAGATTGGTACTGTCCGCCGAAGTATAAACTGTAATCGTTTTACCCTTTGTTGAAAAGGGTATGGGTTTAGCCACACTTTTTTGCTGTGAAAAAATATAATTAGATGTTATTAAAAACACTACAATTAAAATTGTTTTTTTTTTCATTTTCTAAATTTATTACATTTTACTATTACCAAATATAAGTTGCTACTGAACCAGATTCTAACGAGGTAGCAACCCATTTGTCTTTGAATTTAATATTGAATATCTCATTTGTGTTTCCATCATTTTCAACAATCAAAATTTTTTTCCCAGCAGGTGTTTTAAATGATACATTGTATAGATTCCCAACTGATGTACTGGCAATTCGTACAGAACCAGGCGGTACAAATTTGGATGCATGTGCTACAATATAATAACTTACATTTCTACTGAATGATGAGCCACTAATTGTTAAAGCCCCTTTACAAGTAGTACACCCACCAGGTGTATATGGTCCAAAAGATGGGTCATTAGCTAAGTTCCACTCCAACGTATTTTTACTCCAGTTACGCATTGATCCTATTATTACATTTTTAAGATGCCATTTTAAATCACCGCCAAAATTTCCTGTTGAAGAAGTATATTGTTCTGTAAAATAAATATTTTTATCAGGATGCGCATTGCGAACGGTTGATAATGCACTTATATCTCCAGCATACAAATGAAATGCTGATCCATTTATATATGTTTTTGCAACTGCATCATTTAATACTGCAATAGGATAATCAGGTCTATCGCAATTGTGATCCCATATAACAATTTTAGTATTAATACCCGATAACTGATAAGCAGGCCCCAAATGATTTTTTACAAAATCAACTTGCTGAGTTGCCGACATTAACATACTGGGATTATTCCCTCCATGCTGCGGCTCGTTCTGCACAGTCATAGCATCAATCTTAATCCCTTTTGCAGCCATGGCCTGAATATATTTTACTAAGTATTGTGCATACACACTATAGTACTGAGGCTGCAAGCTACCACCAATTGAGCTGCTATTATCTTTCATCCACACTGGAGGGCTCCACGGTGTCCCCATAATTTTTATATTAGTGGCAATTGCCAGAATTTGTTTTAATACCGGAATTAAATCTACTGTATCCTTTGAAAGACTAAAATTAACCAAAGAAGGATCAACCTGCCCAGAAGGCATATCATCATAACTGAATACTGAAGGATCCAAATCTGACGCCCCAATACTTACACGGAGGTAACTGATGCCAATTGAATTATTTCCACTTCCAAATAATTCATTCAATAGTGTTGCTTTTTCTGAAGCCCCCATCCTATTAATTAAAAAAGCACTACCTCCAGTCAATGTGAAACCAAATCCATCTATGGTTTGATAAGTTGTTGTTGAATCAACTTCAATATTGGGATAACTATTAACAGTATTTACAAAAGAAAGAACTGTTTGCTGTTTTTGGAGCAATTCTGATTGATCCGCTTTTGTCAACCAAAATTCAACATCATTTGTAGGAATTACAGGATTGGGAATAGGAGTATTTTCTTTTTTTTTGGAACAAACTCCACAAAAAAAAAGTGTAAATGAAGATACTAAAAGCAGTAATACTTTTTTTTTATTATTAAACATAATCCTTTATATAAATTATTACCACTGTTAATCCTGCAATATACAACAGCTGCATATATAATTATCCCTATAACTAAAGCAATATTAAAGTTATAGTTTACGTTGTAGCATAAATTTACATATTTGTTTTTTTCTTCAGATGAAAATACCAAAAAGAATTAATGAATAACCAACTTACATTTTTTGAACCTATTGGATTAGAAGAGGTAAATCAAAAAGCAGCCTTACTCAAAAGAGTTGATACGAAATATGTACTTCGTCCCGAACAATTACCTGCTTTGTTACCTCTTTGGAGTCAAAGCCATCGTGTACTTGAAATTGAAGACAATCGTCTCGCTCACTACAAAACAATTTATTACGACACCGCTAACTTTTCCCTTTACCACGCACATCATTCAGGAACTGCAAACAGAGTTAAGTTTCGCGAAAGATTTTATGAAAATTCAGGCATTAATTTTTTCGAAATCAAGGTAAGAACAAACAAAGGAATCACAGATAAAATTCGTTCTCGCATTAAAAATCATAAGAATACAGACTTTTATTTGGAAGAGGGAAAAAAAATGTACCCTCGCCATCTAAATGGAAATGAATTGAAAAAATCACTTCAAGTAAATTATGACAGAATTACGCTTGTCGGAAATCATCATGCGGAACGAATCACTATTGACTGCAATTTACAGTTTAGCATCAATGACCAAAACATTAAACTATATGATAGAATCATTATTGAAGTAAAAACCGAGAAAGGTACTCACTCGCAAACGCACCATCAGTTAAAAAAGAATGGTATCCGATCTGGTTCTATAAGCAAGTATTGTCTGGGAATCATTAAACTTTATCCTGAAGTAAAAAAAAATCGATTTAAAAACTCATTGCGTATAATTGAAAAACAACTAAAACAATATGATACTACTACAAATAGTTGCTGAAACAACTGCAAAAGAAGGAATAGAATTATTTGAAAAACTGAATCTGAAATTTGCCATTCGACTTGGGATTGACCTTCTGACCACTTTATTGGTAATTCGAGGAATCTATTACAAGCATTACAAAAAAACCGACCTATTTTTAACTTTTTTTGCATTCAATGTAGTAATTTTTCTAATCACTTTTCTGCTAAATAAAGTAGAAATGACCATGGGCGCAGCTTTTGGTCTTTTTGCTGTTTTTTCTATGTTACGATATCGAACAGAAAATATTTCAGCAAAAGACATGACTTACATTTTTATTGTTATCGCCATAGGACTAGTCATGGCAATTAGCAAAGGTGGCTGGGATGAATTAAGCCTGATAGGTGCAATAGTTGTAATCTTAATGGCTCTACTCGAAAGTAACTGGTTAATACAACGACTACAGTCGCAGGAAGTATCTTATGACCGAATAGAATTGATTCAACCATCTCGTCGAACTGAATTAATTGCTGATCTTAAAGAAAGAACTGGTTTGGAAATAATCCGAATTGAAATTGGGAAAATAGATATGTTAAAAGACTCAGCACGAATCACGATATTCTACCATTAATTAATAAACCAATATATACAATATGAAATCGACACTTTTATCTACTTTATTTTTTTTCGTCTCCTTTTTCTCAATCGCCCAAACTAGCTCTTTAGACCCAGTAGATGTACAGGGATGGTACGGAGTTGGGCTAGGAATTGATTTCCCCAAAAAATGGACAACCGTAGTAGGTTACCAAGCAAGATTTCAAAACAATCTTGCTTCATATAAAGGATCTTACATCAGTTTTTCAGGTGCTAAATTGGTTTCTAAACAAGTAGAATTGGTTGCAGAATATAGATTCGCTAAAGTTGAAAACACCACCTACCATCGTTTCTCGGGAGGAGCTGAATATTCTCCTAAAGTAAAACGAATTGATTTGGGATTTCGAATACTAGTACTCAATAACATCCAAGATTTTTTTGACCCAACTAGAGCCAATAAAAAATCAGCTTTCTGGCGAGCTCGCGTGAAAACTGCGTATAAGTTAACTAAAAACTGGGATGGATATTTATCCACCGAACCAGTTATGGAGTTTGGAGCAACTAATATTATAGACAATTGGCGAAATACAATTGGTTTCAAACGGAAAATAGCACCTGGTGTAAAGCTGGATATCTATTATATGTACCGCCCTGATTACTCAAAAGCCAGCTACAATCGTACATTTCATGTGCTTGGATTAAATATTGACTTTAAAGTGAAGCCTAAAAAAAAATTAAAGTAGTTCATTAAATTTTTATATGTAACTAAACATTTCCTCTTCTAAAGTAAAATTGTAGAAGAAGAAAAATAACTGCGTAAGGTCTTTACCCCTTACGCAGTTTAATTTTCAGCCTTGATTCAGTAAATCAGTTGAGACACTAGCAGCATATTTACTAAGCAACTCTTGCTCAAGCTCATGATCAACAAGTTTTCCTTGAATAAAATCTGTATAGGCTGACATATCAAAATGACCGTGACCACAAAGATTAAATAAAATAGTTTTCTCCTTACCCTCCTCATCTGCTTGCTTAGCTTCTCTCACTACTTGTGCCAATGCATGATTAGCTTCGGGTGCAGGAATTATTCCTTCCGTTTTTGCAAAAAGCAATCCTGCTTCAAAACATTCGATCTGCTGAATAGCACTTGCTTCAATTAATCCGTCTTTCAACAATTGGCTACAAAGTGCACTGGCCCCATGATATCGTAATCCTCCTGCATGGATACCTGGTGGAATAAAATCATGCCCCAAACTGTACATCGGAAGCATTGGAGTATACCCTGATTTGTCTCCAAAGTCATATCCAAATACACCTCGGGTTAGTTTTGGACAAGACGCAGGTTCCACTGCTATTGATCTCACCGATTTCCCGCCACGAAGCATTTCTCCTATGAACGGAAATGAAACACCTGCAAAGTTGGACCCTCCCCCTAACGGAGCAATTATTATATCGGGATATTCATTTACTTTTTCAAACTGTAGCATTGCCTCTTGTCCAATTACTGTTTGATGTAGCAGGACATGGTTCAGAACACTTCCTAAAGCATAATGCGTTGAAGGATCTTGTACTGCAACTTCCACAGCCTCACTGATAGCAATTCCGAGTGAGCCAAGTGAATCAGGGTCTTCCCTTAAAACTTCTAGTCCCGCTTGTGTTAGGTTACTTGGTGAAGAATGCACAGTTGCCCCAAAGGTTTGCATAATGGAACGACGATAAGGTTTCTGGTCATAACTTCCTTTGACCATGAAAACCTCACATTCAAGTCCAAATTGTGCACAAGCAAAACTCAATGCAGTACCCCATTGACCAGCACCAGTTTCGGTAACAATTTTTTTTACCCCCTCTTGCTTATTGTAATAAGCTTGTGCAACGGCTGTATTGGCTTTGTGTGAACCACTTGGACTGCCTCCTTCATATTTGAAAAATATTTTGGAACGAGTGCCCAATGCTTTTTCAAATCGCAGAGCTCTTACCAATGGACTAGGACGAAAGAGTGAGTATATTTCGCGAACAGTTTCAGGAATAGGTATTTTTCGCGCCGTACTTACTTCTTGTAAAATCAGCTCCATCGGAAAAAGTGGTGTTAAATCCGCCGGACCAACTGGTTTTTTTGTTTGAGGATGTAATGGAGGAAGGGGACGATTAGTAAGATCAGCAACTATATTATAAAAATGTGAAGGCATTTCACGACTATCGAGATAAATTTTCATATTAAGAATAATTAAATAAATTAGATAAATAAATTGACTGGTGTGTGGTTCGGGCAGGTCATAAAATGACGAGGGGTCTGCCAATCACACCGGCAGACCCCTCTAAAGATTTATATTGGCGATTAACGCCAAAAACTTCCATAGGAATGGCCCACCGGCAAAAACCACCAGCAACGCCAACTATTTATAGAAGTCCTTGAATTCATTTTTGCAATATTAAGGAATAAATATATTTTGAAAAATTTAATTATTTAGTTTTTCTGATAAACCCTTACGAAGTCTATCTGCATTTCATTGGGGAAAATTGTGTCATCTATTTCACCTCCCCAATTACCGCCAATTGCAAGATTCAGAATCAAGTAATATGGCTTATCAAAAGGCCATCCCTCATTATTAGTTAGTCGGCCATCTTGACCTTTTGCTGAAGTAAAATATAATTTATCATCAATAAAAAATGTAATTGCTTTTTCAGTCCATTCTACGCCGTATTTATGAAAAGTATCAAACACATTTTGCAGGGTATCAAAATGGGTAATCTGAGTTCCATTGATATGGTTATATAAAGCGGTATGCAAAGAGGTATGAACAACATTTGAATCCTTTCCCACATGTTCCATAATATCTATCTCACCACAAAGCGGCCATTGTTCTTCATTTTTTTTCAAACTTTCTGGGAGCATCCAAATGGCAGGCCAGTTGCCTTTGCCACGCGGCAACTTAGCCATCACTTCAATTTTTCCATACTGAAGTGCAAGTTTTTTATAGGTGATTAGCTTTGCAGAAGTATAATGTAAATTTTCAAAATCTCTTTTTAATGCAACAATGTGCAATCTCCCATCTGCAACATAAGAGTTATCTAAAGATTTTTTTAGATAAAACTGTTTTTCATTATTACCCCAGCCATGCCCACCAACATCATAATCCCACTTTAAACTGTCAGGTAGCCCGTTATTACTAAATTCATCGTTCCAAATTAATTTCCAGCCATTGGCAGAAACTAGTTCTTTGGAATTATTACATGAGATAATAGGTATTAATAACAAGTAAAATAAATGCGACTTTAAAAAATAAAAAATAAAACTTTTCATATTCTTATACTAGTTAATTATACTGTAACGCTATTTTTTTATAAAAGGATTGTTCATTTTAAAAATAGAATACTAAATAATAGTTAAAGTATGTAATTTGTTATTTTATCCATTGCACCTTTCCTTTATTTATATTTTTAGAATCAGTGCCAATCATAATTTCAAATTCACCGGCTTCCCAATCATATTTCAAATTATTGTTATAAAATTTTAAATCATTCGTTGTAATAGCAAAAGACACTGTTTTACTTTCACCAGCTTGTAAATCTATTTTTTGAAATCCCTTTAATTCTTTTACAGGCCTTGCAATGCTACCCACTAAATCTCTAATATATAATTGTACAGTTTCTTTCCCCGACACATGTCCGGTATTAGTAACTGTAACACTGGCCATTAAAGTTTCATTAGGTTTTAATTTATTTGCGCTCAACTTTAAATCACTATAATTAAATGTAGTATAACTCAATCCATAACCAAAAGGGAATAGTGGGCTATTTTCCACATCAAGATAATTACTGCGAAATTTTTGAAACTCATCTCCAGCATTAGGCCTCCCAGTGTTTAGATGATTGTAATATATTGGCACCTGTCCTGCATTTTTTGGAAAACTTGTTGTTAGTTTACCAGAAGGATTAAAATCACCAAATAATACATCTGCTATAGCATTGCCCGCCTCGTGTCCTGCATGCCAAGTAAGTAATATTGCATCCGCTATTTCATTTTCCATACCAAGGGTTAATGGCCTTCCCGTCATAATGACAAGTACTAATGGTTTTCCGATTTTCTTTAATTCCTTAATAAGATTTTGCTGACTCAACGGAATTTGCAGCAAAGATCGACTGGCAGATTCTCCGCTCATCTCGGATGCTTCACCAACCACAACAACCACAACATCAGAACGTTCAGCAATGCTAGTCGCTTCATCAATCATTTCCTGTGGGTTACGTTTGTCAATGTCTATCCTTGTACCAAATACATTTACTTTTTTGGCAATGCTTGTATCATCTGAAATATTTGCTCCTTTAGCATAAAGAATATTAATGCCACCACCTGTCGCATTTTTTAACCCTTCCAAAACAGGAATTGCAAAATCCGAATTACCAGATACAGCCCATGTACCAAGCATATTACTTTTATCGTTGGCCAGCGGCCCGATAAGTGCAATGTTTGTTGACTTTTTTAAAGGCAATACATTTTTACTATTCTTTAATAATACAAAAGAGTTTGTAGCAAATTCCTTTGCTGCGACTTTTTTGTCAGAAGATAATATTTCCTTTAATGCCCTTTCTGCATTGCAGTACCTATAAGGGTCATCAAAAAGTCCCAATTTATATTTTGCTTCCAATATTCTTTTACAAGCATCATCAATTTGTTTCAATTTTACCTTCCCTTCTTGAAGAGATTTTTTTAATGTAGTCAAAAATCCTTCCCCTACCATATCCATGTCTAGGCCTGCATTTAATGCCAGTGCAGAAACTTGCTGTAAATCACCCATACCATGATCAATCATTTCATTTACAGATGTATAGTCTGAAACGACCATCCCTTTAAAACCCCATTCTTTCCTAAGTAGATCTGTTAATAACCATTTATTTCCAGTAGCAGGAATGCCATCAATAACATTAAATGAACTCATCACACTTCCTGTACCAGCATCCACAGCTGCTTTGTAAGGAGGTAGATACTCATTATACATTCTCACCCTACTCATATCAACTGTATTATAATCACGCCCACCCTCAGCAGCTCCATATAGTGCAAAATGTTTAACACATGCCATCAACGTATTGTCCTTGCTTAGATCCCCATTTTGGTACCCAGTTATCATTGCTTTAGCTATCTGTGAACCAAGATAGGGGTCCTCACCACCACCTTCAGCAATTCGACCCCAACGAGGATCACGTGCTATATCCACCATTGGAGAAAAAGCCCAGTTCAACCCATCTGCTGTAGCCTCAGTAGCAGCTATTCTTGCACTGCGTTCTATCATTTGCATATCCCAGCTGCAGGAAAGGCCAAGCGGAATTGGAAAAGTAGTTTTATATCCATGTATCACATCAGAACCAAACATAAGTGGAATTTTCAAACGGCTGGTAGTTACTGCTAATTCCTGTGCTTGTCGTATTTTTGATTCACCTATTACACCAAACAAACCTCCTACCTGACCATTTGAAATCTTAGTCTCCACATCCTTACTTACTACTGCTCCAGTGACAATACCGCCACCTGGTGTAAGTAAATTCAATTGACCTATCTTTTCCTCCAAGGTCATTTTTTTCATCAGTACATCAATGAATGTTTTCATTTTTGCATTCTGTGCATTTACATTCAGTACTACAAAAGAAAATATACAAAATAGAATTTTTCTTACCATGACTATTGAGTTTTAAATTTTAGTTTTTTAATAATTGTTTCTGCAAACAAGTATGCATCTTTTGGCCAACGGGCTGTAACTAAGTTTTCATCTACACATGTGTAGGGTTTAAACTGATTGCCACCAGTTTTAAAATTTCTTTTATCGTACAAAAAACTCTTTACTTCATCCTGGACATATTCTGAGTATGTACGGTAATACTTTCCTAATTTCCAAAATGTAAGATAATAAGCAATGCTTTCGAGAAATTTTGTTAACCCTGTGAGTTTTCTATTGTACACAACACTTTTCCCAGTAACTGGGTCAATGGTTCTTGCCAATACAATACTTCCATGACAAATGCTTCCAATAATTTTGTTTAACTTGAAAAACTTTAATACTTGTTCTTGTAATATTTTACTTTCAAGATATTGTTTCATTCCCTGTGCATGGCCACCGGGTAATACCAATGCATCAAAATTTTCAGGTTGTATATCACTGTATTTAATTGGATATAAAAATTCTTTTGCTTGTTCCATCTCCCTGTAAAACCCAATT
This sequence comes from Bacteroidota bacterium, assembly GCA_005798905.1. Classification (GTDB taxonomy): domain Bacteria; phylum Bacteroidota; class Bacteroidia; order Chitinophagales; family Chitinophagaceae; genus VBAS01. The sequence goes on along the minus strand of SYIK01000006.1, from coordinate 15,330 downwards.
ACTTTTTTTTCTGCACCTAACTTCCCAAAAATAATACCCGTAATCAACTTCGGGTCGCAAAAGGCTCTATTCCCATTTTCTGTTGCAAATGTGATAGCATAGTTTTCCTGTGAAAACAATTTCCACGGTACAGCAACCTCGGTGATGTCAAAATCTTTATCTGGCAATGGAATTAATATTCTCTTCATCTCCTATTTTTTTAATACTGGTTTTATTAGTTTTTGCCAAACAACATACCCTTTTTCATTCATGTGTAATTTATCTTCTATAAAAAGATCTTCTGCAGGTGTCCCGTCTTCTTTCAGCATGGCATGATACACATCTATAAAAATTGTCCGCTTTTCATTTTTTAAAAATTCTTTTATCATCACATTGGCCACATTAAATTTAGGCATCAAGTTTCTCCGGTTTGGGCTTGGTTTCATAGATATATAAGCGATAGGCACTTTTTCATACCGGTGCCGGATTAATGAAAACAACTGCTTAAACCGTTCAAGCACCTGCGACGGATATAAATTATTGTTTTCAGCAAAATCATTTTCGCCACAGTAAATGATTATTTGTTTCGGCTGATAGGGAAAAATAATAATGTTAGCATAGCAAATTACATCTAGCAAGGATGAGCCTCCAAAACCACGATTGATGATCTTATGATTGGGGAAATAGTCTTGAACATCAGTCCACTTAGTAAATGATGAACTTCCTACAAAAAGAATTGCATTTTTTGGAGGAACCGAAATAGAATCCTGCCTTTTAAATGCAGCAATTTCATTAACAAAGGGCTGGGCTTGCACAGTTGCAAATGAAACTACAAACAATAAAAAGATTACAGTTCTAAAGCAATACTTATTCAACTTTTATTGTTTTAGTTTTTTCTGAAACACCGTTTTCATTAATAGCTTCAATTGTGAAATAATATATCTTTTGACTATCCATCGCTTTAAACCAGTATTCGTTCAAATCATACACCATTACACAGTTATATAGTTTATCTGGTGCAATGCCATAGTAAATATTATACGCATACGCATTATCCACTTGGCCCCAGCGTATCCAAGCACTACGTTTATCTTTTTCGGAACGTAGTACCATAAATGATTTTACAGCCTCGGGCTTAAATCCATTTCCATTCCCAAAAACTCTCAAGCCACTAATAGCAAATTTACCAGTTGGCATATGAATGTTTTCCAGTTTGATAAATCTCGCCTGAACTGGTTTTTCTAATTCAACATAATCATGTGGAATATCTGTTTTGTTATTACTTTTATCAATTAACAAATCCCATTTTTTCCCATCTAAGGAATAATATAATTTATACTGATGATAAATATTGGTTTGCTTACCCAAAAATTCAACATCTTGATCAGCATAATTTATTTGTAAAGCATTCACGACAGATAAATTTCCCAAATCAGATTGAATCCACTCGCCTTTATCTCCAGTAGAAGCACTCCAATATGTTTTCATGCTTTCATCATTTGCATTATTGGCATAATAACTTCCCAATGTGGATGAAACAGAGATTGGTTTTTTATAGTTCAAAAGCATCCAGCCCGTAAAAGTCTTTTCTCCTTCATTTATCAAGTTGCTTTTATAAGGAAGTTGATAATAATTTTGTGCTGGCAACCAATGCGGATAATCACCAAAAGAAGTATTACACCACATCACAGCATCATTATCAAATCCTGCTGGCCAAATACCGATACGCCGTTCGAAATTATTTTTTACAGAAAGTATAATTGTACTCGTATGCCAATAGTTACCATAATTATCTTTAAATGTTGCACCATGCCCTGCCCCTTTTGCAAAACCACCCGCTTTCATACTCAATGGATCTGATTGAGAGAATGTTTCTATCCCGTCAAACAAAGGTTTACTTCCCACTACTACACCATCTGCATAACCGCTGAATTCTGTACCAGGCGCCCCATATTGAAAATAATATTTACCATTATGCTTGGTCATCCATGCTCCCTCCATAAAGGGGTCAAGAAATGTGTTATCCATGTGTTCACCAAAACGCTGCCAGCCATAGCGCCAACTTTGCAGGTAGTGCATAGGCATCCTTGTACCAATAGGTTGAAATGTTTTTCTGTTAAGTTCCACACCATACACTGGAAATACATTGCTGCTTCCATTATACATATAAAAGCGGCCATCATCGTCTGTGAAAAATGCTGGGTCCCAGCCACCAATATCAAAACTGTCAATAAGCGGTTTCCAATCATTCGCTTTTGGATTGGTGCTCATCCATAAAGTAAATTTTCTTGTGTAAGTAGAGCCAAATACAAGCATGGTATCTCCAACAATTCCAACAGCAGGTGCACAGAGTTCATCATATATATATCCATTCCATTGTCGCAAAAATTTCCTAGAAACAAAATTCCATTTACTCATATCACTACTCCACCAATATCCCCATTGATTGGTGCTAAATAAATAATACTCTCCTTTATAATTTACAATTACAGGATCGGCTGTAGCTCGATGCTTTCCCCACTGAGTGAAATTAGGGATTGGGGTAAACCCATAATCAATATTAATTGGATTACAATAGGTTCTTTCCTGCGCTAATAGTTGATGAACTGAAAATGTTGTCAATATAAAAAATAGAACGATTGTTTTTCTGGTCAAGATCATTTTAATTTTTTTATCATAAATAAGGTGCTGTAAACCCTAAAACATTTTTCATACCATTCTTCACCTCCGGGCAACTAGTCAGTAAATTCCATACTAATCCGCTCCGATAGTTTTCTATCATAATTATAATTGGCCCTTGGTCAATAGCTAAATAAGAATCGGCCACCCAAGGATCATTTAATTTGAATGCATCATAAAAACCATAAGGTCCCCAGATTTTATTCCCTAATTTATAATAGAAAAATTTCAATGCGTCCATACTTTCTGCAGGGGTATACGGGAATGATGATAATGCTGCAGTGGGCGAAATAACACCAATATCATTATTAGGTTCATTGGCATTATAACCGCCAGGCACATCGCTTGCAGTTAGCCCCCAACATTTACTGCTATATCCATACCAATTGGCAGAATTCACTTTGCAGTATTGGTAATTTATTTTAGTATGATTGGTTACCTGTATTTGATAATTGGCATAAGTATCATTAAGGCCGTTTGGATTAATCCCAAGAAATGAATAGTGTGCCCAAAATAGGGGACCTCCGTATGAAGGACCAAGCGGCAACGAGTAGCCATAATAAGTGCTTCCATTTTGCATACTCCCATTTCTAGCAAACCCCTCTTTATATACAACCTGCGGAATACCATATGTGGTGGACGACGCAGCCATGATGTAAGTAATAAGACATTCATTCCATCCTTGTATTTTATGATTCATTTGCCATCCATAGTTGGAGCTCCAGTGCCAATATAAAACATTTTGATTATTTTGTCGAAACCAGCTCCACTCTACAGCATTCCAAATTGAATTTATATCAGCTCTTAAAGCAGTTTCTATAGCATCGGCACCATTGAAATATTGCCTTGCAGTTAGCAGGCCCGCCATCAAGTAAGAAGTTTCAACTAAATCCGCTCCATTATCATAAGTACTAAAAGGAATAACCGCACCTGTGGTACCATTTAGCCAGTGCGGAAAAGCTCCGTGAAATTTTTGTGCTGTGTTTTTTAAAAATGAAACAATGGTTTGCATTCTTTGTAAGCCACTAGCTCTAGTAATAAAATTTCGGCTAATTGCAACTGGTATTGCCATAATACCAAAACCTGAGCCTCCCGATGTAATCGTTTCGGATGTAGCATTGCTTCTTTCTCTAGCAAGACCACTAACAGGATGACCATAATCCCAAAAATATTTGAATGTTTGCTGCTGCACTTTATCAAGTAGTTGGTTATCGCTTATTATGGGGAATTTATCTGAAGTATCTAATTGAGTCAGCAGCTTTATAGTTACCTGGCTGTGTAATTTTCCTCCATTAACAGACAATAAACCAGTATCAACAAACACACTATACCTAGCAAGGTTCATCAGTGGAGATGTAGGCTGCAGTATTATCACACTATCCCCATTCTGGTATGTAAAGTTTACATTGGCATTCCCAAAAAAACTTATTTTAGAAACAGCTGAGCTCCTATTTATAGGGAGGGGAAATGATAATCTTATCAGAGGTAAAAGTTCTGTCCCTTTATATTCTGTTTTCCCTGAAATCCCATCAACCGACCAATCGGATATTGAGAAACTTGCAGACGGTGGCGGAGGAGGTGTTGGATATTTCTCTTTATTGCAATTTGCACTAATGAAAATAAAGACAGCAAAAAAAGTCATTCCCATTAATAGACATTTTTTCTGAAATTTTATTCTCATGTCTCTGTTTTTCATTATTCAATAATCAGTTTGCTTTTGTAACAGAGATGACTGATTTTGTTTGACTGCCAATTTTATTCTTTTTTGAACAATCGTTGCATAAAAAAAATCAAAACCAGTATACTGCTAATTTTAAAGCAGTTTATTTTTTCATTTTTAATCGTTCGTTTACAAGATCTCCAACTTTCTTCCCATATTCAGTGCTAACAATACAGGATCCATGATAATGAATACCTCCATAAAATCTAGCCCAATTATTTTCAAGGGCTGCTTGGCGAAACGAACTGAAAGATCGGTTTGCTATACCAAACTCAAGTTCAGAATTATCTATATAAGCAAAATTATCGCCAAAAACATTGGTAAGGGCCTCTGCCGCTGACGAAGAAACAGTACTATGTCCACATGTATATTCTGGGAAAGGCGGAGTCTGAAGATAGGGCCTCCAATTGGGGTCAATATATTTATTAATGGCCGTTTCTGGTCGAAGCAGATTGCTCCGGAACTTTTCATCCCAACACTGAATAAATGCATCAAAAGATGCAATGGCAGTTTTTGCATAAGCGTACACAGTGTTTGAAAAATCAGCATTAGCTTTTTTGCATGCAATACCTACAATGTTCATCCAATGACCTGGCGGTGAAAATTTTTTGAATGTAAACATCACATGGCCTTCCACAATAGTCCGGTTTCCAAGGTCATCCCAAAATTCAGCAATATGTTTTTGTTCATCAGTGAGATTATCACCTGCATTTTTAACCTCCATTACCCATTTATAAAATTCACTATTTTTATTTTTCATATCAAACTTCGGAGGTCTTGGAGGTATAAACTGGCTACCACTATCCATTACCATGGGTCTTATCTCATTCCAGTGCGGTTCCAATGCCTGTGCATAAGCCGGTGGTGTGGGAATCCATCTTCCTTCTTCTTGTCTAATATGAAATTTTTCTGCTGTGCGAGTTTGGGCATAATTATCTTTTTTACTCCAGCGAAGAATATGATTGGCTACTGAATCGGCCAATTGCCTAGTTGCTTTTTTTATATCAGAAGACATGCCAGATAATTCAACAAGTGAGTCAATTTCTGTCCTGTAATCTTTCATACTCCCTTCTGGGAACGTTACAGCTTCGCCAGTTTTACAGAAAGCTAATATTGCCGCTAATTGAAAATTCACATTTGAAGTATCCTGTTGAGGAATGGCTGATAAATGTTTTATTTGCCCCGCCAATGATTGAAACCTACTATCGCCAATAGCTACTACTTCGTAAGCAGCAATGCAGGCATAAGTATAATTTCGACTAGCTATGATTGGAGGAAAGTTGTTCTGCATTACCACATAGTTTAGTTCTTTCACAGTTTTGGAAAACAAACTTGAATCGTTAAATATATTTGAATATGAATCCTTCTTTTCATTACAACCTGCTATAGTTAGAAACAACAGGAATATCGTATAAATTTTTTTCATAAATATAATTTGACTATGATAAAACAATTTTAATTACTTCTTGCGCAAAGATATTCTCCATATCAGTAGCAACGCATGATTTTATTCATTAATCTTATAAAACTGTAACGTATTGTTATTCCTTGCTATTGCCATTATTTTATTTCCTCCAGCCTTATTTAACCATTTAATATCCCTTGCTTCGCCATCAAAGGATGTAATATTAAATTCTGAATCAAATTTATTTGTTGTTGAGTTATAAGAAAAAATAGTTGGCTGCAGTGCGTCATACCTACCTTCATATGGTATTACTCCATAAAAATTCCCTGCAGCAATAAATGAACCTTTTTTCACATTATCAGCCGAAGCAAAGGTCATTACCGGCGCAAGTTGTAATTCCTGTGGAAGATCAATTCTTAAAAAATTTCCTTTGCCGTCATTAAAGAAGCATGATGAACTTAGTGTTTCGGCTTTCAGTTCAGCATAATTTTTGAACAGATCATAAAACATGTACTGCACGGTTTTTCCTGCCACATCGCTGTATTTTAAATACGCTTTTTTTAATACTGGCAACGACCTTTCCAGTTCATCCTTTGCAAGAAATGTATATTCCTTTCCGTTCATTGTATAACAAAGAACTTGCTCAATTGAACCATTATTATCAAAATCTTTTACATAAAGTTTTACAGGACCATTTTTGCCACTCCACAGTTTATTATTATGCCCCCAGTTTCCGGCAAGTATATCTGTATGTCCATCGCCATTTACATCGGCGGTATGAATACTTTGCCAGAGGCCTGTAGAATTGGCTATTGAAGTCTCATTAAAAACTCCTTGCTTATTCAAAAATATCTTCACTGGCATAAATTCTCCAGTAATAATAAGATCGGGCCAAGTGTTATTGTCAACGTCGGCAAAAGCAGCGGACGTTACCATTCCTATCGATTGCAGAAAAATGGTTTTTCTTTCTGCCATATCAAATTTTCCATTGCCTCTATTTATATAAAAATAAGAGTGAACTGGAGTGCCATAAGAAGTTTGATTACTAAGATTGCCAATGAAAAAATCGTTATCTCCATCTTTATCAAAGTCACTTACCGCTACGCATGATTTGCTTTCAAACTGGTTGGAAAATGGAGCTTCTGCTTTTGTAAAATTTCCTTTCCCATCATTCAAATACAATCTATCAAGGCCTTGTTTACTACTTTCAAGCACTTCATTTCCTCCGCTAACCACCAATAGGTCAGGATATTTATCATTGTTCGCATCAAAGAAAATAGCATCCACATCTTCACTCTCTGCAAACTCCTTTAATAATGCTTTATTAGTTTGTAAAAAATTGCCACTACGCTGTTGTATCAATAATGCTCCTGGTTGGTCTTTAGCACCACAAACATACATATCATCCAATCCATCGCCATTAATATCCGCCACAGCTATTTTTGGACCACGTGTAGATTGCATATGTGGTATCAGATATTGCACATTATAATCAAGAAAATCATTTTCAATATGCTTCCAGTCAGATAAATTTATTTGCTGAAATATTTCTTGCTTTGATTTAAACCATTCTGAATAAATAAATTTTCCCGCTGACTGACTTTTTTTAACATTTAATTGCTTGCCAGCTGCTATGTTTTTAATCAACTGATACTGCTGATCAGGCCAAACTATTAAAATACTGTCAACAATTTTCTGCTCGGCTAATCCAAAATGAAGGCGTGGCTCAACAGAAGATTCAAACCCTCTTGTTAACATCAACTGTTGGTATTGCAGTTTCCCTTCTGTAAATAAGTACATTTTTGCACCAATACCAAACCTGTTGAAACTATCCCCAAGAAAAGAAATCTGAAGATAATTTGATACAGGGGAAGTGTTTTTTAAAACAACAGCCTCTGCATTCAAGGAATTCATTACAATATCAAGGTCGCCATCATTATCTAAGTCGGCATAAGCCGCTCCATTAAAATATCCTTTCAATTTTTCAGTTCCCCATTCTTTACTCACATCTGTAAAAGAAAATTTTCCGTCTCCTTTAAAAAGAAAGGGGTTAGAAGCACCATCAGGCATTGCATCAATAGTTTCCTGGTCATATTCATCGGAGCTATTGAATTCTTTTTTCATTTCAAGATCAGAAACAAACCGAATATAATCCAAATCAACGGGCCTTTTCACTATTCCGCTGCTAATAAACAAATCTTTTTTAGAGTCATTGTCAAAATCGGCAAACAAGGGTGCCCAACTCCAGTCAGTAGCTGAAACACCACTCATCAGTGATGTTTCGCTAAAACTAATTCCGCTTCCATTGTTTCGCTGAAGACTATTTTTTGAATATTGCTTCTGATACCCCTGAATTTCAAGTTTTACTTTATAAATATCAGGATTTTCATCGCTCCCATAGGTTTTCAAAACCTTTTCATCTGGAGGAAGCATGTCAACTGTTACCAAATCTAATTGCCCGTCGTTGTTATAATCGGCAATGTCATTTCCCATGCTAAAGCGGCTGTAATGCCTAAAGTGGTCAGCACTACTTTCTTTAAAAATTCCATCTCCTTTATTTACATAGTAGTAATCATTTTCATGAAAATCATTACCAATATAAATATCTTCCCATCCATCGTTGTTAAGGTCTGCAATGGCGATGCCAAGCCCATACCCGAGACTGCTTTGATAAATTCCCGCCGAGGTTGAAACATCTGTAAATTTTTTTCTACCATTATTAAGTTCGTTTCGAAATAGTTTATCGCCTGCCAGAGAGTCTATATTTCTTCTGTTTGATGTGTCCACAATATTGGCATGCGGTTTTTTGGAGTGCCGGAGAATATAACAATCAAGATCACCATCATGATCATAATCAAAAAAGGCTGCTTGTGTAGATAGTCCTGAAATATCTAACCCATATTCGACTGATTTTTCTACAAATGTATTGTTGCCATTATTAATGTATAATTCATTGTGTCCCTTTAATTCCCATGAACCAGCAACAACGGAAACATAAATATCAAGAAAGCCATCGCCATTAATATCAGTCATTGTTACTCCACTGCACCAGTCCGAGTTACCTGACACACCTGCTTTTTCTGTAATATCTTCAAATTTGAAATCTCCTTTATTTAGATACAATTTATTTCCACCTTTGTTATTAGCTGTGAAAAATAAGTCTGTAAGTCCATCATTGTTTATATCACCAGTAGCTACTCCACCACCATTGTAGTAATAGAGGTAGTATAGAATGTTAAATAGTTTATGAGACTCTGGCTTATTTACAAAATTAATATTGGTACTGGAAGAAGATAAACTCTTGAACTTACTTTCCTTACCTATATTACAAGAAATACTAAGAACGAGAATAAGTATAACAATCACCTGAGATTTAAACCGCATAAAAAATTATTTATAATTAAAAAAAGGGCTGAAACAAATTTGTTCAGCCCTTTTCTTTTAACGATTTGTTATTATTGTTAATAATCGATGATCATTCATCTATAATTTACTATTATATAAAGCTAGTACCTCTGATGAACTCAAGGCTTTTCCATAAAGTCTCAACTGATCTAAACCTCCATTAAAACCTTGAATCCAGCCATCCCCAGGACCACTAATACCGGCATGTTTGTTCCATCCTCCAAAAACAAATTGACCTGCGCTTCCATCGCTTGCTTTTAAGTTTAATTTACCTCTTGGATTACCGTTGTTTTTAACATTAGTCAGATTTGCAGCAAGACCTGTAAGTGCTTGTCCATCGAAATAATAAGTAAGCTTTGATGTTGCTTCATCATAAGCAATAGCTAAATGATGCCAATTACCATCAAGCAATGGCTTATTAAAAATATTGGGGCCTACAAATTCGAACCACTGATCCTGCAGTACAAATTTTACTGCGGCAGATGATGTACTGCTCTGTCCTTGGTCTTCAATAAGCATCCAAGCAACACCGTTTGCCCAATGATCCTTCATTGTAAGATTAAATACAAATCCAGGACCTCCAGACCAAGGAGTATTTTTTAGCCAGAAAGCAATTGTCATGCTGGTAGAATTTGCCCAATCGTTTGCTGATGAATATTTTATTGCTTTATCAAGCTTTCCCTGAACTCCTTTTCCGGAAATACCATTTATAATTGCTAGTGGATTGCTAGCAGCAAAATTTGCCTTTACACTATCAACAGCATTTCTTAATGGATCAGAAGATGTACCATTAAATGCTGCGTAAAACTTTAATGGTCCTCCTGGAGGGTTACTATCTTTTGGGTAATCACCCAATGCAGGCCTATTCATTTTTTGACAAGACACTGCGAATATTAAGATGAAAGCTGCAAAACTTATTTTTTTAATTAAATTATTTTTCATGTAAGTTTATTTTATTTGTTTTTACCAACAAGGATTTTGTATTAAAACACTACTTCCAGCAAAGTCAATTGCTGACTGTGGAAGCGGATAGTATTTATGACAAGGAGTATAACCTCTACCACCTAATACTGAAATAGCATCGTCCCATCTTACTAAATCAAAGAACCTTTCACCTTCCATAGCAAACTCTGACCTTCTTTCTTTTTTAATATCATCTCTTAGTTGTGCCTGTGTAGAGAATGTTAGATTTGGAAGACCAGCTCTACTACGAACTAAATTTGTCCATGTTATTGCACTTGCTTGATTTGAAAGCTCATTTGCTGCTTCTGCTGCCATAAGCAATACATCTGCATAGCGAATCAAGACATGGTTGAGCCATTCATTTTTCTTTTTCCCAGTAAATGTCTGCATACTTGGTTCTGGATAAACTTTTTTGTTCCAGAAATATCTCGGCACCGTTGGAAATGCCGGAACGGTTTTACCATATCCGTCATCCTGCCCTGAATAAAGAATAGTAGCAGCTCTTCTTGCATCACCTGTTTCATATGAAGCTTCCTGTCCAATTTCTGGTACATTCCAACCCCAGCCCAAATCCCAATCACCAGAACCTCTTACACCTTGTTCTACTCCAAATTCATGACCATTATACGGAACTCCATTAGCTCCTAAATCAGCTTGTATTTCAAACAATGATTCTTTTCCGTTTTCACCAGCAACTTTAAAATTTGTACTATAACTTGATAAAAGTTGATAATTACCTGAGCTTATTATTTGCTGACAAAGACTTAGTGCTCCTCCCCAATTTTTCCTATATAACATGGCTTTTGCTTGAAGCGCCATTGCTGTATATTTAGTTAATCGGCCTGGGAAACGACTGTTCCCTAATGGATTGTTCCAGTTTGCTGGAAGATTTGTTATACCTGCAGTTAAATCCGCATCAATCAATGCCCATATTTGAGGTACTGTTGCTTTTGGTTTTTTGGAATCATTTGGAGTATAAACTCTAAAATCAATTTTAGGAACTTCACCAAACACTCTTACTAAGTCAAAATAGGCCAATGCTCTGAAAAATTTAGCTTCTGCAACATTTATTACTGAAGCTGGATCGTTAAGTCCAAGCGAATCGGCAGTTTGTATAGCTGTATTAGCTTTGTTGATTAAATTATAATGCTGATCCCAATAGATAGAAGAAGACCAGTGAGATTTCTGATATTGAAATTCATCATATACTACCCCCCAATCGGCTCCGTCTGCAGCACTACTTCCTTTCATTGCATCATCGCCACGAAAAGAATTTAAGGCAAACCAAGGGATACTACTGAATGCATGGTAAGAGCCATTTCGATCAAGAAATGCGCCATACAATCCAAATACAAGGCCTTCAACACCACCTTGATTCAAATCTTCTAAAGAAGCCTGTAAAGGTTTCCTATCAAGAAACTTCTTACAGCCACCTGACATAGTTGCCAACAACGGTACGGCTATAATCAGGATAATCCAACTTTTAAAATATTTGTTCATTTTTATTTTTTTTTATGGTTTTAGAAATTAATATTAATACCAGCAGAAATTACTTTAGGTACAGGGTTTGTTCCATCATCAATTCCAAAGCTTGTTGGAGAACCTCCAAAATCAGGTGAGTATCCTGAATTATTTTTCCATGTTTTTAAATTTTGAATATTCAAAAACGCCCTCATACTTTTTATATGAGCTTTATTCAAAACTCCAGAATTGAAACTATACCCAATCTGTAGATTTCTGATACGGAAATAACTACCATCTTCAATTCCATAAGTTGAAGGAAGTCTGTTGGTTGTATGATTATCTCCTAAGATTGGCTCCCAGTTAGATGTTCCTTCACCATGCCAGCGATCCATCTTAAATTTTCCATAGTTGAACTTTGTGTAAGGCAATTCAGAACTACCCCAATATCTGTAAACTTCATTACCATATACGCCTTGCAAATCAACGCCAAAATCAAGTCTTTTATATTTAAATGAAATGTTACCTCCGTACGTATAATCAGGTGTTGGATTTCCAATTACAGTTCTGTCATCTGTAGTAATAACCCCATCTCCATTTACATCTTTATATTTCAAATCTCCAGGACCATAACTGTTTCCCAAATTCATTACTGGAGAAGCTAGTTTATCTGCATAACTCTGATATACTCCTTCTACTATATACCCCCAGAAAGAACCAATAGGATACCCAGCTACAGTTCTGTTTGCACGCTGCTCATCAAACCCTGATTGAAAAGTTGATTCATCAAACAAATTCTTGAAAGTAGTGATGTTTCCAGTAACGCTTAGGTTGAAATCTTTTGAAACCTGCTTATTGTAGCCTACAAGAATTTCAACACCTTCGTTCCTCATTTTGCCAATATTTGTTAGCGTAGAACGACCACCTCCTGCATTAATTAATGCTATTAGGTCATTTGTTGTTTTATGATAATAACTAATTTCACCATGTAGACTTCTCTTAAACATATCAAATTCAACACCAATTTCTTTTCCGTTAACTGTTTCCCAATGCAAGTTCTTATCTGCTAAATAAGTTTCGTTGTATACAGGAACAATTAAATTTCCAAAAACAGCACTTGAATTGGTAGATAAAGCAGGATATGCGGGATAATCAAATCCATAAGTATTTTGAACTCCCAAAAGACCTACACTTCCCTTAAGTTTCACGTAATCAAACACATCTTGATCTTTAAAAAAGTCTTCCTTGCTGATATCCCAAGCTGCACCAACTGCATAAAAATTTTGCCCTTGGTTACCATAATCTTGCCTCCATGCTGAAGATAAATCACGGCGGTAAGATGCATTCAGCATATATTTTCCTTTGTAATTATATAATAACCGGAATAAGCTAGAAACTGTTGCCTTTTCCCATTGGCCTGAAGAAGAAATTTTGGTCGACTTATCTCCAAAACCATTATCAATATACCAAAATCGCTTATTGTTTGGGATTGGCAAACCTGTTTGCGATTGCTTTACAGATGCGAATAATCCATGATAATCATTATAGTAAGTAGTAAATCCTCCTATTGCTGATAGGCCATGATCATTAAAGTTTTTCTTAAATGTTAAAATATGATCTTGCTGAAATTTATTATATCTCATATTACTTTGAGATACACTAGTCTTGTTATAGCTTGCATGATAAAATGTTTTATTATCAGCTAAATCATAAAGGCTGTCGATAGGCGTATAAGAACGACTTTCTATATTTGACATATCGGCATAAAGTGTAGACCTGAAATTGAAATAATTAAGAAAGTTGATTTCGGTAAAAATACTTCCAACCATTCTATTTTCATAAGACAATTGCTTATCCCAATTGTGTTCAAGTTCCCAAACAGGATTTACCATTTCACTTGATTGTTTTGCAAGATTGTTGTATGCGCCATGTGCCTCATCATATACTGGAGTAATTGGCAAAACTCGGCGAGCAGTAAACAATAAACCATTTGCCCAACTGAAAGGATTTTTTTGACTTGATCCATTTAATGTAAATCCTATTTTTACATTTTTACCAACTTTTACTTCATCATTCAGGCTTAGTGTCCATTTACGAAGCTGTTGATGTTTGATAACGCCTTCTTCATTTGTATGTCCAAAGCCAAAATAGAATTTATTTCTTTCAGTAGCTGTAGATACGCTAAGATTGTTTGAAACCATAAGCCCAGTCCTTGTCATTTCATCAACCCAATCAGTATTACCTGTCCATGGAGTAAAATTAAACCGTTCAGCACCAGTAATACCAAGATTTGTTTGTTCTTCCTCAAAAAGTGTCTTAAACTCAGCTGCATTCACCATTGCTATTTTATCAACTAATTTTTTTGAACTATATGTTGTATTGAAATTTATATTTACTTGACCTTGTTTTGCTTTTTTTGTAGTAATGGCAATAACTCCATTCGCACCACGAACACCAAAAATAGCGAGAGAAGAAGGATCTTTTAATACTTCTATAGATTCAATATCATTAGGATTTAAAAATCCAACATTATCATTAAAAATGCCATCAACAAGATAAAGAGGTCTTACACCACCAAGACTATTTGTTCCTCTTATCCGAATATCTGGCTCTTGCCCAGGTGTACCAGAATTCACAACAGTTAATCCGGTAACTTTTCCTTGTAAAGAAGCCACAGGATTAATATTGGGTTTATCTGACACTTCTTTTCCGCTCAATTTTACAATTGAACCCGTCAAATCTCTTTTACTTGCTGTACCATAACCAATTACTACTACAGCATCTTGAACATTTTCAGATAACTGAAGTGATACATTAATCACTTTTTTCCCTTTTACAGAAACTTCCTGAGGTTCATAACCAACAGAGCTTATTATCAATACTGCATCGTCTGGAACAGTAATTGAAAAATAACCACCTGCATCAGTTACCACCCCAGTCTTACTGCCTTTAACAGTAATTGATGCGCTAACTAAAGGTTCGCCAGAACTTGAAGTAACTCTACCAGTTATCTCAATGGCTGTTTTTTCAAACAGTGGCGATGCGTTAACTTCCATAACATTTGCACTAACCTGGATAGAACCAGCGATTAATAAAAATGTAGCAAGTTTCATAATCCGAATCGGTTTTGATAAAAACCCGCCTTGTTTGAAGAAGGATTTAGAAAGAAAAGCTAAATACATAATTTGTATTGTTTTGGTTGAATAATAAGCATTTCCAGATAAATATTGTTTATATCGATATTCAAAATTTCGAAAGGTTTCATCACATAAAAAACCCAACTATATCCGAACTTTCGAATATAAACTATTTTCAAATATATAATAATGTATATTACTACCAAAAAAATTTATAATTTTTTAATATATGTTTATTAACAAGTTAATGCTTTTTTGGGGATTTCGACTGCCAAAGTCTGGCTGGACGAACTATAACTACGTCCAGATTTTCTTTTATTTAATCTATAGAAAATTATATTTAGTAGCGATGGTTAAGCAGTTTTATAAAGAATTAATTTAATGACTTAAAAGAGTTAACCTAAATAAAAGTGTCCTACCTTGTACCTCTGAAACAAAAATCCCTTACAATGATTTTGTAAGGGATTTTTGTTTCAGAGGTACAAGGTAGGACACTTTTATTTATGTTAACTCTTTTAAGTCATTAAATTAATTCTTTATAAAACTGCTTAACCATCGCTACTAAATACAATTTTCTATAG